>DASVAE010000096.1:0-38403 GCA_036376495.1 Candidatus Sulfotelmatobacter sp. | reverse complement strand
TGGCGCAGCAGGAAATCTTTGGTCCAGTGCTCGCGGCCATGACATTCCGCACGCCAAACGAAGCTGTTGAACTGGCCAACAACACCGTTTACGGACTCGCGTCCTGCGTCTGGAGTGAGAGCATCAACGTTGCGCTGCATGTGGCGGCCCAGATCAAGGCGGGAGTGGTCTGGGTAAACTGCACGAATATGTTCGACGCCGCCTGCGGCTTTGGTGGATATCGCGAGAGCGGCTACGGTCGCGAAGGCGGACGAGAAGGCCTGCTTGAATACCTGGAACCGAAATGGTTTAAGCATGCTCCTAAGCTGAGTGCCGGCGCCGCTCCTGCTCCACTCGAACCATCCCAGCCCGAGACCAGCACTCCGGCCGTCGACCGCACAGTCAAGCTTTATATCGGCGGCAAACAGGCTCGTCCGGATTCCGGCTACAGCATGGAAGTACGCTCTGCCGACGGACGGTTGCTGGGCGAAGCCCCGCTGGGCAATCGAAAAGACATTCGCAACGCGGTAGAAGCGGCACGCAAAGCTGCGGGATGGACGAAGGCCACCGCGCACAACCGGGCCCAGGTGCTGTATTACTGCGCAGAAAATCTTGCGCTCAGGCGGGCGGAAATCATCCACCACCTGGCAACGGCACTGGGTACGAAGCAGGCTGGCCAGGAGGTTGATCTCAGCATCGAGCGCATCTTCTCCTATGCCGCGTGGGCCGACAAGTTCGATGGCGCGGTCCACAATCCTCCGTTCCGCAATATTGCGATCGCAATGAATGAAGCGCTCGGGACCGTTGGCGTAATCTGTCCTGCCGAGGCGCCCCTGCTTGGATTCCTGTCTCTCACGATGCCGCTACTTGCGCTGGGCAACACGGTGGTCGCAGTTCCTTCCGAAAAGTATCCCCTCATCACCGGTGATCTTTACCAGCTCTTCGATACCAGCGACATGCCCGCAGGCGCTATCAACATCGTGACCGGCTATGTTTCGCAATTGTTGAAAACTCTCGCCGAGCACGACGATGTGGACGCGATTTGGTGTTATGGCGACGAGACGCTCGTCGCCCCGGCGAAAGCGATGTCCGTCGGCAACCTGAAGCAGGTCTGGACCAACGAGGGCCGGGTCATCGATTGGTTCGACCCCAAAATTGCGGAAGGGCGTTGGTTCCTGGAGCACGCGACGCAAGTAAAAAACATCTGGGTTCCCTACGGCGAGTAGCGGCGCGATCGGCAAATTGCACCAAACCTATAGCAAAAATTTTTTGCCTACCCGGCATTTACTTTGCCCGCCAGCCGGACTACGATAGCCCCAATTTCATATCGCCCGGCTTCATTCTGCCTTGCAAATCTTTCGACCAAGGAGGACCTATGGGCATTGCAGTTTCCCCGCACATCCATCCGCAAGTGGCGGAGTTCATCGACAAGCCGCGAAAGATGTTAATCAACGGACAGTGGGTCAGCGCTGCGTCCGGAAAAACTTTCCCCAGCTACAATCCTGCGACCGGCGAAGTGCTGGCTCAAGTCGCCGAAGGAGATCGCGCCGACATCGATCTGGCTGTGAAAGCTGCGCGTAAAGCGTTTGACCATGGCGCATGGCGCCGCCTGACAGCATCCGAACGCGGCCGCCTGATATGGAAGCTCGCTGATCTTCTCGAGCAACATACGGAGGAGTTCGCGTACCTCGAAAGCCTTGATAATGGCAAGCCGCTCAACGTTGCCAAAGCTGCGGATGTCCCGCTCGCCGTAGATATGTTCCGCTACATGGCTGGCTGGACCACAAAGCTTGAGGGCAACACGATTCCCTTGTCAGTTCCCTACACTCCGGGGGCGAAGTACCTCGCCTACACTCTGCGGGAACCGGTCGGGGTCGTGGGACAAATCATTCCATGGAATTTCCCACTGCTAATGGCGGCCTGGAAGCTGGGGCCGGCGCTGGCAACGGGCTGCACGGTCGTGTTGAAGCCTGCGGAGCAAACTCCGCTCTCCGCGTTGCGCTTGGGCGAACTCATCTTGGAAGCCGGATTCCCCGAGGGCGTGGTGAATATCGTTCCCGGATATGGGGAAACCGCCGGAGCCGCTCTGGCAGCCCACTCCGACGTGGATAAGGTCGCCTTCACCGGATCGACGGAAGTGGGAAAGCTGATCGTACATGCGGCAACAGGCAACCTGAAGAAAGTGTCCCTGGAACTGGGTGGAAAGTCTCCCAATGTGGTCTTCAAAGATTCCGATCTTGAAACCGCGATTCCCGGAGCAGCCAGCGCCATCTTCTTCAATCACGGGCAGTGCTGCTGCGCCGGGTCTCGGTTATACGTAGAGAAGGCTGTCTACGATCAGGTGGTCGAGGGCGTCGCCCAGCACGCCAAGAAAATCAAGGTTGGCTCTGGCCTGGAACCTGATACGCAGATGGGCCCGCTGGTTTCGGAGGAGCAACTGAATCGAGTCTGCGGCTATCTCGAGTCGGGATTCTCGGAGGGGGCCAAGGCCGTGGCCGGTGGTCACAAAGCTGGCGAACGCGGGTACTTCGTCGAGCCCACAGTGCTGGTCAACACTAACGAGGATATGAAAGTTGTGCAGGAAGAAATCTTCGGACCAGTGGTGACGGCCATGCCGTTCACCGATCCCGAGGAGATCATCCCGCGCGCCAATGACAGCGACTACGGTCTGGCCGCGGCCGTATGGACGCGCGACATCGGCAAGGCGCACCTTGTGGCCGAGCAACTGCGCGCGGGCACGGTCTGGATCAACTGTTACAACATCTTCGATGCCGGGCTGCCGTTCGGAGGTTACAAGCAATCCGGCTGGGGCCGCGAAATGGGCCACGATGTTCTCAACTTGTACACGCAAACGAAAGCAGTTTGCGCCAGAATCGCCTAGGCTCACCAAAGCAAAAGGCCGGTGATCTCAGGCCACCGGCCTTTTATTTATGCATTCGCGGATCTCTTATCGTTCCATCAGTAGAACCTTTTCGGCATCATCGACTTCCGTCAACTTCACTTCGATCACTTCATTCATGGTTGTTTGCACGTTGCGACCCACGAATGTTGCCTCCACCGGAATTTCCCGATGACCCCGGTCAATCAACACGCAGAGCTGCACCCGCTGAGGCCGTCCGTGCGAGAACAATGCATCCAGCGCAGCGCGCGTCGTTCGGCCCGTGAACAGCACATCGTCCACCAGGACGATATTTTTGTCTTCGATGTCGAACCCAATCTCTTTCTCCTGCACCACTGGCTTGGGACCCAGGGTGGAGAGATCGTCACGATAGAAAGTGATATCCAAAGTTCCTACCGGCACTTTGGCATTCTCGATCCTGGTGATGATCTTGCCCAGCCGTTCGGCCAGCGGCACACCTCGGCGGCGAATCCCTACCAGGCCTAGTCCGGTGACCCCGTCGTTCTTTTCCACGATTTCGTAGGCGAGCCGCACCAGCGTACGTTCAATTTCCGATGCGGACATCAGCTGCGCTTTCTGACGAAGTCCTGTCTTCTTCACGGGAGTTTTTGCGTTCATTAGCAGGTATGCCTCGGCGCCGTAAGCCGGCAACTCAATGTATGCAACCCGGCTTGTATCGGTCAAGCGCGACAGGCTGAGAGTGGATGACTGAGGCGGTCAGGCACGCATACATTACGACTTCTCGGGAATGACTTCTGCCGCGTTGAGGGCGACAATACTGTGCGATGTCACGCTGGGACACGGTGTATTCACCAGCCGGCAAAGTGGCGGTTTGCCTTCGCGGGCCGCTATGAGAGTGATGGCCTCCGAAGAAGCATGAGCACTTTCCCCGGGAACGATGCCGACTCCCTGATTTCTTCCGACGCCCTTGGCCATATAAAGCGCGGCATCCGCAAGCGCAATAGATTCTTCCGGACAAATTGCCTCAAATGCCGAGCGGCACCATGGATATGCGGCCCAACCTACCGAGCAGGTTTTCCTCACCGATATTCCATGGCCAAGATCAAACGGTTCGGAGGCCATAACTTCGAGCACGCGGCTGCAGAACGCAGGTGTGCCGGAGGGATCGGTCGAGCGGCTCATGATCAGAAACTCTTCGCCGCCCCAACGCACCAGTACATCGGACTTCCGAACCACCGTAGAGAGCCGCTGAGCCACCAGTTGCAGCAACCGATCGCCCGCGGGGTGTCCGTAGAGGTCATTGACCTGCTTGAAGAAGTCGACATCCACCATGATGAACACCAGATCGCGATGGTCCATCTTGCGGATCTCAGAACCTCTCGCGCGCTGGTAATTTCGCAGCACCTGTCCGGCTTCGGCCGTAAGGATCTCCTCCAGGTAGCGCCGGTTCCATACTCCGGTCAGCACATCGGTAAAGGAAATCTCTTGCAGTTCGAGATTCTTACGCTGCAGCTCGAGACTGTGCCAGCGCAGCGACTGTTCCTTATTTTCAAGTTCGTCTTTCAGGCGGCAGGTTTCGTCCAGATTTTGACGCGACAAACGCAGCAAGCTGAGCAGTTCCTGATCAAGTAGATGTTGCTTTACGAATACCAGTGCGCCCAGAACCACCATGACCGCCACAGTTAGCAGCATACGGTAACTGCGAACTGCCTGTGGGGCCTTGCCTCCGAATTCGGCCCAGGCCATCATCAGCGGAGTAATAAAAACAGCGATCATGGCGAGTCGCGCTTTCCAGATTCCGAATCCGCGCGCCGCCGGTCCTTCCGCCACAGTTTCTGTTTCGACATCGCGTGCCAGAAAACCAATACGCACAAACCACGCCATGGCCGCGATCAGCGGCACGTCAAATACGCTTCCCGTGTAATACAGATGCAAATCGATGGCCTCACTGGCGGTCAACGAAGCCACGCAGTAAGCCAAGCTTGCCGCAAAAAAATGAAAATAGATGTTTCTCCATTCGCCCCGGCTTCGCCGCCACACCAGCAGCAAGCCCGCTGCCAGTGCGAGTTCTTCTCCGACGTATAGCAGATCGAAACTGCGGCCGTAGGTTGTTTCCACTGGATGCACGTATTGCCACGGGATTACTACAAACAAGTAAAGGAAGAGCCACCAGGTAAGCAGCAGAGTGAAATCGAGCGTATCCACCCGGATGCCGTGGTCATCGTGCTGCACATGGGGCAAGATGGCCAGCGCGGCCATCATCGGTACAATATGTAAAAACAGAATTACATCGCCTACGAATGGATTGGGCGCTTCCTGGCGCAAATAGACTTCGAAGTAAGTCCACATCACCTGGGAAGCAAGCCACAAACCGAGTCCCATGGTCATCAGCGCCCAGAAAAGGCGGTTCTTGGGAGATGCGCGCCGGAAGTTCGTGAAAAATACCAGGGTGGCCGCGAGCAGAATGAGGTTCTGAAGAATATCGCCAAAGGCGGTCAGCGCGAAGCTGCGTTTCGCCAAAACCGATACGGCGATGTGGACGCACACCAAGGCCGCAATCCCGAGCGCCCACCCGCGTCCGTTCTTGAACGCAACTCTCCCCATAATGCGATTGTAGGTTCTGCTCCAACCGGGGCAGAGTTACTGAGGTAACGCAGAACCGTGCAGAGTTGAGGCAGGCGACGTCAGATGAGGCGGGATGAGAAATGCTCTACAAAGCGAAACACGTCGTAGAATGAGTTGTATAGCGGCACGGGCGCGATGCGGAATATGTTGGGCTCCCGCCAGTCACCAATGATTCCCTGCCCTGCCAACTTGTCGCAAATACTGCGCCCCTGTTGCGGAACTCGGAGCGAAAGTTGCGCTCCCCTTTGGCCGGGCTCTGCCGGCGTAAGGATGGAGAATTTGGACGGCCTTTCGCGCAGAAGAAATTCTGCATAGCCGGTGAGCGCCACGCTTTTCGCTCTCAACCGTTCCATCCCCGCTTCCGAGAAGATGTCGAGCGATGCGCGTAATGGGGCAAGCGCCAGGATCGGTGGATTACTGAGCTGCCAACCTTGCGCTCCTTCCATGGGATCGAACTCCGGTCCCATCTGAAACCTTGTCTTCTCGTCGTGGCCCCACCAGCCGGCAAAACGCGGAACGTCCCAGGCGCGAGCGTGCCGCTGATGAACAAAACATCCGCCAGCGCACCCGGGGCCGCCGTTCAGGTATTTGTAGTTGCACCAGACGGCGAAGTCGACGCCCCAATCGTGCAACCGCAAGGGAATATTTCCGGCGGCGTGTGCGAGATCGAAGCCTACGATGCATCCTTTCTTATGCCCAGCTTCGGTCACGGCCGCCAAATCTAAGGCTTGACCCGTAACGTAGCTCACACCTCCCAGCAGAATGAGCGCGATTGATTTCCCTTCCCTCTCAATCACTGTATGGATATCTTCCTCGCGCAGGCAAGCCTCGTCCGTACGCAACCTAAGTTCCATGAGCGATGACGACGGGTCGAAGCCGTGAAACCGAATCTGGGACTTGACCGCATACTGGTCGGAGGGAAACGCGCCGCCCTCCACTAAGATCTTGTGGCGATCCGCCGTAGGCCGGTAAAACGACACCATCATAAGGTGCAGATTTGCCGTGAGCGAATTCATGACTATGACTTCTGACGGTTCAGCCCCAACCAACTCCGCGGTTTGCTGCGTCAATAAGCGGTGATAGGTGAACCATGGATTCTTGCCCGCGAAGTGTCCCTCAACACCCAGGTCGGCCCAGTCCCGAAGTTCCTGCTCCACATACAGAGCAGCGTGCTTCGGTTCAAGTCCGAGCGAATGCCCGCACAGATAAACGCAGTCGGCGCCAGTGTTCGTCTTCGGAATGTGGAACCGCTGCCGCAACTGCGCAAGAGGATCCTGCGCATCCATCTGCCGCGCGAATTCCTTCCCGAGTCGATACGTTGTCGTGCTCAAGCCATCTCCAGTGGGCTGACTTCAGCAGTGATCAGTTCGTCAGCCCTTCTCCAGTTCAACTCATCGACACTATTCAAGCCGGCGCAAAGATCCGTGAGGATCCGATCTTGTATCTCCCCTCGCCGCTTGGCCGTGGCGTACGGAACCTGATGAAACGTCACCATAGAGTATTTGGGTACAAAGAGCTGCGGGTACTTGGCCTCCAGCGCCAGCTCAACTCTCTTGCGGAGAAGAAAACGGGGATCGGCAACGCGATCTCGCATTTCGATGAAGTTTTCTACGGCCATGTCCGCGATGGCATCTGTATTGGCCTTGCGAGCCAGTTCGAAGTCGCGGAAGATGCGCTGCCAATCCGATGCGTGGACCTCAATGAGCTCCAGCAGAACCGTGCAGTCCTCAAATCCGCAGTTAATCCCCTGCCCGAAAAACGGCACGATGGCATGGGCTGCATCACCCAGCAAGAGCGTATCTTTGGCGTGCCAAGGCGAGCATTTGACGGTGATCATTGCGCCGGTGGAACTGGCGAAGAAATTGTCTTCCAGATGCGGCATCATCGCAAATGCGTCCGGGAAACGCGACTGAAAGAACTCCCTGACTAAAGAAGGCGACGTAAGTTGTGCAAAGCTGTCCCGCCCTTCGAAAGGCAGGAACAAGATGCAGGCAAATGTGCCATCCACGTTGGGCAAGGCGATCAACATGTAATTACCGCGCGGCCAGATGTGCAACGCGTGCGGCTCTAGCGCGTGTTTCCCGCTAGGCCCGGCGGGAATGGTCAGTTCTTTATAGCCATAGTCTAGATATTCCTGAGAAACGTTGAACCGGTTCAGTTTCAGCATCTCGCCGCGAATCGCGGACGCAGAACCATCACAACCGATCACCACTTCGGCGTCGATCGAGCGCTCCGTACCATCCCTCTCATCGCGCATGCGGAGTTGCCTCGTTTTCAGATCGATTCCCGTGCAGCGTTGCTGAAAATGGATTTTTACTCCTTGGCTTTCAGCAGCATTCATGATCGCAATGTTCAACGCGGCGCGGGAAACGGAATTGATCACCTCCCACTCGGTTCGACCGTAGGGCTGGAAGGTCAAGTCAGAAGCAATGGAATGCATCATTCTCCCCTTCATGGGGATTACGATGTCCTGCATCGATTGCCAAAGCTCAGCCCGATTGAGCGCGTGAATGCCGCGCGCCGAGACTGCCAGATTGATAGATCGCCCGGCGTTAATTTTTGCGCGCCGAATGTCGGGCCGTCGTTCGTAGATTTCGACGTTGAAGCCGCGGCGTGCGAGTTCAAGTCCCAGCAGCGGCCCAGTCAGCCCGGCACCAATGAGCGTGATCGTTTGGGGATTGCGCATCATGGCGAGAACATGCTGCTTGCAGTTCCGAGAATCACTGGGTCAGCAGCGTGCGAGCCTCCCAGAGTTCGGGAAAGAATTTTTTGTCCAGCGTGTGCTTGAGGTAAGAAGCGCCGGCACTGCCGCCGGTGCCCATGCGAGCTCCAATGACGCGCTCTACCAGCTGAATGTGTCGCAGGCGCCAGCTGACTACCAGTTCGTCGAACTCGGTTAGCCGTTCGCATACATCGATCCAATGCCGGTAACGATGCTCGTCGCGGTATAAGGACAACACTGCACGGGCGCGAGCCTCGAACCGGTCCCGCTCCGTCGCCTCATCATTCACCTGCAACTTGCCCAGCGTGTGCAGTGCCTGAAAAAAGACGTCGTGCAGGGAAGGTTCTCGCAAGCGCCGCTCCAATTGCGCGTAAGCTTCCGGCGTCGGCCGGTGATAGCGAAGCATCTTTTCGTCCTTCAGGCCGCACAGGAATTCCAGTTCGCGAAACTGCTCCGACTGGAAGCCGCTGGCCGGCTCCAGCTTCCCCCGAAAAGCCAGAAAATGAGTTGGCAGCATGGTCTCCAGAATCGTGAACTGCTCGACCAGCACGCGGGTGATCTCGGTGCAGCGCCGCAGCAGCCGCGCCGCCTCGTAAGGTTCATCGTGCGACTGAGGATTCGCTCCGGCTGCTTTCAGATTCGCAACCACCGCATCCACGTCATGCAGCAGTTCCTTGAACCACAATTCGTAAGTCTGATGGACGATGATGAACAGCATCTCGTCGTGGTGCTGCGGCGAGGATTGCGGCCGCTGCAAGTCCAGCAGTTCAGGAACCTGCAAGTAGGAACTGTAAGTGAGCTGTTCTGGCTGCACTTGCACGGGCTCGGCGGCGCTTGCGGCGGTGTCGGCGGTCCGATCGGGCTTTGTTTCCAATCCCAGAAACTCAGCCGCATTATCTGCCAACAACCGAGCCTTCGCCTGCGCACTCAGCTGGCTGCTGCGGATCAATTCCCCTACACGATGCTCTCCGAGGGGAAACGGGTAGTCTGAGCCCAGCATGACGCGTTCCGGTTTCATCGTAGCGACGAGAAATTCGAGCGCACGCTGGTCAAAAACGGCCGAGTCCACATAAAAACGATTCAGGTAATCTCGTGGAGATAACTCACACGTCCCACGAGCCACGGGATGATGCTCCCAGGCATTCTGTAAACGGCCGAGCAGGAAAGCAAAACTCCCGCCGCCGTGTGCGAAACAGATACGCAGGCTCTGCGGCAGCCGGTCGAACGCGCCACCCAGAATCATGGCCACGATGCCCAGTTGCGTTTCGGCCGGCATGCCAACCGTCCACGGCATCATGTAATTCGGCATGCGCGGCTGGCCCAGCATGTCCCACGGATGCACGAGAACGGGCATGACTTCGTCCGCGCAGTGATGCAAGAACGTCACTAACCCGGGGTCATCAAGATTTTTATCGCCAACGTGGTTGCCGATCTCCACGCCCAGATGTCCAGCCTTCTTGCAACGCGTAAGTTCCTTGCAAGCGGCATCAACGTCCTGCAGCGGAACCTGGCACAGAGACTTCAATCTGCCCTTTCCATTTGCGCACAGCTCAAGAGCCGCATCGTTGAATAGTCGCGCACAGTCGAGCGCATGCGCCGCCGGACGCTCGTACGCAAACAGTACCGGGGTAGCGGAGATCACCTGCATATCCACGCCATCTCGATCCATCCCCTGCAATCTGGTCTCGGGATCCCAGCAGGCTGAATCGATGTGACGGAAGAAGCGCTCGCCGAGCATGATGTCCGCTTGCCCCGCCTCAGTGTGCTTGATCCACGGCCAGTCCGGCGTGCCATAACGCGCTGCCAGGTCCGGCCAGGTTCGCGGGAAAAAATGATTGTGGACGTCAATGACAGGCATCTACTGGCCTTTGCCGGGATGAACTGCTCCGCAGTGCTTGCACTTGCGCAAGTTTTCGTTGCCGTAAAACTGATCGAATAATGGCGGGAGGTCGCGCACGATGCTCCTCAGCTTCACTTCGGCGCGATGCAAAAGCTGATGGCAATTCTGGCAATACCACTCAAACCCGTCGAGAGCGCCCTCGGGGCGCGGCATTTCGACCACGACTCCAATGCTTCCTGCTACTCGTTGTGGCGAATGACGCATGTGCCTGGGCAGGAGAAAAATGTCTCCCTCATTGATAGGAACTTCAATCGGAGGCTTTCCCGGAGTCTCCATCAGCCGAAGAAAGATGTTTCCTTTCAACTGGTAGAAGAATTCCTCGGTAGGATCGTCGTGATAGTCGCGCCGTTGATTGGGCCCGCCCACCACGGTGACCATGAGCTCGCCATCTTCCCACACCTGCGCATTGCCCACCGGAGGCTTCAGCTTCTCCTTATTCTGCTCAATCCAGTTCTGAAAATTGAAAGCCTTCAATTCCCTGATCGACGGCATATTGGCTCCTATTTTTCCGGCTTATAGGCCACGGCCCGGATTTCAATCAGCAGATGCGGATGGGGCAACTGGTGCACAGCCACTGTGGTGCGCGCCGGGCCGTCGTAGCCGAAGTACTCTCCGTAGATCTCGTTGTAGCCGGCGAAATCGTTCATGCTCACCAGGTACGAGGTGACTTCGACCAGATCCTTCAAGTCGGCATTTTGCGTTTGCAAGATGTCGCGGACGTTTTCAATGACGGCCCGAGTCTGCTCGCGAATATCAAGATTAGCCGAACCCCTGTCGTCAACTTGCGCGCCGGCAATCGTATTGTCCGCGCGCCGCGCGCTCGTTCCGGAAACAATCAGGAAGTCACCGGCGCGTTTCACGTGAGGATACTTGCCGCGCGGCTTGGCCTTACCTTCGACCACCTGGCTCCCGATTTTCCCCATAGCGCCCGCTTGCGCTCCTATCGCCGTCACAGCCGGATGCAGATGTTGTTCAGTTCAGAATAAAAGTTCAGCGAGTGCATGCCCCCCTCGCGTCCAATGCCCGACAGGCCAACTCCACCAAACGGCGTCCGCAGGTCCCGCAGAAACCAGCAATTCACCCACGTGATGCCCACATTCATCTGCTGCGCAACGCGATGCCCGCGCTTCAGGTTGCTGGTCCAAATGGATGCCGCCAAGCCGTACTTTGTATCGTTGGCCATGGCGATCGCTTCTTCCTCCGAACCAAACGGAGCAACGTGGCACACGGGTCCAAAGATCTCTTCCTTCACGCATCGGGCCGTTTCCGCCAGCCCAGTATAGATCGTGGGTTGCACGTAAAACCCATGATCGAGATCGTTGCTGAATTGGGGCACTCCACCGCCCGTCACCGTGATCGCTCCTTCTTCGCGCGCGAGCCCGTAGTAGGAAAGAACTTTGTCACGGTGCTGCGAGGAGATAAGTGGACCCAGTTGCGTCGTGCTCTCCATCGGAGAGCCCAAGCGCAAGCTCTCGGCCTCTCGCTTCATCGCGTCGACAAAGCGATCAAAAATCTTCTCCTGCACATACACGCGTTCCGCGCACAAGCAAACCTGGCCGGTATTCAGGAAAACCGCCTCGCTGATCCCGCGAACCGCCTCCTCAAAATCGCAGTCTTCAAATACGACAGCAGCATTCTTCCCGCCCAGTTCGAAGGAAACCGGCTTCACCGACGCGGCTACGGTCTTCATGATCGCCGCCCCGGTTGCGGATTCCCCGGTGAAGGTCACGGCATTCACATCGGGATGCTGGGTCAGAAACTCTCCCGCGGAATTCGGGCCAAATCCATGGACGACGTTGTACACGCCATCGGGGATTCCCGCCTCCTGGATGACTTCCGCGAGAAGGGTTGCGGTCGCTGGCGTTTCTTCCGATGGCTTGACCACCACGACGTTTCCGCATGCCAGTGCAGGTGCGACTTTCCAGGTGAGCAGCAACAACGGGAGATTCCAGGGAGTAATGATTCCGACAACACCTAAAGGCTTGCGCACGGCGTAGTTCAGCGCGCCCTTGCCGTCCGGAGTTTCCGTCTGAAAAGATTCCAGACCTGATGCCTGAAGAAGATCAGCGAAGACGCGGAAATTAGCTGCGGCTCGCGGTACGTCGAGCCGGGAAGCGAGGGCGATCGGCTTTCCGGTATCCGCGACCTCGGCGGCAACAAAGCAATCGAAGCGCTTCTCGATGCCATCGGCAACGCGGTGCAGCTGCGCCGTCCGCTCGCGCACGCTCCGGCGGCCCCACTCGCCGCGAAGCGCCCTGCGAGCACTCTCCACCGCCTGGTCGACCTGACTCTTGTCGGCCGCCGCGACCTCGGCAATCACCACGCCAGTTGCGGGATTCACATCGGCAAAGCGAGAATTTCCCCCGACGAACTTCCCGTCGATGTAGTTCTGAATGAGCTTCACCTTGCCTGAACCCCGCGGCATCCTACCAGTGATTGGAGCGGCGAATCAATTGCCAGCGACGCTGTGCCTCTCGCCCAAATAGCGACCCAGCGCATCTTTCCAGTCCGGCATTTCGATGCCGTAGCGGTGCAAGCTCGTTGCCGCAAGAACAGAATACGCCGGACGCGGTGCCGGACGAGCCATTTGCGCGCTACTGACCGGCCGCACTTTGGTATTCAGGCCTGCCCTGTCGACGATCTCGCGCGCGAAATCAAACCAGGTGCACTCTCCGGCGTTGGAGGCGTGTACCAGTCCAGCGGCATTCTTCCCACACAATGCGATGATGGCTGCCGCCAGATCGACAGTATAAGTCGGGGATCCTCGCTGATCGCTCACCACTTCCAGTTCCGGCCGGGTTGCGGCGAGTTTCAGGATGGTATCCGGAAAGCACTTCCCGCCGGTGCCGAACAGCCACGAGGTGCGCACGATGCAGGCATCGGGAAGGATTTCGAGCAGGCGCAGCTCCGCTTCGGCCTTGGAGCGCCCGTAGACGCTCTGCGGATTGCGGACATCGTTGATCTTGTAAGGCGTAGTGTTGGTGCCGTCGAATACGTAATCCGAACTGAGGAACAGCAGCTTTGCGCCCGCCGAGTTCGCAGCATTCGCGACATTGAGTGCGCCATCGCGATTCACTGCGAACGCCAAATCTGGATTCTTCTCGCAGCCATCCACATCGGTGTACGCAGCGGCGAGGACGATCCAGTCGGGACTGTTCTTCTCGATGAATTCGCAAACCCGTGCACCGTCGCGGATGTCCAGGTCACGCGATCCGGCGCCAATCAACTCGGCACCGGTCCACTGGCGTATCAGGGGCTTGCCGAGCAGCCCCGTGGCACCAATGATCATCACTTTCATGAGCGATCTCCGCAATCAATTGAAAAGCTCGGCATCGCGGAAACAGACACCGCGTTGATCTTTCGCAGAAATAATGGGATCGCCCTGCAGTTCCCAATTGACGTTGACATCGGGATCGTTCCAGGCGATCGTGCGCTCGCATTGCGGAGCGTAGTAAGCGCTCGATTTGTAGAGTACGTGTGCGGTTTCGGAGAGAACAACGAAGCCGTGCGCGCAACCTGCGGGAATCCACAGCATGCGCTTGTTTTCTCCCGATAAGCGTTCACCATGCCACTTGCCGAAAGTTGGAGAACTCCGCCGTAGATCGACCGCCACATCCAGAATCTCCCCGTACGGCACGCGAACCAGTTTCGCCTGCATCTCTGGCTCTACCTGGTAATGCAATCCTCGCAGTACGTTGCGGGTGGAGAACGAATGATTATCCTGTACGAACTGCTCGCCAATGCCCAGGCCAGCAAATATTCGTTGGTTGTAACTTTCCAGAAAAAAGCCGCGCTCGTCCTCAAAGACTCGTGGCTCCAGCACGAACACGTCAGAAATTGTGCTTGGGATTTTTCTTACGGCATTCATAGATGGGTGGGGCACAGTCATTCAAAATACGCGCTCGCGCAACAACTGCAGCAAGTAGTCTCCATAGCTGCTATTCTTCATCACCCCCGCAATCTTCTCTATTTCGTCCGCGCCGATATATCCGGAACGAAAAGCGATCTCTTCGGGACAAGCCACCATGAGTCCCTGCCGCTTCTCGATGGCTTGAATGTACATTGAGGCATCCATCAGCGATTCGTGCGTACCGGTGTCTAACCAGGCCATGCCGCGGCCCATCACGCACACTTCCAATTGGCCGCGCTTCAAATATTCCTTGTTCACATCCGTGATCTCAAGTTCTCCGCGCGCGCTTGGCTTGAGTGCCTTCGCAATCGGAACCACCTGATCGTCGTAGAAATACAACCCGGTGACAGCGTACCTGGATTTCGGGTGCTTCGGCTTCTCTTCAATGCTCAGCGCGTGCCCCTGCTCATCAAATTCCACGACTCCATAACGCTCCGCATCTTGCACAGGATAGGCAAAAACGCGCGCACCCTGGGATTTCTCCACCGATTGCCGCAAGTCTTTGGCCAGATCGTGCCCATAAAAAATGTTGTCACCCAGCACGAGCGCACAGGGGCAGCCTTGCAGAAATTCCTCGGCCAGCAGGAATGCCTGCGCGATCCCTTCCGGTTTCTTCTGGACTTGATATTGCAGATGAATTCCGAACTGGCGTCCGTCCCCCAGCAGCGCCTCGAATTTCGGTAGATCCTCCGGGGTGGAGATAACCAGAGTTTCCCGGATTCCCGCCAGCATCAGCGTGCACAGCGGGTAGTAGATCATCGGCTTGTTGTAAACCGGGAGCAGGCTCTTTCCCATCGCCCTCGTCACTGGGTACAGCCGAGTCCCGGATCCGCCCGCCAGAATGATGCCTTTGTATTTTCTGCCGTCGTTCATGATGTTAGCCGGAGTAATGAGTTGCAATCCACTCTCGATAGCTGCCGCTGGTTACATCGCGAACCCACGCCTCATTCTCCAGATACCAGCCAACCGTCTTGCGGAGCCCTGTATCGAACGTCTCCTTTGGTTTCCACTGCAGTTCGCGTTCGATTTTGCGCGCGTCGATTGCGTAGCGTCGGTCGTGACCGGGCCGGTCTTTCACAAACGTGATCAACTTGCGCCGAGAAACGCCCTTTGCCGGAGAGACCTCATCGAGGAGATCGCACACTCTATGCACGATTTCGATATTCGGCTTTTCATTGCATCCGCCGATGTTGTAGGTCTCGCCCGGCTTGCCCCGCGCCAGCACAGCGGCAATCGCCTCGCAATGATCTTCCACGTAAAGCCAGTCGCGCACATTCTTGCCATCGCCGTACACCGGCAGCGGCTTGCCCTGCTGCGCATTCAGAATTAGCAGAGGGATCAGTTTTTCGGGAAACTGGAAGGGGCCGTAATTGTTGGAGCAATTCGTGGTCAGCGTGGGAAGCCCATAGGTGTGGTGATACGCGCGCACCAGGTGATCCGAAGCCGCTTTGGACGCCGCATAGGGGCTGTTGGGAGCGTACGCGGTAGTCTCGGAAAACGGAGGATCATTGGGCCCCAGAGATCCATAGACTTCATCTGTGGAAACGTGAAGAAATCGAAAGCGCGCACGGTCCTCCTCTCCCAAGCCTGACCAGTAGGCCCGAATCTCTTCCAGCAGCGCGAAGGTTCCGTTGACATTGGTGTGGATGAAATCGTCGGGCCCGCGGATCGACCGGTCAACATGGCTTTCGGCGGCAAAATGCACGGTTGCCCGCGGCTCGTGCCGTGCCAGTGTCTTGCGAACCAGTTCGCGATCCACAATGTCGCCCTGCACGAAATGGTAGCGCGGATTGCCCGCGATGCTTTCCAGGTTGTGAGGATTCCCGGCGTAGGTGAGTTTGTCGAAATTTACAATGCGCGCCGAGTCATCTCGCATGCGCTGCAAAATGAAGTTGGAGCCGATAAAGCCCGCTCCACCGGTGACCACAATCAGATCTTGCATTCCATCTCGGGGACGCGTTGGGTCTGGCCATCGACACTGCCCGCGGCGCGAAACTCTTAAATTGTAATAAAAAAAGACGGGTTTGACCCGTCCTTGCCCCATGTTGCGGTTGCACTAGCCGCCAATGCGCTCTGATTCAGGTTTCGGGCAGAGTTCGTGCGTACTGGGCTTCTTGCCATTGTTCGAGTTGATCCCGAGCACCTCGAAGTAAGCCTGCTCGATCTCGCGGGTGATCTTGTCCCATTGATATTCCGCTTCCACCCGCTTTCGCGCCGCTTTTCCCGCCGCTTCTCGAATTGCAGGGTTAGCAATCAGGAAGCGGAGGCGACCGCTCAGATCCTTTACGTCGCCGGCACGAAACGTAAATCCTGCTCCTTCCACTGCCTCGCGGTTTTCCGGCACATCGCTGGCAAGAACGCACAATCCTGCTCCCATCGCGTCCAGCAGCGCCAGCGAGAGACCCTCCATATCGGATGGCAGGACGAAGATCATGGCATTGCTCAGCAACTCATCAAGATCTTCCCCTGAGACCCAGCCCATCATGCGGATTCTGTCATTTTCGTGGCTTAGCAGTTCTTTCTGATATTCATCGCAATAACTCGTGCCCCCCGCCATGACGAGCTTTACGTCACCCTCGATCCGCTCGAAGGCTTGCACTAATAAATGACAACCCTTCTCCGGCGAGAATCTGCCTAAGAACAGCAGGTAGCGGCCGGGCTCCAGCCCCCATTCCAGAATTTTTTTCGGCTCAATTCGCTCGCGAAGCAAACCGCCGTTGGGAATGTAAACCGCGTCAATTCCGTGGACCTCGCGATAGTGTCGCTCCAGAGTTCGCGACACCACCATGGTCTGATGGGGGAGATGCGCAGAGGCGTCTTCTCCGATCCGCAGTACTGCCGATGCCAGCCTTCCCCACTTCTTTCTCTGCCAGTCCAATCCTTGCACAGTGACGGTCGTCTTCGTCCCGCAGAGGTGTGGAATGCAGGAGAACAGCGCCGCTCCCAGCGCTTGGTAGTGAACCAGATCATAATGCTGCGTCAGGGCATGGGTCGTGCTCAACAGGGTGTGGATCACGGTCTCAAGATGCTTGGATCGAAACGTGGGCAGCCGGACCAACCGCATGCCGTTATGCTCAAGCACCGAGGGCGTGAAGTATTTGCGGCAGTACACGGTGATCTCGTGCCCCATGCCAGCCAGACGTTTACCAGTCTCTTCATAAAATGATTCGATTCCGCTGTATTTTGAAATAACACCTCGCCCGCCTATGAATGCAACCCGGAGCCGGGGCGTCGCAGGCGTGACCGGTTCCCTTGTCTTCCAGGATGGCACTCGGATTGGAGAAATCTGTGTGGAGGCCTTGCGCGAAATCAGTTCCTCATAGATGCCGCATAGCGTGGAATAGTGCCCCTCGGGAGTGTAGTGCTGGCGGACGAACTCCCATCCAGCGCGCCCCAGACGATCACTCAGTCCCGGGTCGGCCGCGAGCATCCGGATCGACTCAACAAGTTCATTCACATCTCCGCAGCTGTAGAGGAGTCCGGTCTCGCCATGGCGCACGAATTCGCGCCGGGAGCCCAAGTCTGACGCCACGACCGCACGCGCTTCCGCGTAAGATTCCAGAATCGTCTTGCCCAGCGTCTCGTACGCATGCGAAGGAAACACAGTAAAGCGGCAACGCTGGATCAAGCGGTCGCGCTCTTCAGCGCTGACGTGACCCACGAATTCTATGTTCGACAAATGCAGATCGGCCTGCAATCGCTGCAGCTCGTCCTTCTGAGGGCCGTCTCCTGCAATGATCAGATGAAGCTGGGGAGTGTATTGCATCGCGCGCAGCAGATCCTCTACGCCTTTTTCTGGGGAAAGGCGCCCGCAATAAAGAAGAGGCGCATCCGGCGCGGCCTGTACCACTTCGTGGGCGCGCTGGAAATGGGGCAACTCTCGAAAACGGCAGCCATCCCAGCCATGTTCCACGAACTTGTCAAGGACAAACCGGCTTGGGGCCAGAAATAAACCGACGCACTTCTGATAGCTCCGGATCCAGCGATGTGCGTAGGCTTCGGCGGTAAGCGCGACGCCCGCGCCAATCCCCGGGTAGCAGTCCGACCGCAGAGTGTGCCAGAAAGCTCCGCCTTTACAGCGCTCGCATGCCTCACCGTTCGACACCATGTTGTAGCTGGGGCACAGCGGCTTGAAATCGTTCAAGTGATACAACACCGGGATTCTATGCGCCTTCAGCTCCCAGAGAATCGATGGGGTGAGATGGTGGTAGATGTTGCGTACATGGGCAACGTCGGGCCGAAACTCACGGATCATGCCGCCAATCTTCTGCCTGGCTTCAAGCGAATAGATGGCGCGCGGCAGCTGCCGTGCCCGAGCCCAGAATCCTGGCTGGTTTTTGAAATCCACGTGCGGAACAAAATGCGCATGGTACGGCGTGGCTGGCCCTCGCGGGTCGGACATGGAAAACAGCGCCACCTCGTGTCCATGGGCGCGCAGCAGTTCCATCAGTTCGAACAGGTATACCTCGGTCCCGCTGAAGGCAAAGTTATATTTGTTGCAAAATAAAATCCGCATGAGTCCTGTTCCGGCTGGCGGCGGCAGTGCGCTGGAGAAACAAATCTGCGAAGCTGTGCAGGTTTTTGGCGCGATTGAAGTTCTGATCGACGTGTGCGACGGCGCGACGCCTCATGTCATGCATCAGGTCGCCGGATTCATCCCCAGTCATCTGTAAATGAATCAAATGGAGCTTAGCGAGACAATCCTGGAGGGAGCCGGGCTGGTATAGGAATCCGGTCTCGCCCGCCCTGACCAGCTCGGGGATTCCGGTAATTGCGGGCGCAAGAACGATCTTGCCTCGGGCCATGGCCTCCATGAGCACAACTGGAATTCCTTCGCTGCGACTGGTGAGGACGACCACATCGGCCGCGTCGTAGAGAGCCGGGAGACGCGATCTCCCAATATGCCCCAGGAGGGTGACCCGCTCCTGCAGGCCCCATTCTTCAATCAACGATTCCAAGCGGCGACGCTCTGGCCCGTTTCCTGCGATGCGGCAGAAGAATGGAACCTGGCGAGTCATCAGCTCCGCGCAAGCGCGCAGGAGAAAGGCATGGTCTTTGACCTGATGCAAGCGTCCCACCGCCAGCAGATTGAGCAAATCTGGTTTCATCTGCGGGCTTGCCGGCGTGGTGCTTTTAACCGGATCTACTCCGAGCCGCGAGACGAGAATCTTCCGCGGATCGACATCTGGAAATCGCTGCAGAATGTAATCGCGGTTGTAGGCAGAGATGGTGACGCAAAAATCGCATTGCGCGAGCTTGAGATCGAGATAGCTTCCACTCCGCAACAGATCCGAGCCGTGCAGCGTCATGCTGAACCCGACGTGCAACAGGCGTGCTGCCGTCATACCGATCCATGACCCGAAATATCCGTGATGCACGTGGATGCGATCAACATTGTGGCCTCGCAGTAGCGTCGCGTAAGACGCGCCCAGCAAGGTGTGAAGCAGAGCTTTGATCCGCTTCCAGACTGGCTCCCTGCCCGACACGATTCTTATGAGCAGTGGCAGAACGCAGTGCCATTTCGTCAGCAACAGCCACATCGCGGGCCCGAGCACTCCGAGTGCAGCCCGCTGCAGGATTATGTCCGGCATCTCCGCCGCGTCTTTGGGACTGCGCACGCTGCCGGCGATGACGACGCTTCCCCTGCGCCGCAATTCTACGATTTCATCTCCCACGTAGGGTTCGACGTCGGAGGGAAACTGGTTGGCCAGATAGGCGATGGTCAGCACGGGAATTCCAGAGCTATCCGACGTCGCTGGGCGACCAGCATCCCTGCCATGCTGAATATGAGAGCATTCACAAACTGGTAGCTCATCACCACGACCGCCGCATTGAGCCAGTACACTCCGAGGATGATGGGCCACAAGCGATGGAAATTCTGGTTGAGTAATCCATGCCGTTCGTGCTCAGGAATTACAGTCCGGCGAAGGCTCCACAACTCCCACATTAGCCAGGCATACAAGCCAAAACCGAGCGCACCCTGCTCCGCCAATAGTTCCAGGTAGGTGTTGTGCGGGTATAAGATTTTTTCCTGATACCCAGCGACGTGGCGCGGCAGTTCGTCGGGCATCCGATGAAATCCCCAGCCCAGCAGCGGCCGCTCCAGAAACATGTCCCAGGCGCCGTTGTACACTGCCTGCCGAAACTCGATAGGACCTTCTTCGTTGAGGCGATCATTCAGTGTCGATCGCAGTTGCTCCGAACTGAACAGCAGGGCCAATGCTGCGGCTGCAACGATTTGTATCGCCAGCAACACCCTCCGGCAACGGCACCGCCAGAATAGAATTGCGACCGCCACTAATGCGCCCGCGAATGAGAGCCAAACCGCCCGGGTCAACGTCGCCAGGATTGCAATGGGAACGGCGGCCAGCAGCACCGCAAGCGCCGGTCCGCGCATCTTTCCTCGCATGTAGCTGTGCAGAGCGACCAGGCCCAGCACGTTCAGCGAGACCCCATTCGCGACCGCTTGCAACAACGGCCCGCGCGCCCGGTCCGCATGAATTCCAAGATCGGCATTCAGAATGAATCCAGGGAAGATGAGAGCGTGCGCTCCCGAAAGGAATGCGATGGCTGTGAAGGTCAGGTAGGCGAGAACCACGAGGCAAAAGATTTCAAAGTGCCGTAGCCGTGCTTCGCTGGTGAAGATGAGGCCTGCGATGTGGAACATTGCGAACGGCACGAGCAGTTTCGATGCCAGAAGGCTCCATGCGTCCTGATCAAAGGGCTTTCCGACTACGGTGGCCAGCGCGAATAATGTAAGCCCAAGCATCGGCCAGCTGGCCCGCTGGAAGACGCAAAGGTTCTGTCGCAGCAGCACTGTCCTGCCCGCGACCGCAATCAGCAACAGCCCGAAGGCAACGCGATCAATGCGGTAAAACTGCACATCGGGGTGGCGCATCAGCATCGCGGTGAGCGTCGCCAGAAACAGGAAAGACGGCGCGGAGAATAGAAACTGGAGCGGGAGCAGCACGGTTTTAGTGACGCACTCGCCCATCCCCCAATCGCGGGAGTGCGCCCATGCCCCGCATGGCAGATCCGGCATCACTCCCCGCTCCCCTGGACTACAGCTCGCAGCGTTCTTAGCAGGATGCGTGCGTCCAACGCGAGGCTCCAGGTGCGGATGTATTCGCGGTCCAACTCCATTCCTCGATCGAAGGAGGGATCACGCCGGGCCGTGACCTGCCAAAGCCCGGTGATCCCAGGGGTGACGTCAAGCCGGGCGAGATGTTCAATTTCATACCCGGCAACATCGTCCACGGGATGTGGCCGGGGGCCGACCAGGCTCATCTCCCCCCTGACCACATTCCACAGCTGCGGCAATTCATCGAGGCTATAACGGCGAAGCAATTTGCCAACCCGCGTAATCCTGGGGTCATCCCAGATCTTGAAAAATGGCCCCGCCCGCTGGTTGTTTTGTCGCATCCGCAATTTCAGGCGATCCGCATCGCTCAGCATGGTTCGGAACTTAAAGCAGCGGAACCACCGACCTTTTCTTCCGGCTCGGGGTGCGCAATAAAGCACCGGGCCGGGAGAATCCAGCTTGATGAACGCGGCAATCACGGCCAGCAACGGCAGTAGGAACACCAAAGCCGCGCCCGCGATCAATACATCGAGCAGTCGCTTCAAAAACAATGCAATGGCGGGCAACTGCTCCGCACTGAGGGAAAGCAATGCTAAGTCTCCACACCGCTCAATCTCTTCCGCCACCGGACTGCACCCGAATAATTCAGGAACGATCTGGACATCCAGGCGCAGACGTTGCGCTTCCTTAAGTACCCGCCGCGTGAGATTACTGTCGCGAGGTCTCGCAAGGATGATCTCGTCCACGAATCCCTTGCGCGCAATTCGGGGCAAGTCCGTCACGCGCCCAACGACTCCATCGCCCATGCCTCGCGAATCATCGAGGATGCCGCAAATGCGTCTGCCCGAACGGGGCTGCCGGGCCAGGTAAGCCGCCAGGCGACGGCCCGCACCCCCAGCACCCACGATCAGCACGTTGCGGCTGTCGGTCCGCTCGGGATTCGAGTTCACTGCAACGCGCCATCTCCACCCCCACAGAGCGGCAAAGTGCAGAACCCCGGCGGCACAGATGAATGCGCTGATGGTCCAGGGATATCCCCGCAGTGTGTCAGCCACGCACATGAGCACGGTAGCCCATACGATGGATTTCGCGAGAATCTCTCCTTGCTCTTGAATCGTGATGCCGCTGAAGTGCAAGCCTTCGCTGTATGAAATCAGCGTGATCAGGGCGGCATGCAAGATAGCGATACCTACCAGGGAAATCGGTTGTCCCGCCGCATACCCGAATGACCAGACGCGTGGGAAGAGTTCGCGCAAGGGGACCAAAACAGCGCCCACGATCAGCCAATTCAGCGCCACCAAGGCCCAGTCCGCGATCATGGACCGGAGCCATTTGCATGCCATGCGGGACCGCAATGGGCGCGGTTCGAGTGTTGCTGGCCTCCTCCGGTGGAGCATCATGCTTGCACTGGCATTTGCTCCCTGGTCTGTCGATGTTTCGAGGCGATCCGATTGCGGCCTCTTTCTCTTACCCTGACCGGCAAGCGGTGCTTCACCCGGAATCAGGCGAGCCCAATCGTCCCGCTCCTCATCTCGCTGTTCACGACCAATGGCAACGACCGACAACTGGCCCACCTTTCCCTTGGTTACCGTGAAAAGAACTCACAAACGCCGATACAGGTTGTGCGGTATAGGGAATTCGCGATCGGCCAGCACCGTGCCCAGGAGCCTCACTCCGGCCTGCTCCAGCGTCCGTTTGGTCTGGAGGGCTGCCCTCCGCCGCGTATGCAACGCCGACAAAACCAGAACGAGCCCGTCGGAGAATCGCGCCCCTTCCAAGATGGCATTCGAATCCGCAAGGTTCGCCAGCACGATCGAGTATTCGAACTCCGCCCTGACTGCAGCCAGGTAGGGATACAATTCCCCAGCTGCGGCGATATTTCCCGAACACTGTTTTTCTTGAAGGAGCCACAGGTTGCGCTCGAGTGGGATCGCAGTCGCTTTCAACGATTCCGGGTATCGCTGCGGTACTCCTGGTGCCGTGCGAACAATCGCAACCTCGCCCTCCCGCTCCTCGGTCAGTGCCTTTCCGACCAGCAGACAGATCTCGTCGATCTCGATTTCTGGTCCCGCGGCACTGAATGCCACTTGCCTTACTGGCTGCGGCACGTTCCGCAAAAAGATTTGGCGAACTAGACCGCGGATTTGATCGCGGCCGAACATCTGCCTGTTCCAAGCTGGGGTCGCGCGGGAGGTGTTCATTTTCGCGAACGCGCTCTCGTTAACGCTCCCGCTTCGGTCATTCACGCCCGCTACCAGGCCCGCCGACATCAGTTTTCCCTCATGCGGCCATCTTCGAGTTCCCACTCCTTGGCAACGAGGCCAACACTGCCAGGTTTAAACAGTTCACAACATCGTCGGGATCGCGAAATCCTGGGTCGAGATAGTCCACTGCAAATGCGGCTGCACCTCCCGCTAGGGCCGCCGCCATTAAACCCATGGCCAGGACATTCCAGGTAGAGGACAGTGGCAATGCGGGAGCGACCGGCTCCTCGGCAATGGCGACATTGACAATCCCGCGCTCATCGAGCGCGTCGTTCATGCGTGCTTCTTCCCGCTTTTTGACATACAAAAGGTAATTTTCCTGAGCGGCCTTTCGCGCGCTGAGCAGATCATCCTGGGTGATCGCGTCCTCCCCCAATTTTCCGGCGATCCTCCGCCATGCGGCGGCCTGCTCCGAGATTGCTGCCTGCCGGGCTTGCAATGCTTTCCATTGCAGCTCCGCGCTTTGCAGTCCAGAGCTCGCCCACTCGTAGTGGACGTTTTTGTCACTAGTCTCGTCGCGCAGCGGCGATGCGCTCTCAAGCGCAATAGCAGCTTCCGCTTCCCGAATCTGCTGCTCCACTTCCTGCACCAGGCGATGATTGGGTTCGAACTTAGTCAGCAGTTGAGTGCGCTTGAGCTGCAAATCGAGTAAAGAGGCTTTCAGCGAACTCAACAGTTCCGCATTTTCGCTGGTACGAACCTGCGTGATGGTCCGCTCGGGAAGTTTTGCCAGCTGTTGCTTGAGTTCGAGAACGCGTTGCCGGGTTTCTGCCATCTCGATCCAAATCTGTCTCTGGCCCGCTTCGAGTTCGCCGAGTTTTTGTATTGCCATGTCTCGCTGTTGGGCGGCAGCGATAATCCCGTGGTCCTTGGTAAACAGCAGCAATCTCCGGCTGCTTTCTTCAACTTGTTTTCTGGAATCTTCCGTTTGCTTCTCGAAAAACCTCAACTCTCCTGCTGGACGATGGACCGCTGTATGCTTCTCCATATATGCCGCCGCCAAAGATCGGAGAAGCTTAGCCCCCGACTCCGCATCCCTGGACGCATAACTGACAGCAATCAAGTTGGTCCTTTTCACTTGCTGAACCCTCAATTGTTGGGCCAGCCTGCGCATCGCTCTTTCGACGCGCTGCACACGTCCTTCCCCCAGGTGCAAGACGTGAAACCAGTCCCGGCCGCCTGAGGCATTCTGTTCGACGACTTTCCTCAGAACATCGTGGTCGCGCAGTAGTTCCACCTCAGAATTAAGCTCCTCTTCTGTAATGCCTACGCGGGTCAAGTCCAGCGGAGCGTTCACCGCCGCACTCACCGGAGCCTCAGTTCTCCCTCGCCGTACCATGATCTTCATGTTGGCCTGGTATTTTGTCCCGGTAACGGCGTGCCAGACGGAGGCGGCAAAGACCAACCCGGCAACCCAAGCGAACGTCCGCCGTCTTCGGAACAGCACCATCAATAGATCCCTCACGGTGGGGATTGACAGGCTGAAGTTGCGCGTTGGGTCCGGGTCCGACATTGGAATCAGAAAGCGAACTAGAATTGCGAACCGTTCATATACAGGCCCACGGCGGGTCTGGTCAGGAATCGCGAAATTTTGGACAGTTTATTTTGCGGGACAAACACCATGTCACCTGACTGAAGATGGGCGTCCTCGTCTAACCGGCTCTCTCGGAGCATCTTCTTCAAATTCAGAAGCCGGCTCTCCAGCAGATCGTCACTCACTCTCCGGAACAAAACTATCTGCGAATGTTTGGCTTCGTGGGTGAATCCGCCGGCGATCTGGACCGCCTCCGCGACCGTGGTATCGGAGCGCAACTCGTACTTTCCCGGTTTGGCTACTTCTCCTCCTACGATGAAATAATGCCGCTCGAAATCTTTCAGGGCGACCGCCGCCTGAGGATCGTGCAGATAACCGGAGTAGGCTTGACGCACGGCGTCGCTGAACTCCTGTAAGTTGAGGTCCTGCGCTCTGAGCAGGCCGGCGTCTTTCAACATCACGAAGCCGTCGGGCAGCACGGTGAGGGTTTGATTGAATTCAGGAGCAACGGTGAAGGTGACTTCCACTACGTCGCTGGGATGTAACCGGTAGAGCGGATGACACACCCCTCCGAGTAAAGGGTTTCCCAGGCCATCCGCTCCTCCGGGGTTTGCGGCCGTGACTGCTTTGGCTCCCGCTACGGCTCCGGTACAGCCGGAACGGGAGTTTGTTTCCGCGCCTGCATCTGCCTGCGTCTGCGCGAACGCGGCCGAACCACATCCGACCAACAGCAATGCCAGTTCGAACCAGCGAATACAGCCGCGTGTTGTGCCGGGGGAGCCACGCCCGGACTGCACGCGTCTCTGCTGTTTCTGCGCCACTGTGCAACATAGTGCTGAACGACCAGTAGTCACAAGACATGAGAAGTGCTGTCCACCAAAGCGGGGACTCTTCCCCCTTTGGGAAGCAGGCCAGGAGGTCACTGGAAGTTTGAGAAAAATCGATCCCTTCGTGCTCGCGTGGACGCGCATGCGGAGCAGGATTGCCCGGAACACGCATCCCTTGCTGGACTACCCACGAAAGTGGACTTGCAAGTTCGCGAGATCACAGACTTCGCAAGGAACTTTGTGGCGTGAACCGCGGAAGACTGATGTGCTTGACACGTTCCCTGCTTCTACGACGATGGCACGGAACCAAAACGTTAACCGGCTTTCCACAGGCAGATTCTAATTTGGGTTTATTTCCGCATGCCAAACACGAATTCCCATTTTGAAAGATTGGCATCAACCTTGTGACATCTTCCCTTGCGCATGGTACGGCCGGTTCCTACAATCGCGACATTGCAGCTTTCATGCGCCTGGAAGCTGCCGGTGAAAGGCATTTGCCAGTGCCCGCTGTTGCCACTTCGATCGCGTTGAATGTGCTTGTCGCCGACTCCAGTCGAATGCAGGCGCGACTGCTGGCTGCCGCTCTGCGGCGGCACCCCGAACTGCATCTCAGTTCCTGCCAGATGAATGCTGCGTCGATTCTGCAATCGGTAGCGGTACATCATCCGCAGCTGGCGTTGTTGTCGTTCAGCGCTCCGGCCAATTTTGCCGACGAGATGGGCACCCTGCGCCGTTTTCATCTCAACCATCCGGGTATCGCGAAGATCATCCTGGCAGATTCCAGCAACCGTGAAATGATTATCCAAGGGTTCCGCTCGGGGGCAAGAGGCGTCGTGTCGGTCACCGACTGCGATCTTCGGGTGCTCTGGAAATGCATTCTTCGCGTCTCGGCGGGGCAGATCTGGCTTAACACGGAGCAACTGAACTGGCTCATCGAATTGATCTCCGAAACGCCTTCCCTGCGGGTGCTCAACGCCGCGGGTCATTCGCTTCTCACACCGCGCGAGGAGCAAGTCGTGGCGCTCGTTGCGGAGGGACTCAGCAATCGCCAGATCGCCATCGAACTTAATCTTAGCGAGCACACCATCAAGAAATATTTGTTCCGCATCTTCGAAAAGCTTGGCATCTCCAGCCGTGTCGAACTGGTCCTTTACGCCTTCCACCACGGGCAACCTCGCACGGCCGAGTGGCTGCTGCCGGCTGCTGGACTACCCGGCTGATATTTATTTGCAGATGTTGAAGCGCAAGCCAAAGACCGTCTGCTTGAAGTTGACGTTTTCGTACTCGGCGATAATGACAATCCCGCCCCTGCCCCTGTATAACTTGGGGCGATCCCTTGTCGGAACAGAGTCCCCATCCCGCGCTCAAAGCCCGCCGTTGGAGCATCCTTGCCGCCGGATTGCTATTGCTAGCGCTGGCGCTGGTCGTGCTCTACACCAGCCGCGCAGCTTTTTACAGTCCTTTGGCACTGGTGGTGGTGGGAGCGATCGGATTTGCCGCGCTGCTGTTGCAAGTCCGGCTGCGAAAAAACTCTCTGCCCCAGGCGCATGCCCCGCTCTGGCTGAATCTACTCGCGCTGGTGTTTGCCGCCGCCGCGCTGCTCACCGATGTTCTGCATCTTAGTCCGGCATGGTTGCTCGCATCCGCGCTGGCAGCGGTCATCTGTTTTGCAATTAGCGGAATCGTAGTGCTGCGGGAATTGCGAAGGCGGTAATCTGATGTAGCGGTCCTAGCGCCGGAACTCCACTGCCAATGTGGTCTCGACCACGGCGGGCTCGCCGTTCAGGCGATAAGGCTCAAACTTCCACCAGCGCAGCGCCTCCATCGCCGCCTGGGCCAGAATGTCGGGACCATTCAACGGACGCATGCGCATGACCGCGCCATCTGTACCCACAACAACATTCACGACGATAACGCCCTGCAATCGTTGCTTGCGAGCTTCTGCCGGATACAAAGGCTCTACCCGGTGAACCAGCAACTTCTGCATAATCTCTGGCGGAACCCGCGCCTTCGGTTTCTCCACCGAGCCTGATTGGGTGTTGCCGGGGCGCGGCTCCAGTTCTGCCCAGGATCTGCTCCAACGCCACCAGACTCCCGTCGCGGCGAGCAGACCCAGAACAGCCGCAACCAAAAGTACTTTCCAGCGGCTTTTTCGTTTCGCAACTCGCCGGCCGCCGCCTCCCCCATCGTGGCGAAAATACTGCCTGCGTCCCTCATTTGCCGGTTCTGCTTTGCCGGTCAGTACGCCCGTAGTGCTCCCGCGTTCGACGCTGGGCTTGATTCCCTTGGCCCAGTCTCGAATGGTGTTCCGCTGCTCGTTCGAGATGGCGGTGAACTCCAGCCCATACTGCAATTTGTCGTGATATCGAACCGTGGCTCGAGTGCGCAAGGGATCGCCTGTCGCTGAGAGCCGAATTTCCACGCCGACTGATTCCCCGGCGACCAACTCACCCGCTATGATCGCGCCCATGCCGCGTTCGCAAACGTTCAGTGCGCGCCCTGGCAGAGTGTCCGGAATGCCCGAACGCAACACCGTCACATCCAGTGGCACCAGCATGCGGAACCGTGGCACACGTCTGCGCGATGGCCCCGACCATGCTGCGGGTTGTGTTTTCGCTGCCATTCTTAAGGACAGCTCTCTGATAAGACGGAAACTCGGGCTCTTACCGCCTCAACACAATAATCTCACTGCCCCGCGCCAGCAATGCTACGCTAGCCATCCCGATAAACAAGCCGTGCTCGACGATGCCTGGCATTTCGCTCAGTTGCTGGGCCAATCGATCCGCATCACGAATGTCGCCGAACCTGCAATCCAGAATGTGGTTGTTTTCGTCGGTAATGTAAGGACTTCCATCGCTGTTGGTACGCAAGTTGACCTGTGCCCCCAGCGCGGAAATGCGTTTTGCGATCAGCGCCTGCGCGAACTGGATGACCTCCACGGGCAAGGGGAATTTTCCCAGCCGTTCCACCCGCTTCGAGGCATCCGCCACCACAATCATCTGCTTCGTTGCAGAAGCCACAATTTTCTCCCGCAACATCGCTCCCCCGCCACCCTTGATCAAGCGCAATTGCGGATCGACCTCGTCCGCTCCATCCACCGTAACGGCAATCTCCTGACACTCGTCCAGCGTGGTCAGCGGAATTCCCAGGCTCATGGCCAGGTCGCGCGAACGATCCGAAGTCGGAATTCCGCGGATGCGCATTCCCTGCTTCACTTGCTCCCCCAGCAGCTTGATGAAGTAAGCGGCAGTCGAACCCGTTCCCAGCCCTACGACCTGCCCGTCCTGAATAAAGCGCAGGCTGGCCCGGGCCGCTGCTTCTTTTTCCTGATCGTTTGCCATTCTTTCGGGTGTTCCCTTTCGCAATGTACGCAAGAAGTTTTATTTCCGAGCGGCGGTTTAACGGCGTTCACCCTATGCTTTTCTCGATGTAAATCAAGTACGCCGCTAAGGCTAACCCAAACAAGACGGTTAGAATTGTAACCAGATCCAACACGAATCCTGCCGGTTGAAACTTTCCTGCTTCCAGTAGGGCGCGCGTCTTGCGATACCTCGCCAGGCCCGCCATGACGAGCACCACTCCCGCAACGATGGAGGTCGCACCCATCCACACCGAAAGCCCGCTCCGATGCAGCGGATGTCCTTGAAATGCCGTCAACTGTCGAATGGCTATGGAAAAACGGCCGATGGCGAATCCGAAAACCACGATGGCGATGGCCGTTCTCACCCAGGCAAGAAACGTGCGCTCGTTGGCCAGATGGTCCCGCGCTCGATTGGGATTGAGTTCTTCCGCCACGTCCCCTGCCGCTCAGCATTATTCCACAGCATTGGCGTGGCCGTAATTCAAACGTTTGCCAGAGACCTAGCGAGCTACGTCTTTAGGAAGCGAGTAGCTCGTTCGAGGTAGACTACTGGCCGAGGAAAATGCGAATGCTAAATGAGCGTCGATGCAGGTTCGCCCAAGTTTTTTTCATTCTTACCCTTGCGGTTTTCAGTCCTAAGATTGGCAGCGCTCAATCGAGCTATCAGCCTTCCCCCGAGAACCTGCAGGCCCGCCGCGAATTCCAGGACATGAAATTCGGGATGTTCATCCACTGGGGCGTGTACAGCGTGCTGGGCGACGGCGAATGGGTCTTCCACAACCGCAAGCTGAAGGTGGACGAGTATAACCGCCTGCCCATGTTCTTCGATCCGGAAAAATTCGATGCGCACGCCTGGGTTTCGCTGGCAAAATCCGCCGGGATGAAGTACATCACCATCACCTCGCGCCATCACGACGGCTTCGCCATGTTCGATTCCCGGATCTCCGATTGGAACATCGTTCAGCGCACTCCTTACAAGAAAGATCCTCTGAAGATGCTGGCCGACGAATGCCACCGCCAGGGCATCAAGCTCTTCTTCTATTACTCGCAACTCGACTGGCACAACCCCGACTATTATCCCCGCGGCGTTACCAATTGGGACAACGGCCGCCCCGACCATGGCGACTGGAATGCCTACCTCGATCACTATATGGACGGCCAGCTCACCGAACTGCTCACCGACTATGGCCCGGTCGGAGGTATCTGGTTCGACGGCATGTGGGACAAGCCCAACGCCGACTGGCATCTCGAAAAAACGTACGCGCTCATCCACAAGCTCCAGCCCGCCGCGCTCATCATTCCCAACCATCATCAAACGCCGCGCCCGGGTGAAGATGTGCAGACCTTCGAACGCGACCTTCCTGGCCAGAACACGGCCGGATTCAATACGAACTATGTGAGCAGTCAACTGCCTCTGGAAAGTTCCGACACTTTGAACGAAAACTGGGGATTCAACATCGGCGACAGCAAGTACAAGAGCACCGCGGAACTCGAGCGTCGCCTGGTCCGCGCGGCCGGCAACAATTCGAATCTGTTGATGAATATCGGACCCTATCCCAACGGTGAGATCGATCCGCAGTTCATCAGCCGCTTGCACGAGGTCGGCGAGTGGATGTCCAAATACGGAGAGTCAATCTACAACACGCGGGGTGGGCCTATTCCGGCCGGCGATTGGGGAGTCACTACTCAGAAGGAAAACAAAATCTACGTGCACGTTCTGAACTGGAGCGCTCCCATGCTGGCCCTCGCACCGGTGACCCGGAAGATCACCGCGGCCCATATGCTTGTAGAGAATTCCTCAGTAGAATTCACGCAGAATCCAGACGGAGTAATCCTGAAACTTCCTCGCACAAAAGAAGCCGAAACGGACCGAGTCATAGTCTTAACCACAACCATGTAGGATTGCCCCGCGTAGGACTGCTTGCGCTTACTTCGTCTTCGGCGCGCTCTGAGTATCCACCCGGACTGCGCCAGGATTACTTGTGCTGCCGATATCCACGAACGCGGTATGAGCTTCACCGGCAGGCCCGAAGGTCACGACGGTGCTCTTGCGCTCGGTGCTTCCTCGCCCATCCGGACGCACAATATCAATGGCCTGCTGCGTTACCCGCAATCCATCCCCAGGATTGCCCGGATTTGCCCCCTCAACCTGGCGAACCGTGCTTGCACGTCCGCTGGCATTCCGCTGCACAGTGCTCTCGCGTTGAACCAACTGCAAGCCTTCATTGCCCGCCTGGCCCGGCACATTTGTAGAATAGGTTTCGCGGATAGCACGCGTTTCTCCTGCCGCACTGCTTTGTTGGCTGACGGTCCGCTCCACCACCGCGAACTTTCCATCAGCATCCGGCCGCAGAATGCTCTCTTCTTTCCTGCTGGCTTGGCCGGGCCGTGGCTTTATCGTGCCTTGCCGGACCTCGCTCAGATTCCAATGTCCCACTCCATCCGACAGCTGAGTGGACTTGCTGAATTGCACGCTTCCATCCGACGCTTGCGTTTGCCGTTCGTGCACCTGCACCGCTGCGGACATTCCACCGTTTCCGTTCGCGGAATAGACCGTCGTATCCGTTTCCCGGACCCCGGTACTCACCTGCTTCGAATCCACCAATTCCCGGCGAATCACCTGCAATCCGCCGTTGGCATCGGGATTGGAAATTGTGCGCATCATCTTCTGCGCGCCATCGGGAAAACTCCGCAATTCCTCCTGGACCTGCTGCACCAGCACTCTCTGCCCATCAGGCCCAGTCCCGTAGGTGCGCTCGACGGTTCGAATCGTGTTCGCATCCACGCGAACGGACTCTTTCTCTGTCTGTGAGTAGGGAACGTAGCGCCCGTCCGGACCCACAGCTTGTACTGTCGTGGTGTCCACGGTGCGCCCGTTACTCTGGCTGTGTGTCTCGGCGGTACGAGTGGGATTGAGGGCCCCGTTCGGGTCTGATTGCTGGCTCGTGCTGCTCCACGACTGATCTCGGGAACTGTCCTGTGCAGCGGCCAGCGTAGACAAAGGAGTAGGAATTGCGATGGCGAGAGACGCCGCCAATGCCAGAACGCGATTCATAGAGCCGGCCTCGCTCCAGTCTACACCGAAGAGGCGAATGTAGCCCGGACTGATCCGTCACCTGGAACTGTTTCTTGCCGTCTTGCTCTGCTCCAGGGCGCTTAGACGGATCACCGCTGCGGCCGCGCTGTATCGCACCTTGGAATTTTTGTCCGCCAATTTGCGCGCGACTTTGGGCAGCAACGACGGATCACCGCGCTGTGCAATGGCCTCCACGGCTGCCGCTCGCACGATCCAATCTTTGTCATCCGTTGCCCGCACCAGCGCTTTGGCCGTCGCTGGATCTGGATCATGCGCCAGGAAAGTCGCCGCCACCGCCCTTACCGGGTTTGGGTCCTTCTTGTGCAGCGTGCGATAAGCATCCCATGGAATGCCAGCAAACGGTATAAATCCAACTCCTTCGGAAATGCCGATTTTCGCCAGTTCCTTTGGATTCTTCAGTGTGTCGATTTGCTGCGCAACCAGCCCATCTCCGGATTTGCGTTCTCCGGTGAGCAGGTCGTAATAAATCGCGTACGCCGTCTTATCATCTTTCAGTTCGCGCAACGAATGCGCCGCCGCCATCACCACCGCGACTTTCTTATCCGCCAGCGCCTGCTCTATTTTCGGTATTGACTCCGTTGCGTGCATCTGCCCCAAAGCGGTTACCCCGGCCACCCGAACCTCGGGATTTTTGTCCTGCAAGGCACTCTCAGCCAGTTCACGCGCGAGTGTATTATCGCGCAGCACACCCAGCGCCCTGATGCCGTTGGTCCTGTCCAAAGTTTTTGGCGAAAACGCCGCCGTCTGCAGCATGTCCCAGGCTCTGTGCTTGGGGCTTTCGATGCCGGCCGATTCTTGGGCCAGGGAGCACACCGCTGCCGAACAGCTCAACACCACACAGCCGACGAACGCTAGAAGTCGTGTCATGCAGGCGCAGCCTCATGGCCGGATTCCCTCTTCCGTTGCGATCCGTAGCCTCAAACTTCCCCGATAAGATGCCGCCCGAACCCAAAGCGTACATACCTTCCGGCGGGGAAACAGGTAGGGGGCAGCCTCCCTCATTCGGTCCAGCGGCAGGAAGCCGGTACGGACAGCCTCTCTCACACTGTCCAACCAAGCGAAGCTCGACGGTAGCAACAGGAGTATTGCGGAATGTATCAAAGACACAGGCCGCCCCGATGCTCTGCACGCCAATGCAGGAAACACCGCAGACGGCCCACTCTCTACTCGACCACCACTCGATCAATTCTCAGAACCCGGAGAATGGCTCCCCGAATTCCGCAGGCGTCTGATTGGGACGCGCCCATTCTCTTCACTCGACCACAAACTGACAAGTCCAGAAGGTCCTAAGACTGGACGATCTTTTCCAGCGCCACCCGGCTGCGGATCACCAGCGTCGCGCCCTTCAATTGCATTAACTGCTTCTTCTTGAACTCGGAAAACAAACGGCTGACCGTCTCCCGCGTCGTCCCTATGATCTCCGCCACTTCTTCGTGCGTGAGGGTGAGTTTCACTTGCGCCGAACCGTCGCTCTGCGCCGTCTTGGTAGACCAAGATAGCAGCAGCTTGGCAAATTTTTCCGAAGGCGAAGCCGCCAGTCCCAGGGTGCGGATTTCCTCGTAAGCCGTGAAGTAATTCCGGCTCAACTGTTGTGCGATCCTCACCGCCACTTCCGGATGATCCTTTAGCATGTGCATCAGCGAATCGCGGGGGATAAAGTTCCCCTGTCCCGGCTCCATCATCTCGGCAGTAACCTCGTACGGACGGTTGGAAACCACGGCATTCAGTCCTAGAACATCACCCGTGTCTGAGATCTTGGTGATGATCGTCTTGCCTTCTCGCGACGACGTCGACAGCTTCACCTTACCCGAGCACAGAACAAAAACGCCCCGTGGCTGCTGTCCCTCAATGAACAGCATCGCCCCTTTGGGGTATACCGCCGTGGACTTAATTTCGTTCAGCCGCTGTCCGGCTTGCGGAGAAAGATTGCAGAATAAGTGTTCGCTGCGCATCGGACACGTCAGGCAATTATCAAGAATGCTCAAACCATAAGGAGCTCGCATTAAACAACCTCCCCTGAGCCAAGGCTGCTTAATGCCTGTGCGCCTCAACCCACAGAAGGGGTATGGCAATCGGCGCGCCATTCCCTGCCACTCGCTGGAAAAGGCAACATCCCTTTATTTTTTAGCAATTTACGAGCTATCCGAGGCGCGAGAGAACCAAAAGGACCGTGTTGAGAAACCCCACTTTGGGTTATTTCCCTCACTGGCGTGTGTGATCTGCATCACTAACTGACGTGATTACCTGAGTGGAAACACCCCTGTGCTGCTCTGTATCCCGTTGCGGTGATTCAACCACTAGGGTCCGAGGGTCACTTGCAGGGCCCCAGGGGTCTGCAATCGGTCTCGATAAATCAGGCTTTTAGCGGGGACTTCTCCGACCGCATCGACGTGAACCACGTAGCCCCCACGTGGCAGTGTCTCGCCAAAGGGCAACTCCAGCTGCGGCGTGCCTCGTCGCAGCAGGAGATGTTGATATCCAATAGCGGTGGCGCGCCCGTTCCCCTGTACCGCCATAACGATGAAGGTCAAATCAATGTCGTCGGGAGTGGTATTGGAGACCTCCACGCTGCCCTCGATACGGCTCCCGGTCACATGCGCCGGATTCTTCCACTTCAGGCTCAAGGCCGATTTCACCCGCAGCAAGAACCCTTTCTGCACCGTTTGCTGAGGCTGGCTGCCATCGCGCACTGACACCAGGAACTCGAAATTCCCGACCCGTTCCGCCTTCCCATGTAGCAAGCCATCGGCTTCCAACGTGATGCCCGGCGGGAGCGCTCCTTTCTCTACACGCCAATGCCAAGCCGGCACGCCCCCGCGCGCCCGGAAACGGAACTCATAATCCGCCTGCGGATAGCTGTCCGGCAGCTCCGAATCAGTTTCAATCACCAACTCGTTTTCGCGTTGTCCGGACGCGGTGGTCTCTTGGGTTTGTAATTGTCGCGGGCGCGCGTCAAGCCCGCTGACCCCGAACAGCATCAGCACACCCAAGCTCGCCAGAGGTAATAACAGTCCCGGAAACCGCGATGTGTGAATTGGTGTCATCCCGGCAGCACCTGATCCTCTCACTCAGAAAGCTCTGCCTATTCTGTCATGTTCTCCCTGTCAGGAATGTTCGAGGTACACAATCTTGCGAGTTTCGAGAGCGTCCAGAAACTGAAACGCTACAACCTGTGAGACACATTGACGTGGATTTCACCTTCTGAAAAACTATCGCTTCGAAAAAACTCGACGGTTCGAGAGTTGGGTTTCGGAGCGCTGGAGAATTCTGCCCCGGTGGTCGCGGCTTAATCACCCTCATTCACCGCTTTCATGACGAACTGTTTAATAGATAAGAGCCTTGCAAAACATAGTTGCGCCTCGACGGGCACTTCTTGCCCGTAGGATTTATGATGAGGTGCCGGCAAATCCCAGGTCCTCACAAATAGGCGACCCTTTTGGGGCACCCAGGCAGACTTCGGGTACACCCCGTACCGCAGGGGTCACCAAGGACCCAGGTGGATTTTTCGGCCAGACGTATACCAGATCAGGAAAACTATGATGAAAGATTCAGGGATGTATCGTCCGCTCTACGAGAGGGATCCGCAGATTGCAGCTGCCATTGACAACGAAACCCGACGCCAGCACGAAGGTCTGGAGCTGATCGCCTCGGAAAACTTCGTGAGCGAGGCTGTGCTGGAGGCCGCCGGATCGGTGTTTACTAACAAATACGCCGAGGGATATCCGGGAAAGCGCTATTACGGAGGATGCGAGTTTGCCGACGTGGTCGAGAACCTCGCGCGCGACCGGGCCAAGCAGCTATTCGGGGCGGAGCATGCGAACGTGCAGCCCCATGCGGGATCCCAAGCGAACATGGAAGCTTATGCCGCAGTTCTCCAACCCGGCGACACGATTCTCGGTTTGAATCTCGCCCATGGTGGGCACCTGACGCACGGTCATCATCTGAATTTTTCTGGCAAGACCTACAAGGTTATTCCGTACGGCGTCACCAAAGAGAGCGAAACGATCGACTACGACGAACTGGAAAAGCTCGCAGAAAAAGAGCGCCCGAAACTGATCATCGGCGGCGGCAGTGCGTATCCCCGCATCATCGATTTCAAGCGCATGCGTGAGATCGCCGACAAGGTCGGCGCGCTTTATCTGGTGGACATGGCCCATTTCGCCGGGCTAGTCGCCGGCGGGGCTCATCCTTCTCCGGTGCCGCACGCGCACATTGTGACTTCTACGACGCACAAGACGTTGCGCGGCCCGCGTTCAGGAATGATTCTCTCCAAAGCTGAATTCGGTCCAACCATCGACAAGGTTGTGTTCCCCGGCATGCAGGGGGGGCCGCTGGTGCATATCATGGCGGCGAAAGCCGTGTGCTTCCAGGAGGCCATGCGACCGGAGTTCCGCGATTACGCCCGTCAGATCGTAGCTAACGCCAAAGTGCTCGCACAGACGCTCGCCGACGAAGGCTTCCGCATCATCTCCGGCGGCACGGATACGCACCTGATGCTAGTCGATGTCTTCTCCAAAGGCATGCTGGGCAGCGAAGCCGAGAAAGCTTTGGGCGAAGCCGGCATTACCGTCAATAAAAATGCCATTCCGTTTGACACCAATCCGCCGATGAAGCCTAGCGGCATCCGGATCGGCCCTCCCGCTCTGACCACGCGGGGAATGAAAGAGAACGAAATGCGGCAGATCGGGCACTGGATTGCCGACGCCTTGTTGCATCGAACAGACGCAACGGTGCTGGGCAAGGTCCGCAAGCAGGTGCTGGAGCTCTGTGAAGCGTTCCCCTTATATGCGGACAGGCGCGCCAAGGCACAAGCGGAAGTCCGCGCTTAGACCGCGTCTCAAGACGCCTCAGAATGGTGCGCGTTCACTCGGAGATGTTGAGGGACGTGGGGCGGTCGTTGGTGTAGCTCCAGGAATCGAGTTCCAAATCGTTGAAGGCGGGATTTCTTGGATTGAAGCGGACTACCACGGGTTTACCAGCGGGCAGTTCGCGTGCGGCGAAGTCGCGAGCTTCTAGTTCGGAAGAGAAATTCTTGTACCAGGTTCCGGAAAGACGACGGCCATTCGGATCGAGAAACTCGTAGGTAAAGGTTGCGCAGAAATAGTGGCCGCCGGTTCCACTGGCACCCCGCTTCCGTTCAATATCTAGACGGGTGATGGAGCCGTCGGCGGTGGGCCAGGTCAGCGAGCCGCGATAAAGCCATAAAGCACGCCCGATCACTGCGACAATCGCTGCCGCCGGCGCTAGCCAGAAGAGTGTCCGGTACTCGTGTGGACCAAGCATGGTTCATCGTAGGGGATCGGAGGAAAAATACAAAAGCAATTGTGTCCTGTCACATAACGCAGTAGCACTGTGGCGTAGGCGGCGTAGTGTCGGCGGCTAGCTCATTGCTCTGCTGTATGGTTAAATTGGCTCGGTGAAGATCGCCATCGATATCCGCCGGATGACGGAATTTGGTGTGGGGACGTACATCCGCAACATCATTCGGACCCTGGGCCGCCTCGATCATGAAACCCAGTATTTCCTGCTGGGCTCGCCCAATAAAGTGCAGGAAATCGGCCCGCTGCCGGGCAATTTCCAAACCATTCCCTTGGCGAATCCCGAACACACGCTGAAGGGATACCGCGAGTTCCGGAGCGCGCTGCGCAAACTCGATTGCGACCTCGTGCACATTCCCAACCTGTTTTCGCGGCCGCGATTCCTGCCGTGCCCGTATGTGATGACGGTGCATGACATGCTGGAGCACATGTCCCGCCCGCGGCAGCAGGGGATGTGGCGCTGGATCTATTTCCAGATGACCAAGAGAGTTCTGGCGGGAGCAGCCCGTATTTTCGCGGTCTCGAATTTCACGCGCAACGAGATTGAAAAGCTGTTTGAGATCCCGCTTAATCACATTGAAGTCGTCTACAACGCAATCGACGAGCGCTTTTTGCACGGGCACGCAACAGCGGCGGACCGCGATCTCATCGCGCAGCGATATCAGGTCCGGTACCCCTTCCTGCTCTATGCTGGACGCATCAGCCCCCATAAGAATGTGCTGCGGCTGATCGAGGCGTTCTCGGCGCTGAAGACAGAACTGGAAAAGGACCAGCTCTGGCCGGATCTCAAGCTGATCATTATTGGAGACGACTTGTCGGGCAACCCGGATTTACGCCGCACCGTGGTGCGTAGCGGTGTGCAGAATGAAGTTCGCTTCCTGGGATTCGTGCCGATTGACGTCTTGCGGATCTTTTACGACGAAGC
>DASVAE010000095.1:0-8925 GCA_036376495.1 Candidatus Sulfotelmatobacter sp. | reverse complement strand
CGTCGGAATCATAGCGGGAGCGCTTCCGTACCTGGAGGCCACTTCGGGATTGAACCGCGCCGAGCTGTCCCTCGTAGTCGCGGCCGTGCTGTTGGGCAGCGTGATTTCCACTCTTTTCGCTGGACTGCTGGCCGACTGGATGGGACGCAAGGCCCTGATGGCGGTCAGCGGGGTCATGTTCGTGATCAGCATCCCAATGATTGCGCTGGCGCACGGTTACGGACCCTTAGTTCTTGGCCGTCTGCTGCAGGGGACCAGCGCGGGACTGATCGGCGTGGTCGTGCCGCTTTATCTAGCCGAATGCCTGACTGCCTCCAGCCGTGGGAAGGGCACTGGAATCTTTCAATGGCTGTTGACCGCGGGTATCGCGGCAGCTGCGCTCATCGGATTGTTGTTCAGCTTTCGGCTGGAGCATATCGTGCAGACCGGGGATGCCAACGCGATCTTCGCGTTCAAGAATTCTGCCTGGAGGGGAATTTTCTGGGTATCGTTGCCGCCGGGAATCCTTTTTGTAATTGGCAGCCTCATGCTCTCGGAATCGCCCCGTTGGCTGCTGAAGCGCGCCAGGAACGACGCTGCATTCGCCGCCTTGCTGCGTTCGCGCAGCACCGAGCAGGCCAATCTCGAATTGAAGGAGATGCAGGATCTGGCCGCGGCGGAGGTCGTGAAGCGGGCCTCAGGCACGAAGGTGAAGGACTCGCTGCTGCGGCGCAAATATGTCATTCCGTTTGTGCTGGCATGCGTCATTCTGGCATGCAATCAGACCACTGGCATTAACTCCATCATCGCTTACAACACCAATATTCTTCTGCAGAGCGGGCTATCCGACTTTGCGGCCCATCTGGGATATGTAGTGTTCACGTTCATCAATTTTTTTGTGACCTTTGCGGGGGTGATGCTGGTCGATCGCAAGGGGCGCAAATTCCTGCTTTCCCTGGGGACAGCTGGAATCATCGTGTCGATGTTGTGTACGGGGGTTCTGTTCAGGCAGAGCGAAAAATCGGGGATCGATTCCCGGACTGCGCTCCAGTCGATGGTGACACCGGGGCAGACGGTGAAACTCGAGTACAACCAGGATACAGCGGCGAAGTTGCTGGCTGCGTCCGGAAAAGCCGCTAGCGACACTCCAACTTCCCTGGTTGTGATTTATTCGTACGGTGACTTCCGGGCGGCGAGCCAGGCGGTGCGATCCGACGATGCGGCAGCGAAGCCTATTGAGATCGCGCGCGAAGACGCCGTGCCGGCGAATCGCGTGAACGCCTTTTTCTCCAATCCGTTTGGGAATCTGGAGGCAGCGCGTTCGGCTCCGCTGAAGATTGAGAACGCGCTAATCACACCGGTGCCATCTGCGAGTCATGGCTGGATTGTGGCCGTCACCCTCTTCGTCTTCATGGCTTTCTTCGCCGTGGGCCCAGGCGTGTGTGTCTGGCTAGCTCTGTCGGAATTGATGCCGACTCGCATCCGGTCGAACGGGATGAGTATTGCGCTGGTGCTGAACCAGGCGGTGTCCACCGCAATCGCCGCGATTTTCCTGCCTACCGTAGGCGAGTATGGGTATTCGACGATGTTCTTTGGCTTTGCGGCCTTCACCATCATTTACTTCGTGACCGCAACCTGGTTCCTGCCTGAGACAAAGGGAAAGACGCTGGAAGAGATCGAAGCGCATTTTGAAGGGAAGATGTAATCAGTTCTCAGTAGTCAGGGTCAGGTTAGGTGTCAGAGCCCATGATCCTGCTTTGGGAAGGCACGACTTCAGTCGTGCCGTCAATCATGCACAATCAAGTCGGCTTAGGCACTTGGTTCGCTCCTGATAATGTTAAGTCCCCCAGCTTTGCCACTCACAGGTAAGATCGTTTATTCTCAGCCACAGTCATGACGCCTACCAAAAACAAAAAAGGCAACGGCAATCATCCCCAACCTCAGAGTTCGAAAAATATATCAGGCAAATTTGCCCATGCCATGCTCCGCGAAATTTACGAGCAGCCCGGGGCCATTGCGAAGACAATCGAAAAACATCTCGAGAACGACATTATTTTCCCCGGCGGATTAAAGCCCATCGCGGGCGCGCTCCTTACTTTTGAAAAGTTGATCATCGCGGCCAGCGGATCGAGTCGTCACGCAGGCTTGGCCGGCGAGATCATGATCGAGGACTTGTCGGGCGTGGCGGTGGATGTGGAGTATGCGAGCGAGTATTGCTACCGATCAACCCATGCCGCGGTGGAACCCATTGTCATGGTGATCACGCAATCCGGGGAGACAGCCGATACGCTCGCAGCCCAGCGCGAGGCTCTCACCCGAGGTGTCAAGACCATTGCCATCTCCAATGTCCCGAACACAACCATCGTGCGCGAAGCCAGCGCGGCTTTGATCTCGGGGGCGGGTCCCGAGGTTTCCATTCCAGCCACCAAGAGCTTCACCACTCAGCTCACGATTCTTTACCTCATGGCGCTGTTCCTTGCCCGTAAACGTGGGCGCATGACCTCGGAAGTAACACGCTCTTATTTGCAGCGCTTGATGCGCCTTCCGGCCGCCATCGAAGAGAAGCTGTCCACCTGGGACGGCCTGGCCGAAGAGTTTAGCCGGGCGCACTTCCAAGCCGAAAAATTCTTATATTTGGGGCGCGGGGTGCATTACGCCATTGCCCGCGAAGGGGCGCTCAAGCTCAAGGAGATCTCCTACGCGCATGCGGAAGGATATCCGGCAGGAGAACTGAAGCATGGCCCCAACGCCCTCGTCGATGACAAGCTTCCGGTCGTGGTCATCGCGACCTGCGATCACCGCGATCCCGATTCCGTCTTGCGCTACCGCCGTACGCTCGACGTTATGAAGGAAGTCCGCTCCCGCAAGGGCCCGCTGGTCACGGTAGCGACGGAAGGAGACAAGGAAGTTTCCGCCATTGCTGAGCACGTTTTTTACGTTCCTGCGGCGCCGGAGTTGCTGCTGCCTATTGTAGAAGTCATCCCGCTTCAGCTCTTCGCCTACCACATCGCGGTGAACAAAGGATATGACGTGGATCATCCTCGCAACCTGGTGAAGGCTGTGGTCACGGAATAGCAATCACGCGCGGCTGAAATCGATATACCCCTTTCCCACATTGACGCTGACCAGCTTGGCTCGCAGCTTGTCACCGACGTCGAGTCCGTGGCCTTGAATGAGCAGGCCTTCCACGTGGGGCTGCAGCACGCGCACGAACGTGCCGTGATCAGTAACTCCTGTGACGATCGCGTCGAAGGCTTCCCCAATCCGGTGCTGCATTGCGACAGCTGCCAGGCGCTTTGACATTTCGCGCTCCACCTTTCTGGCGGCATCCTCCTTCTGCGTGCAGTTGGCCGCGATCCCAGTCAGTTCCTCATCTGAATAGGGGCTCATCTGTCCCGCAATGGTTGCTTTGATCAACCGCTGCGTGACCACATCCGCGAAACGCCGGTTGGGCGCCGTCGCGTGTGTATAGTCCTGCACCGCAAGACCGAAATGACCGGCCGCCGTTTCCCCCGCCTTTTCGAGGACGTATTCGCCAGGGCCGATCAGTTTGATCACCGCCAGCGACACATCGGCAAAATGATCGGGATCTGCAGTCTTCTGCCGGATCAGGAAATCGTTCAACGCTTTGGAGTCCGGCTGCGCAGGAAGTTTCTGGCCCTTGCTCGCCGCCAACTGCACGATTCGGTCCCAACGTTCGGGTGTGCGCACGATTCGGCGCAACGAGGAAACATTCTCCAATTTCCTGGCCACGACTCCGTTGGCAGCAACCATGAAGTCTTCGATTAAGTCCGTGGCGCGATTCCGCTGCTGCTTGACGATGTCGACCACCTGATCGTTCAGGACCAGGGGATGAACTTCGTCGGTTTGAAGGTTCAGTGCGCCGTGCTGCTGGCGCTGACCCTTTAACCTTTGCGCCACCTCATCCTGAAGCTTAAGTTGCTGCTGTAATTCATTGGATTGTTTAACATTCGCCGGAGCCTCCCCGGCACCTTCCAGCCATGCGCCAACGGAGTTGTATTGCAGTTGCGCCTGGTTGCGCACGAGCGCGCGGTAGAGTTCGGATGAGTTGACCGCTCCGCTTGAGTCAACCACGAATTCGATAATGATTGACAGTCGATCCTGCCCCTCAAGCAGCGACGTAATGCCCGTCGAGAGTTCCTCCGGAAGCATCGGGAAATTGCGCACGCCGGTGTAGACGGTGGTGGTCTCTGTCGCTGCGTGCTGGTCGATGGGAGTCTGCTTGGGGACGAAGGCATCCACGTCGGCAATCCCGATCATGACTTTCACGTCGCCATTGGGGGCGCGCTCGGCGACTTCAATCTGGTCCAGATCGCGAGAAGTATCGTTGTCGATCGACGACCAGAAAAGGCCGCGAAGATCACGAATGTCGCCGCCGGCTGCGATCGCTGGGGGATTCTGTCGTAAGCTCGCGAGTTGTTGGGATACGGCTGCAGGAAAATCCGGCTCGAAGCCACGCTGCTCCATGATTGTTTTCGCGATGGCCTGCAGGTCGGGATGCGAAGGGTTAGCGTCGTTCACGGATACTCCGGGGCCGGAAACGGCCTTTCAGGCTACCACGACTCCGCCTTAGGGGTGTTCAAGGCTGCCCCGAGACGACGTTCTATTCGCTACCGCTTAATGTCGGCATTGGTATACACGCGGGCCGCAGCGCGTCGGTGAGTCTTCCAGAAGGAGGCGTCTTCGGCGACGCTCACGCCATAACCACGTTCGAACCGTGACTGCACTCTTGTAACCGCAACATAGCCGGCGTCATTGACGCTCGCGGGTACGTCGCGCGGAGCATTGCCGCTCAGTTCGAGGACTGGCACCTCTGGGTAGCCATAGTAGATTGGAAAGAGATCGGGCTGGTGCTCGAGCACAGGATCGGAAGCATAGGGTGTTTCGGCCACTGTCGGACCAATTTGGGGTAGGCTTGGAATCCCGGGCAGCGGCGCGTCCAGCGACGTGCTGGGCGTAGCGATGGGCCGCAGAAACTTTGCGTTGCCGCTCGTGATGAGATATTGCGGGCCTGCCGCGAAGCTGGTGTCCTGCGCCGAGCAAACGCTTGCGAACAGAAGTGTAATCAGCAAAAGCGTGAACAGAAATAGGAGAGAGAAACGCATACGTCCTCCGCGCGAAACGATCCAGGCCCTTTTTACTGTGCTCAGAATGGCAGAGCATTGAATGCCAGCCCATACAGTAATTTACCCGGCCACAGATAAAGGACCGCAGGAACTTGAAGCAATCCGGATCGCAACGCGGAAACGCCTTGTCTCATTCAGGAGCACGCGGCTTTTCTATGCTCGCGCCGGTTCGCAAGAATGACGTAGACCATGTAAACGACGACCGCCACATTGACGATTAAGACCCCACAACGCAGCAACGTGACGTGGCGAAACAACTCGCGCACCTCCAGGGGCAGAAGCAATGTGCCGGAAACCGCTGCGACCCATTCGGCCCACGTGCGGCATCTCCATAGGCCGTAGGCTTCGATGAAACGAAGTAGTGAGTAAGCAAAGGCGAGCCTCGCTGCGGCCCACAGGCTCGAATCGGTGACGTTGTCCGCTAGATCCAGGAACATTTGGGCGATGTGACGATCGGTGCTGATGTGGAACACCGCCAAGAGGCTTTCGGCATAAAGCCAGGCATCCTTGTGAACCAATAGAAGGGCGCAAATTCCCATCAGCGTGACGAAAAGGCCCTTGAGGAACTCGATGGTAGCTACGGTCTGCAGCACTCGTCGTTGGCGGCGGGGTGGTCCTGGGCTCGGAGGGCGCATGCGTATAACTTGAATCGCAGGGTATCACGCGTGCTCACGCGCGCCATACAGTCGGTTCCGCGTATTCCCGCCGGCGGCTTCAATGCACAGTGGCCCATGCTAATCCGTCCGGGTTTTGTCCCACATCGATGTGCCCTACATCCTCGAGGGATTTGAGGTCAATCACGGCAACGTAGTTGTCGGGAGAGCACGCCACGAACGCCCTCTCGCCCTTCGGTTCGATAAGAATGCCTGCCGTGCCGTGTCCCAGTTTCACCCGCTTGATCTCCTTTCGGCTGGAGGAGTCGAAGATGGTCAGATCCCCACCCCGCAGGCTGGACACCAGGACTCGGGCGCCATCGGGAGTGAACTTTAGCCGGTTCGCGCCAGGGACATTGGCGGCAATAGTGTCGCTGACTGTCTTGGACGCTAAGTTGACAATGGAAATGGTCCCTTCCTGCGCGTTGGCTACCCAGATTTCAGTACCACGGGGCGAAACGTCGAAGCCTTCGGAGCCGTTACCGACCTTTACAACTGTTTGTTCCCACCCTCCTCCCGGAGGGATGGGGCGGGGTGGCGGATTGTTGGGGCCGCCTACGGGCTCCCCGGCTGGGCCTGGAGCAACTTTATCCATGATGCTCACGGTGCCTGAGCTTACGTTTGTAGTCACGATCCGCTTCTCGTCCTCGGTCAGCCAGATCATATGAGTTCGATCCTGCCCGGTGCCCAGAATCCAATCAACCTTGCCTGATTTCGGATCGTAGCTGCCAATGGCTTTGGCGGCCTCGGCTGTGAACCATACCTTGCCTCCCATGAACGTCAAGCCGTGCGGTCCACGAAGAGGGCCAAGGTCGATTGCGGGCAGTGCTTTCTTCCCTGCCAGGTCGATCACTGCCAAACTGTTGTACGCTCCGAATCCGTAATTGGAAACGTACGCCGTCATCCCATCACTAGAAGCGATGACTTCATGCGGATCGTTGCCCACCGGAATACGCGCCAGCACTTTCAAGCTCGAGGGATCGACGATGGCCAGCGTCTGATCTTTCTTGCTCAGGGCCAGCAATGATTGTTGCGGTCTGCTTTGTGCCTGGAGGGTGCAGCCAAGAATAATTGTAAGCACGAATGAAAAGATCAGCTGACGCTGGTTCATCGCGAACTCCCGCGGTCCCTGTACCACCGCCACACCATGGCTCGATCCTACGTGGTTGTAGCTAACTCTTGTTGCGCACCGCGGCCCGCAGTTCGGCCACGATTTCCTGTGAGGCTTTGATCGCTGTGGCGTGCTGATTCACTGGAAACGATATCGCGCCTACGCGGGCGTGACCGCCTCCGCCGTAGCGTTCGCAGATTTTCGCCAGGTTCACTTCCGGGGCCTGCGGCGCCCATGGATTCGATCCCACAGACACTTTCACGCGGAAGCTGCTCTTGCTCAGGCCGACGCTGTAAACCGATTCGGGATGCAAGTAGTAGGGAATGAATTTGTTGTAGCCCTCAAGATCCTGATCCGTCACGTCAAAGAAAATGGTGCGGTCTTTGCATTCCGTGCGCTCCTTCAGAATGTCCATAGAAAGTTCGTGACGGCGAAGAAGCGGGGGAAGCAAAGGCGCGACGAAAGGTTCGTCCAGAATTTCTCCTAGCGGCTTGCTCGCCAGCAGCGGAATCAGATTGGGCACGAATCCATGGTCCGGCGCTGACTCGATCACCATGGTCAGCTTCATCGCGGGAGCTTTCATCTCGACCGCAGTCTTGGCGTCGGGATAGAGCGCGCCATCGATCATATCGGTCCAGTACACAAGATCGGCTACCGGGGCGGGGTCGAAACCAAAGCGCTCCTGCGCGATCATGGCAATAAAACTGGTACAGGATTTGAAATCCGGATCGTAAAACTTGCGATTACTCTGGTCCTGCTCGAAATGCTCGGCGTCGGACTGAGTCAGGAAGGCGCTCTGGTGATGATCAAACCACCAGGTGATCTGGGGAGAGCTGGAATATTTGAAGTCGACGATGGCGTTCTCATCTCCGTCGAATTGCTTCTCGTCAAACAGGGCGCCGGCCCGGTGGACCAGGCCAGTAAACTGGAATTCCGCATCGCTACGAATGCGCTCGCGGTAAAAGCGGGAAAACAATGCCGCGGAGGAAGCTCCATCAAAGCACTTGTCATGATAGAAAACGCGTATTCGCAATGCATGCCCCACTCGAGCAGAATTCCCGCGCCGCCGCTTCGTCAAAAGCAGCCCACAGGTGAAAAGCTAATAGGATTGACAGCTTGGAGGAAGAAAGTCAAGCGCCGAACATCGGAGAAAATCATGCTCTGGGCCAGCCCGACACAACAACCGTGGTTCCCGGACCTCCTACTCGCGAGTGGCTGGCTGGTTTCTTAAATTGCGTTCGCCTGTTTCTCCGCCATGTCACCGATGAGGGGCAACTTGTACATCTGGCCCTGGTTGGCTTTAAGAAGCAACACAATCCATAGGACGAAGGCCCCCAGACTGACCAAAAGGTGCAGTGGCAAGGTCACGAGCGCAAGAAAAGGCACGACCGTCAGAATTGACAGAGCAAGGTGAATGGCGATCAGCGCAACCGTCAAAAACAGGCATTGGAACGAGTGAAAACGGATAAAACGATTTCGGTTATACGGCGCCAGCACCAGAAAAATAATGGCGGGAATAAATGTAACGTAGGCAAGCATGCCTGCGACATTATCAGTCAAGCCCGCCGCGGGAACCGCCGCTGCCCCCGCCGGACCTCCCGAAACGCGACTGGCACAAGCAGGACAGGTAGTGGCACCATCAGGAATCTGTGCTCCGCACGTGCTGCAAAATGCCATGAGAACCTCCAGGGACCTGCCAGTTCAAGACAGGGTTCGAGTTCGCGGCAAAATAACAAAATCCACGCTTCAAAGCAATGGAATTCCTGAGTTGATCCTAGAATTCTCCTGCGTAGCGCTCAGCGAAATCGCCCAGCATCGGGATTTTGAACGTTTCTCCGCGCCAGGCTTTGGCCACCAAGACAAACCAAAGAAGAATGGCAGCCAGCGCGACCACCACATCAATCACCACAACCAGCAGCGGCCCAAGAACGGGGATCACGAAAAGAACGTAATTTGCGAGCCTCAGTCCAACACCCAGCAGAACGATCGCCACCGTATAGAGAAAACACTGCAGAGCATGGAAGCGGACGAAGAG
>DASVAE010000094.1:0-30927 GCA_036376495.1 Candidatus Sulfotelmatobacter sp. | reverse complement strand
TGCAGTACTTGGTCGTAGCTCTGCACCGCTTGCTGATAGTTCGCCGCGCGGAACTGGATTTCACCCAGGTAGAAGTAGGAGTTTCCGGCGAGATCGGTATTGGGATAAAACTTCAGGTACTCGCTGAATTCCTGCGATGCGAGATCATTCTTGCCGCCGGTGTAATCGCGGACAGCATTGTTGTAGAGCACGTCGGGTGGCGGAGCATCTTTGAGCGCCTGCTGCTGCGCTTGCGCCTGCGCCTGTTGCGCCTGGATACTCTGCTGCGATGCTTGCATATCCTCAAGCTGCTTGGTCACCTTCGCGAGTCGAACCTTAATTTCATCCATCGTGTCGTTCAACGCCTGGATCTGGCCAGAGAGCTGGTCGACTTTGTTTCCGCCCTCGGACTGCTGCTTTTGCAGCGTGGTCTGGAGCGAGTTCAGGGCATTTGCGACTTTGTTGACCGCATCGGTATCCTGCTCGACCAGGTTCCGCATCACGCCCATGCGCTCGTCGAAGCTGCGCTGCATGGCGGTCATTTGCTCCTGCAGTTGCTGGACCTGGGTCTGCAGCTGGACCATCTCCTTGTTGACACCCCAGGCGGGAGCGGCGGTTAACCAGAGGATCGACAACAGCGCGAAAAGCGCGGAAATACGATGTGGTTTCATAGGAAATCCCTAAATACTTAGATGCTTCGATTGTCCCACAGAGTAGCGCGATTCCGCTCAGTAAGACTGCAGCGGAACCGGAGTACTCAATCCCGGAGGGGCAACCTTTTGAGCGTCCTAAATTGCTCTTGTGCGCTCATTTCACTTGGCGGGGCAGACCCTTCGGCTTCGCTCAGGGCGAGCCGGGTCCGCCCCTCCGTGCTTCGTTCTTTACTTCTGGTACACGAGGTGACCGCGGCGGTTCTGCTGCCAGCAGGCTTCGTTGCTTTCGGTGCAGAACGGCTTTTCTTTGCCATAGCTGATCGTCTTGATGCGGCTTGCATTGACGCCGGCCGCAGTCAAAGCGCTCTTCACGGCACTGGCGCGCTGATCGCCCAATGCCAGGTTGTATTCGGTCGAGCCGCGCTCGTCACAATGGCCTTCAACCGTGAAGTTCATGTTGGGATGCTGGCCGAAGAACTGCGCGTCCGCCTGTACGGAAGACTGCTGATCGCCCCGGACGTCAGATTTGTCGTAGTCGAAGTAGACGTCCTTCACGTTCTGGCTGAACAACTGTTCGTCCGTCACGTTGGTGGTGGGCGGCGGCGGAGGCGCTGCCGCAGGAGTCACAGTCAGCCGCGCGGTAGCTTCCTGCGTCCCGCCTGAGCCTTTCGCTGTCAGGTGGTAAGTGGTGGATTCGGACGGCGACACGCTTTGCGACCCATTGGGCTGCACTGCGCCGATCCCGTCAATGGAAACATCGGTCGCATCGCTGGTCTGCCAGGTGAGCGAGGCGGATTGGCCAGCCTGAATCGTGCTGGGATTCACCGAGATCGAAGCTGTCGGAGCAGCCGGCGGAGGTGGAGGGGGTGGCGGCGGCGGAGTTGCTTTCTTTCCGCAGGCGCCCAATGTCAACAGCGCGCTTAGGGTAAGGACCAAGTAAAACCACTTCAGATTTATGTGCTTCACTTTTTATTCCTCCCGCGATCCCGAAAATCCGGGAATCAGACGAAGTTTATTTATTGCGATTTACTTAAAACTCCAATTGGGCTGCGAGTTGCGTCCCGTAAAAGTTAACTGCTGAACTTTGGTGCCATCCGCCAACATGGACCAGATTTGCAGGCTTCCGGAGCGGTTTGACTGGAAGACAATGTGACGGCCATCTGGTGACCACGAGGGGAAGTCGTTGCGTCCACCATCGTGCGTCAACTGCACCCACTGCTTGCTGGCGATGTCCATGAGGTAGATGTCGGAAGAGCCGGGCTCTCCTGGACCATACTTCCGGACCCAGGCGAAAGCCAGGAACTGGCCGCTGGGCAGCCAGTTGGGCGAAACCGCATAGCCCTGATCGGTCATGCGCTGCTGGTTGGTGCCGTCAGCCTCCATGGTCCAGATTTGGGGCAGGCCCGTGCGGCCGCTGACGAATGCGATCTGGGCATTGGTCTTGCGATTCCACACCGGCGAAACATCCGGCCCTTTGTCGGCAGTCATGCGATGGGGATTGCTACCGGAAGCGTCGGACACGTAGATCTCCGGCTCTCCGCTGCGGGATGACGAAAAGGCGATCTTAGTGCCATCCCCAGACCACGCCGGGGAAAGATTGGTGCCGCTCATGTGAGGGAAGCCAACCATGCGATTCAGTTCGAGGGAGTACATCATGATCTCCCAGCCGCTCTTGGTCAGAGCGCTAAAGGCCAGGCGAGTTCCGTCGGGAGAAACTCGGGGCGAGAGCGCAATCGAGCCCAGACGCGTGATCTGATGCTGGTTGGAACCGTCGTAATCCATGGCCCAGATTTCTTTGTGGCCGGTGCGATCGCTCACAAAGTAGATCTGCGTCTCGGCGATCCCCTGAATGCCACCGCCCAGGCGATAAATAATCTCGTCGGCGAACTTGTGCGCCATCACGCGAGCAGCAGCGTCGCTGGCAGTGTCGTTGTACTGCTTGCCCAATACCTGTGGCGATTGGATATTCTTGACGTCGTAGAGCCAACCCTGAACGGTGAGCTTGCCGCCGGAGACGCCAAGGTTCCCAAATGCCAGCATGGCTGCATTTGGGGGAGGAGAATTCCAGGCAATGAAGTTCACCTCCGCCGGCTGTGCGGGTACCTGTAGCGGGTAAAAGCTCTTGGAAACGAGTTCCACCACGCCGGAGACATCAAGGTCGTTCCAGAGAGTGTCGTTGAAAGTCTTCAGGAGAGCAGCATTCTGGCCATCGGCTGTGGCGGGTTTGAAATCGGAAACGGCCAGACGAACCTTTTCGACGCCCAAGGCGGTGCCGGTTTTCACCCAGTCCTGTGCCCGCAAGCTTGTGCTGCAAAGGCAACAAGCGAGAATCAGAGCAAAGCAATGTAAGAGGACTCTCTGCGTGCTTCGATGCGGCCGGGACTGTGTTCTGGCGGACTGGTCCATCCGTTTCAAAATACAGAATTGCCTGTATGGCATTATCCTATTTGGATATGAGGGGATTCGCAACATTTTCTCCATTGTTTTAAAGCTACTCATTGGTGTGATTCCCATTTTGCACTGGTTGTATTTCGTTAAGATAGCGGTGTACCAGAGGAATTACGGGGCAGAGGTACACAGCCCTACTTCTTGTAATCGAACCAGAACTCGACGGAGACCTTGTTGCCGGAGTAATCGGGAGGCAAGGCTCCGAAGGTATCAATGCGCTGAATGGCGCGAACTGCTGAAATGTCGAGCGAGGGGACGCCGCTGGATTGCTCAATACGCACGTTGCCGGGATGCCCGTCACGAGCAATATCGAAGGTGATGTAGACGCGGTTGGCGCTGGTGATGCGCGGATCAATTTCGTATTTGAGCCAGTTCTGAGAAACGACGCGCTGTACGCCTTGCACATACCAGGCAAACCGATTACCGAAATCACCCCCGCCCCCGGTAAAGCCAAACCCGCCCTTCGCCCCCGCCGCATTGAAGGTCCCATAAGGACCACTCACCGGGCCGCCTTCGCCGAACGCAACCTGGTTATTTTCGGGCTCCGGCTCAGGCGGCGGCGAGGTCTTTTTGGTGACGGTTTCCTGCTTTTTTTTGGGCTTGATCTTGGCGTTCTTGCCCTGGATATCGATGGCCTCGGGTTCAGGCTTCTCTTCGATCTTGGGTTGCGATTGGGTGACGCCCTTGGACTCGTTCGCCAGCACGTTCTGGGTTGGCGAAGGCGGCACCGGGAGAGGAACCGAACTCACCAGCGTGGCGCCGATAGCTTCTCCGCCGCCTCCAGCGCCCCAGGTGCCCCCAGTTTGGCGGTTGAAAAATGCTGAGTAGCCCAGCATCGAGAGTGTGACCCCGATGTGGAGGCCCAGCGACCAGGCAAGAGCGCGACCCCAGCGATCGTGCTCAAAGTAGATGTCAGCGCTTGCTGCCATTCTGCTCCAGAGGCTGGGTGACGATGCTGACATTAATGAAACCGGCTTGCTTCACCGAATCCATCACGGTGGCGAATGCGCCGAAGGGCACGTTTTCGTCCGCGCGTAAAAAGATCGATTGGCTGCGAGGATCACGAATTTTCTGCCGCAGCCTGGCTCCGATTTCATTGATGTTGATGGGATCGTTGCCTAGAAAAACGCGCTGGTCCTTGTTGATGGTGAGCACCAGGCGTTCTTGAGTGATTTCCTTCACGGTTCGCGTTTTGGGAACGGCAACATCGATGCCGGACTGCAGCACCGGAGCAGTCACCATGAAGATGATCAGCAGCACCAGCACAACGTCTACCAGCGGGGTGATGTTGATGTCGGCGATGGAAGTCTGGGTGCGCCCGTTGGAAGCGGTAAAGGCCATCAGCGCCTCACTTCCACTGGAGCCTGCGCCGAACTATGCTCCACCGCGTTCAGGACTTCGAGGGCAAAGTCATCGCTGCGGGCGGCGAATTCGCGGATCGAAGCGCCGATAAGGTTATAAGCGATCACGGCGGGAATGGCAGCGGCCAGGCCGGCGGCGGTGGTGATCAAAGCTTCTGAAATGCCCGGCGCCACTGCGCGAAGCGTCGCCGCGCCGGCGGTGCCCAAGCCGTGGAATGCGTCAATGATGCCCCACACCGTGCCGAATAATCCCACGAACGGGGTGACAGCAGCGGTGATGGCGAGCCATGGTAGATTGCGCTCCAGACGGGTGATTCCCTCTGAGGCGCCGATCTGCATCCCGCGCTGGATCGAGAGAGGATTGCGCAGAGCGCCGGTGGCAGCGATCTGGCGCCGGTACTCCTCATATCCGCCTTCGAACACTCCCACCAGCGGGCTTGGCTTAAATTGGTCGGCGACTGCAGCAATATCCTGCAGGCGCTGCGCCTTGCGGAAGGCGCGGACCAAACGACCGCTCTGCGTGCGCGCGCGACGCAGCAGGTTCCATTTGGTCAGAATGATAGCCCACGAGATAAGACTGAAGGCGAGCAGCACAAGCAGAACCAGCTTGGCCACCGCGCCCGTGTTGGAAATCATGTCGACGACTTCGCCGCCGACGAACACTGCCAGCAAGGGGAACAAATGCATCGTTTTTCAGGAGAACGCCTGTTTGGATTATAGATGAATTAATCCCGCATTTTTCCCACATGTACCCCATCCGCTAATGGTTTGTGTCCTTCTGCGTATCATTTGCCGACTGCGTTCTCCAGGTCTCCGGCGGCTTTGTCGATTCCAGCAGAAACGTGGTCGATTACATCAGCGACCATCGGAATCTGCTCGTCGGCTTCTTTCCATTTCTTTTCGTCCATGAATTCGCGGACAGCCGCGACAGGTTTGGCGCCGTACCCAGTGTAGGCGCCGGGGGCGTAGATCTGGTTCTTGAACCAGGGACGCCCAGGAAGGCCCTTGTCGTTTAGGAACAGACGTGAGATGCCGAGCAGATCGGCGTTCACACTCTGCAATGATGAAGAAGAAACCGAACCATCGCTGGCGCTGCGGAATTTGGCGAGAGCGTTAGAGTAGCGCTGCGCGGACTGCTTCATCTTCTCAATAGAATTCTTCATCGGAGCGAAATTCATGTAGGGCGGAACGGGGTCAACGGGAGGAGGCACGAAGGTTTTGTGCGGATCGGCGGTTGCGGTGAAAGCGCCTTCCTGAATTTCCGTGTTTCGTTCGATGATTTCTTCTTGCTGATCTTTCAACAGCTTTTCGAGATCTGCTTCGTACTTGGCGATGGCATCCGCTTGCGGAGTGTAGTCAAAAGGAAGCAGATCGGCATCTGCGATGCGCAGGACAACTGAACCGGCGGTTTGGGCCAGCGCTCGCTCGTAGACGAAATCCTGGTCGCCGTAGTGTGTATACCAATAAAAGTCGTCGTAGATGGAATGGTATTGAGTGCCTTCCTCCTCGTCGCCGTAGCCAACGTTCAGGGACGAAATTCCGGCAAAGTCTTGAAAAGCGGTGAAGTCGGAGCCGTCGCCCAGATCGCCGAGAACGAGGTCGTTGCGCTTACGGAGTTTCCCCTTTTCTTCAACATCCTTGGCTCGCATAATGGCGTGGAGACGTGCGCGCTCGAAAACAGAAATCTTCTTCTCGGGGTCAGTGATGTCGTGTGCGACCGCACCGAAGACGCCTTGTAGATCCTGTGTCCCTCCAACCGAAAGATATCCACGCGAACTGCTGTCGGAGTTGACATAGGTGACCGCATGTTTTCGCAGGTCGTCGACATGGGACTCAACCCATTCCACTGAGCCGAGAAGGCCCGGTTCCTCGCCATCCCAGGCGCAGTAAATGATGGTGCGTTTTGGCGTCCAGCCTTGCTTGTGCAAGTCACCCAGCACGCGCGCCTCTTCCAGCATGGCAACTTGTCCGGAGATGGGATCGTCGGCGCCATTAACCCAGGCATCGTGATGATTGCCGCGGATGACCCACTGGTCCGGATCGGAGCCCTTGAGAGTTGCGATCACGTCATAGAGTGGCTTGATGTCCCAATTCGAAGTGACTTTCAAATGAACTCGAGCGGCGCCTGGGCCGATGTGATAGGTGATTGGGAGCCCTCCCCGCCAGGCTTCGGGCGCAACTGGCCCTTGAAGGGCAGCGAGCAATGGTTGTGCGTCTGAGTAGGAGATGGGAAGAACGGGAATTTTCGTGATCGTCTTTGCTTCTTTGACCTCAAGTCGCTTGGCGCCGGGAACAGCACCGATTCCCGGAGTAAGAGGATCGCCGGGATAGTCGGTGTCCATGACGCTACCGCGCTGCACACCGTCCCGCGGACGCCATCCTCCAGTGGGATAGTCGTCGCCATGAAAGAAACCGTCACCTCTCGGGTCGGAATAGATGAGGCATCCGATGGCGCCGTGTTCGGCGGCAACTTTGGGCTTGATGCCTCGCCATCCCGAGCCGTAGCGCGTGATGACAATGGCTCCCTTGACCGAAATGCCCATGCGGTCGAGTTCCTCGTAGTCTTCGCGGTTGCCGTAGTTCACATAGACCAGCGGGGCCGTCACGTCGCCGTCGGCGGAATAGGCGTTGTAGGTGGGGAGCTGTTCGGCGGTTTGATTCGACGTGGGATCGATCGAGAGGGCGGGTTCCTGCAGCTTTGCGCGGAATTTGGTGGGAGCGACGAGCTCGACGATGCGTTCTTTCGGTGTGGGAAAGAGGACGTCGAAATTCTCGATGTGCGCGTCAAATCCCCATTCCTTGAAGCGGGCCAGGATCCACTCCGCGTTGTCTTTGTCATAGGCAGAACCAACGTTGTGCGGGCGGGCAGAGAGGCGGCGCATATTTTCGCGGATATTACCTGCCATTACGGTGTCTTGAAATTTCTTCTCGAGCTCCCGCTCGGTTGCGGTACTTCGGGGCGTGTAGCCGAGTAGCGACTGGGATGAGCGTGAGAGAGCGGAGTCTGGAGCAGACTGGGCGGCGGCGAACTGAGTAAAGGCAAAAAGAAGGATGTACGAAACTAATGAGCGCAGAAGATTCACGAAGGTCTCCTGTTGAAGTGAGGGCGGAATTTTAACACCCAGGAAATGTTTCGGGATTCGAACCTCGGTACAGGCGCTCTCAGGATGCGTATCCTTCATCAACGCTGGGTGATTTCCGAAGAGCTAGCGGCGTGGGTCTCCTGGGTAAGAATCTTTCCTAGCTCAGCGCAGAGAGCCTGAGTGGCACGGGCGCTTTTCCTGGCTAAGTGAAGCAGCGGCAGCCACAACCAGGGACGCACCAGGGCGTGCAGGGTGAAGCGGGCCTGGTGGAAGCGGCCTTCAGCATCGACGAAACGGCCGTCCATGGGCACTTCAAAGTTGAATTCATCCGAGATCGCTTTGATGGCCCGGAAACCCACGCCGCGAGCCTCGGCCGCGCGCGCTACTGCCGAAGCTTCCATATCGATTGCCTGCGCTCCATAAGATTCGCGCAGTTTGGATTTCTGAGCTATGGTCGCCACGGCGTTTAGGCTAAGTAGTGTGCCTTGTCCCTTGGAAACATCCACACGGCTGCCGTCACTGCCATTGATCACGTGCGCTGGGGTTAAAACATCTGCAACTTTGAGGGTTGGGTCGAGTGCGCCGGCGTAGCCCACGGAGTACAGGAAGTCTGGACTGTAGAAGACTATCACTGCTTCGGCGGCGCGGCGAGCAGCTTCCGGCCCGATCCCCCCGCAGACCACGACTGCTTCACGACTTTCGTAGAAACGAAATTCGCGGCCCGCATGTTCTCTTTTACGAACCTGCCAGTGCTTTAGGAGGGGGCGCACTTCGCGTTCGAGCGCGGCTACAATTGCGAGCCTAGACATATCCGTTGGCTCGAAACCACTCGACTGCGCGGCGCAAGGCATCATTCACCGGAACAATGTTCCATCCCAGCTCACGCTTGGCCTTGGCGGAAGTGGCAAACATCATCTTCTTGCCCATGCGAACCGCGTCTATGGTGGCGCGAGGTTCTTTATTAAGCATTCTGCCGGTAATGGTTTCATCGATCACCCCAGTGGCGAAGGCGAAGATGTATGGCAGCTTGACCTTGGGCGAGGGCAGCCCGGTAATATCCCCGAGTTTATCGAGGATCTGTTTAAGAGTAAGGTTTTCGCCGCCGAGTATGTAGCGGTGACCGGGCGTGCCTCGCTCGAGCGCTGCCAGATGTCCGTGGGCGCACTCGCGCACGTCCACCAGGTTGAGGCCCGTTTCCACGTAGGCGGGAAATTTTCGTTTGAGGAAATCGAGCACGATGCGTCCCGTCGGCGTCGGTTTCACGTCGCCCTCCCCCACCGGGGTGGTGGGATTCACGGTGACGATATGCATGCCGCTGCGTCCCGCTTGGAGAGCGACCTGCTCCGCCATGAACTTGGAACGCTTGTAATGCCCGATCATGTCGCTCACAGAGACTGGGGAATCCTCATCGGCAAGGCTGCCGTTCGTCTTAAAGCCGATAGTAGCGACGCTGGACGTATAAACCAACCGGCGCACGCCATTCTTGCGGGCGGCCTCCAGCAGAGCGCGGGTGCCATCTACGTTGGAGCGATACATCTCCTGCGGGTCACGCACCCAGAGGCGATAATCAGCGGCGACATGGAACACGGTGTCGCATCCAGCCATTGCCTTCTCCAGCGATACCGGGTCCCGCAGGTCGCCGATGACTGTTTCGGCGGGCAGCCCCTGGAGATTTTTCAGATTGCTGGTGGCGCGCACCAGCAAGCGTAGTTTAGCGCCCTGTTCACAAAGGACTCGCGCAACATGGGAACCCAGGAATCCAGTGGCGCCGGTAACGAATGCCTGCATTCCAATCAGGATTCGCCACAGACACAAAGCTTGTCAACAACCACAGCATAGAGAAAGGGACTGTCGGATTAAGCCATGGCGTGTCTACTTGGCCGCGTAGTGATCCGCGCCCAGGAAGTGCAAAGAGACGTACGGCTCATCGCCGACAACCCAGCTATCGTGTCCGGGAGGGCCAGGGGGAATGTAGAACACGACGCCCGGGCGGAGTTCGTGAATGGTGCCATCTTCCATGGCAGCCGTAGCGCAACCGGAAAGCACTATCCCTACATGTTCCACATTGCAGCGTTCTGCGCCGAGAGCCGGGCCCACATGGACGGACCACTTCCACCCCGGTTCGTAGATCGCGCGGCCAATGGTCAGGCCACCAATGTAGACGATTTCAAATTTCCCTCTTTCAAACGTGCGGATGTCGTCAGGAGTTTCGAATCGCTTCAGCACCACTTCGAGAGGGAGCATCGTTCAGGGCTCATTCGCTAATGTTCGGACTGGACGCCCGGTTCGTGGGTAGCGCCAGCGCGCGCTCAGTTCCCCGTCTTCTCCATGACCTTGGCGTACGTAGTCAGGGCGAGGAGCGGGAAGTATTGCCGGTAGAGGTGGTACATCAGGTAGAAAACGCGTGGAAAACCAGTGCCGGTATAAAGCTGCTCATTCCACGAGCCGTCCTGATTTTGGCTACGCATGAGATAAGCGACGCCGCGTGCCACTGAGTCGCTGCGCGTGTCTCCTGCAGCCAGCAGGCCTAGAATGGCCCAAGCGGTTTGCGAGGGGGTGCTGTCGCCCTGACCGCGCAGGGTGGGATCGTCGTAGGAGCCTACCGTCTCACCCCATCCCCCATCGGCGTTCTGCACCATGCGAAGCCATTCCGCGCCCTGCTGGATGCAAGGTTCGTGCAAATCCATGCCGATGGCTTCCAGGCCTCGCAATACTAAAGCGGTGCCGTAAATGTAATTGACACCCCAGCGTCCGAACCAGCTGCCATCGGGTTCCTGCTCGTTCTTGACGAATTGGATTGCCTTCTTCACCGCCGGATGATCTTTTGCGTAGCCGTACGTGGCCAGCATTTCCAGTATGCGCCCGGTGATGTCCACGGTAGGCGGATCAAGCATCGCGTTATGGTCGGCGAAGGGCACGTATTGGAAGACCATGCGGTCGTTATCTTTGTCGAAGGATGCCCAACCGCCGTTCTTGCATTGCATGGAGAATATCCAGTCAATAGCGCGCTGCACCGATTCGCGTTGATAGCGCCCGTTGGGATGCTCCACCCGGCTCAGGGCGAGACATACCATGGCGCTGTCATCGACATCGGGGTAAAACTCGTTGTTGAACTCGAAGTACCATCCGCCAGGATGCCCTTTCGGATTCTTCACCTTCCAGTCGCCCACCGTCCGGACCTGTTTCTGCAGGATCCAGTCGGCGCTCTTGACCATGCGCGGATCGCTTGCGGGAACTCCGGCCTCGGCCAGCGCGAACACGGCATAGGCTGTATCCCAGACGGGAGAGACGCACGGCTGCATGCGGAAAGTTTCATCTTCCTCGATCCCGAGCTTTTCAAACTCGTCCATGGCGCGGATGACCTGGGGATCGTCCAGGGAATATCCCAGGCAGCGCAAGGCGATGATGGAGTTCATGATGGACGGGTAAATCGCGCCCAATCCATCGCTCATCTCGAAGCGCTCCAGCATCCATTCCTCTGCGCTTTTCAGCGCGATCGAGCGCAAGGGACGCACATGCACGCGCTCCAGCCAGTGAGTCAGGCGGTCCAGCACCAGGAAGAAGTTCCGCCAGGAAACGATTTTCTTGGCCCAATGCAGGTGCATGCGCGATTTCTGCATGCCGCCCACGAACAACTCTTCCACGCCCATTTCCCGCGGAATCTTCTTGAAAGGTTTTTTGGCGTAGCAGATGGAGAGCGGCACCAGGATGGCGCGCGACCACGAGGAAATCTCGTAGATGTTGAACCAGAACCAGTTCGGAAAGAGCACGATCTCGGGGGGAATCGCGGGAACCGCGTCGTAGTCGTACTGACCGAAAAAGCACAAATAGATCTTAGTGAAGGTATTGACTTCGGTGACTCCGCCAAGCTCCAGAATCTTCTCGCGAGCCTTCTGCAGGGCGGGGTGCTCGGCGGTATAGCCCGCGAGTTTCAGCCCGAAATAAGCTTTGACAGAGGCGCTAAGGTTCGAGGGGCCAGCGTTGTAGATGCCCCAGCCCCCGTCCTGATTCTGATGCCGCAAAATCCACTGCGCCGCTTTCTCAAAGCGCTGCGGGTTGCCGGTACCCAGCAAGGTATGCAGCAGAATGTAGTCTGATTCGAGAGTGGTATCCGCCTCAAGTTCTCCGCACCAGTAGCCTTCCTCGTGCTGTTCCGAGAAAAGATATTTCTTGGCCGCCGCGATGGCGGCACTGACCCGGCTACCCAGCTCCTCGATTCTTCCGAAGCGAAGTTGGGGTTCGGAACCGATCGCTGCTGGATTCGGATCAGGGGAGTTTATGTCCATTCTTCTCGAAACTCCTTCACACACTCTTGTGGACACGTAACTGGCAACGTCCCATCAGCAAAGACGTTGCAAGCAACGTCTGTACGCTTAGTTTGCGGTCACACTGCTGGGCGCGGCGGCGATGGCTTCCACGATCTCCGGCGGAAGACCGAAGCGAACGTTCTCGGGCATGACTTCGAGTTCCTGCACGTTGGCGAAACCCTTGTTCCGAAGGAACGTCACGGTCTCTTCGACCAAATGCTCTGGCGCCGAAGCTCCGGCAGTGAGCGCGATGGTCTTCACGCCCTTCAGCCATTCCGATTCGATGTCAGTGCAACTGTCGATCAGATGAGCGTTCGTACCCAGATTTCGCGCCACTTCTACCAGGCGGTTGGAGTTGGAACTGTTTTCGGAGCCGACCACCAACAGCAAATCCGCCTCCGAGGCCACTTGCTTCACCGCGACTTGCCGATTCTCCGTGGCATAGCAGATGTCCTGCGCCGCGGGCCCTTTGATGTTCGGGAATTTCTGCTTGAGGGCGGCGATGATATCTTTGGTTTCGTCCAGGCTCAGCGTCGTTTGCGTGAGATAGGCCACGCGATCAGGGTCCGGCACGTCCAGACCAGCAACCTGCTCCGGCGAACCGACAACTTGAGTCACCAGGGGGGCTTCTCCGAGGGTGCCTACGACCTCGTCATGGTCCTTATGGCCGATGAGGATCAGCGAGTAGCCCTCTTTTGCGAACTTGACGGCTTCCACGTGGACCTTCGTGACCAGGGGGCAGGTGGCGTCGATGACTCGCAATCCGCGCCGCGCGCTGTGCTCGCGCACATCGGGAGAAACCCCGTGCGCGCTGTAGATGATGCGCTCGCCATTGGGGACCTCATCTTCGCTGTCGACGAAGATCGCGCCCTTGCCGCGAAGTTCTTCTACCACGAAACTGTTATGCACGATCTCTTTGCGGACGTAGATCGGAGGCCCGAATGCTTCCAGAGCTATCCGCACTACGTCAATCGCCCGGACTACGCCGGCGCAGAAGCCCCGCGGCTTCAGTAGCAGTAAGGTCTTTGCCTCTGTCTTGCCTAGAGTGGGTACCAAGATTAAAACCTGCTCCTTCGATTCCTCAGCGCTCTGGCCGCACAACCTGGTTGAAGATTGGGGGAGCTAGATGAGGAGCCGCCTTCAGTCATTTGGATGCAAAGCGCACCGAAAACCGTACCTTGAGGGTACACGATTCCCATTGTGGCGTTGTGTCTAAAGTATCCGAAAGTACCGGGATGGTCAATGTAAGCTCAAGAAAGTGTGGCAATTAGCAGCGAAACGCCGCAATCCCGCAGTGAGTGGAGAGCTTCAAATTGAAGGTCGAGCGATACCCAAAGATAGAAGGGACAGAGTTCTGGCGTAGATTTCTTCCGGAGAGCCCGTCGCCGTGACCGGCACGAGAAGTCCTGTTCCACCATAGAACTTGATGAGGGGGGCTGTGCTCCGTTCATAGGTGTCTAACCGAACGCGGATGGCTTCCGGGCGATCATCCTCGCGCTGAAAGAGGGGCCCGTCGCAGAGATCACACCGGTCCGCCACCTTCGGAGGCCGCTCTGTCACATTGTAGACCGCTTTGCATTGCGAACACGTGCGCCGTCCACCAAGCCGCCGCACAATTTCATGGGCGGGCAAGTCATAGTTGATAACTGCAGTGAGCGAGAGCCCCTCATCCTGCATGAGTCTTTTTAGCGACTCAGCCTGGCCAACCGTGCGGGGAAAACCATCCAGGATGAAACCGCCGCGACAATGCAGGCACACTTTGCGCTCCCGAACCATCTCCAGCACAGTTGCATCCGGCACTAATTCTCCCCTGCGGATGTACGCCAAGGCCTCCCTGATGGCTGGGGTCTGGGCGCGCTCAGGGCGGGTCCCCGCACTGCGGAAAACATCTCCGGTGGAAAGATGACATGCGCCCAGGCGCTCGTGAAGGAGAGCGGCCTGGGTTCCCTTACCAACCCCTGGGGCTCCCAACAATACGAGTCTCTTGGCCGAATGTTGCAATTCTGGCAACGCCTCACATCTGGCCGGAGGGCCCTCCATCCATGATGGACGATCGGGATTGGTGGGGAAAGCCACGCCAAGACCTTAGGACGACACCGGACGCTCTGCCGTGACGAAAATCACGGCCCGCTGAGCGTTGACACACACACCACGGCTTCGTTCTGGATTGCTGGCGCAAGTATATGAACACAAACAGTTACCTGGCATAGCACCCTCGTGCCCCCCTCCCGCGCCGCGGTGCCATTGTCATAGCACCACAACAGGAGCAATCTGATGACGTAATTCCGCAGACTCCCAGGTCAGCGAACAAAATGTTGGAACTGAGCCAAAAGCGAAGCATGACCCCAGCGCCGGCGCGCAAAGGCTCGCAGCCGCGGAAGCTGATGCTTGCCCTGGTCCTGCTTCTGGTCGCGCTGGTGGCAATTCTGATCAAGGATCGCCAGTTCTGGTTTGGTTCCGAAGAGGCAGTGATCGAGTCGGATCTGCCGGCAACTCAGCCCACACCGGCCACCTCGGCTCAATCCGCTCCTGCCGGCACGAATGCTGCTCCCGCGGCGACCTCCGCCCCGGCCCATGCCACCAAGAATCCCGTTGCTACCGCCAAAACTTCGTCCCAACCCGTAGCTCCTGAAACACCGGCCGTCACGACCACCCGAACGGTACTACCTCCGTTGGATGTGGAGGTGATCGCGGGCGACAATCATCACACCGTGCGGCCACGCAGCAATGTCACCAAGGTGCAGGTGGCAAAGGTTCCGGGCATTCAACCGGAAGCTCCAGCAGCCAGCATCACCAGCAAAGCGGCGACTCACGAGGTCGTGACGGCCTCGGCCACGCATCTGCCCCAGACTGAAATTCACGCTACATATCCCGTTCTGGCCCAGCACATGAACGTGCAGGGATCGGTGGTGCTGGAAGCTCTGATTGGGACCGATGGCATGATCGAGAACGTTCGAGTGCTGCGCGGACCGGCGATCCTATCCAGTGCCGCTCAGCAGGCGGTTCGGGAATGGAAATTCAAGCCGATCTATCAGCATGGCCAGGCAGTAGAGAGCAAGGCAACGATCACGGTTAACTTCACGATCAGGGTGGGCGACAGCCTTCCCAGCAGCACGATCGCACAAGGCACGTCTTCCCTGGAATCCGACCTCAGCCGTTAGTCCGAATCAACTGCTCCGCATGTTTCCTGGATGTTTCGGTGAGTTTTGCGCCGCTTAGCATGCGTGCCACTTCTTCGGTACGATCTTCTCCGGTGACCTCGCGGATGCTTGTGCGGGCACGCCCGGCGCATTCCTTTTTTTCAATTACGTAGTGATGATCGCCGAAAGTGGCAATCTGCGGCAGGTGAGTCACGCAGAGCACTTGATTGCCACGAGCGAGGGACTTCAGCTTCTTGCCGACCGCCTCGGCGGCCCGGCCGCCAATACCAGTATCGATTTCATCAAATACCAAAGTCTTCTGGCCTTTTTCCCGGTTCTTGCGGGCACTTGAGGGTGGACGCTTTTTAGCGCTGCTAGCGTCCGCGCCGGACTCGACGCATGCTTTTAGGGCCAGCATTACGCGGGACAGTTCGCCGCCGGAGGCGATTTGTTCCAACGGGTGCAAGGGCTCGCCGGGATTGGTGGAGATCATGTACAGCACCTGGTCGATTCCGGACGCGTTCCAGTTGGATTCTTCGGCAGAGTGGGTAATCTCGATATGGAAGGCCGATTTCATGGCGAGATCGTTGATCTCGGATTCAGCCAGTTTCTCGAGGCGGCGCGCGGCCGCGGTACGGGTTTTCGATACGGCCTGAGCTGCGCGCAGGTATTGCTCCGCGGCTTGGGCTAGTTCGCCGCGAAGCTGGCGCAGCATTTCGTCTTTATTCTCCACTTCCGACAACTTGCGCGAAACCTCGGCTCCGAACTGAATCACTTCCTCCATGGCAGGACCGTACTTTCTTTTCAGTCGATCCAAAAGCGCGAGCCGATCTTCTACCTGGGCCAGGTGCTCAGGGGAGGCGTGAATTCCGCCGGCATAATCGCGCAACGTGGCACCAACGTCTTCGACGCTGATGCGAGCGCTTTCGAGAGCCGCCAGAGCTTCCTGAAATTTCGGCTCGTACCGGGCTAGTTCTTCGACCTGCTTATGCGCCGCCCGCAACGAAGAGGATGTCGACCCGCTGCCCTCATAGAGCAGATCGAAGGCATTCATAGCGGCGTTATAAATCTTCTCCGCGTTAGATAGAACCCGCTTCTCGGATTCCAGGCTTTCGTCTTCCCCGCTCTGCAGCTTGGCGTCTTCGATTTCGTGTTTCTGGAAAGTCCAGAGATCGATCAGACGAAGGCGGTCCTGTTCGCCGCGCTCCAAGTCGTCAATGCGGCTTCGAATCTTCCTCCAGACCTCATAGCTTTGAGCGACGCTTTCGATACGGGTTTCTGCAAACGCGTCAAGCAGCTCGAGGCGCGCCCGACCATCGAAGGAAAGAATGGATTCGTTCTGCGCATGGATAATGGCAAGATGAGGCGCCAACTGCCGTAGGACAGCCACCGTGGCGGGCTGATTGTTTACGAAAACACGTCCTTTCCCGCTAGCGGAAATCTCGCGACGCAAGATCAAAGAGCCGTCGTCTGACTCGTCCAGGCCATTCGCTTCCAGAAGTTTGGACACGGCATCTTCCGCGTTCCCTGCGACTTCGAAAACCGCCGCTATCACCGCCCGCTGGACTCCCCCGCGAATTACTTCGGTGGAGGCCTTCTCGCCCAGCAAGAGCGCTAAGGCATCGATGAGGATGGACTTCCCTGCTCCCGTTTCACCCGTCAGGAGGTTCAAGCCATGGCCGAACTCCACCACCAAATTGTCGATTACTGCGTAGTTCTCCAGGCGCAGTTCTGTGAGCACAGTTGTCCTTGATTTTGCGCAGAATAGCACGAAAAACAGCGTAAGAGAGATTCCGGATTAGGAACGGTCAGCCCAATAAAAACTGACAGCCGCTGGAGCCCGTCCCAAGAAATGGGGGCCGGGCAGCGGAGACCGTCCTTTCATGCTTTGAAGCGAGGGTACTGGTATGATCATCTAACATCTCTTCATGGCCATAGCCGGACAGTACGCGGTCGATGACCCTCCGCATTTAATCCCAGCGACAATGAAGGCGGCGGTGTACCGCGGCGTCAATGATGTGCGGGTGGAGACGGTGCCAGTCCCGAGTATCGGGCCCGAGGAGATGCTGGTCCGGGTGCACTCCTGCGGCGTTTGCGGTACAGATCTGAAGAAGATCGCAACCGGTTCCCATTCCGCGCCGCGCATTTTCGGGCATGAGACGTCGGGGGTCGTCGCGGCTGTTGGGCAGAACGTCCATACCTTCCGGCCCGGCGATCACGTAATTGTGTTCCATCACATTCCCTGCGGAGAGTGCTTTTACTGCCAGCACAAGACTTTTGCCCAGTGTGCCACTTACAAGAAAGTAGGCTGCACGGCTGGATTTGAGCCCTCCGGAGGTGGATTCGCCGAGTACGTTCGCGTGCTGGACTGGATCGTGGAGCGCGGAACGGTCCGCATTCCCGAGGGCATTTCTTTCGAGCAGGCCTGTTTTGTGGAGCCGGTAAATACGTGCATGAAGGGGATCGGGGCCCTGCGGTTGCATGGGGGGGAGACCGTAGTGGCCATCGGACAGGGGCCGATCGGCATCATACTGAGCGTATTAGCTCGCCGGGCGGGGGCCAGCTTAATAACTTCCGATTTGTATCCAGAGAGGCTTAAAATAGGAAGAAGTTTCGGGCTCGACAATTCTATAGACGCTTCGCGGACGGATGTGGTGCAGTGTGTCCGTGAACTCACCGAGGGGCGTGGCGCCGACGCAGTGATTTTAGCCGTAGGCGGCAATTCCCTGATTCGCACTGCCATGGATGCTGCGCGTCCAGGCGGGCGTGTTCTGCTGTTTGCGCAAACGCAGCATGGGGAGGCAATCATCGATCCTGCAGCCATTTGCGTCGACGAGAAGACTCTGGTGGGATCCTACAGCGCGTCCGTCAACCTGCAGGAAGAATCAGTCCGATTTGTCATGAATCGCGAGATGGATCTGGAACGGCTGGTAAGCCATCGCTTTCCCCTCGACCAGAGTACGAAGGCGCTGGAACTGGCTGCCCACCCGCAACCGTCGTCGATGAAGATCATGATTCAGCCCAGCAGTTCGTGGGCTAGCAGCATCCGGGAAGGAAACCCGCAGTGAACGGAAAAATGACCGCTGCCGTCCTGTACGGCAAAGAAGACGTAAAAATTGAGAAGGTTCCAATACCTCGCGTAGGAGACGGCGAGGTTCTGGTCAAAGTCCAGGTTGCCCTGACCTGCGGCACTGACCTGAAAGTGTATTTGCGCGGCTATCATGCCCGCATGATCGTCCCCCCTGCCCTGTTTGGCCACGAACTGGCCGGGGTGATCGAGGAAGTGGGGGCCGGAGTGAATGGCTTCAAGAAGGGCATGCGAGTGGTCGCGCTGAACTCCGCACCATGCCAGATGTGCTTCTACTGCTCAAAACACCAGGAAAATCTTTGCGAGGATCTCCTGTTTAATAACGGCGCGTATGCGGAGTACATCCGCGTGCCGCGGCGGATCGTTGATGCCAACATGCTGGTGATTCCGCCTAATGTCAGTTTCGAAGACGCCGCCATGACCGAGCCTTTGGCCTGCGTCTTGAGAGGGCTGCACGAGACCGGCGTAGAAATCGGGGACACGGTCGCCATCCTCGGCGGCGGGCCAATTGGGTTGATGTTTGTGCAAGTCGCGCGCGCGATTGGGTGCAACGTGATTGCGGTGGTCAAGCGCGACGGCCAGGTGGAAGCCGCCAAACAGATGGGCGCGCACGAGATTATTCAGACCAGCAAGGTCAAGGACGTGGTGGATGCGGTGCGCGCGTTGTCCCCGCAAAAGCGGGGTTGCGATGTGGTCATCGAAGCGGTCGGCAAGCCGGAAGCCTGGGAATGGGCGGTGGATATGGTCCGCAAAGGTGGCACGGTGAATTTCTTTGGTGGCTGCGCCAGCGGGACCAAGGTTCAGCTGGAGACCAATCGCCTGCACTACTCCGAAATCACTTTGAAGGCGACCTTTCATCACACTCCGGAAACCGTCCGCCGTGCCTTTGGACTAATCGCAGCCAAGAAGATTAGGCCCACCGACTACATCACCGGAGAAGCGCCGCTCTCGCGCCTGCAGCAGGTCCTGCGCCACATGCTGAATCGAAGTGGGGAGATCAAGACGGCCATCATTCCGGGACACTGAGGAGTGTTCGACCGGTGATTCCTAAGTAGAAGGCCAAAAGCGCTGGGATTTTTAATCAACGACCATCAATCAACTCGGCCGTGACTCAGATCTCGACTCACAATTCGGCAGCTTTGGGATGGAGCCGGCTGCCCTCCAGCTACGCAATTCCCGCCAGCGCTCCTAGCCTGGAGCAGGCGCAACAGTATTGCGCTGATCTGGCGCGTACCCACTACGAGAATTTCTCGGTCGCGACCTGGTTTTTACCCAAGCGCCTACGGCAGCATTTTTTTAACGTGTATGCCTATTGCCGGATTTCGGACGATCTCGGGGATGAAGTCGGGGATACCGCAGCATCTCTGGCGTTGCTTGATCTCTGGCAGCGGGAGCTGGAGAGCTGCTATGAAGGCATTCCGAAGCATCCTGTCTTCGTCGCCCTGTCGGAAACGGTGCGTCAGTTCGACGTTCCCAAGCACGAGTTCTCTGACCTGCTGACCGCGTTCCGCCAGGATCAGACGGTCACGCGCTTCGAGACTTTCAACGACGTCCTAGGATACTGCCAGTATTCCGCCAATCCAGTTGGGCATCTGGTGCTGTACCTGTGCGGATATTGCGATGCGGAACGCCAGCAGCTATCCGATTACACCTGCACGGCGCTGCAACTGGCCAATTTCTGGCAGGACGTCAGCGTGGATTATGCAAAGGGCCGCATTTATCTGCCGCTCGAAGACCTGCGTACATTCGGAGTGGCAGAACACGAGATCTCGCAGCAACAGAACACGCCGGCATTTCGCGCCATGATGAAGTTCCAGGTGGAGCGCGCCCGTGACTGGTTCCGGCAGGGGCTTCCTTTGATCTCTAAGGTGGATCGAGACCTGGCCATCGATCTCGATCTTTTCAGCCGCGGCGGCCTGGAGATTTTGAATGCCATCGAGCAGCAGGGGTATGCCGTGCTGGGAAATCGGCCAGCAATTTCAAGGTCGCGCAAACTGAGCTTGGTCACTCGGGCGGCCATGGCAAAGTGCTTTGGTATGTCTCTGGGAGCATCCAGATGAGCGTGGGCACACAGCAAGTTCCAGTGCCATGGACGCCTGCACCGCCTCAGCTGGTCATGGCATATTCCGTCTGCAAAGGCATCACGAGGACTGCGGCCAAGAACTTTTATTACGCGTTCCTCGTCCTGCCCCGCCGCAAGCGCGAGGCTCTGTGTGCGGTGTACGCGTTCATGCGGCGTTGCGATGACATCACGGACGAGCCGTCGCTTAGCCTGCTGGAACGGCGGCAGAAGCTGGATGCGTGGCTGGACGATCTCCACCGGGCCCAGCAGGGGCAGCCGACAGACGACGCGATTTTGCTGGCCCTGACGGATGCTCAGCGGCGACATGCGATCCCCGCAGGACTGCTGGACGAACTGGCCATCGGCACTGCTATGGACGTGGAAGAATCCGAAGTTGGCGCCCAAAGCTCCACCATGCCAGGGCTCAGCGTTCAGTACAAGACGTTCGATGACCTGCGAGTGTACTGCTATCGCGTGGCTTCCGTGGTGGGCCTGGTTTGCATTCACATCTTTGGATATCGGGATCCCGCGGCCGAGGAATTGGCAGAACGGTGCGGCTTGGCGTTCCAGATGACAAACATCATCCGCGATGTACGAGAGGACGCCGCCATGGGACGGGTGTATTTGCCGGAAGAAGATATGGCAAGGTTTGGCCTGTCTGCTTCTGAGCTTCTGGGCACACCCGATCCGGCACGATTTCGTCCGCTACTCGCGCTGGAAGCGGACCGCGCTCGCGAGTTCTATGCGGCTGGCGATGCCTTGATCCCATACGTGGCTGAGGACAGCCAGCCCGCGCTGTGGGTACTGATCACGATCTACCGCAGCTTGCTGGAAAAAGTCGCCGAGAAGCAGTACGACGTGTTCAGTTCCAAGGTCGCCTTGAGCACGTGGGAGAAGCTGCGGGTCCTGGGAAAGGGCTTCGTCAAGCGCCTGACATGATCGGGGTCTGGGCGCGACTTTCGATCAAATGACCTCCACTCCGCCCCAACCTACAGTCGCCATTGCCGGCGGAGGTCTCGCGGGGCTGGCGGCGGCCTGTGGCTTATCGGACATCGGCTTTCACGTAACACTATTTGAGAAGCGTCCGTTCCTGGGAGGCCGTGCTTCTTCCTACGAGCATCCGGGCACGGGTGAAGTGGTGGACAATTGCCAGCACGTACTGTTCCGGCTGTGCACGAACCTGGTCGAGTTTTACGAAAGGATCGGCGTCGCCGATCAAATTCGCTGGTACGACCAGATGACTTTCATCGAGCCGGGCGGGCGTGCCTCCACGATGAACTCGTCGTTCTTGCCGGCGCCGATGCACACCGCGCCTTCCTTCTTGCAGTTCACCTTTCTGAGCGCGGCTGACAAATTGGCCATTGCGCGCGCGCTGGTCCCGCTCACCCTTACGGTGCAGCAAGACACGGGACAATCGTTTCAAGAATGGCTTGATCATCATGGCCAAACGAAAAATGCTGTGGAAAGATTCTGGAAAGCGATCCTGATCAGCGCTTTGAGCGAGGATCTGGACCGGATTTCCATTTCTGCCGCAGCCCAGGTGGTGCGCGAGTCTATGAAGTCTCCGGCGGCGCGGCAGATGGGGGTCCCGGCTCTGCCGCTCACCAATCTTTATAATGCCGCGGGAGAATATGTTCGCGCGCGGGGTGGAGTGCTGCGCTTCCGCTGCCCGGTGGATGCTTTCTCAGTACAGGGCACGCAGGTACAGGTGCAAGCCCGAGAACCCGGGAACGCGGGCAGCGTGGGACAATTTTTCGATTACCTGATCATCGCGCTTCCCTTCGATGCCCTGGGTCGCGTTCTGCCCGACTCGCCTGAGAGTGCGCCGCTGCGCGAGCAGATCTCGCATTTCGAAAACTCTCCCATCACCGGAATTCACCTGTGGTTCGATCGACAAATTTCCGATCTCGATCATGCGGTGTTGCTCGATCGCACCATTCAGTGGATGTTTCATAAATCGCGACTGCAGCCTATTCGGACGCAATCCAGTAACGGCAATTCGGGGGGCAGTTATATCGAACTGGTGGTCAGTTCCTCGAAGTCTCTCATCGACAAATCGCGCAATGAGATTGTGGAACTCGCACTGGCTGAAGTACGAGAGTTCTTCCCCGGCGCGCGATCGGCGAATCTGGTGAAGTCCACCGTAATAAAAGAAGTGAATGCCACTTACTCGCCGCGTCCGGGAATTGATGCCTACCGGCCATCGGCCACGACGGGTTGGCAGCGCGTCTTTCTTGCCGGTGATTGGACCGCGACTGGCTGGCCGGCAACTATGGAAGGCGCGGTGCGCAGCGGATATCGCGCGGCTGAAGTCTTGGCTCGGGCTGCCGGAAAAGAAGCACGCTTTCTCTCCCCCGACCTGCCGGCTACGGGCCTGATGCGCTTGTTCTCATAATTTCCTAATCTTGATTCCGGCAAGCCGTATGACGCAACGCGTGGATCCAAGTCCGGCTTCATCCAACAGTAACTAAACTCGCATTCCTGTTGGCCGATACATCTGGCATGGACGGGCGTGAAATTGAGGCGCGCATGCTGATGTGGGCAGTGGCCGAGATTAGCCGGGAAGATGCCAGCGGCCAACACTGCCAAGCCTCGGCAGTGCTGGAGGACAGGTCGACCTCGGGTGCGTGTGTGCGGCTCACGCGGCCGCTGGCGGTCGGCTCGGTCGTGACCATCCGATGGCAGCGGGAGCAATTCTCAGCTGTGGCGAGGAACTGCCGCCGTGATGGCCGGGAGTTTCTTATAGGCGTACGCCGTGAAGCTGAGAGCGGGAGAGCATCCAGGAACTTAGCGTTTCGTAAACTTGCACCGGCCGCTACAGCGAAGGTACCGCAATTGCCCCCAGCGCCGCCCCAGAACGATCATCCCTTGTTGATGGCCCTGCAGGCGGAACGGGAGCGGAGGCGCGACCAACAGAAGGTCACACCGACCGAGAGTATCAACATTGCGCCTGCCCCCTTTGCGCCGAAAATTCCGATTCCGAATCGCGCCGCCACCGACGTGCAGAGTGAGTCTACGCAGAGCGGTGCTAGAAGTTCGAGTACAGGCTCGCCCCCCCGTGAAAGGAAAGGTATGCAACCGAAAACGCTCTTTCCGAAATTTTGGCATCGCGCCAAGGGATCGGACCAGCCTGAATCAGTTGGCACCAAGGAGATGCTCGTGAACAAATCGAATGGATCCACGGCGGACACCTGCAGCGCAGATCGTCACGAGATGCTTTCCTATGAGGATATCTATCACGCAGCCGGCATCATGAAACCGGCGTCCGGCTACGGCATTCATAAAGTAGTCGAGATGCTGAACAGCGAGCGTATTCGAGACTTATCGAAGGAGTTCAAACGCGCATCCATCCTGATGGCCCTGGACGCTGCAGGTACCCGGCTGGATGACGTGCTCGCGGATGCCACGCGGCGGCAAGACGCTCTCAACCGCTACGAAGCCGGGAAAAAGAAGCAGTTGGAAGAGTTTGAGAGTGCGAAAGCTCGCGAGATCAAAGAGGTCGAGGAAGAGATGGAACGGGTGCGGGCGCATTATGCCGAACGAATTGAGCGCAACCACGATCTCGTGGCACAGGAAAAAGAAGGGCTGCGGAACTGGCAGATGGCCATGCAGCACGAAGTCCAACGCATTGCAGAGGTGATCGAACTCTGCGGAAAACAAGCGGCCCTGGTCACAGGCGCGACACCTTCTGCACACCGGCAAACCTGTACTTCCGAAAAACCTGCGGAGCAAACCCACGGCGCCGCATCCGGACAATCCTGATCGCGCAGTCTTCGAGGGTCACTTCACGCGGCGGCAGGCAACCAGCAGTTTGGTCCAGGGCTCGTCATCAAGACGGCTGATCTGCACGACCGGATGACCGTTCGTCGTATCGTGAATAAACTGGCCATCCCCGATGTACATACCGGTATGAGTGATCTGCTTGGGAGAGGATCCAAAGAAAAGCAAGTCGCCAGGCTGCAAATGCTTGCGTTCGACGGGAGTGACACCGTTCCATGCGGCCTGTTGGTCCGCATCGCGCGGCATGTTGATCCCGCGGGCGCGCAGCAGCATTTGGGTGAATCCCGAGCAATCAAAGCCGAAGCTGGAACGGCCTCCCCACAAATAGGGGATTCCGAGAAAGTGTTTGGCTAGTTCGATCGACTCTGGAATCGAGAGCGGCTTCGGGTCGGCGGCAACGTCGCCTGCCTGCACCCAGGCATTTCGGAGATCGGGCAAATGGACCTGCAGCCAGCCTTCGGGAGCAGGTTTTCCGTCCTTCACTTTTGCATCAGGAACCAGCTCGAGCCGCGTCTCAAATGGAACCGTCACCACCGGCTTGTGCTTCGTGATGTCGGGTTCGTTGTAGATATTCGCGAATAGACTCTCCACCTGCACCGCAGGCCCGGACTTCGCGTAGCCGTTGCCGGTGAGAAGAATTCGGATTTGACGGCTCGGCACCCAACCTTTGTAGTGATCCGAGGTCTGAATCCGCGACCATTCCCCGCGCACAACGACCAGGCTCACGTCGCTCCCGTAGATGGCCTGCGAAACGACATCGGTCTTGTCACTGGGGCCGGAATACATGTTGGCCACGGGAACCACTACCACGTAGACGCCACTTTTGGCCCATGCCACCGTCGCAAACAGAGTGAGCAGAACCGCGGAAAGAAAGTGAGAGTGGTACCGCCGAGGCCGGATTAAGAAGTGAGAACGAGCGCTCAAGAGGGTATCGGGTCGCGTGCTGTCGCGGTCAGATGCTAATGGATATAGGCGAATGCCGCCAGCCAAAAATGAGCATCGAATTCTGAAAGCTCAGCGACTCTCGATGAACATGCCGGCGATGGCGTATCCGCACAAGAAACATACGGCCACGGAAACCGCGGTTGTGATCCCGAAATGCGCGCGCACGTTGTAGGACAGCGTCAGGCGCTGCTTGGCGTCATCCACTTTGGAGATCAGCTCCAAAGCAGTGCGGTGGATGCGCTCGCGCTGCGCGAGTGCCTGTACTTCCAACCGTTCCGGGGTAGCTGATGTGCTCATGACGCCTTCCGTGCTTCGTTCTGTATCCAAGTCTTATCTCCGCTCAGGACTTCGATGGTTTTTTGGGGGACCATGCTTTGTCTGCTGAGTCGGCGTTTCACGGCATAGAGCGCGCCGGCTCCGCCGATCGCCCAGAGAATCGCGATTGCGAGGCATCCAAAAAACCAACGGTACGGATTATCTACGAAGGCTGTCGCCACCAAGGCCGCGAGTGCAACGGAGAGCAGCAGGAATGCGGTGCTAAGCAGCAGAGAGCCAACGACGGCCAGCGGCAGCGCAGACTTAAGGGCCTCGGTTTTCTCCTGGATTTCGCGCTTGAGCAATGCAATGCGTGTTTGCGCGAACTCCTGGAGTTCGCTCTTCATGTCGGTCAGGATAGCTGCCAGGCTGCGGCCGTTTTTGACCTCGCCGTTCATTATCATCGCCTTGACCTCAGAATACGGGCCGTGACGCCGAGGGCGAACGCTGTTCCCGCTATGCCGGCGAGAAGAGCCACAGGTTTTTCTTCTTTGAGCCTGACACTTCGCTCGCGCATAGTTCGTACGAATGACGCTGAGCCATGCCGTGAGGACTCGTATGCGGTCGCGAAAAACTGTCCGACTCGGGCCTGGGTGCGGCCCACCCAGTCGGCGACGCTTGCAACTTTGGGAGAAAGAGAATCCTCTGCGGGCGGGAGTTGGCGCGCGGGATCCGCGACGGTCTGCAAGTTCGGGTTTTCAAGGGTGCTCATGGTAAGCTCCGGCATTCGATGGAGAAATCCCTCGGGTTCGTCCACCGAACTGCAGCTAGGATGCAGCCCCTTTCGGGCCTGTTGTCGTGAAATTACGGCATCGACACGGCGCACCCGTCGATACGTAAAACAAAGAAAAGATACGGAGTAGCGAGAGCAGATCCCCAATGTGCAGGGGCCAGAAGCGACCTGTCGTTATTTTTTGATGTAGTATGCGGATTCATCGGGCCTGACTGCGCGCGGAATCCAGAGTGGTCGTCTCAGCCCGCCGGGACGCGGACCGGGACGAGCCAGCGCTTTCCAGCGTTGATATACCGCGAAAGAAAGGTTCGTGTCGACAAAGATGTCGCCGTAACGATCGTCCGGTCCAGCCTTTTCCACTCGCACCATTTGATGCCAGCAGTGCATCCCGCTGACTGGATCGGGATGAACGGGGAAGGTAATGTTCTGATGAACGCCTGCATCGCCCCACCAGATGCGCTTCGTATCCGGATCCGCCGTTTCATAGGGCGATACAGACTGCAGCTGCCGCATCTTCCACTTCCCTTTCCCGATTTCCTTCAGGTCCACCCAGGCGCTCGACATACGCTCGATCTGGTCATCCTGGTTGACTCTCCAGCGGCCCAAGTGGTGAGAACAAGCGACCACACCCGGAGCCAAGCCCTCAGTCACCCACGCTTGCACCACGAAATATCCGATCTCGGTATGCACTTTCATGAGATCACTGGTGCGGATGCCGCCCAAGTTTCTGGCGTCGGCGGGATTGATCCAGAGCGGATTCTTGTGCGAGATCTCATACAACAATTTCGCATTACCCGAGCGGGTGTGAATCAGATTGGGTAACCGGAAGATCGGCAGCAGCGTGTAGACCTCGCCCTGTGCATCTTCGGGCCACACGACTGCGGGTGTGTATTTCGCATCGAAATCTTCGGATGGCTCTTGCCCCAGCGAAACGGCCTGTGCTCCCCGGTGAATGTGACTTCGATAGTACTCGGGGAGGGCAAACTCGCCCCAGCTCCACTCAGCCATGGTCTTGGAAAAGAGCTCGAGCTTGCGTGAAGGTGTGTTGTATCCGACGGCCGCCTGATCGCCAATCATCACGCCTACCGGCTTGCCATCTTTAATGATCGTTCCGTCGGAAGCAACGTCGGAGCCAGCAAGGATTGCGGTGGATACAGGTTTTTCATTCTGCCTATACACATCGCGCGTGATCTCGAATGCGCCGTACTTGCGCATGTATTCCAGCGGAGTGAGGCCCTCATTTGAGGCAGCTTCGGGCAGCCCCGGAACGGAATGCTCGAACATCCATCCGTAATACTCGTCGAGGGTCAGCTTTTCGCCGGGCCGGTAAGGAGACTCGAAATATTGGCGAATGCCCATCGCACCGTCCGGATCAATGGCCCACGAGAGATTGATCCAGAATTCGTCTTCTTCCCAAACTTCACCGGGATTTGCCTGATAGGTGTATTCGAATTTTTCGCCCGCTTTTTCGCGAAGCACACGCTTGACCGGCTGGCGGAAACCGATCCACTGTCCGGCATAGGATTCCTGGCTCATCAGATCGTGGCGTTCAGAACTGAATCCCATGGGCAGTACGTAGTCGGCGAACCAGGCGGTTTCGTTCCACGTGGGGGTCAGAGCCGCATGTAGGCCGATCTTTTCCTCATCCCGCAGCATTTCGACCCAGGAGAAGCCGTCAGGATAGGTCCACACCGGATTGAACACGCGGGTGAAATAGGTATCGACGCAGCCTCGCCCCTCTTTCAGGAAGTGTGGCAGCAGGAAAGACATCTCATGCGTGCACAGCGGCCATTCGCGCGGGTACAGAAGCTCGTTCCACTGTTTCTGGGCCGGCGGAACACTGAACGGCTTGGGAACGAACTTGTTCCACGCGTTCAGATTGTGGCCGCCTTCGGTGCCCACCGAGCCAGTGAGCACGTGCAGCAAGGTCAGAGCTCGCGCCGTCTGCCATCCGCCAAGATTACCGGAGGCGCTGCCCCGCCACAGGTGTGAGGCGAATCGACTACCGCCTGCGGCGATCTCGCGCGCAATTTGGACGATGACTTCCGCCTTCACCCCGCTTTCTATTTCGGCGAACTGCGGGGTAAAGCGGGCATAGTGTTTTCTCAAGGCTTCGATTGCCGATTCAAAACTCTGTCCTTTGGCGTTGAATCCGTCGATCTCCAGATCTTGCCAGTTCGTCCAAGTATTTACGAAAGCGGCATCGAACCTGTTCTCATCGAGAATGACTTTGCCCATGGCCAGCAGAACCGCGGCTTCTGTTCCCGGATAAGTGGGCAGCCAGTAGTCGGCCATGCTTGCGGTGTTGGACAGGCGAGGATCCATGACCGCCAGTTTCGCCCCGGCCATCTTTCCCTCGATGATGCGTTGTGCGTGAGGATTGAAGTAGTGTCCCGATTCCAGGTGTGCCGAGAGCAGAAGAATGAACCGCGCATTGGCATGGTCCGGGGAGGGGCGGTCCGCATAATGCCAGAGAAGGTATCCCAGGCGGGCCGACGAGGAACACACATTGGTATGTGAATTGTGTCCATCGATCCCCCATGCCTGCAGCGTGCGATCCATGATGAAGTCGTGCCCCGGACGGCCTACGTGGTACATGACTTCGTTGCCGCGTCGTTGCTGGATCGCCTTGCGTATGCGGCCGCCGAATTCCTGCAGAACTTCGGGCCAGGAGGTTCGCACCCACCTGCCCGCTCCGCGCGGCCCGCTGCGCTTCATCGGGTAGAGAATGCGGTCCGGGTCGTGAATCTGATTGATGGTGGCCGGGCCCTTGGCACACAGCCGGCCGCGGCTGGCCGGATGTTTGGGATTGCCTTCGAACTTGTCGATCTCTCCGGTTGCCTTGTTGACGTAAGCGAGTAATCCGCAGGCGGACTCGCAGTTAAAGCAGATTGTGGGAACTAACTGGTAGTGTTTTTCGACGCGCTTCGGCCAGCACTGGGGATCGAGTTCGACCCAGTCATCCCATTTTTCCACGGGAGCGCAGGAAATGAGATGGCTGCCGTCGCGTTTGAAATCGCTCATCGAAAACCTCTCTGCAACCCGACTCAGCTGTTCGGAACGCTTTGTCCCGCCATCACGAAGCACCATTCGAAGACCAGCACACCGCCAAGGCTGAGCAGGGCGCTGAGTACGATGCTCCATGTCGAAGTCAATACCAAAAGTGCCAGCGGCATGATTCCACCAAGAGAAATAGTTCCCAGCCAAAAATACGCGCCGAAGGGCCAATCGGTAATGAGCCGCGCTGCGTACGCGGCATTGTCCGTCGAGTGTGGCATGAGAAACTCAGCGCCGACGATCCCCAAATGGAGCACAAGACTGAGCGCGAGTGCCGCTCTCGCGACCGATAAAGTCGCTGGCGCCCCCCCGGCGAACCCGGGCAACAAGGCCAGCACAGCCGCTCCACACAGCAGCCCCTGCACAATTAGGTGAACCGGCAAGAGCGGGGTCTGCCAAAGGTCGCGTCCTTCACATTGCCCAAAAAGAAATGCCGTATAAACCGCCGCCAGGAATCCGACCAGCACGGTCGGCCACAGCAGCCAATGCGTGAGTGGCGCGAATCCTGCGACTGCGCCCAGCCAGAAGACTCCGGCCAGGACGCTGTATGCGATGAGGATGAAGGCGCCGCGCGCCAGCCAGGACTTGCTTTGCGGCGTGAAAATTACGCGAAGAAAGCGCTTCTTATGTTCCAGATCCCAGACGAGCAACACCGTTGTAATTGCGGTGAAGATGAGCGCGATGGTGGATAAGGCTATATCGCGCACGCGATCGGTCCCGAGCCGGCCTAACAACATGGCAAATGCTGGAATAGCAAGCGCTCCAGAGCCAATCGATTTGGTCCAGCAGTACGCGGGAACTTGCCATCCCCAGGGGCGGGCATGCGAAACGTCGTAGGCGGCGAGCGCGTTCTCTTGCAGCAGCGGGCTGTCTGCAGGATAAACGGCCCCGCCTCCGTGCAAAGCTTCGTTGCGCTCCGCCCACATGTACATCGATTCGTGACGCGCAGCGGTGGGCACGATGGCGCTCTCGTCGGCGTCAATGTAGTAAAGCTTAGGGCGCGTTCCCTGCTCTGGCTTGCGAACCCGCACCGGCTCGCGGGCCAGCAGTTGCCCGATTTCGCCATCCATCAAATCGAGATCTCCCGCGATGATCGCGTGCTCAGGACATACCACCACGCAGGAAGGCTCTAGCCCAACCTCGGTGCGGTGGGCGCAGAAATGACATTTAGCGGCCGTTCCCTGGTCAGGATCAATATAGATTGAGTCGTACGGGCAGGCTTGCATGCAGGCTTTGCAGCCAATACAGCGTTCGGAACTGAAGTCCACGATTCCATCTTTGCGCTGGTACATCGCCGTTACCGGACAGATGGTCACGCAGGGAGGATTGTCGCAATGATTGCAGCGGGTCACCTGGAATACGCGGTGGGTGTTGGGAAAAGTACCCTTCTCGACATATTTTACCCAGGTGCGGTTCACCGTGAGCGGGACGTGGTTCTCCGTCTTGCACGCCACCGTGCAGGCGTGACAGCCGATGCACTTGCGATTGTCGATGATGAACCCGTATCGCATCCCGGAGGGTGGAAGCTCGAATCGAACTGCCGAGCGGCTTGGGTATTGTAGCTGAACGGCGCCTCTCAGGATGGTAGCGCACCACGTCATGACAGGTTCGACGAAGCGCGAATTCCGGCAGGTCCTACGTTACAATTCGGGTGCCTTTCTGGAATCGGAGCCGCGAGGTTTCAGTTCAGTGTTCCGCAGGCAATCAGGTGCCCATACGCCAATGACAACTCCGCCGTTAGCGAGCAGTACACCCGTGCTCGACAGCAAAAAGATCTTCTACAACCGTTTTCTTCTAATTGTGGCTGGACTAGGCGGCCTGCTCTATGGAGTGGACGTCGGAATCATAGCGGGAGCGCTTCCGTACCTGGAGGCCACTTCGGGATTGAACCGCGCCGAGCTGTCCCTCGTAGTCGCGGCCGTGCTGTTGGGCAGCGTGATTTCCACTCTTTTCGCTGGACTGCTGGCCGACTGGAT
>DASVAE010000093.1:0-111036 GCA_036376495.1 Candidatus Sulfotelmatobacter sp. | reverse complement strand
GCCGCAGCGGTTCCATGAGCAAAGGATTCTCCTGCAGATAAATCATCCCCAGACTCAGATAATTGCAGGTCCTCCAATACGTCTCAATCTTCCGCAGTTCTTGCTCACTGAGTGGCTTACCTTCGACGCTGGATCGAGTAGGTGCATAAGGGCTGAGTTCGGCAACTTCGGCCGGAACTGAGGCTTCGATCGTGCTCATAAAAACTCCTTGTCGATAGCCTATGCCTCAAGGTTAGCAAGGACAATGGTTGGGGCGTGAATTTTGCAAAAACTTCGTTGGATACGTTCCCCGAATTAAGACATAACGCATCCGGCTCTACAGGAATGACCTGAAGTATTTTGTCGCTTCACGAGACCCTCACGCAGCCGGGGATCGATTACACTCTTTGACGCGCATGTTATGCATTGACGCCCATCAGCACTTCTGGATTTACAGCGATCGTGAATTCGCTTGGCTGGACGATTACATGGCAGCCCTGCGCCGGAATTTTCTTCCTGCGGATTTGCAACCCGAGCTGAAAGCGAATGGCTTTCACGGGTCGGTTGTGGTTCAAACCTGCCAAACGCTGGAAGAAACGCGTTGGCTTCTGGGTCTCTCGGAGCAAAATTCATCCATTCTGGGCGTAGTCGGCTGGGCTGATCTTTGCAGCCCCGAGATCGCGCTGCAATTGAGAGACCTGGCTGCAAATCCAAAACTCGTCGGACTTCGTCACATCGTGCAGACTGAACCGGATGATCGTTTTCTACTTCGTCCCGAATTCCTTCGCGGCGTTGCCGCGCTGGAACAATTCGATTTGGCATATGACATCCTCATCTACGCCAAGCACTTGCCTGTGGCAATCGAGTTTGTAAAAAAATTCCCTCGGCAGCGGTTCGTTCTGGATCACATGGCCAAACCCCCAATTAAGGTGAAAGGGATTGATTTATGGGCTGACGGAATTCGCCGCCTCTCTGCCTTTCCCAACGTGTTCTGCAAGATGTCTGGGTTAGTGACGGAATCCGACTGGCAGCACTGGACTCGGGACGAAATCGCTCCCTATCTCGAAGTAGTGTTCGATTCGTTCGGTCCTGACCGGCTCATGATTGGCTCGGACTGGCCCGTCTGCCTGGTGGCAGCCTCTTACGCCCAAGCCACCGGTCTGGTGAAGGACTACATTCTCAAACGAGCTCCGGACCGTGCCTCCGACGTGCTGGGTGGAAACGCGCAGCGATTCTGGCGCTTGCCGCATAGCGCCGGCAGCAAAGAGAATGCTTTACAATAGCGCGACTAAAGCGAACTTCGCTGGACGCATGCATCTCTAACGCTCAAAGTCATCGAATCGACAATGTCTGCCCGCGTTCTCCAACTCGATCCTCGCGATAACGTTCTCATCACGCTCACTGATCTTCAACCCGGAGAACCGGTTGCATTCCAAGGCCAAAGCTATACACCCGTGGTTAAGGTTCCCGCCAAGCACAAATTTGCGACCCGAAGACTTGAACTCGGCGACAACGTGATGATGTACGGTGTTGTGGTTGGAAAGGCGACTACGCCGATCGCCGCCGGAGAACTCTTAACCATCAGCAACGTTCAGCATCAGGCATCGCCATTCCGCGAGCAGTCGAGACCATATGCCTGGTCGCCACCCGATGTGTCTCGCTGGCTAAACGAAACTTTCCTGGGATACCGCCGGTCCGACGGGCAGGTTGGTACTCGCAACTACTGGCTGGTTGTTCCCCTCGTCTTCTGCGAGAACAAGAATATTCAGGTCCTGAAACAGGCGTTTGAGGAAGAATTGGGCTTCGCCCCTCCTCAACCCTACCGTCGTCAGGTCGCCGAACTGGCCCGGCAATACAGAAGGGCGGAGCCTGCCGCAATCACCTCGGAATCTATCCCGAACGAGCGCGAGCGCCTCTTTAAGAACCTCGACGGTATTCGATTTCTGCTGCATGAGGGTGGGTGCGGAGGAACTAAGGAAGACTCGAAGAATCTGTGTGGCCTGATCGCCGGATACATTCACCATCCCAACGTAGCCGGAGCTACCGTCTTGAGCCTGGGATGTCAGCACGCCCAGATTGCAATTTTGCGCGAGGAGATTCGCGAGCGCAATCCGAATTTCGACAAGCCTCTATTCTTTTTCGAACAGCAACGAAGCGGTTCTGAAGCCACGATGATGTCGGAGGCAATTCAGAAAACTTTCTCTGGGCTGGTGGAAGCCAACCAGGCTCAGCGTGCTCCCGCGCCTCTATCGTCCCTGTGTGTCGGGCTGAAGTGCGGAGGCTCCGACGGCTTCTCGGGAATTTCCGCCAATCCCTCGATCGGACACACAGCAGACCTGATAGCGGCTCTCGGCGGCCGAACTATCCTTTCTGAATTTCCGGAACTCTGCGGCGTAGAGCAGGAACTCATCGACCGGGCCGTGAATCCGGTCGTTGGCAACCGCTTTATCCAACTTATGCGCGATTATGCCGCCCGCGCCGCCGCCGTTCGCGCTGGTTTCGAAATGAATCCTTCCCCCGGAAATATGCGAGATGGCTTGTTAACCGACGCGATGAAATCAGCAGGCGCTGCAAAAAAGGGCGGTACGTCTTCGATCACAGCCGTGCTGGACTATCCCGAATATTCCACCAAGCCGGGGCTTCACTTGCAATGCACTCCGGGGAACGATGTGGAATGTGTGACGGCCCAAGTGGGCGCCGGTGCATCCGTGGTCCTGTTTACCACTGGGCTGGGCACCCCTACCGGCAATCCCATTACGCCAGTGGTGAAGCTGTCCACCAATTCCGAACTGGCCGCCAGAATGGGTGACATTATCGACATCGATACCGGGTCGATTATCGCGGGTCAGAAGACAATTCAGCAGATGGGAGAGGAGATCCTGGACTTCACAAGACGGGTTGCCAGCGGCCAGGTGCGAACCAAGGCAGAGATCAAAGCGCAAGAGGATTTCATTCCCTGGAAACGTGGGGTGTCGCTCTGAATCAACGGGGCGCCAATCCGAATTCGTTTGGACTCGACGGCAAAGTCGCGATTGTCACGGGGGCGGGCAGCGGCATCGGACAGGCAATTGCCTTTAAATTTGCGGCAAGTGGCGCGGCAGTTCACGTTTGTGATCTCAACCGCTCTGCCGCAGCCGAGACCTGCAACCAGATTGCTTCCGCTGGCGGCAGTGCCTTCCCGAATCAATGCGACGTAACGAATCCTGGCGAAGTAAGCGCAAAATTTCAGGAACTCACGCGAAGTCAGCGAATCGATATCCTGGTCAACAATGCAGGCATTTCGCACATTGGTACGGTCGAGAGCACAACTCCTGACGATTTTGATCGCATTGTGCAGGTCAACATCAAGGGTTATTACAACTGCATGCGTGCAATTGTCGGGCATATGAAAAGCTCTGGTGGCGGCATTATTCTGAATCTCGCGTCAATCGCTGGCTCATCCGGTCTGCCAGATCGTTTCGCCTATTCGATGAGCAAGGGTGCGGTAATCGCCATGACCTATTCTGTCGCCCGCGATTACCTGGCGCACAACATTCGATGCAACTGCATTTCTCCGGCTCGCGTGCACACTCCTTTCGTGGATAGCTACCTTGCAAAAACCTACCCCGGCCGCGAACAGGAAATGTTCAAAAAGCTGGCGCATGCCCAGCCCCTCGGCCGGATGGCCGAACCGGATGAAGTCGCGTCTCTCGCTCTGTTTTTGTGCTCCGACGAGGCCTCCTTCATTACCGGCGCCGATTATCCGCTGGATGGCGGATTCTTCAATCTTCGAGGTTAGAGAATGGACCTGCAACTCAAAGACAAAGTCATTATCGTGACCGGCGGTGCCAAGGGGATTGGTGCAGGCATCGTGCAGGCCTGCGCAGCGGAGGGGGCGATCCCCATCATCGTGGGACGCGACGCGGATGCCGGCAAGCAGGTGCAACATGAAATTCAGAGAAGTGGCGGCCGCTGCGGACTGATCAGCGTCGAGCTTTCGACTCCAGAGAGTTGTTCCGGTTCCGTGGACCAGGTACTGAAAGATTTCGGGCGTCTGGACGCCCTGGTCAACAACGCCGGCCGCAATGACAAAGTCGGGCTTGAGGATGGCAATCCTGACGAATACGTGGCCTCGCTCAAGCGCAACCTCGTGCACTACTACGCCATGGCGCACTACTCGCTGCCGCACCTGAAACGCTCGCGGGGAAGCGTCGTAAATATTGGCTCGAAAACTGCTGTTACGGGACAAGGCAGCACTTCTGGATATGCCTCGTCGAAGGGAGCGATTATGGCCCTCACACGGGAGTGGGCCGCAGAACTGCTGCCCTACGGAATTCGTGTGAATACCGTGATTCCAGCCGAAGTCATGACGCCGCTTTACCGCAATTGGCTCGACACCTTTCCCAATCCCAAGGAGAAGTTGGCAAATATAATTTCCAAAATTCCCCTGGACAAGCGCATGACCACTTCAGAAGAAATTGCCGCTATGGTCGTGTTCCTGATCTCGCCCAAGTCCAGCCATACCACTGGCCAGCATCTTTTCGTCGATGGCGGCTACGTTCACCTGGATCGAGCACTGACCTAGACTCCGCATGAAGACTTTCGCCCCTGAGGCCCAATGACACGACGCTTCTGCATGACGCTTGATTTGAAGAACGATCCCAAGTTGATCGCCGAATACAAGCGGCATCACGAGAAGATTTGGCCGGAGATTACTCGGAGTATCAAAGATTCCGGCATTGAGGACATGGAAATCTACTTGCTCGGGACGCGTATGTTCATGATCATGGAAGTGAATGAAGCGTTCTCGTTCGAAGCCAAGGCGAAAGCAGACGAACTCAGCGCCATCGTGCAGAAGTGGGAGAAGCTGATGTGGAATTTTCAGCAGGCTCTTCCGCAAGCTAGACCAGGAGAGAAGTGGCTGCCCATGGAACGCATTTTCAAGCTGGAGAAGTAAGACACGGGAAGGGAATCGTCCGACTTCATTTTTCCTGGAAGTGGAGGCGCCTTCTAGGTTCCTCGCGACCTCTAAACGTCAGACCAATGCGATCAGCATGCCGCCGATCGTTCGTAGTCCCTCACTTCCTCGTACAACATGTCAATCTGCTGTCGATAACGCTCCTCGATCACCTTGCGGCGAAGCTTTAAGGTCGGCGTCAGTGAGCCGTCGCTGGCCGTGAATTCATCCGCCACGAGCAGGACTTTCTTCAACGTTTCGAATCGCGCCAGTCCGCGATTCACTTCTGCCACAATATCTTCGTACAGTGCTCTTACTTTGGGATGCTGGACCAGGGCCTCCCGTGAGGAGAATGCAATATCATTGGCCTGAGCCCACTCTTCTAGCAGCGGAAAGTGAGGTGAAATGAGCACTGCGGCGAACTTTCGTCGATCGCCGACCACCACTGCCGTGCCGATGAAAGCATGCAGCTTGAGCGAGTTCTCGACAGGTTGCGGGGCGATAAATTTTCCGCCCGAGGTTTTCAGCAAATCCTTTTTCCGGTCGGTGACGCTCAAGAATCCGTCTTCATCCAGCATCCCGATATCGCCCGTCTTGAACCATCCATCTACAAACGCATCCCTGGTTTCCTCTCCCCGGTTCCAATAGGCACGGAAAACAGAAGGTCCGCGAACCAGGATCTCCGAATCGTCAGCGATCCGAACCTCTACGTTCTCCAGGGGTCGACCGACCGTCCCTAATTTGTGAGCCTGCGGATTGTTGACTGCAATCACCGGGGAAGTCTCCGTCAGCCCGTAACCTTCATGGATTCGAATCCCTAGATTGGCATACCATTCGGCAAGCTCCTTGCCCAGAGGCGCACCTCCAGAAATGAACATCTGTACTCGCCCGCCCAGGTGCGCGCGTACCTTGGCATACACCAAGTGTTGGGCCAGTTTCCATTTCAGAGACTTTGGAATATTCCCCGTGAGGATCGTTGGCCGGTGCGCGTTGCCAATCCTGTGAGCCCAGCGATAAACAGCCTGCTTGGCCTTGCCCTGGGCGCTTTTTTCCACCTGCAGGTAAATCTTTTCGTACACGCGCGGAACGGCAACGAAAATCGTCGGGCGCACCTCCCGAAGCGCCTGGGGCAAGTCTTCGAAGAAGGGACAATAGGCTAGCGTTACTCCGTTGTAGAGCAGGGCGATATCAACGTGTCGAGCCGTCACATGCGACAGCGGCAGGAACGACAGGCTGACGTGGCCGGGGCCAACTTCGAACCCTGCAAGCGAATGGCTCACGTTTGATGTCAAATTTCCGTGAGTCAGTTGAACGCCTTTCGACCTGCCGGTAGTGCCGGACGTGTAGATAATGGACGCGAGGTCATCCGGCGTGATGCTCCTTGCCACTCGTTCCAATTCGGGGTCTCTTCCGCTTGGACCCTTGTTCATCAACTGCTTCATGCAAATTGCTTGGGTACCCCCGATTGCATCCATCACCACAATTCTTTCGACGCCGGTGTGACCCATCGAAAGTACTTTCTTCAGTTGGGTTGCTGTCGAGACGAAAATTACCTTGGCGCCAGAATCGCCAACGATGTAAGCGGACTGCTGAGCGGTCAACGTAGTGTAGATCGGGACCACCACCGCTCCCAGCAGGAAACAGGCGAAGTCGGTCGTCGCCCACTCCGGGCGGTTTTCGCTCAGAATGGCGACACGGTCTCCTTTAGAAATTCCCCAACTCGTCAGTGCTCGGGCCACTCCGGCAACGTTCCTATAGAGCTCCTGGGAACTGACGGGAAGCCACGAAGTGGCTCCCCGAACGAGCATCAACTGCTCTTGCCTGCGGTCCACAATCCGGAAAAATATTTCATTCAGTGTCCGAGGCTCCATAATCGGATCCTCCTCCCTGATCGGTAAGCCCATTGGCAGTTCGTTATTGGCTCTGGCTGTACTTACCCCAGCGGAACGTCGGTCCCACCGAGAAGCGAACGTAGTTCTGCCGCGGGGACAAAAGATTTGAGAACAAATGCGTGTTCACCCAGTCCCCGGCAAAACGGAACCCCACGGTGCGCGAAACATTCAGGTCAAAGCCGGCGCCAAGTCCAAAGAACAGCTTGGTGTCATTCTGGTGTGCGTTGGGTACAGGCAACTGCAGCGCTCCAAACAGCGGTGCCAGTGCTGGCGGGAAGGTAATGTCTGCCCGTTCATGCATTCCACCGAAGCCGGGCCGAATCAGGAACGTGACTTTCTCCCATTTGCGAATGTAAAACTGCGGACCCGCCGCAAAGGTGTAGGTCAGCGAATTAAATGGCACGTGGATCGATGATGCGGCACCGGGCAGAAGTTGGTTCACGGCGGGAGCATAAACCGTTTCGGTTCCGGTAATCGTTCCGGCGCCGCTGAGAATTCCGAAATCCACGCCGAGGCCCAGCCATGGCCGGGTGGTGACTCCGAAATCGGCCTCAAATCCGCGCTCTGTCAGCTTGCGGGCCGGACTGATCATGTAATCGAATCCGGTAAAGAGCGTGTACCGGTTAATGTCTGTCTGTTGGGCGGAGAGTGAAACACCGGAAACAAGAATCAAAAAAGTGCACAGAATGAGAAGTGGTACGCGGCTCATACTTTCACCTCATGGAGTTGATTTTGCGCATGCAGCAGATGCTATTGAGAACAAAGTGATTCCCACATGTCGCGACATTGGCGAAACGTGGGGCACCCCATCTTGGATCCGAGTCGATGATGGTGCCGTCCAATCGCGGGTGCTTCGTTACGCTACGACGACCTCGCTCAGAACGGATTCTGCAGCGGGAGTCGGCGCAGGCTCTGGCTTTCGTTTCTCAATCGACGGAGCCGCGCTCGCGATCGGAAGTTGTCGCTCTTCGGGCTCTCCCGGAACGGCTGCGGCTGGCACCGCTCGCCGTTTCCTTTTTGTTTTGTCCCTCTGCGGCGGCCTGAGACCGACCGCTTCTCGCAATTCTGTGAAACTGATTTGCAACAACTTTTCCATTCGTTTCAGGTCCGGCGCGGCATGTACATCCCCGCTGAACCCGAAATAGATCCTGCCGTCGTAGCTGAGGATGGCGCAATTCACCGCCATTTCTCCGCCCACCGGAACGTACGGATACCACTCCAGCATCTTGTGCCCCAGAAGGTACAGCGGAGATTGTGGTCCGGGCACATTTGTGCAAACCAGGTTGAACGGAGTGATCGGCAACTGACTCGCGATAGGTCCCGCTAATCCTTGTACGGAAGTGGGGAATATGCCAATGAGCCCGCCAGCCAGGCTTACCAGTTCGGCAGCATGCACGTGCTTCAGGAATTCCGTGCGCTTGTGGACGGCTGCCAGCAATTTTCGCGGCTGCCGAATACTCAAAGGCACCGTGACCGGGACCAACGAGATGCGGTTACCCAACTGTGCAGGGTCCTCGTTGCCGCGCAGATTTACTGGGACCATCATGCGAAACAGCCGCCCCTTGACTGGATCGCCGTGCAGTTCACAATAACGCCGGATCGTCGCCGTCACGATCGCCAGAATCACGTCGTTGACGCTCGTGCCACATTGCTTGCGGATCGCTTTGACCTCATCCAGTGGAATCGCCGTATACGCAAACTTCTGCGGCCCTCGATAAATTACATTGAATCGCAGCCGTTCTGTGAACGCGGTAATTTCGGGGAACAGGTCAGCGAACTCGTTGGGCTCGACACTTCCTCCATTCGCGGCCACTCGCTCAGCCATGCTTAGTACGTCCGCCATGGCCGAGAGAATCCGTTTCACGAAATCCGCATACGAATCCACGAAGCCCGTTGTCAAAGAGCTCAAGGCATCCCGGCGTGGCGGAACCTGCAACTTGACCTTTCGCCGGGGTGGGCGTGGCGTCTCAGGGTTGGAATCCAGAAGTACGTTCATGATTCCCACCCCGGCAATACCGTCGGCCAGACAGTGATGCAGGCGAACGATGAGTCCGGTTCGATTGCCTTTCAGGCCGCGCACCAGAGTCAGGTCCCACAATGGGTGCCGGCGATCCATCATCGTGCTGAACAACTTTGCCGCAACCGCTTTCAATTCCGCTTCCGTGCCATAGCGGAGCTTCACTTCCCGCATGTGGCGCCCGATATCGAACTCAGGGTCGTATTCCCAACTGGGCAGTCCCACCCCGAACGGCGGCGCCATTACGTACTTCATGTAGCGCGGCAGTAGCGGGAGTTTCGATTCCACGAAGTGAACGCAATCGTCGAACGAGACCTCCCCCTCGAAGATGCATACACTCGCAACGTTGAGCGGCATGCCTTCGCGCTCGAGATGCAGAAACACCGTGTCCCCCCAGGAAAGGCGGTCACTTTGGGAATGATTTTGCATGAAAAATCTCTCTTAATTCTCGAACGAAAAGCCTACCGTCAATCGCGCCAGCTTCAAGGTCTTGTACACGTTTACGTTTACACCTCGCAGAGCCACTTTGGTGTTCTTGTCTTCTGCTCGGTGGGCAAAGCTCTGCAGACCTTCGAGTCCAGCGGAGTTAATGCGGGTCACACCAGAGAAGTCCAAGGCAAGCTCCTCTCGTCCCTCAAGGCTCTCCTCCGCTTCCAGCAAATCCGCCATGACATTGTTGGCGTCGATCTTCATACACAACTTATTCGTTTCCATGTAGACCATCCGAAAATGTTACAAAGCTTGTGGCTGGACTGTTGCAACACGGGCGATTCCGCGACCTTCGTAGGCTTTCCAGAAAAGCTCGACCAGTTCCTGCATCAATGGCATGCGCGGATTGGAGCGCCACGAGGGATCGTCGAAAGCTGCCTTGACCATCTCCGGAAGAGCACGTTCGAATTCATCTCGTGCAATTCCCAACTCCGCGACAGAACGCGGGAATCCGAGTTGATCCAGCAACTGTTCCGTCGCTGCAATCAACTTCTCGACCTTTTCCTGCACCGTCTGGCCACCCAGGCCCAGCAAGTCGGCTACAGTCGCATACTTTTTATGAGCTACATAACCCTTCGTGTACGGCGATGGCATGAATTTAGTGGGAACGGCCGCATTGTAGGCCATCACGTGCGGCAGCATGAGAGCGTTTGCTTTTCCGTGCGCAACGTGAAAACGGGCTCCGAAGGCATGTGCCAGCGCGTGATTCACTCCCACTGAAGCATTCGAGAATGCCATCGCTGCAATGCAGGCGGCATTGTGCATCATGCAACGCGCCTCTTCGTCGTGCGGGTGCGCAAAGGCGATTGGCAGGTACCTGAAGACCAACCGAATCGCCTGCATCGCATTGGCATCGGTGTAGGCGGAAGCGTAGTTCGAAACTCCGGACTCCAGCGCATGGGTGAGGCAGTCGATGCCAGTATCTGCGGTCAGCCCCTTAGGCATGGACATCACAAACTGGGGATCGACGATGGCCACGTCTGGAGTCAAGGAGTAGTCCGCGAGAGTTACCTTGCGTCCACGATCCTTATCCGTCAGCACCGCGAACGGGGTCACCTCGCTGCCGGTGCCGCTCGTGGTAGGAATCGCCACCAACCGTGCGCGCTGCGCTCTCCCTTTGGGATATTCAATGACTCGCTTCCGCAAGTCCAGAAACGGCGCGGCAAGTTCTTCGAGGTCCGCTTCCGGAGACTCGTACTTCAGCTTCATGATTTTCGCGGCATCGATCATCGATCCCCCGCCTACCGCGATGATCTGATCCGCCTTGTAGAAATTCAGAGCCTCAACCCCCTGCTCCACCACTTTCACCTCAGGCTCCGCATCCGGGATGATGCACGCGTGAACATGAGTCTTGGGACACATGTGCCGCCGCACGATATCAACGTGGCCAATCTGCTCTAGTGCCGGATTCGTGACAATGATCGTTGTCTCGGAAGGAAACTGAGCCAGGTTTTCCACCGCGTTCATGTTGAAGAAAATCTGGTTGGGAACTCGAAACCACATATGATTTTGTGTCCTGCGAGCAACGCGCTTGATGTTGAGATAGTGCTGGACATTGACGTTGTCCGTCGTGCTGTTGCCTCCCCCCGTCCCGCAGCCAAAAGAAAAGGTGGGCACAAGATCGTTGTAAACCGCTCCCAGAGCGCCAATCGCTCCGGGAGAGTTCACAATGATCCGGCCTGCGTTGATCAAGTTCCCAAACTCGCGGATCACTTGCTCGTTGCGCGAAAAGATGACAGCGGTGTGCCCCAGACCACCGGCATGATTCACGTCGATGCAGGTCTTCAGCGCTTCTGAAACCGACTTTGCCCGGTACACAGCAAGCACGGGGAACAGCTTCTCGACGGATAAAGGATGCTCGCGTCCTACTCCGTGAATTTCGGCTATCAGCAGCTTGGTATTCGGCTTCACTGAAAGGCCAACGAACCGAGCGATATCGGTTGCCTTTTGTCCCACAGCCATGGGCTGCATGAATCCGGTCTGGGGATCGATCACCGTTCGTTCCAGCAGCTTCGTTTCTTTCTCGTTACAGATGTGTGCGCCCAGTTCCGCGAACTTCTGCAAAGCCGCATCGTAGATCTCGCCGTCAATCACCACAGTCTGCTCGGAGGCGCAAATTGTCCCGTTGTCGAAGGTCTTGGAAATGATAATGTCCACGATGGCCGTATTCAGGTCGCCGCTCTTCTCCAGATAAACGGGAGTATTTCCCGGGCCCACGCCTAACGCGGGTTTGCCTGAACTATAGGCTGCTGTTACTACTCCCGGCCCACCCGTTGCATCGATCAATCCCACGTCCTTGTGGTGCATGAGGTAGGCGTTGTCCCGTAACGTCGGAGACTCCACGCAGGTAAACACCCCCTCAGGGGCACCGTGCTTTACCGCGGTTTCACGCATGATCCTCACGGCTTCAGAGCAGCAACGCCACGCCTTGGGATGGGGGCTGAAGATCACCGCGTTTCGCGTCTTGATCGCCACGATGCACTTGAACAGCATGGTCGATGTTGGATTTGTGATCGGGGTGAGGGAGAACAGAACACCGATCGGTTCGGCCATTTCGAGCAAATTGCGTTCAGGGATGTCGCGAATCACCCCCACTGTGCGCTTGTCTTTTATGTGGTTGTAAACGAATTCGCTGGCCACCATGTTCTTGATGACCTTATCTTCCATTACCCCCAGCCGGGTCTCTTCCACCGCGAGACGCGCCAGGTACTGCGCTTGCTCGAGCCCGGTTAGAACCATGGCTTTGACGATTCGGTCGACATCTTCCTGGGTGAATTGGGTAAACACCGCGGCGGCAATCCTCGCTTGGCTGACTAGGGATTCCAGGTACGCGATTCGTTCTGCGCTCGGGCCTTCGGCGGGCAGCGCAAGTTGAGTCCGCTCTTTACGTTCGGTGGCTATCATCGCTACCTCCCTCGCGAGCTGCGGGGATTGAACACAGGCGCGTGTGTGCGGGAAGAAGGCATCCCGGCGAAAAAGCTGGAATGTCCCGAGTGCCGCCCGTCCGACTCCGGCGCACACTCTATCTCACCCTCGATTCTCACAGTAAAGCCCCAGACCGGGCATCGGTCAGCAACGCCTGTCACGCTTCATTGTGATGGATGTCACACAAGCTCGTTGAACCGATAGGATGTCAGGTAGAAGACTAAGCAGCGCCTATGGCTGAAGAGGATTGCGCCGTGTCGTCCCATGTTGTGCTACTCGCGGGCGGAATGAAACTCATCGCGCGCTCCGAGAGCGCAGCGATGGTCAGACTGGGATTCACACCCAGGTTCGCTCCCAGCACCGAACCATCGCAAATGTACATGTTGCGATACCCGAAGACGCGATGCCTGCTGTCAACCACACCTCGGTCTGGAGAATCTGCCATGACGCATCCTCCAATGCAGTGCGCCGTCCCTGGCACATCGAAGAGGATTTCGGGCAGCATGCTCATGGCTGCGCCGCCCGCGATCTTGGCAAACTTGGATGCAAACTGGTTCGCCTTTGGGATATAAGTCGCAATGCGCTCGCCGTGACTCGAGAGCATCTTCCGAAATGGCCAGAACCAGTGCCGTTTCCAGCGCATTTCTATTTCTCCCTCCACCGCTTGCATGCATAGAAGAATGGTGGATTCCCGCGCCCAGCCCCACAGCCGAAAAAGGCGCAGAGTTCGAACCGGATGGAGCGTAAGCGAACTGATAACGTTCCATGCCCATAGCGCGATGCGCTGCGGCCCCGGCTTACCATCGGTAAGCATGGTTGTCAGAAGGCCCATCACGTCGGCGCCATTTGGATAACGCACCGCTTCAATATGCGTATGCTCGTCGATATAAATTCCAGATCCGATCGCGATGCCACGCGAAAGATCCTCGGCGCAGTTCGGGACTCGCGCCCCAATAATGGACTCCGAGTTGGTGCGCACATGCTTGCCTACAGTCGCGCTGAGCTCGGGTAGCGATCCATTCTCCTTCAGCCCGAAAAGCAATTCCATGGTTCCTAGCGCTGACGCAGAGAAGACTACGCCTCGACAGGAAACTTTCTGGGGATGCCGCCGGATCCAACTCGTCGACCCGATGGTCTCGACCTGGTACCCGCAGGCGCCATCCTCTGCGCCTGAAAGTGGCTTTACATCGACCACTTTGGCTTCGGGAAGGATTCGTGCTCCGTGCTTCTCGGCCAGGTATAGGTAATTCAAGTCCAGCGTGTTCTTCGCGCCGTAACGGCAGCCCATCATGCAACCACCGCAACCGCTGCAGGTGCCTCGAGGCGGCCCTTCGCCGCCGAAGAATGGGTCTGCAATTGGATGGTTCACTGCCTCGCCGTTGGGTGCTTGTAGGATGCCGACCCGGGTAGGGTAGAACGTATGTCCACAACCTGTTGCATCAGCCGTGTACTTCAACAGGTGATCGGCGGTGGCCAAGATTTTATTTTCCGTGACGCCCAGCATGCGCGACGCACTCTGATAGTGCGCTGGCATTTCAGCCGTCCAAGCCGCCAGTCCGCGCCAGGTCCCCGACTGCCAAACCTGATCGGGGGCGGGGAGCAGGGTAGCAGCGTAAGTTATAGATCCACCTCCCACCGCGCACCCGTGGAAGATGGTTGCATGGCGGAACAGTCGCATGTTAAAGAAACCGCGCAGACCGACACTGGGCCGCCAGAACCAGCGATGGATATACCAACTGGTGCGGGGAAAAGATTGGGGCGCCCAGCGGCGCCCCATCTCAATAACAGCGACTCGGTAGCCTTTTTCAGTAAGCCGTAACGCGGAAACGCTGCCGCCGAATCCGGATCCGATCACGATGAAATCGAAATCGAACCGATCGCCGCCGCTTTCCATAACTGCTACGCTCTGCTTCCGTGACAAGCGGAGGCAGCCTTATGCGACCAGATACTTGCCGCTCTCAATGACCTTCTGCGCGATCGCCTGCCGAAGCGCCACAATATTGAACGGCTCATACTTGCAGAGTCTGCGGAGAATCGCGAGTTGCGACCGCAGCATGTCTCCCTCGGCGCAGGCAGCAATAACCATCTTGGCCGCGCTCTCGATCCTGTCCATGCCACCCGACAGGTATACGCGCGTCATGTTCAGGGCATGCTTTGAAGTCTCTTCGTTCTTCAGGGCCAGCTTTTGGGCACGCAGAACTGCAGACTCCATCGCATACGTCTCAATCGTCATGTTTGCAATTGCACCCATGATTTCCTGCTGATCCTGGATCGCCTGCATGTATTTCTGGGTTGCAATGCCGGCGGCGAACAGCCCTATCTTCTTGGCCGTGGCCACCAGTTTTCGCTCCTGCGCCAGGGGCGCATCGCTGATCTCGTCGGAGGTTCCAGACAACACTTCGTCCATCAGCTTCTTGATAGCGGGCATGAGCGGTAGTTGCCCGCTCATCGCACGTTTGAGCAAAAAGCCGGTAATGAGCAGCCGGTTGATCTCGTTCGTGCCCTCAAAAATGCGATTGACGCGCACGTCCCGGTAATTGCGCTCGGCCGGATATTCTTCAACGAACCCGTATCCGCCATGGATTTGCACGGATTCGTCCACCACGTAGTCAATGAACTCCGATCCCCAGACCTTCAGGATCGAGCATTCGACCGCATACTCGTCGATGACCTTGCGAACCTGTGCCATGTCCTCGTGCTCTGCGCCAACTTGCGCGATGGCATGGTCCATCATGCCCACAGTTCTGTAGGCCATGGCCTCGCCGGTGAAAATCCCCGCAGCCATGTTGGCGATCTTCTCGCGAATCAATCCGAAATCGGCGATCACCTTACCAAATGCTTTGCGCTGCTTGGCGTATCCGATGGCGCTCTCGATGCAGGTGCGTGCCGACCCAACGCATCCGGCTCCAAGCTTGAATCGGCCCACGTTGAGCACATTGAAAGCAATATGATGCCCTTTCCCGATTTCCCCGAGAACGTTCCCCACTGGAACTCGACAATCATTGAGAATTAATGGACACGTCGACGATCCTCGGATCCCCATCTTGTGTTCTTCAGCTCCAACCGAGAATCCTGGGAACCCGCGCTCGATGATGAATGCGGTGAATTTCTCGCCGTCAATCTTCGCGAACACGATGAACAGATCGGCGAACCCGGCGTTCGTGATCCACATCTTCTCGCCATTCAGGATGTAATGCTTTCCGTCAGGCGAGAGCTTCGCCTGGGTGCGGCAGTTCAAAGCGTCGGAGCCCGAGGACGACTCGGAAAGCGCATAAGCCCCCACTGTCTCCCCGCTCGCCAGGCCCCGCAGGTACTTCTTCTTCTGCTCTTCGGTTCCGAAATACACGATGGGCAGCGTGCCAATGCAGGTATGCGCGCCCCATGTCGTGCTGAATCCTCCGTATTTCGCGATGCGATCGGCAATGATCGACGAAGTCACCTTGTCCATCTGCATTCCGCCGTACTGCTCAGGCACATCCACCCCGCTCAGGCCCAGTTCTCCAGCCTTGCGTACCAGGTCCCGTATCACTGCGAAATCCTTGTGCTCCATTTTTTCGATGTTAGGGACGATCTCTTTATTCGCGAACTCCTCCGCGGTTTGCGCAATGAGTTGATGCTGCTCGCTGAAATCTTCTGGGGTGAACACTTCCTCGGGCGTTCGCTCCTCAATCAGGAAGCTGCCGCCACGAATCTTGCTCGCCGGCACTGCTGTAAGCGTAGCCATATTGCGCGTCTCCTAAGTGTTTTATTTCTCGAATTAGCGAAGGATCTGAGGGGCAATCCGCAGCTCGGATTTCGCTCACGCTTCGCAAGAAATACTTTGACGTTTACTTTCCCGGCGCCGCTCGACTGATCTGAGTCTCTGGCAACCGGCTGGGTGCAGTCACGCGAAATCAGAACAAAGCGTCTTCGGGCGAGCCGTTCGCTTCGCTCGAAGACGCAATTCGTCACATTGAAATCCTTAGCCAGCAGTCAATGCACCTCGGCCATTCCGAAGTGGAAAAAGGTTCCGTGGGGCTCGCATGGCTTCGCCCCACAGCCCAACGGGCTCTCGCTACCCGCACAATGAATGGCTAATGCTCATCACGCTACGGCTACGGCTGCTTTTGCCCGTTTCGGTGGCTTCCTGCTGGTCACGGGCTTCTGCGCACCATTGGGTGCTTTCACCATCACATCCATCAGCGCCTTCTGCGCATCGACATAGCTCTTCACCACTTCCCGGGTCAGTTCATTGAATGGAATAAACGGGAAAGGCTTGACCATTTCCAGCGCCTTGCCGGCACTCTGGGCTCCGGCATTCATCTGTTTGCCAGCCACATCCACGAGCCGCTTCTGAGCTTCGATCAGCGACTCAGTCGCCTGTCGCGCGACTTCTGACGCTTCCATCGGCTTCCTCTTGCTGGCGCCATTCGGCTTTCCGCCTGTCGCTTTTGCGGTCTCATCGGCGACAACTTCAAGGAACCGCTTCTGTGCCTTGGCGAAGTTCTCCATCGCGTCGCGCGCCAGATCGATCACATGCTGCGGTTGATATGGCTTGCCCGCCTTGGCCGACTCCAGCCAGGTGTGCGTCTGTTTGCTGGCAATCTTGAGATACTCCTCGTGCATGTTGATGAACGTGTCTACGCTGCGCTGTAACAGGTCGACCAGGGCCCGCCGCCGTGGGCAGTCGCCCACCCGGTCTTTCACCCCGTTCAGGAGGATCTCATTCTGTTTCTTTCCCAGTTCGAGCAGAATCTTCTGGCCTTCCAGAAAATTTGTCATGCCCTCCTCAGCGATATCGCTCAGAATGGCAGTGGGGGAATGATGCGGATCTGACAACTGCTCTCGCACAGCGTGCATCACGCTGGCGTTCTGCCGCATGGCTAAATCCAGGAGAATCCGTTGGGTAGCGAAAACTGTTTGTACTCCCTGTTGTCCCCAGCCCGAAAGCAGGGACAGCACCGACGAATCTTTGCGATGAGTGGATTCGTGCTTTGCTGCTGGCATATGAAATGTACCTCCAATGCTGCACTGCAGCATCACCTAAAATGTACGTCCGCAAGATGATTGTGTCAAGATATTCTTCTGCCGTGTGCACAGCAACATAGGAGTATCTTATGAAATTTGCCGAGATCGTCATCAAGAAATACGGCAACCGGCGCCTGTACGATACCGCTGGCAGCCGCTATGTGAACCTGGATGATCTCGCCCAACATATTCGCGCCGGCAGGGCAGTACGGGTGGTGGACGCGAAGACGGGGCAGGATCTGACTCGCGTGACCCTGACCCAGATCATTACCGAAGACGCAAAGGACAAACCCACCGGCTTGCCGCTCGAACTCTTGCGACAGTTGATTATTGCCTCCGATGAGGTACGGCAGGAATTTCTCATGTGGTATCTCAAGTCGGCCTTCGATACCTATCAGAAGCTACAAGACACCGTGCAGAACAGGTTGAGTGAAGTGCAGTCTGCCGTCCTCTCGCCAGTGGACATGATGAAACGTTTTTTGGGCGCCGCGACTCCTGGCACGCCCGCGTCGCCGCAACCAAACGAGGTGGATTCTTTGCGGAAGCGGGTGGCCGAGCTTGAAGCGCAACTCCAAAAACCGCGCCGACGCAAGCGCTCGACTAGCAAAAAACGAACATAAGCAAGCTGAACCCGAATCTCGAGACTTGAAACATCAAACTTTGAAACTCGAAACTCGGAAGTTCCGTTAAATCTCTCTTGGTCAGATAACGATCGAGCAGTATAATTGTGCGGTGCAGCATCGGATCCTTGTCCCCCAGAGACGGGATCCGCATTCACCAGGACAACTTGCGGCCTAAATCGAAAAGCACCAAAAAGCGTCCTGCGACGGCGCAACGGCGCGTATCCACCCGGGAGCCCTATCCCAAATCCCACACTTCTTCTTTTTGGACCGAAGCTCTGTTCGGCGCCGAGATCCTCATCCTGCACGCCACTCCTGTTTATTACGGATTGGGCGTGCCCCGTGGCGACGGTTCCGCCGTGGTCATTATCCCTGGTTTCTTGGGAACCGATCTTTATCTGACCGAACTTCACGCCTGGCTTGGACGCATTGGTTATCGGCCCTATTTTTCCGGGATCGGCATCAATGCCGAGTGTCCTAACATTCTGATCCAGCGTCGCCTGAATCAGACCATCGACAAAGCTTTGGCGGACACCGGGCGCAAGGTTCACTTGATTGGCCACAGCCTTGGTGGAGTGATTGCCCGCTCCGCCGCGGGCTCTCGTCCGAAAGACGTTGCTTCGGTGATTACACTGGCAGCGCCGGTCCGCGGTACCGTTGCGCATCGCGGAGTGCTCAATGCCGCCGAGGCAGTGCGCTTGCGCATTCTCGAAGAGCATGGCACAGGAGTTCTTCCCAACTGCTATACCGGTCACTGCACCTGCAATTTCCTGGGTTCACTTCGCCGCAAGGTGCCAGACTCCTTGCTGGAGACTGCTATCTACACCCGGCAGGACGGCATCGTGGATTGGCGCTATTGCATGACCATGAATGCCGAAAGCGACGTGGAAGTTCCTGGCACTCACATCGGCATGGCATTCAATCCCGCAGCCTACGTCGTCGTTGCAGACCGATTGGCAAAAGCTCGAGCCACGCGAATCTAGCCCACAATTTCCAATACAGCGCCCGTGCTGGTCTCCAACTTCTCCACGGAACCGCTCGGTCCCCTGATGAGGATCGCGGCCGAGGCAAGACTGTTGTTTGAAACTTCGAACGTTCCGGAGCAGTTCGTTTTCACATACCGAAGGCGATGCAGGCTCGCCCCGTGCCCATCGATTGTCGCCTCGATCTGAATGCCGTCGTCCGATGTGCACGCAAACTCCCACTGCATGTCTTCGCGCGCTGTTCGCATTTCCCTTAGTTTGCCAAAGCGGAAGGCCTTGGCATCGTGCCAGAGCACGGCTTTGCGGAAAACCAGTCCCAGCGGCATTTCGTATACCAGCGCTTCGAGAGTGCTCGCCGGTTTTCCTTCTCTTGGAAAATACGCGTGCGTCCAGCGCCAGAAGTTTCGATGTCGGTATCCGCAGTTATGACCCTGCACTCCGAATCCGAGGGGATCGCCTGCGAACCTGCGGCCATCCAGCGTGATATCGCCCGAAAATACTGCGTCCGAATGCGGCGTCCGTGAGAACCCTATCCATCCTTTGCTGCTCAAGGTCACCCGAAATTTGGACTGGTATTGCAGGTTCCATCTGAGTTGGTGCCCCTCAACGCTCAGCGCACCGCGGCAGAAGTCCTCTCCGATTTCGTTTTCGCCTGCCTCGAAGTGAAGCGGAGACCGCCCCCTGCCGCTCAGATTCAACTCAGAGAGCGAAAATCCCTGAATAAAACTGCGCGGAGTGGCACCAACTGGAAACCACGAGGCCCACACCTGAACCGGCTTACCTTGGGGAGAGTTCGCACACCCCGAGTGTCCCGGATTCATCAACAGATAGCGGAACCACCAGGCGCCACTGCGGTCAGCTAAACCGAGGCGCAGAAACCAGACTTCATAACGACGCCGGATCGACAAGGTGGAGAATGCTTCATTTAAAGTGTGCACGTGCCCCCTCGCCACGACATGCCACCAAGTTCAGCAACTATCTCACATGTCCGGCAATTCTCTGGTGATGCCGGTCACTGCGAGCGTCTCTCAACGAGAAGATAGTCTGAGCAGTCACCCGCCATGCTCGATGCTTCAGCCATTGCCGCCGGCTTGAGCCAACTTCCTCCTCAGCAGTTACGGGCCACGCTGGCCAGCTACCTGCCTCACGGCGCAACGGCGGCGGACAAGATCCAAGCCATTGAGAATGGATTGCGCAGCCCGCTGGGGCAATCCATCCGGGCGGCGATGGCGCTTTGGATTGTGGATGAGATCGTTCCCGTCGAGAAGCTGGTGCCCAAGCAGTACTTGAATTGGCGCGCTCCAGTGCGGGATTCGATGATGTTCGTGGTCGCCCGCCTCTCGCCAGAGCGCCTCGCTCCAAAGTTGCTGGAGCAGATCGAACTTCCTTTCGATACACCTGCGGAAGTCCGTCTCTTGAGGCTGATCGCGAAGGTACCGGGCTTGCAGAAGTTAGGCCAGGTAATCGCCCGCAACCAGCATCTCCATCCAGCTTTGCGCAAGGCTCTTGCCCGCCTGGAAAACGGAATACGAGACGTGCGCCCCGAAGACATTCGCTCCATAGTTCTGAAAGCGCTGGGGGACAAAGCAAACCGCTACCAGGTGGAAGTCTCCACGCAGATCTTGAAGGAAGCCAGTGTCAGCGCGGTGATCCGTTTCTCCTGGAAGAATCCTCAAACCGGAGTCCGAGAACGCGGGGTGTTCAAGGTTCTGAAGCCCCACATCCCGGCGTACTTTTCCGAGGACATGGACTATTTGCAGGGACTCGCGGAGCACTTCGGCGACCGGCATCATACGTATGGCTTTCCGGCTCACTTGATCCCGGATACCTTTAAGAAGGTTCGCCGCCTGCTTCGCCATGAAGTGAACTTTCGCCGCGAACAGAAGACACTTCTTGAGGCGGCCGCTCTTTATCGCTCGTATCCAGCCGTTCACATCCCGAAAGTGATTCAGCCGCTTTGCACGAACACCATTACCGCGCTGTCTGAGGAACGTGGAATTAAGGTGACCAATGCAGTACTCCGATTGTCGACCGGAGCGCGCCGGAGAGTCGCTGAGCAACTGGTCGAGGCTCTGATCGCTGTACCGCTCCTTTCCTCGTCCGCCAATGCGGTTTTTCATGGCGATCCGCACGCTGGCAATCTTCTTTACCACAGCCGCTCGGGTGAACTCGTGATCCTCGACTGGGCTTTACGGGAAAGGCTGAACCGCGAGCAACGCCGTCACCTTGCTCTTCTGTTTCTGATGGTCACGTTGCGCGACCCGTCGGGAGTGCTCCATGAGATTACGGCGCTCGCGCAACATGGGCACCGAGGCCGGTTACGCCTGTCCCGAACCATCCGTCAGGTAATTACAGAATTTCTCGACCGCATTCCCACCTCGAGCCTGCCCAGTGTTGCCGACGCCATGCGCTTGCTGGAAAATATCGCCATGGCAGGAACAAAGTTCCCCGCCTCGCTGATCATGTTGTCGAAAGTGATGTTTACGCTGGAGGGGATCCTCGGCGACTTGGTCGGCGCGGATTCGGCGCTGGGCATCACCGTGGCTCGCCACATTGCGATGCACTGGGTGCGTCATCGTTCGGAATTTCGCCTGCCGCTTGTCAAGCGCGACTGGATTACGCTCCAATGCAGCGCCCTTTTGCTGGTGAGCCGGCTGGGAATTCAATGGCAGCAGACGTTGGTGAATCGTTGGCTCAAGCCCAATCCATCTCCGGCTGCTGCCAGTTGAGTGCGGCTGCGATCATTCCCCAAAGCACAAGCCGTCGCGATTACGCTACCACCGGCTTGTGACCTTTGCTGCGGGTCCGGCCTGGTTTGACGCGGCCCATAGCCTTTGGCTTACTCGGTTTGATCAGGGAGCCGATCAAGTCGGTTTCCGCCTTAAAGAAGTCCTTTACCCCTTCTTCGGTCAGAGTCGCGGTCGGCACCAGTCGCGCCGGCGACATCATCGCAAGCGACTTCGTCGAGAGATCCAGGTTGACGCTCACCTGCTGGCTCATGACATCCAGCAACTTCTTCTGCGCCTCGATAAATGCAGTAGCCGCTTCGCGGGCCAGAGCTGCAATCTCGGTCTTCCTTGCGGCCTCCTCGTTATGGCTGAGCTTGCCGCGCGTGGCTTTCACCGACTCCTGCTCAACTACTTCGAGGAATTTCTGTTGTGCCCGGGTGAAAGTCTCGACGGCCTCGCGCGCCAGTTCCATGAGCCGAGCCGAACGATGATCTTTGCCCGCTTTTTCGGATTCGACCCATTCCATGGTTTGTCGCGCAATCGCGGTAAGCAACTCGTGCTGCATCCCGATGAGGGTGTCAACACTCCGGCGGACCATGTCGGTCATCGCAATGCCGGGCACAAAGTTGCCGACACGCTCTTTAATGCCATTGAACAAAATATCGTTCTCTTGTTTCGCCAGATCGAGGAGCGTGCGTTGCGCTTCCACCAGGCTCGATGTGCCCTCCACCGCCAGCTCCGTCAGAACATCCAGCGGCGAATACTGCTCGCCTTTCTTTTGCGTTCGCATGAACCGCCTCCAATTGCTGCACCGCAGCATCGACCCAAATATAAGAGGGTCCTCCACCGCAGTCAACTGGTTCTTGGGTGTTTGTGCGTTACAGCAATAACAGGAGTGATCACGGTCACAGGATCGGCCGGCACACTGGCGGCACTCTAGTTCGTGGATCGCTCTTCGCCGGAGGCTCGCATGAAAACACTTCCAGAGGTTGAGACTGCAAAACAACTGATGAATGAAGCCATGAGGTGGTCGGTCATGACCTGGTTACGCGAAAAGAAGCGCGTGCGCAAGACTGCCGATCAGGCGAATGCCGCCCTCGATCGCTTGAGCGAGGAACTCCGGCAGCGCTGGCCCGACAGCATAAGAGCCGCCTACCATGCGCTGGACGCGGACGAGGCAAACTCGAGTCCTAAGGGGCATACTGGCCAGAAATCGACTCCTAAACATTCCCCAGAATTCGTCGTTGCACGACAACTGAAAGATGCAGACGACAAGGCATTTCGCGCCAGAATGGCCGCCGAAAAAACCTTCGACGATGCCGAAAAGCGCCTGAGCACCAGTCTTGCCCGCGAAGGATGCCAAAAAGCGATTCTGTCTTGGGAATTACATGAGAGAGCGATCGGTGACACCGAAAAGTTCTGTTCCTGAAGCTCTGTCCGTAAACCATAAGTTACAACCTCACTGAGATAAGAGCTGGTCACAGTAACCCAGTGATGACACTCACACGCAACCGTGACAGGTGGTACGGACTTCGGTCACTGCAAAATGTTTAAGTTATTCAGGAATTACGTTCTTTCGGCCGGAGTGGATTATGCATGTTGCCGAGTGGTCCAAGTCAGAAGTTGAGTACGGCCGAAGGGTTCTGAATTCTGGTCTGGAAGGTGGTCGTTCCGGCCAGGAAGTATTCTTGCATGGTAGGCCCGTATCTCCGTTTCTCCGAGATTCATTCCGCAAGGCAATTAAGCCTGCAGTACTGGGCGTAGTGGTGGGCATGTTGACTGGCTGTCCAAGAAATGGCCGCCGGACGACTGCGAAGGTTCTTGCTTCAGGCCTGCTTGGTGGCGTGATCGGCCTTACGGCAGGCGTGGTCTGGGAATCCCGTCTCCTGGCTGCAAGTGTCGCGGGAGGTGCTCTGTCGAGAATCGACAAGGTAAGAGACGAGCACTGGTTCGAAAAGAATCCTATTGACTACGCGTAATCGGAAAACGGTTGTAGCCGGTTGATCGGAATTCCACTTCGTCGAAATATCATACGGGACACGCTATCACGCGAGGGTTCCTCGCAGGAATGGCTCCTCCTCAGTTATTAGCCACGGAGCCAGCATGACCGCGCATAAGGCGCAGCAGGGAGTGTCGAGTCCGCAGGGTAGATTTCTTCGCTTGGTTCAATCCCAGCCAGCAAGTTCGAGAGGCGGCTTCATCTGCTCCCCCATTCACCACTGTTCCATCTTGCTGCAATCGGATTGCTGCCAGCGGGGCCGGCTTCCGGAGCGAAGGAGATTGCCCCGTAAAGTCTCGTTTTAGCCGCGCCCGGCGGCGCGCTTACAACAGCCCTGCTCGTAGAAGAGGCCGTAATGCAAAGCCTTTCCGCTACTCCGCAACTCGTTTCCTGGTTGTCACAAGGCATAGTCCTGTTCTGGTTGGTGCACATTTGCGGCGTGCTCTGCTTTGCCTACATCGTTGCCCGCCGCATGGTCCCGCTGATGCGAGCAGAACGCGACCTCCGCTTCGACCACCCGCTGCAGCGCTTCCACAACGTACTCAAGTACTGGTTCGCCCAATGGAAGCATCCGCGCTACAAAGCCGCCGGAATTCTCCACATTTTCATCTTCGCGGGCTTTATCGTCCTCGCCTTGCGTGCCTTCACCGTTCTGATCGTCGGCGTTTCCTACGGATTTGTGATGCCGGGCCTGTCCGGTGTTGCCGGACGGCTGTATGAAAGCATTACCGATTACGCCGCGACGATCGTATTTCTGTGCATGATCGTTGCCATCGTGCGCCGCGTGATTTTCACCCCGGCCCGCTATGAAGTTCCGGCACGATTCGGCAATTCGCACAAAGCTGACGCTGTCTTCCTGCTATCACTCATCGCCGTTCTGATGTTTGCCGACAGCCTGTTTGAAGCAACCAGGGCAGCCGCGCTTCTTCAGTCACAAGAAGCCGAATCTCGAGCCTTTCTTTCGCTCCCCTGGCTGCTGCAGATGTTCCTGGTTCAAGTCTCCACTGCCACAATCGGCGGTTTCTGCTTCGCCGGATACCTCGCTCATGAACTGGCGTTCTACTTCCTGCTCTGCTATCGCCCGTTCGGAATCCAGTTTCACGTGGAGACGTCGCTATTCAACATCTATTTCGCCAAACTCGATCGAGAAAAGTTGAAGCCCGTGAAGTGGGGGCTGACCGATCAGCAGTTAGATCAGGTCAAATCTTTCGGCGTGAAGACGTTCGAAGACTTCACCTGGAAGCATATTCTCGATTTCTACTCCTGCGCCGATTGCGGGCGCTGTTCCGACAATTGTCCATCCCATGCCGCAGGCCGGCCGCTCTCCCCCAGGTTCCTGACCACCAAGGCGCGGGACTACGCCTTCCAGCATTACCCCATGTTTCGCAAGGTGGGAAATGGCCACGCGCTGGTGGGCAACATTTATTCCGAAGATGAAGTCTGGTCCTGCACTACGTGCGGCGCTTGTGAAGCGGAGTGCCCACTGCTGATCGAATACATCGACAAGATTGTCGACCTCCGCCGGGGCCTCATCGATGATGGCAACGTTCCGCAATCCCTGCAAAAGCCGCTGAAGGCCCTGGAGAGCCGTGGCAATCCTTACGGAAAGATGGAAAAAAAGAAGGCAGACTGGACGCTCGCCAAAGACTTCCAACCAGCCTGCTCGGTCAAGCGCCTCGACAAGGAACCCGGCGCTGAAACTTTGTACTTCGTCGACAGCATCACTTCCTTTGACGACCGTATGCAGTCGATTGCCAGGTCGACCGCGCGAATCCTTAATTATGTAGGGGAGGATTTCGGAATCCTGGGTCCGGCCGAGCGAGATAGCGGCCACGAGGTCAGGCGCTTCGGCGAAGAGTTGCTCTTCATGGCCCTTCGCGACCACAACAGCGACGCCATTAAGAATTCGGGTGCCCGTCGAATCGTCACTTCGGACCCGCACGCCTACAACGCCCTGAAGAACGATTACGGCCATCTTCCTCCAGTCGAACACATCAGCCAGTTCATCGCCCGTCAGATCAGGGCAGGCCAGCTCGACTTCAAGTCGGCGGACGCTGACAAAGTCTTCACCTTCCACGATCCTTGCTACCTGGGGCGCCACAACGATGTTTATGACGATCCCCGTGCTGTCCTGGATGCCATTCCTGACCTGAAGCGCGTGGAGATGAAGCGCTGCCGCGACCGTTCCTTCTGCTGTGGAGGAGGCGGTCTGATGTTGTTCTATGAACCCAAAGAAGAAGAGCGCATCGGGGTAAAGCGGGTGCGCATGGCGGCAGAAGCCGGCGCAAACGTCATCGTCACCGGCTGTCCCTTCTGCATGGTCAATCTGGAGGATGCCGTTAAGGTGGCCGGCCTGGAAGGAAAGATGAGCGTGATCGATCTTACGGAATTAGTGGACCAGCAGATCGCTCGTCCCGCTCCGGCCTGCGAAAAAGTTCGTGAAATTCCGCAAGAATGCGTTATTGGGAGGTAAATGTGGAAATACTGGTTAGCGTCAGACGGGTGCCTGACACTTCGGAGAACGACATCGAACTGAATAGCGCCGGCAACGACATTGAACGCGACGATCTCGTGTACTCCATCAACGAGCCCGACAACTACGCCGTCGAAGAGGCCTTGCAGATTGTCGCCAAAGTTGGCGGCACCATCAGCGTGGTGACGGTGGGAGCCGAGGAGGACGAAGAGGTCCTCCGCCGTCAGATGGCCATGGGGGCCAATCACGGCATTCTGCTCGCTGATCCCCAGTTCGAGGGCTCAGACGGCCGCGGCATTGCCTCCATCCTCAAAGGATGCGTCCAGAAGGGCAACTACGACCTGATTCTCACCGGCGTGCAGGCCGAAGACGGTGCCGCGCAAGTCGGAGGAATGCTGGCCGCGCTGTTGGACTATCCCTTTGCCTCGCTTGTGACCTCGATCGAAGTTCTCGCGGACAACACGCTGAAGATCGCGCGTGAGATCGAGGGCGGCAACAGGGAAGTGAGTGAGATCGATCTGCCCTGCGTGCTCTCGATTCAGACCGGGATCAACGAGCCGCGGTATGTCGGCATGAAGGGCATCCGCGCCGTCCAGTCGATTCCGGTTCCGACCTATGGGGCATCGGACCTCGGCCTTACTCCCGCCCAAGTCGGAGCGGCGGCAGCAAGGGTCACGCGCGTGGATTACTTCGTTCCTGCCTTGGGCAAGGGCGCCCGCATGCTAAGTGGTACTCGCGAAGAGAACGCGCAAGAAGTGGTCGAGCTGGTCGCAGCTAAAGGAGGACTGAAATAATGCCGCGCATTTTTGTTTATATCGCACACAAGAACGGCGTACTCGACGATTCGGCCACTGAACTCATCGCCGCTGCCAGAAAAATTGATGCGACCGTACCTCCCACAGCAATCGTCATCGGCTCAGGACCTGGGCTGCAATCCATTTGTCCCGAAGTACAGAAACTCTACCCAGAAGTCTGGCAAGTGTCGGATGAAGCTCTCTCCTATCCCAACGCCGAACTGATTCGCAAAGCATTGACCAGGATCGTGCCCCATGGCAGCGTCATACTCTTGGCCCACGATCACTTCGGCATCGACCTCGCTCCCGGCCTCTCCATCAAGCTCAATGCCGCATTCGCCCCAGATGTAATCGCAATCGACTCGCTCCACGCCAACCTCCTGAAATTAGTTCGCCAGGAGTTCGGCGGACAGGTAAGCGCTCACGTAAACTGCGAGATCTCCTCCGGCGCGGTAATCACCATTCGCCCCGGGGCTTTCAAAGCCGCTGAGAATCTCTCCGCCGCCGGAACGCTAGTCGACAAATCTGAGGAAGTAGGTCCCCTCACAGCACGGCGGCGCTACCTCGAGACAATACTGTCGGAAACCAGCGACGTCGATATCACCAAGCACGCGGTACTGGTATCGGTGGGTCGCGGCATCCAGGAAAAAGACAACATCGGAATTGCCGAAGAACTCGCCGAAGCTTTGGGCGCTGCTGTCAGCTGCTCTCGTCCCGTAGTGGATGCGAAATGGCTGCAGAAATCGCGCCAGGTTGGCTCCTCGGGCAAGACGGTGAAGCCCAAGGTTTACCTGGCCTGCGGTATCAGCGGAGCATTCCAGCATTTGGCGGGAATCAAGGGAAATCCCTTCATCATTGCCATCAACAAAAATTCCAAAGCCCCAATTTTCCAGGTTGCCGATGTCGGCATTGTGGACGACCTCCTGGAGTTCCTGCCCGAGTTGACCACGAAAGTTCAAGAGCTGCGCGGCGTCGCGGCCAAGTGAGGATGACGATGATCTCGAAAAAAACCCTAAATCTGAGCCTGAAATCACTCCGCGATTTCGCCAAAAAGCGGCTGCCCGATGAGGTCGTCCGCGAGCTGGACGAGAAAGACCAATGCCCGCTCGAAATCGTGCACCACATGTGCAGTCCCGACCAGCTGGGCATCCAACTGCTTTTCATTCCCGAAGACTGCGGGGGCTTCGGCGGTGGTGCCTTCGATGTCTATCTCGTTTGCGAAGAGATGGCACACATCGACCTGGGTGTCGCGACCGCAGTCCTGGCAACTTTCCTCGGCAGCGATCCAATCACGGTCGGCGCAACTCCAGAGCAGAAGAAACACTGGCTGAGCCGCATCGCCGAGGAAGGAATCCTGTTCGCCTATGGCGCAACCGAGCCCGAAGCCGGCAGCGACCTCGGCGCGCTGAAGACCACAGCAGATCCCGTCCTCAAAGAAGGCAAGATTGTCGGTTACAAGATCAATGGCAACAAGCAGTGGATCAGCAATGGAGGAATCGCCGACGCCTACACGGTTCTCGCCAACACCCCGGCAGGCCCCAGCTGGTTCATCGTAGAGAAAGACACAAAGGGATTTACGCATGATGAGCCGGAAAACAAGCATGGTATTCGTCTGAGCAACACCGCCGCACTCGCCTTCAGCGATGTCTACGTGGACGCCGACCGCCTGGTGGGCGGAGTCGAAGGGCAGGGACTGCTGCAGGCGCAAGCCGTCTTCGGCTACACCCGCCTGATGGTCGCTGCCTTCGGCCTGGGCGCCGGATGGTCCGCGCTCGACCGTGCCATCCCATATTCGGTCAAGCGGATTCAGGCGGGAGCCCCGCTTTCAGAAAAGCAGGGCTACACCCACAAGCTGATTGTTCCCCACGTCGCTCGCCTTGAGGCTGCTCGCGCTGTAATCGAGGAGACAGCCGAACGCATCGATGGGGGCAAAGAGGGCAGCCTCAACACGGAAGGTGCCATCGCCAAGTACATGGCCACCGAAGCTGGCAACGGCGCAGCCGACGCCGCCATCCAGGCTCTCGGCGGCTACGGCTACACGCACGAATACATGGTGGAGAAGATCAAGCGTGATGTACGCATCACCACGATTTACGAAGGTACTTCGGAAATCATGGAGATGACCATCGCCCGCGACCGCTGGCAGGTTCACCTCAAAACCCGCGGACAGCACTATCACGATCAGGCGAAAGTATTTGAGGAACTGCACGCTCGTAAAGCCGACGTGGGCGCCGATACCGCAGCCCTCGCGCTCCACGCCCTCGCAGAAGTGATGGAGAAGGCCCGCGTCGCCCGCCTGACTCGTTTCCAGCATGTTCTCCTGCGTCTCGGCGAACTCATCGCCTATACCGAGAGTGCGGGAAGCTTGGTTCGCCGCGCAACATTTATGGCAGAAAACAAGATCAACGAAAAAACCAACCGGCGCTTCGATGCAATGGCCTTGGCTGCTATCAGCAGGATCTTCGCACGCGAAGCCGCTCTCAAAGTTGCCCACGACGGTCTGCGATGGGTAGTCGGAGGCGCAGGCGTCAGCAGCGCCGAACTCCCCGCATTCGAAACCAGTATCGGCTTGCCCGCAATCCATCGCGCCCAGGCCGGATTGATCTCCGATCTGGATTTTGTGGCTGATGTGCTATACGGCCGCGCCGCCAAGCGGCAGGTAGCGGCCTAAGAAAAAAGTTTTCCTCTGAACTCGGCTGTGGTCGCCAGAAATTTGCTGAATCGTCAGCGCAGCGGGTTCGGAGCCATTTCTCCCAGGAGTCGCCAGTCATGGAAAGCACCGGGCATCGCGCTATCGCGATTGTCGGGATGGGCGCCATTCTTCCCGACGCCCCCAATGCCCCCAAGTTTTGGGACAACGTCAAAAAAGGCCGCTACAGCGTCACCGAGGTCGATCCCGACCGCTGGGACCCCAAGCTCTATTACGATCCCGATCCAAAAGCGCCGGATAAAACGTATTCCAAAATCGGCGGATGGGTTCGCGACTACCCCTGGGATCCGATGAAGTGGCGCCTCGCCATTCCTCCCCGCGTCGTTGATGGCATGGATGGCGGCCAGAAATGGGCCCTGGCCTGCACCCGGGAAGCCCTCGAAGATTACGGCTATCCCGAACGGCCTTTGGATGCGGATCGTACTGCAGTGATCCTGGGCAACGCCATGGCAGGCGAGAAACATTATTTCAGCTCGCTGCGAATCTACTTCCCGGAATGCGCGCGTGACCTCGAAAGTGCAGAGCATTTTGCCGCCCTGCCCGAAAATGTGCGCCGGGACATTATTCGTGAACTGCACGACCGCATGGCGAAGCATCTTCCCGAAGTCACCGAAGACACCATGCCCGGCGAACTCGCCAACTGCATTGCCGGCCGCATCGCTAACATCTTCAACTTCCACGGGCCCAATTACGTGTGTGACGCCGCTTGCGCATCCGCGATGGCGGCCATCAGCTCCGCCATCGAAGGCCTGATCGATCAGCATTATGACGCCGTGATTACCGGCGGGATCGACCGCAACATGGGCGCTCCCTCCTTCGTAAAGTTCTGCAAGATCGGCGCCCTGTCCGCCACGGGTACACGTCCCTATGCGCAAGGAGCCGACGGCTTTGTCATGGGCGAAGGTGCCGCGCTCTTCCTGATGAAGCGTCTCGCCGACGCCGAGAAAAATGGCGACCACATCTACGCCGTCATTCGCGGCATAGGCGGCTCCAGCGACGGCAAAGGGAAGGGAATCACTGCGCCCAATCCCGTCGGTCAACGCTTCGCCATCGAGCGTGCCTGGCAAATTGCCGGACTCTCCCCCGGGACCGTCAGCTATATCGAAGGACACGGCACATCTACCAGGGTTGGTGATGTCGTGGAACTTCAGAGCATGGCCGACGTGCTTAGAGAGTCGCCACTCCCGCCGCACTCGGTCGCCATCGGATCCGTCAAATCGAACTTCGGACATCTAAAGTCCGCCGCCGGCGCCGCCGGTTTGCTGAAAGCCATGTTCGCGCTGCATGAAAAAGTGTTGCCCCCCAGCGTCCACTGCGAGCACCCCAACCCCGATATCGATTTCGCCCACTCTCCTCTGTATGTCAATACCGAATTGAAGCACTGGGACTTGCCCACCGCCGGAATCCGCCGTGCCGGGCTCAGCGCGTTCGGCTTTGGCGGCACCAACTTCCACGCTGTGCTCGAGGAATACATCCCCCACCGTCTGAACGGAAATGGAAAGCGTTCAGTTACGGTCAGCAATCTTTTCGAGAAGTCCACGGAGATCCCAATGGTCACCCAGCAACCCGCCCCCGCTTCTCCATCTTCCTCTGCATCGCCGGTCTGCAAAGCCCCGCTCCGCGGTGCCCTGGTCCTTGGCGCTGCTTCAGAAGCCGCACTGGTCGAGCGCCTGCGCGCCGTCGAGGCCGAAGCTGCTGCCGGCCGTGCACCCGCGCCCTCTGCTCCCGCCGAAGCAGATCTCCGAGCCCAATTCCGTGTCGCCATCGATTACGTCGATGCCGCCGATCTGAAGGAGAAAGCAGGCAACGCCCTCAAAGCTTTCAAAGCCAATCAGCCGGCCGTGTGGAAGGCATTGCGCGCGCAGGGAATTTTCCGCGGCCAGGGTCCCGCTCCCAAGGTTGCGCTCCTCTATCCCGGTCAGGGGTCGCAGTACGTCAACATGCTCAAGCCGTTGTGCGCCGTCGAGCCGATCGTGGCCGAAACGTTCGCAGAAGCTGATCGTGTAATGAAGCCGATTCTGGGCAAGCCTCTGACCGAGTTCGTCTTTGTCGATAAAGCTGATCCCGACGCCATCGCAAAAGCCGAAGATGATCTGCGCCAAACAGCGATCACCCAGCCGGCTGTTCTTGCGACTGATCTTGCGCTGACTCGGCTGCTGGCTGCATACGGCATCAACCCGGACTTCACCATGGGCCATAGCCTGGGTGAATATGGAGCGTTGGTCGCAGTGGGAGGACTCCCATTCGCCGACGCGCTTGAAGCAGTCGCTGCCCGCGGCCGTGAGATGACGCACTTCGCTACCAAAGACAATGGCCGCATGGCGGCAGTCTTTGCACCTCTTTCCGAAATTGAGCGCATTCTCAAGACCATCACTGGTTACGTGGTGATCGCTAATATCAACAGCGAACATCAATCCGTAATCGGTGGTGAGAGTGACGCCGTGACACAGGCCATGCAGGCTTTTCAGATGGCTGGCTACGAAGTGTCCCCGCTCTCCGTCAGCCACGCTTTCCACACCTCCATTGTGGCTTCTGCCAGTGCACCCCTCCGGAAAGTCCTGGAACGCCTGCACCTTGCCGCCCCGCGCCTGCCGATCGTGGCCAACACCAATGGAGAGTTTTATCCCACTGGCGGTGACACCGTCCCCAAGATGATCGACATTCTCGCCGACCAGGTCGCCAAACCCGTGCAGTTCGTAAAAGGTCTTCGCACTTTGTATGACGCCGGTGCGCGTGTGTTCGTAGAAGTGGGACCCAAGAAGGCTTTGCAGGGATTTGCTGAAGATGTCCTCGGACCTCGTGGCGATGTGGTTTCGCTATTCACCAATCATCCCAAAAACGGCGACGTGCCCGCGTTCAATCAGGCGCTATGTTGCCTCTACGCCGCAGGGCTGGGAAAGGGAATACCTCAACCCGCGAAAGAAGTAGCGCCGCCCGTCCGAATAGCGGACGCCGCGCAGACCCTTCCGCCTGCTCCGATCTTTGCTTCGAAAAACCCTTCGGCGAACACATCGTCCGTTCCCCAGAACGGAGATCGGTACCTCGAACTCGGCCACATGTTCGCCGATATCCTCGACAAAGGATATGAACTCTACCGCGGCCAGAAGCCTGCTCCCGCCGTCGATCCTATCGTAATCACCGGGGCAGCTCTCGGCCTGCCTGGGACGGACCACATCTTCGACGATAGCAACATCGCCCGCCTGCTCCGTGGCGAGCAGTTCATTGACGCCATCCCCGTTCGCTTCCGCCAGTTGATGCTCGAGAAGCACATTACGCGGTTGGTGAAGACGGACGGCGGCGGTTCTTTCGAAACTATCAGTGATATTGCCGATGTCATTAAGCTGGCAGGCCGCGGCGGAACCTTCGACCTGGAAAATGAATTCGGCATTTCCTCCGACCGCAACGCGGCTCTCGATCGCGTAACCCAACTCGCCATTGCCGTGGGCATTGACGCACTGCGGGATGCGGGCATTCCCCTCGTCCTTCGATATAAAACCACCAGCAAAGGGACAAAACTCCCCGACCGCTGGGCGCTGCCCGACTCTTTGCGCGACGACACCGCCGTGATCTTCGCCTCCGCATTCCCCGGCCTCAATTCTCTGGCCGACGAAATGACCCGTTATGCGGCAGACCGTGCCCGCCGCGAGCAAGTGACCGCTCTGCAGACTCTCCGTGCTCGGGTGACCGAGACGAATGGCGAGTCCATACTCGCGCAGGAAATCGATCACCGAATCGAAGAGCTCTGCGACGCCATTCAGAAGGAACCCTACGTCTTCGATCGGCGCTTTTTGTTCCGCATCCTCTCCATGGGACACTCACAGTTCGCCGAGTACATCGGTGCTCGCGGGCCAAACACCGCCATCAACGCCGCGTGCGCCAGCACGACGCAAGCTGTCGCTCTCGCGGAAGATTGGATTCGAGCCGGCCGTTGCACCCGCGTGCTGGTCGTCGCCGCTGACGACATCACCACCGACAACTTGATCGATTGGATGGGTGCCGGATTTCTGGCCAGCGGCGCGGCCGCCACCGATGACTCGGTGGAAAAGGCTGCCGTCCCGTTTGACCGGCGCCGTCACGGCATGATCATTGGCATGGGTGCAGCGGGAATAGTTGTCGAAAGCTCGGCGGCGGCGCGCGAACGCGGCTTGCAGCCTATCTGCGAAGTCTTGAGCGCGGTTACCGCCAACAGCGCCTTCCACGGCACGCGCCTCGACGTCCAGCACATCAGCCAGATCATGGAAGACCTGGTGAGCAAAGCCGAGGCCCACTCCGGCATCGACCGCCATCAGATCGCGGCCCGCACCGTATTCGTCTCCCACGAAACCTATACCCCGGCCCGCGGAGGCAGTGCTGCGGCCGAGATCCATGCCTTGCGCAAAGTCTTCGGAAAATCCGCGGATCAGATTGTCATCGCCAATACCAAAGGTTTTACCGGACACGCCATGGGCGCGGGAGTTGAAGATGTTCTCGCCGTGAAAGCTCTTGAAACCGGAGTCGTCCCCCCAGTCGCCAACTTCAAAGAAGTCGATCCGGAACTAGGCGAGCTCAACCTGTCCAAAGGAGGCGTGTATCCCGTCGAATTCGCGCTGCGTCTCGGCGCGGGTTTCGGATCGCAAATCAGCATGACGTTGCTCCGCTGGATTCCCACGAAGGATGACGTTCGCGCCAAAGTGAATTCGCTGGGACACGCATATCGCATAATCGATCCCACCGCGTGGCAGACTTGGCTGGCGGGAATTTCGGGAGGCTCGGATGCCACACTCGAAGTAGTCCACCACACGTTGCGAGTGCGCGATCAGAATGCGCCCGTACAGGTTAGCGATCCTGAGGCAACCACGACTCACGGAGCGACAGCCGCTCAGGTTCTCCCGTCGAGCGAACCTCGACTGCAGCCAGCGGCAACCATCGCCAGCATGCTGGCAAAGCCGGAAACGCATGCCAAGGCAAAGCCGGTTCCCAATTCCGCTGCCCTCGCGAACCAAGCAGTAGCGCACGCTGCTCCTGCTCCTGTGCAGTCTGCCAAGCCCGAACCCGCAGCTGCCAAGCCAGAGAAGCTTCCTGCTCCGGCGACCGCTGATCCCGTGAAGGAACGCATCCTCGCTTTAGTCGTCCAGAAAACCGGCTACCCTGCCGACATGCTCGATCTCGATCTTGACCTCGAAGCCGATCTCGGCATTGACACGGTCAAGCAGGCGGAAATGTTTGCCGCCATCCGCGAACTCTACAACATCCCGCGCGACGAAAATCGGAAGCTCCGCGACTATCCCACGCTGGCCCACGTCATCCGCTTCGTGTACGACAAGCGTCCCGATCTTGCCGCGATTCCTCCTGTTGCGGCAGCTGTTACGCCAACTGCTCCAGCCACCGCCGGTTCGGACACTCAGAAGGCGGTCGTACCTGCGCCGGTGGCGGCTGCAGCAGTTGTGCCCACAAAGCCAGCCCAAAAAGACGATTCAGTGAAAGAACGCATCCTCGCCCTTGTAGTCGAAAAGACCGGATATCCCAAAGACATGCTGGATTTGGATCTTGATCTGGAAGCTGACCTCGGCGTCGATACGGTGAAGCAGGCGGAAATATTTGCCGCCATTCGCGAGATCTACAACATTCCTCGCGACGAAAATCGCAAGCTCCGCGACTATCCCACTCTCGCTCACGTAATCCGCTTCGTGTATGAGAAACGTCCCGATGTTGCAGCCGCGCTGGCGCCGAATCCGGCAACCGTCGGAGAAAGCAGACGAGCAATCCCTTCTCAGCCGATACCTGCCTCTATGCCCGTGGCGAGCCTGCCCGAACCGGTTGCCACCGCCGCTGCGCCGGACGCAGTCAAGGAAAGGATTCTCGCTTTGGTGGTCGAGAAAACCGGCTACCCCAAGGACATGCTCGACCCGGATCTCGATCTTGAAGCCGATCTCGGCGTCGACACCGTGAAGCAAGCCGAGATGTTTGCGGGCATCCGCGAAATCTATAACATTCCGCGCGATGAGAATCGCAAGCTCCGCGACTATCCGACTCTCGCCCACGTCATCCGCTTCGTCTACGAACAGCGGCCGGACCTCGCACCTGCCACCTTCTCGAAACCAGCACCAGTTGCACAAAGCAAAACTGAAGTGCTGCCGCAGCCTACATCCGCCTCTGTGGCCTCAGTCGTGAGTGCGCCCGAGCAGGTTGCGACTGAACTACACCCCCAAACTTCCGCTGAACCTGGCGCTGACGCGATCAAGCAAAAGGTCCTCGACATCGTCGCCGGTAAAACCGGCTACCCCAAAGAGATGCTCGATCTGGATCTCGATCTCGAAGCCGACCTCGGCATTGACACCGTCAAGCAAGCGGATATGTTCGCCGCCATTCGCGCAACTTACAATATTCCACGAGATGAAAATCTCAAGCTGCGCGAGTTTCCGACCCTCGCGCACGTGATCAACTTCGCGCAAGACCGATCCGGACAGCTAACCGCCGCACCGCCAAAGAACCCGCAAGGGAGCGCCCCAGCAGCCGTACAAACGCCGGCTGCGAAACCGCAGCTGCAAAATTTCGATGCTGCCAATAGCATCCCCCGGCGCGTTCCCATCCCCGTATTGCGCCCCCCACTGGATCTCTGCAAACTAACCGGCGCAACTTTGGACCGCGGGCAGCGAGTCGTGATTATGCCGGATCGGTCTGGTACCGCGGATTCACTGACGCAAATCCTGGAAGGCAAAGGCATCGAGGTCCTCCGCATTGATCCAAGTCTCTCCTCTGAGGCCCTGTCTGGCCTGCTCAAAACCTGGATCACTGCCGGCCCCGTGCACGGGATTTACTGGCTGCCCGCTCTCGATGCCGAAGGCAAGCTCGGCAAGTTGGACGTTAACACCTGGCACGAAGCAGTTCGTATTCGCATCAAATCGCTGTATACGACGATGCGTGCCCTGTACGAGCAGGTTGCCACCCCGGGTAGCTTCCTCGTGTCGGCTACACGACTGGGCGGACTGCACGGCTACGATGAAGCGGGAGCATTCGCGCCACTCGGAGGAGCTGTTGTCGGCTTCACCAAGACCTACAAACGCGAGCGTCCCTCGGTTATCGCCAAAGCAGTCGACTTCGAAGCCGATCGCAATTCATCGCAAATCGCAGAAACTCTTATTGCAGAAACTCTGCACGATCCCGGCGCTGTCGAAATCGGCTACAACAATGGACTGCGTTGGACGATCAGTCTGGAAGAACAACCTGCTGCAGACGGCAAGCCCGGACTGACACTCGACCGCAACTCAGTTTTCGTGATCACTGGAGCAGCCGGCAGCATCGTCTCGGCGATTACCAGCGACCTCGCCTCCGCTTCCGGAGGAACGTTTTATCTGCTCGATCTCGTTCCCGAGCCCGACCCGAACAGTCCCGACCTGAAGCGCTTCGTCCTCGATAAGGAAGGGCTCAAACGCGAACTCTTTGCGCGCATTCAAGCCCGAGGCGAGCGTGCCACTCCGGCGCTCGTAGAAAAGGAACTGGCGTCACTGGAGCGCGCGCAAGCAGCCCAGGCCGCCATCGATGCGGTCCGCAACGCAGGCGGGACCGCTTACTACTTCAGTGTCAATCTCTCCGACGCGGAAGCGGTCGCGAAAGTAATAGAGCAGGTACGACTGCGCAGCAAGCGCATCGATGTTCTGCTCCACGCCGCCGGCCTCGACCGCAGCCGTTCTCTCGCTGAAAAAGAGCCTCGAGAGTTCGATCTCGTCTTCGACGTCAAGGCAGATGGCTTTTTCAACCTGCTGCACGCCATTGGCGAGATGCCTCTCGCGGCAACGGTGGCGTTCAGTTCGATCGCAGGCCGTTTCGGAAATCCGGGACAGACCGATTACAGCTCCGCCAATGATCTGCTCTGCAAAGTTACCTCCAGCTTCCGCACGACCCGGCCGGCCACCCGAGGCATAGCGATCGACTGGACGGCTTGGGGCGGAATTGGCATGGCCACTCGCGGTTCAATTCCGAAAGTCATGGAGATGGCCGGAATCGACATGCTGCCCCCCGAAGCCGGCGTCCCGCTGGTTCGGCGTGAACTGACTTCAGGTGGAACCCGCGGCGAAATCGTAATCGGTCAGAGCCTGGGCGTGCTCCTGAAAGAATGGGACGCTGGCGGCGGATTCAATACCTCGAAGCTGATTACCAACGGTCCCCTGTCAGGCAAGGTCGCCGGAGTGGGACTGTTCACTCCATTGAGCTTCGAAACTACTCTCGACCCAAGAATTCAGCCCTTCCTCTACGACCATCAGATTGACGGCACTCCCGTTCTTCCCGGCGTAATGGGCATCGAAGCTTTTGCCGAATCCGCCCTGGCCCTGGTTCCGGGATGGCACATTGAAGCGTTCGAAGAAATCAGTTTTCTCGCACCCTTCAAGTTCTACCGTCACGAGCCGCGAACCGTAACAGTTGAAACCGTGATTCGGCCACGCGCCGGCGGCCTTGTCGCCCAGTGCCGCTTGATCGGACACCGGTCACTGCCGAACCAAAACGAGCCTTTGCCGAACACCCATTTCACCGGGCGCGTGCTCCTGACCAGACAAGCGGTGCAGACCGCCACTGCCACTCCCGTGAAACCCGAGGGCAATCTCATTCATGCCAGTGACATCTACCAACTCTATTTCCACGGCCCGGCGTATCAGGTCGTGAAGAAAGCCTGGTGGAATGGCAAGCAAATCGTAGGTTTGATGTCTGACGAATTGCCCGCCAATCACCACCCCGCCGCACTGGTCACTTTCGTCTCGCCGCGCCTGATCGAGCTCTGCTTCCAGACAGCCGGTATTTGGGAGATGGGTATCGACTGCCGCATGGGATTACCGCTCCACATCGATCATCTCAGCGTAGCTCCTGCAATCACCGAGCCAGCGAACGGACCGATGTATGCGGTCGTCAGTCGCAAGCTCGACCAAACCTGCTTTGATGCTGAAGTCGTCGATGTCTCCGGTAATCGTCTGCTCCAGCTTAGTGGTTATCACACCATCGCGCTTCCCGACTCCATCGACGGTACCAAGTTGAAGCCGCTGCGGACAGCCATGACGCCGGACCTGCTACCAGCTTGATCGTGAGCCAAGATCCTGGTCCGGTCGGGGGCCTTATGAACTACGAATTCGAGCGGGTTGCCATTGTGAATCGCGGCGAGGCTGCCATGCGTTTCATTCACGCAGCCCGCGACTTCAATCAGGAGCGTGGCACATCCCTGCGGACCATTGCTCTTTTTACCGATTGCGAGCGTCATGCCATGTTTGTCCGCGAGGCCGACGAAGCTTTCTGCCTCGGGCCAACGCGAGTGCTCGATCCGACTACGCAACAGTGCAAGAGCAGCTACGTGGATTACGGATGCCTGCACCGTGCCCTCGCCGCCTCGCGGGCCGAGGCCGTATGGGTAGGCTGGGGATTCGTCGCCGAGCAGGCCGCATTCGCCGATCTTTGTCGCGAGATGAACGTAGTTTTCATTGGTCCCGACGGCGACATTATGCGTCGCGTAGGCGACAAGATCGCTTCCAAGTTGCTTGCCGAGCAAGCCAAGGTACCCGTCGCTCCCTGGAGCCAGGGACCGGTAGAAACCATCGATGAAGCGCTAATCCATGCTCGCCGTCTTGGCTATCCTCTGCTGATCAAAGCCACTGCCGGAGGCGGCGGCCATGGAATTCGCAAAGTCACCGCTGAAAATCAGCTTCTGGACGCCTTCGAATCCGCGCGTAACGAAGCGTTCAAAGCGTTCGGGGACCCAACGGTTTTTCTGGAAAGGCTGATCACAGGTGCTCGCCACGTCGAAGTTCAGATCATTGCCGACAACTTTGGCACGACCTGGGCCGCCGGCGTGCGTGACTGCACCGTCCAACGCCGCCATCAGAAAGTTCTCGAGGAAGCGCCCTCTCCCGTGCTCTCTCCCGCTCAGGATCTGGAACTCCGTAACGCCGCCGTCCGTTTGAGCCAATTCGCCGCTTACCGCAATGCCGGGACCGTCGAATTCCTGTACCAGCCGGACGTGCACATCTTTTCCTTTATGGAGATCAACACTCGCCTTCAGGTGGAACATCCCGTGACCGAGTGCACCACGGGCTTGGACCTGGTCAAGCTGCAGATTCACGTAGCCCGCGGTGGATGCTTGCTGGGCGAGCCGCCGCGAAGCAGCGGCTGCGCCATTGAAGTTCGTCTCAATGCCGAAGACCCGGACAACGTCTTCGCTCCATCCCCCGGTCTGATTCAGCGCTTCAAAATTCCAACCGGCCCTGGTATTCGTATTGATACGGGTGTCGCCGAGGGCGATACCGTTCCCGCCGAATTTGATTCCATGATCGCCAAGATCATCGCCTATGGACGAGACCGGAAAGAGGCGATTTCCCGTCTGCAGCGTGCTTTGCGCGAGAGTGTTGTTGTTATCCAGGACGGAGCCAGTAACAAATCGTTCCTTCAGGGATTGCTTGCCCGGGACGAGGTTCAGCGTGCCGAAGTACACATTGGCTGGCTCGATCGCCTGGCTGCTTCCGGGGATCACCTTGCGCGCGAGTATGCCGATGTTGCCTTGGTGCACGCCGCCATTGAGGCGTACGAAGCACAACTGGCAGTGGAGCAGGCTCAGTTCTATGCTTCCGCGGTAAGAGGCCGCCCGCAGCTTCACATTGAACTGGGACGAACCGCTGAGTTGCGGTATCGGGGCCAGACGTACTCACCAAAGGTTTATCGGCTCGGCCCTGAAACTTACCGCGTACAAGTCGATGGGTCGTGCATCGAGGTGGAACTTGAATCGCTGGGCCACTTCGAACATTGGCTTACGGTTTTTGCTCGCCGATTCCATATCGTTTCCGCTCTTCAGGGTTCCAGCTATCGCATCGAGGTCGACGGCGTTGCGCACAGAATCGATCGTGACGACGGCGGCATTGTCCACGCACCCTCCCCGTCCGTTGTCGTCTCCCTGGCCGTCAAGCCCGGTGATTGCGTCTGTGCGGGCGATCGCTTGCTGGTCCTCGAGGCCATGAAAATGGAGATGCAGGTGCTGGCTCCTTTTTCTGGAAAGGTGCGCCAGGTTATGACCATGCGCAATGTGCAGGTGGATGCAGGGGCTCCGTTGGTGCAGCTAGACCCCAGTGCCGAAGATCATTCCACCTCCAAGGCCGAGCGGGTCGTGTTCGCTGTCGGCTCTGCGCTGGAAAAGCGGCAGGCGCCTGCTTCTGTGGCTCGCAAAACTTTTGAGCAGTTGCGCCAGCTCATGCTCGGTTTTGATGTCGATCCAAGAGAGAGTAGCCGCTTGCTGTCCGAGTGGAACAAGAGTCTGCGGCCAGGAGATTACGAAAGCCGGGATCTGGAAGACGATGTCCTGAGCATCTTTGTGGATATTTGCTCCCTATTTCGGCGTGAGCCTGAAGTGAATCACCGCGCCACCGGCGAGGAACCGAGTTCCGAATCTTACCTGTTCTCCTATCTCCGCATGCTCGCAACGCGCGGGGAAGGTTTGCCCCCTCTCTTCGTACAGGCGTTGCGCCGTGCCCTGTCGCACTACGGCGTGAATGACCTTGACCCTTCTCCGAAATTAGAAGAGAGCCTGCTCTGGATCTATAAATCACACCAGCGAGTTGACTCTCAGGTCCCGGTCGTTCTTGCCGTGCTGGAACGACGATTGTCTGCTGTGGAGGCGCTTTCCTCTGCAGCCGAAAATTCCTTCCGCCCCCTGCTCGACCGCCTGATTGCTGAAAGCAATGGGCACTTTCCCGCGGTCAGCGATCTGGCTCGCGAAGTGCGCTACCGCTACTTCGATCAACCCCTGTTCGATCAGGCTCGAAAACATGTATACGACAAGGTGGAAGAACAGCTCGCGTACCTTGCGCTGAATCCGGAGTTGCCCGATCGCCGCGAGCGAGTTCGCGAGTTGGTGGAGTGTCCTCAGCCGCTGGTCGGTTTGCTTTCCAGTCGTTTCGCCGGCGTCGGCATGGCAATGCAGAAAACGATGCTGGAAGCCATTGTGTGGCGATATTACCGCATTCGCAACCTGCAAGACTTTCGCTCCTTCGAGCAAGACGGCCGATGCTATGCAAGCGCTGAATACGAGCACGAAGGCAGGCAGGTCCATGTCTTTGCCACGCATTCTGACTTTGCCCGGCTCGGCGAATCCCTCACCTTCATGGGCCGCATCGTCGCTGACACTCCCTCAGATCACGACGTGGTCGTGGATTTCCATGCCTGGAGCTCAGGTCCGCTCGGCGACCCGGACATCACTCAGCGGCAGGTTTCTGCACTGCTGAATGCGACAGAATTTGCTCGGCCCATTCGCCGCATCGTGGTCGAAGTCGCCAGCCCCCTCCATAGCCAGGGACTCGTAGGAATGCAGCACTTTACCTATCGTTCCGGGCAAAGCGGTTTTGAAGAGGAGAAACTCTATCGCGGAATCCACCCCATGATGGCGAAGCGGTTGCACCTGTGGCGGCTCAACAATTTCAATGTCGAAAGGCTGCCCTCCATCGAAGACGTCTATCTGCTGCGAGCTGTGGCCAAAGAAAACGCGAAAGATGAAAGACTTTTCGCAGTTGCCGAAGTTCGCGACGTAACCGCCCGCCGCGACCAGGCCGGCCGCATCGTTGCGCTGCCGCACCTGGAGCGCATGCTGTCCGAAGCGGCTGCCGCTATACGTAGTTTCCAATCGCGCCGGCCGCTAAAACAACGCCTCTACTGGAATCGTATTTTCCTGTACGTATGGCAGCCGTTCACATTGGAGCGGGAGGAATTTCGTGAGCTTGTGAAGAGGCTCGCGCCCTCCGTAGAAGGTCTCGGGCTCGAGCAAGTCGTCATACGTGCCCGCATTCCCAGTCCCGCGACAGGCGAGTTGCGTGATATGACCGTGCGCATTTCCTCTCCGGCCGGCAGTGGCATGCTGATTACTTTCCGTCCAGCGGACAAAATGCAGCCCATGCGTCCACTGGCTGAATACGACCAGAAGGTCGTGCGCATGCGCCAGCGGGGAATGATTTATCCCTACGAAATTATCCGCATGTTGACTCCGCCCCGGAAACATACGCGCGCGGAGTTTCCAGCCGGCGACTTCGCCGAATACGATTTTGATCTTCGCGGAGAATTACGGAAGGTCGATCGTCCCTATGGCGAGAACAAATGCAACATCATTCTTGGCGTAATCCGTAATTTCACCAGCAAGTGTCCGGAAGGCATGGCGCGCGTGATACTGCTGGGAGACCCGAGCAAGGACTTGGGGGCCTTGGCGGAGCCAGAATGCCGCCGCATCATGGCCGCGATCGATTTGGCGGAAGAGATGAAGGTCCCGCTCGAGTGGTTCCCGATTTCGGCCGGGGCGAAAATCTCGATGGATAGCGGCGTCGAAAACATGGATTGGATTGCTCGCGTCTTGCGCCGTCTGGTCGAGTTCACTCAAGCCGGAGGTGAAGTCAATCTCATCATTAACGGCATCAATGTCGGCGCCCAGCCCTACTGGAATGCTGAAGCCACCATGCTCATGCACACTCGCGGCATTCTAGTCATGACCCCCGTGGCAGCCATGGTGCTCACCGGCAAACGAGCGCTGGATTATTCCGGAGGCATCTCTGCGGAAGACAATCAGGGCATCGGCGGCTACGATCGCATTATGGGCATCAACGGCCAGGCGCAGTACTGGGCCCACGACATTGACGAGGCATGTCAGATCCTGTTCCGTCACTATGACCACACGTACGTTATGCCCGGCGAGCGCTTTCCACGCCGGGCAACTACTTCCGACGCGATCGAGCGCGATGTTCAGGATTATGCGCACGCCGGAGATGGATTCGAGCGCGTGGGTGAAATCTTTAACCATGAAACCAATCCCGGCCGCAAAAAATCATTCGACATTCGTAGCGTCATGATGGCTACCGTGGACCAGGATCATGCTCCTCTCGAACGTTGGGCAGGCATGCGAGCTGCCGAGACTGCGGTCGTCTGGGATGCTCATTTAGGGGGATATCCTGTGTGCCTGATCGGAATGGAATCCCGGCAACTTCCACGCCTGGGGTTTGTTCCGGCCGATGGTCCCGATCAGTGGACGTCGGGAACTCTTTTTCCGCAATCGTCAAAGAAAGTCGCTCGCGCGATCAATGCCGCGAGCAACAATCGTCCAGTCGTGATGCTGGCGAACCTTTCCGGCTTTGACGGCTCGCCGGAATCCATGCGGCGTTTGCAACTGGAATACGGCGCAGAAATCGGCCGTGCCATTGTGAACTTCAAAGGACCTGTCGCTTTTTGCGTCATTAGCCGTTATCACGGTGGCGCGTACGTTGTGTTCTCGCGGGCGCTGAACGAGCAACTCGAAGTCGCCGCGCTGGAAGGGACTTACGCTTCTGTGATTGGCGGCGCTCCGGCAGCAGCGGTTGTGTTTGCGGGTGAAGTCGAAACTCGCGCGCGCAAAGATCCTCGTCTCCAGGAGTTAACCCAGGCCATGGCCAAGGCTGAAGGTCCAGAAAAAATACGTCTGCGAGCACAATGGGACGAGCTCTTCAAGGTGATTCATTCCGAAAAGCTGGGGGAGATGGCAGCTGAATTCGATCGCGTGCACAGCGTTCAGCGGGCGCTCGCGGTAGGCGCGCTTGACTGCATCATTCCACCTGATAAGTTGCGGCCTTACCTGATTAATGCTATCGAGCGGGGAATCAGGAAAGAAGAAGCGAAACTCGGTAACCAGATAACACTCGTGGAGGAAGCGGCATAAACTCCGGCCGCTGATGTCTATGGATATGTATCTACTCGAGCAGCGAGAGCAAGATGTACCCGAGTCGAACGACTGGCTGGGGGCGCGCGAACGCGATCACGTCCGCAGTCTCAATTTCCTGAAGCGCCGCGCAGATTGGCGTTTAGGGCGTTGGGCAGCCAAGTGCGCCATCGCTTCCCTCCAGGATATCCCTTTGCACGCCGATCTCCTCGCTACGATTCAGATTTGTCCGGCTGCTTCGGGACAACCTGAAGTATTTCTGCACGGCGATCCTGCGGATGTGACCGTCTCGATCAGTCACAGATCTGGGATGGCGATCTGTGCCCTGGCCCGGCAGTCTGTGCGGCTCGGATGCGATCTGGAACTGGTTGAAGCTCATAGTACTGCCTTCGTCGCAGACTACTTCACACCGGAAGAGCAGGAACTCATCGAGCGAGCGGGCACTGCCGACCGCTGGCGACTGGTGGCGATGTTATGGAGTGCGAAGGAAAGTGCGCTGAAGGCGTTGCATGAAGGATTGCGGCGCGACACACGCTCGGTGGTTGTCAAACCCGCGAGGCTCTCCTGTGGAGAAGCATGGAGTTCAATCGAGGTCCATTCGATCGAGGGCGAGTGCTTTCACGGCTGGTGGCGGGAAAGAGGCGGGGAAGTGCAAACCGTGGTGGCGGATGCTTGCTTTTCCCCACCGATTCAGCTGCAAGCACGCAGTTCCATCGACTGCGAATCCGAGATCGACGCCGCGTAAATCTTCTGGTTTCACCGATTCACCTTGTTGGGTTCGCAACCTCCACCCACTTTCGCGCGGCACTGCTTGCCAGGACCGAGTCCAAAATTTTCATCTGGCGCAATCCGTCAACAAACTGGGGATACTCAATGGTCTCCGGCGCAGCGATTGATGCGTAGAAACGCCGAAATATTTGCTTGAAAGTGTCATCGTAGCCTTCGCTGTGTCCACCGGGAAGATCGGCATAACTGCGCGCTCTTCCGGTGAGCAGCGACGGATCTTTTACAAAAATTGAGTTTCCTGAATCGCGACGACCTACCCAAAGCTCGTCGGGCCGCTCCTGATTCCACGCAACCGAAGCTTTGGTCCCGTAGATCTCGATACTCAGGCCGTTCTTGCGGCCGGCGGAAACCTGGCTCGCCGTCATGGCGCCGCGAGTGCGATCTCCCATACGGAAGACGACTGCGCCGAAATCTTCGGTACCAACCGGGGTTTCGATGAAATCTTCCGGGCTCATCATTTTGTTTGCAAAGGTCTCGACCGAGCCCTTGGGCTGTTTGCGCGTCTTGTGAAATGTTTGCAGATCCGCGCACAGCGAACTCACGCGCAGTCCAGTGACGTGCTCGGCCATATCAAAGAAGTGCGAGCCGATATCGGCCATGGCGCGCGATGCCCCTGCCGCTTTTGCGTCTACGCGCCAGTTCCAGTCCGTATCGTAGAGCAGCCAATCCTGCGAGTAGGTCCCTTGGACTACCAGGATTTCACCAAGTTCGCCAGCTTCTCGCAGAGCCCGCATCTGTTGGACTTGGGGGTAATAACGCAGATTGTGGCAAACGCAATTGCGAAGCTTGCTGCGGGCGGCCAGGGCGACGAGTTCTTCCGCTTCGGCCACGGTTGTGGTGAGCGGCTTTTCGCAGAGAACATGCTTTCCGGCCTGCAACGCCTCCTTGGCCATCGAGAAATGCTGGGCGTTGGGCGTGCAAATATCTACAGCATCAATCGCCGGATCGCGAAGTAATTCACGATAATCGCTGGAGGCTTTGGGAACGGAAAAGGCAGCAGCCAGACGCGCCGTTGCATGATCATTGCGACCGAAAATAGCCGCGGCTTCCACCGACTCGACGCGCTGCACCGCTTCCAGGTGCACGCGCCCCATGAATCCGGTTCCCAGGATCGCAGTTCTGATTGTCTTCATCTTTGCTTTCCTCTGGCTCTTGCTCTCTGACTCACGACCACCACGCTGCCGCAGGCTTTTCGCGAACCACAATGCTGTTGAGGAAAGCTGCCGCCTTGGTCAAGCCTTCGCTGGGAGACATCAAGCTGTCTTCGTGCTCGATGGAGATTACCGAGTCGTACCCAAACATCCGCAGAGTCGAAATGAACTCGCTCCACCATTCGGCGCCGTGGCCATAGCCGCAGGTGCGGAAGATCCAGGAGCGGTCGCGCTCTTCGGTGTACGGCTTGGTGTCGAGAACGCCGGTGCGGAGCAGGTTTTCGGAGTAAAGCTGCGTGTCCTTGGCGTGGACGTGGAAGATGGCATCCTTGAGCACGCGGATCGCGCCGATAGGATCGATTTGCTGCCAAAAAAGGTGGCTTGGATCATAATTGCAGCCCACGTTGTTCCCGGCGATGGAGCGCAGTTTCAGCATGGTCTCGGGATTGTAGGCAACAAATCCGGGATGCATCTCCACGGCGATTTTCACTCCATGATCAGCGGCGAACTTGGCATGTTCAACCCAGTAGGGCGCGACGATTTCGTTCCATTGCCAGTCGAGAACTTTGCGGAAGTCCGGCGGCCATGGACAAGTGATCCAGTTGGGAGCGAGGGCGTTGGCTGAGTCGCCCGGACATCCAGAAAAGTCCACCATGACCGGCACGGCCAGCTTTTCCGCGAGGATGATGGTTCTACGGCTGATCTCGCGATGTTGCCTGGACAGATCTTTATCGGGATGGAGAGCATTACCATGGCAGCTCAGGGCGCTGATGCTGAAGCCGTGATCGTCGAGCATCTTCTTGAAATCGGAGAGCGCAGAACTGTTCTCGATCAGCGAGAGCTTGCAGTGGGCGTCGCCGACGTAATTTCCGGTGGCGAGCTCGACCGTGTGGATGTTCAGTTGGGCGAGTTTTTTTAGGACCTGGTCGAGCGGCAGTTGGGATAAAAGCGGGGTAAAAACGCCAATACGCATAGGAGTTTCGTTCTCCTGATTGAAGCCGCACAATTTTACACTTGCGGCGAGTTTCACGATGTGTGAGGTGGGGTTTCTTCTTCCGCCCCTTCCGGGCTTGCCTGTTTTATGGATCCGGCCCCGCGGCTTACGCCGTGGGCTACATTCTTTCCGTCGCTGTGCGGCTGTCCGGTACGAGTGGTTGGCGGCATGCGTACAGGTTCAGCTATTTTCTTTTTTTGCAATTGCCTTGTTGTAGATGTCATCGGGCATATCGGGGAAGAAGTGTTTGCGGGTCAGGTCGTGAATGTCGCGGTCGAATTCTTCCGGTGTGGGCAAGGGGGGCTTTTTCGGTAGTGGGTGGGCCTGGGAGGGAGCGGGAAGGCAGGCCGGCTTGGGCGGGAGGTCTTTTTGTGCGGGTTGAGCAGCAAGCAGTTGCTCGTTGCCGGGCTTCAGGTGGGGGTATTTCGCGTAAAAGTTTTTGCGGCGCTCAGCATCGGCTTTGCGCTGCTGGTATCTTGCGCGGACGGCTTGGGCGGCGCGTTGTGCCTCTTGTTCGATGCGGATGGATTCGGGGTCGTCGTCCTGATCTTCTTCAAAATCCTCGTCTTCCCAGATTTTCTGGCCGAGGGAAGTATCAGCCGCATGGCGGGGGTCGAGGATAACGTCGTGGCGAAAGGCTTCGAATTTGGTCTGGCGGAGGTTGGAACTGGCGGTTTGCAGTGCATAAAGAAGGAGGCCGGCGGTTTTGTAGTCGACATCGTGGTGGAGGACCAGGCGCATGACCTGCTGAAGAGCCATCTGGATGGAGTTGGCGTCTTCGAGGAGGGGCAGGGTCAAGGTGGGTGCGGGGCGACGCTTGCGGTCGACGGCAAGGCGGATGCGCTCATCCTGGAAGCGCTTGTGGAAAAAACAGAAACGGTTGCGGCGCAGGGCGGGTGATCCGCACTGGGTGCCATTGATTTTCAAGTGCTGACAACGATTTGGATAGGATGCCATTTTGCCTCTGCCCCTCCCCCGGGGGTATCGTGCAATCAGCGAGTTAGGGGAAATTTTTGAATTAATTTATGAGCTGCAATGAGTTGCAGGCAAAATCTTGAAAATGAGGAACTTAACGGGTAGACGACGTGTGTTCCGCAAATGGATCTGCCGTGCTGCTGCTGGCTCACGATTGCAGTATTCGGCTTTTTGGGTTTCGAAGTAAAGGTTGGATGTCACATCGATGGGGTGTGGAAAAGTGCCAGGAAGCAGGGGTCAGGACGCGCGGTCTATTTGTATCTTAGTGGCAGGGGGAGATTGTCGGGCGGGTTGTGGCAATTCCTTCTCCTGCGCGGCGAAAACTTCTTCGATGGCCGTAAGAAGCGCGCCTGATTTGGCTTTGTCGATGACGCGCGAGATTCCGTGGCGTTCGGCCTCGCCGCTGACGGCAGAAGAGTACATGGTGAACATAAGGATGGGAACCTTGGGCAAGAGCGATTTAATGGCTGCGGCCGTCTTCAGGCCATCCATCTGAGGCATGGCAAAGTCCAGGACGACAAGGTCAGGCTTGAGCTCCGCGGCTTGAGCGATGGCCTGGCGGCCGGTCACAGCATCGCCGCAGATTTCCCATCCGGGGTGAGGTTCAAGCATGCCGCGGATTCGGCGCAGCACGGACTCGTGATCGTCGGCAATGAGGATGCGTTTCAACCCTGGGAACCTATATCAAAGCTATTCCAAGGTGATTGTAGGGCACCATACAGGGTTAAGGGTAGAAAACCGTTTGGCGCATTTTGACACTGTGTACTGCGATTGAGATCGCCTATGGTTAACCCGACGTATTGTCTTTCTTTCGAGGAACCCTTGCAAAAACAGCAAAAAATGGCGCGTCCCTGGCGTCTTGTCGCGGCCGAAGCTGTAAAGGAGCAGGATCCCCAAAACCTGGTGACACTGCTTGAGGAACTCAATCACGCGCTGGGGCGGCAGGGCATGGTGAACCCAGACGCTCAGAGTCGGCTGAGAACCAGCGAATAGCTCAATTCAATCCCTGACCTGCCGATTTGTTAATATGTCGAAGCCGTCTGGGGTTCATGCTTTCTGGGGGAGATTCCTTGCGCCAATTTGGACGATTTTCTTGCTGGCTCGCGCTGATTGCGACTTCAAGCGGGATCATGGGTGCGCAGAACGTAGCAGTCGATCCTTCCATGCCGGCGCCTCCACATGAGAAGAAGATCGTTCTCAAACATGTGCTGGTGATCGGGGAGACCAAGGGATTCGAGCACGACTCAGTCACCGATGCCATGGTGGCGGTCTACACTATGGGGCGCGAGACCGGTCTGTGGGAGACGGTGCTGCGCACGGACACCGAACTGATTACCAAGAAGGAGCTGTCGAAAAACGCCAAGAACCTGGACTACTTCGACGCTATCGTTTTTGCGAGCACGACGGGCGAACTCGACCTGGATGACGGGCAGAAGAAAGACATGATGTCGTTCATCAAGGAAGATGGGAAAGGGTTCGTCGGGATCCACGCGGCGCTGGATACGAACTACAAGTGGCCGGAATATGGGGAGATGATCGGAGGCTGGTTTGATGAGCACCCATGGTCGCGGTTCAATGCGCCCATTATCAATGAAGATCCGAACTTCCCGGCGGTTCGTCACTTCCCACACGCCTTCGTAAAGTATGACGAAATCTACCAGCCCAAGGAATGGTCGCGCGAAAAAGCGCATGTTCTGCTCAGCCTCGATCCTGCGAAGCTGAACTACGACAACCCGCGCGTGCACCGGCAGGATCACGATTTCGCGGTGGCCTGGGACAAGATGTATGGCAAGGGACGGGTGTTTTATTCGACGCTGGGACACACGCAGGAGTCGTGGAGCGATCCGGATATTCGCAAGATGTATTTTGAGGCCATCAAGTGGGTGTTGGGAATGACGGAAGGGAGCAGTACGCCACATGCACGGCCACCCCAAGGGCAGGAGCAACGGTGAGAGCGGTTCCGCGGCTGAAGCCGTGTTCGTCTGAATCGCTTTCCGCCGCCAGCGCAAGAGGGGTGCTGCTGGGAATTATTTTCTTGTCGGGTCTCTGGGTTGTGCAGACCCTGGCGCAACAGCCTGGCAGCAGTTCGCAAGCAGGCGGGGAATCCAAACAGAAAGCCACAACTGAATCGAAGTATCCGCCAGAGTTGGTGGAGCAGGGAGCAACCTTGTTTCAGCAACGCTGCGCCTTCTGTCACGGCCGTGATGCAGCGGGGGGAGAAACCGGGCCCGACCTGACGCGCTCCAAACTGGTGGCCAGCGATGTGGATGGGGAGAAGATTGGGGCTGTAGTGCGCAACGGGCGTCCCGAGAAGGGAATGCCGCCGTTTGACGTTGGGGATGAACAAGTCGCTGGTCTGGCGGCGTTCATCCACACGCAGCAAAAAAATGCGCGCTCTCGACCCGGCGGGCGAAAAGGTGTTGATGCTTCCGATCTACAGACAGGAAACGCGCAAGCGGGCAAGCAATACTTCGAAGGCGCAGGTGGATGTGCGAAGTGTCATTCGCCGACTGGCGATCTGGCGGGGATCGCGAATCGGCATCAGGGGCTTGAACTGGAAAGGCGCATGCTGTACCCGGAGGACGCCAAGTCCCGAGTGACGGTGACGCTGGGTTCGGGGAAAACAGTGACGGGGGTGCTCGCTTACCTCGACGAATTTACGGTGGGGCTGACCGATGAGGCGGGGTCGTATCATTCCTGGCGGATACGCGATGTGCATTACAAAGTGGACGCTCCGGTGGATGCGCATGTCGCTTTATTCAGCAACTACACGGACGCGGACATTCACAATCTTATGGCCTATCTGCAAACGTTGCATTAAAGCCACCAACAACCGCCTCTAAAAACTTACTATGGTCAGAATCGCTGCAAATCTCCGTAGAGGTGCCTGCCTGTTTGGGGTAATAGTGATTGCCTCGTGCGCTCTGGTTGTGGGACAGAGCGTGAGTGAGCAGACGCTCCTGCATCCCCCGGCCGACAGTTGGCCGGGGTATCACGGAGATTATTCTGGGCGGCGGCATACTTCGTTGACGCAGATCGCTCCGGAAAACGTCAAGAATCTCAGTTTGGCGTGGGCTTTCCAGACAGACCAGACAACGCCCATCAAATCTTCGCCGCTGGTAGTGGATGGGATTTTGTACTTCACTGTGCCGGACCATCTTTGGGCGGTGGACGCGCGCTCCGGCCACCAGATATGGCACTACACCTATCCTCCGAATAAAGGCTTGCACATTGGGCATCGCGGGGTGGGAATGTACAGCGGATTTCTGTTTTTCTTGACGCCCGATGCGCATCTGGTCTCGCTCAATGCAAAAGACGGTACCGTACGCTGGATTGTCGAGGTGGCGGACAACAAAAAAGGATACTGGACGACGATGGCGCCGCTGGTGGTTGGTAAACACGTGCTGATTGGCGTGTCGGGGGATTTCGATAACTTGAGCGGTTATATCCGCTCGATTGATCCGGAGACCGGAGCGACGCAGTGGCAGTGGGATTCGACGCCAGCGGCCGGAACGCCCAACCAGACGACGGGTGGAATGACGTGGATGACGGGAACGTACGATCCCGATCTCAACCTGGTGTATTGGGGGACGGGGAATCCGACGCCGGTGCTGAACGGCAGTACGCGCCCGGGAGACGATTTGTATACGTGTTCGATTGTGGCGCTGAATCCTGAGACTGGGAAATTGGTGTGGGCTTTCCAGGTATCGCCGCACGATACGCATGATTGGGATGCAGTCGAAACGCCGGTGCTAGTGGACGCAGATTTCCATGGCACGACGCGGAAGATGCTGATGCAGACATCGCGCAACGGGTACTTCTTCGTTCTCGATCGTACCAACGGCAAGAGCCTGCTGACGGTTCCTTACGGGCCAGTGAACTGGAGCAGGGGTATAGACAAGCAGGGGCGTCCGATACCGAATCCGGCGAAGGAGCCTGCGCCGGATGGACGCCTGATCGCGCCGGATGAAGGTGGGCTGACGAACTATCGCTCTCCCAGCTTCGATACGAAGAATGGATTATTCATTGTGGATGCGCACCCCAGCTACAGTGTGTACTTCGCCAAGCCGGCTGATGGAGTGTACGGATGGGCGGGTGCCGATTATTCGGTCTGGGGCATTGGAGTGCTGGAAGCGATCGATTACGAAACCGGCAAGATTCGCTGGAGTCACGAACTCGGTCCGGGCGGGTCAGGAGCGGGTGTGTTGACGACGGATTCCGGCATTACTTTTTCCGGCGACGCGATGGGACATTTTCTGGCCATAGATTCCAGCGACGGCAAGACTTTATGGCACGCGGGGTCTGGGTCGGAGATTCACAGTTCTCCGATCAGCTATGAACTGGATGGGCGCCAGTATGTGGTCACCAGCAGCGGAGGAGTACTGTTTGCCTGGGCACTGCCCGAGGAAGAGAAGTAAGCTGGGTTCTCGGCACCCGGGGAGTTCCAGCGTAGTGGCGATTATTTGGTGACGCGGACCCTTGGCTTGTGACGCACATCGTTTGCAAGGTGAGCGGCACGCCGAAGCAGCGAAAAGGTAACCCGTCTGTCGAGCTTCCCGCAGCGGCTCAAGCCGCGGTGATCTTGCAGTACGTACGGCACGACTGAAGCCGTGTCCTTCCCAAAATGCGTGCCAGTCAGAATTGTTCCGCAAATTCTAAAATCGTGCACTTCCAAATCAGACGGCGGCTTTGGCGGCTGCCCTCGGCTGCTCATGCAAGCCACGCCACACGGGCAAGCGCTCACTCAATCCAAGTTTATGGATGTAAGTCTCATCCAGCTGGACGTCCTGGAGGATGCTGGCTGGATTGGAAGAACTCACCAGTGCATCCGCTGTGTGAATGATGGTGAGGGAAGAGAAACAATCCTCAACGCTGTCGGCGGGGCGATCGTGAAAAGCGACCGCGTGAATGAGAGGGTGTGGAAGTCCCCAGATGCTCATGAGGTAGGCGCCTAGCTCGGCGTGGGTACAGCCAAAGCGTTCGCGCTCGGCGGAAGGCAGGTTGGCTGGGGCATTCCTAAGGCTGGCCAGAAGTTCAGCATAGGGGCGGGGCATTTCGGCGAGCAGGACGAGTTTTCCAATTTCGTGGAGAATGCCCGCCGTGGAGCATTCATCAACGACATTCTTGGCGCACTTTTCGCTGACGGCAATGCGCTGGGCGAGGCAGGAGACCGCGATGCCGTGTTCCCACAAAATTCCGCAATCGGCAGAAGACGGATCCTTGAACTGGGAAAAGACATGTACGGAAAGAACCAGGGCGCGGACCAGTTCAGTGCCGATCAGGGTGATGGCCTGGGTGGGATTGGAAACGGTAAAGCGAGCGCCCATGAAAGCGGAGTTGGCCAATTGCAGGATTTTGGCCGTCATGCCCGCATCTTTGGCGACGATGTCCGCAATCTTCTTTAGCGAGACATCTTCCGATTGGAGTTCAGTTTGGAGTTCATGATAGAGGGCGGGAGGGCTGGGGATGGACTTGAGGCTCAGGACCAGGGCACGAATGCTGGCGTTCTTCAAAAGATCGCGCATGACGAAGGCCTGGGCCAGGCGGGATTTGAGGTCCTGGGGATCGCAAGGCTTGGAAACGTACTGGTGAGCGGGGCCGAGGGAGCGCAAAACGGTTTCGCGGTTGGCCTGACCGGATAGGACCATGCGCACGACCTCGGGATATTTTTCTTTTACCGTTTCCAACAATTGCGCGCCGTCCATAAAGGGCATTCGCATGTCGGTGATGATGGCATCGTAATGTTCACGTGCCAACGCTTCGATGGCGGCGACGCCGCTTTCCACGAAAGTCATATCCCACTGGGCGCGCATGGAGTGAAGAGAGCGCTTCAAACCTTGCAGGACGAGGACTTCATCATCCACAAACAATAAGCGGCTGCGCGGGGAGTCGGGCTTGGGAGGGCCAGGATTCATAGGACGCTGTAGGTGTTCTTCGGACGGAACGCAGGAAAGATCAGATGATGGCCGATGAGGGACATGACTTTGGTGCGGGCGCGAGCGGATCTGCAATGAGTTCAACTCTTAGTCTGATTTGTCGATAGCTAGAGCATGGAAGAATCGAGGTCATCGGGTGCGGGGCCGGCGCGGGGTAGGCTGGGAATAAATCCTGAAGTTCGCCCGCTCATCGACGCCGTTGTGGAAGGTGTGTGCGTGCTGGATGGCAGGGCGCGAATTACGATGTGCAATCGCAGGTTCCTGGAAATGACTGGATATCAACAAGAGGCAGTAGCCGGTCGAAATGTCTGCCAGTTGCTGCACCTGAAGGCCGGGGAATCCGGGGTTGCACCGCATAATTGCGAGTTGCCGAAAAGCGAGCATGAACTGGGCGAACGAGCCATTCTGCGGGAGTACCTGCTGCGGAAAGATGGAACGCGGTTTGCGGCGCGCTGCTGGCTGCGGCTTTGGAGCAATTCTTCCGGGCTGTATCACTTGCTCACCGTCGAAGACATATCGGAGTTGGAACAGACGAAAGAAGTGTTGGACCGAAGCGAGCAGAGGTTCCGGCAAATCCTGAAGAACGCACCGGACGTGGCATGGACATCGGATTTGCGGGGGCAAACGCTGTACATCAGCCCGAAAGTGGAGGCTGTGCTGGGTTATAGCAAGGAAGAATTCTGTTCCGGACAGCAATTGCGCCTGGGACGTATTCATCCAGCGGATTTTGGGCGCGTGTACGAAGCGTACCAATCGCTCTTCAAAAACCAGACCAGTCTCGACGTCGAGTACAGGTTCCGGCACAAGAACGGGAAGTGGGTCTGGGTGCAGGACCGAGCGACGACGACTCACGAAGAGGGCGGGGTGCTCTACGCCGACGGCTTTCTTTGCGATATTACGGAGCGCAAGGAAGCGGAGGCGGAACTTCAGTTCCAGACCGCATTTTTGGAAGCACAGGCGAATTCCACCATTGACGGCATCCTGGTCGTGGATCCCGCTGGACGAACATTATTAAGGAACCAGCGGTTTGCGGAAATTTTCCAGCTTACAAAAGAATTGCAGGCCAACCGGGAAGAGGGTGGGAGCATGCGTCATGCGGCCACGCTCATGAAAAATCCCGAGTTGTTCCTGTCGCGAGTGAGGTACCTGTACCAGCACCCAAATGAGACGGCGCGCGATGAGCTAGAACTCAAGAACGGAATGTTTCTCGATCGGTATTCCTCTCCGGTAGTGGATAAAAACGGGGTGTATTACGGCCGCATTTGGACCTTCCGCGACATTACGGAGAGCAAGCGGAACCAGGATGAGCTGCAGCAACTGTCTCTGGCAGTCGAACAAGCCCGGTGTCAGTGATCATCACGGACCCGGAGGGAAAGATCGGTTACGTGAACCGCAAGTTTACCGAATGCAGCGGATACACGCGAGAAGAAGTAGTTGGAAATAATCCCAGCATTCTGAAATCCGGGCAAACTTCGCCGGATCTGTACCGGGATTTATGGTCGACGATTAAGCAGGGCAAGGTCTGGTCCGGTGAATTCTGCAATAAGAAGAAGAACGGAGAGATTTTTTGGGAAGCTACGTCGATTACGCCGATGACGAATGCGAAGGGGGAGATCACGCATTTCCTGGCGGTAAAGGAAGACATCACGGGGCGGAGAAAAGCGGAAAGGGATCTTCGGCTCACGCAATTTTCGGTGGACCACGCGTCGGAAGCGATCCAATGGCTGGATGCAAAGGGGCAAATTGTGTATGCCAACGACGCGTCCTGCGCGACGCTGAAACGCTCGCGAGGGGAGTTGATCGGGTTAGCGGTCACCGATGAGCGGCCAGTGTTTTCCAAAGAATATTGGGACAAACTTTGGCAGGAACTGAAGCAGCGCAATTGCATGACGTTTGAGAGCCAGGTGCAAACGAAAAACGGCGAAAGCGTGCCGGTGGAGATCAATGCCAATTACCTGCGCTTTGACGGACAGGAATACTGCTTCACGTTTGCCCGTGATATTTCGGAGCGGCGGGCGCTGGAGGCGCAGTTGCGGCAAGCGCAAAAGCTGGAAGGAATTGGCCATCTGGCAGCAGGCATTGCCCACGAGATTAATACGCCCACGCAGTTTGTTACAGACAACCTGACTTTCATGCAGGATTCGTGGAAGTCGATATTCGAACTGCTGGAACGGTACCGGGAGGCGGTTCGGGAAGGCGGAGCAGGCCTGGCCACGGCAGCCGGGTTGCAAGAAGCGGAACAGAGCTGCGACCTGGAGTTCATTGCCAGCGAAGTGCCGCGGGCAATCGATCAGAGCCTGGATGGAGCCCGGCGGGTGGCGAAGATCTTCGCGCGATGAAAGAATTTTCCCATCCTGATTCCGCTGAGAAGACGGCCACGGACTTGAACCGGGCAATCGAATCCACCATCACGGTGGCCCGCAATGAGTGGAAATACGTTTCCGAGATCGTGACTGAGTTCGACGACAGCATGCCGGCGGTAGTTTGCTTTCCGGGGGACATCAACCAGGTGGTGCTCAACCTGATTGTGAATGCGGCGCATGCCATCAAGGACAAGGTGCAGGAAGGCGAGAAGGGGCGAATTACGGTGCGCACACGGAATCGAGGGGATTTCGTAGAAATTTCCGTGCAGGACACGGGCAGCGGAATTCCGGTGGCGATTCAGGGCAAGATTTTCGATCCTTTCTTCACCACCAAGGAGGTGGGGAAGGGAACAGGGCAGGGTCTTTCGTTCTCCTACACGGTCGTTGTCAAGAAACATGGGGGCAAGATCTGGTTTGAGACGGAAGTTGGGAAAGGCACAACCTTCTTCGTGACCCTACCGACGAGTGTGGATGCGAGCAGTGCAGAACTGAACTGAGCGATTGCGGCAGCAGCGAAATCGGGAGAGAGACATGGCCGAGAAAATTCTTCTGGTGGATGACGAGCCGAACGTACTCGACGGGTACCGGCGGACTTTGGGGCGCGAGTTTACGATGGAAACAGCAGTAGGCGCGCAGGAAGCTCTAGCCCTGATGGATAAGGGACCGTACGCCGTGGTGGTTTCTGACATGCGCATGCCGGGGATGGACGGGGTGCAACTGCTAAGCCGAGTCAAGACGCAGTCTCCGGACACGATCCGCGTGATGTTGACCGGGCACGCCGATATGGAAACTGCAATCAACGCCATCAACGAAGGGAGCATTTTCCGGTTTCTCAACAAGCCCGCTACAAAGGACATGATGGGAAAGACTTTGACCGCTGCGCTAGTGCAGTACCGGTTGGTTACGGCGGAGAAGCAATTGCTGGAACAGACCCTGGGTGGGGCGCTGCAGGTCTTAACCGAGGTGCTGAGCTTGGTGAATCCGGCGGCATTCAGCCGTGCGGCGCGCGCCCGGCGCTACATCCAGCATGTGGTGACCTCGATGAAGCTGGGCAATCCGTGGCAATACGAAGTTGCGGCCATGTTGTCGCAGCTGGGTTGCGTGACGCTGGCTCCCGAAACCATCGACGCCGTGTACAAAGGCGATACGCTGCTTCCCGAGGAACAGGCACAGTACGACGCGCACCCCAACGTTGCATACCAGTTGCTCTCGAAAATTCCACGCCTGGAACCGATTGCATGGATGATTCGCCACCAGAACCGGCCTGTCTCGCAATCGGAGAATACCGAACTGCCGGACATCCGCAAAGGGGCGGAGGTTCTGCGGCTGGTTCTGGAGTACGAGCAGGCGACGCACCAGGGGGCTTCGAGAACGGAGGCGGCGCACACACTGGCTCGGCAGAATACGGAAATGGCGCAGGAGTTTTTCGCAGCCCTGGTGGCGCTCGATCCCAATGGCGAAGAAGGCGAGGTGAAACGGTGCAGCATTGACGAGCTCTATGCCGGCATGATCATTCAGCAGGACGTGCAGACAAATGGAGGAAGCCTGCTGGTGTCCACCGGGCAGGAAGTAACGCCGACGGTGATCTCGAAGCTGAAGAACTTTCATGCCCGGGGCAGTATTGATGGTTATGTGAAGGTATCTTCCCCCAAATCGACGCTGTCTTTTGTGAAAGCGGCGTCGTCGTAGGGCTGCGGAGGGGAGAGGAACCGGCGAAAATTTTGATGCTCTTAGGTGCTCTTTGGCTCGCAGCGCAGTAACAGAGTTCGCGGTGGAGGCTTCTAAGAGCAAGGCTCAGGGGATAGGGCTCAGGGCTTAGGGTTCAGCGGACATGGCTGGTTTGTTCCCCGGGTAGTTCATTTCCCTATAATTGAACGATTATGCGCTGGCCTGCCGCGTCACGGATGGGATGGCTTCTTGACGCGCGGCAAGGACCTCGCAACCGTCTGCTTCCACGCTGGTTATTTCTGCGAGCTCTGGGAATCATCTATTTTTCTGCTTTCTACTCGCTGGCTTTTCAGATACGCGGCTTGATCGGGCCGCAGGGGATTCTGCCGGCCCAGAGCTACTTGCATCTGGTTGGGCAATCACTCGGGCAGTGGGAACGGCTGTGGTACGCGCCCACGTTGCTGTGGTTGTCCAGCGGCCCCGGAATCCTGAACGCATTGTGCTGGGTCGGCATGGTGGCGTCAATTCTGATCGTGCTGAACGTATGGCCTCGCGGGATGCTGGCGCTCTGCTTCATTTTGTTTCTTTCTTTCGTGAGTGCGGCGCAAGATTTTTCGGGATACCAATCCGACGGCATGCTTCTGGAGGCGGGATTCATCAGCCTGTTTTTCGCGCCGCCCGGGCTGCGGCCCGGCTTCGCGCCTGAGCATCCTCCCTCTCGAGCGAGCTTGTTCCTGCTCCAGTGGGAATGGTTTCGGATCTATTTTGAGAGCGGGGTAGTGAAGTTGATGAGCGGGGACCCCGAGTGGCGGAACTTCACTGCCATGGATGAGTATTACCAGAATGGACCCCTGCCCACCTGGATCGGATGGTACGCGCAGCATCTGCCCCACTGGTTTCACGCGGCGACGGTCTGGGCGACTCTATCCTTGGAACTGGGAATTGTGTGGATGCTGTTTCTGCCGCGGCGTTGGCGCATTATTTGTTTTTTTATTGTGACACCATGGCAGATCGGCGTCATCCTGACGGCCAACTACACGTTCCTGAATTATCTGGTGCTCGTGCTCGGAGTTCTGCTGCTGGACGACCAATTCCTTTCTCCTTTACTGCCGGAAAAATGGAGGAAAAATATTCACAGACAACTTGGGTCGAGTGCATCGGTGGAAAGCTCACCGAGCGGCGAGGTGCGAACACTGCGCCAATGGTGCCGTCTGGCAAGACTTTCGGCTAGCGCGATCATGCTGACGTGGATCGCGTACGCGACCACTGCCGAAATGATGCTGCTGCGCTTGCCGCTGCCGAAATGGCCGATCATTGCGCTGCAACCGTTTCGCATCGCGAACGAATACGGGCTGTTTGCCGTCATGACGCGCGCACGCTACGAAATCGAATTCCAGGGTTCGATGGACGGACAGGATTGGATTGCGTACCCTTTTGGGTATAAACCGCAGGCCCTGAACGAAGCACCGCGGATCTATGCACCGTACCAGCCGCGGTTCGATTGGAACCTGTGGTTCGCGTCACTCGGGTCGTGGCGGGATTACCCCATCGTAGCCAACACGGAATTGCGGCTGCTCTCAAACGATAAGGATGTGCTGCAGCTATTTGCGGGCAATCCGTTTCCGCAGCAACCGCCCCAGCAGATTCGGGCACTACTATGGCAGTACTGGTTCACTTCAATGAAAGAGAAACGTAAGACGGGAATGTGGTGGCGCAGGGAATTGCGAGGGCTGTACGCGCCAACTCTGGAAAGGACGCCGGAGGGGCAGATCCGGGTAGTGCAGTGGCCGAACTCGGAATCGCACGAGTGAATTGCGGATGCTCGTTCCCATGAATGTTGTGAGAAATTTTTGATGACGGGCAAAGCATGCATCATCGGCTCGGGTCCCAATGGTCTGGCAGCAGCGATCGTGCTGGCGCAGGCGGGGCTGGAGGTGCAAGTGTTCGAGGCGCAGCCCATCCCGGGCGGCGGTGCCCGGAGCATGGAATTGACATTGCCTGGATTTCTGCACGATTTTGGATCGGCAGTCCATCCGCTCGGCGTCGGCTCGCCATTTTTCTCGTCGCTGCCGCTGACTGAGTATGGATTGGAATGGATTCATTCTCCGGCACCGCTGGCGCACCCTTTGGACGACGGCACGGCTGTGCTGCTGGAAAGGAAACTTGACGACGCGCGAGCATCTCTCGGGGTTGACGGGGAGGCGTGGTGCCGCCTGGTGCGGCCATTTGTGGAGCACTGGAACGAGCTTGCTCCGGAAGTTCTTCGCCCACAGCCCGCGATTCCAAAACATCCCTGGCTCATGGCGCGCTTTGGTATGAGTGCGCTGCTGTCGGCCCAGACGATCGCCAGGCGCTTTCAAAGCGAGCGAACGCGGGCTTTGTTTGCCGGACTAGCTGCCCATTCGTTTCTCGCTCTGGACGAGGTGCTGAGTGGAGCCTTTGGCATGCTGATGGTGATACCAGCGCATGCAGTGGGCTGGCCGGTTCCGCACGGTGGATCGCAAGCCATCACGAACGCGCTTTGCGGGTACCTGAAGAGACTCGGAGGCGTGGTCCACACCTCGCACGCAATCGATGCGCTTGAAGGTTTGCCGAAATGCGATCTCGTTTTGTGCGACGTCACTCCGCGACAACTGCTTGCGATTGCGGGAGCGCGGTTCGACGGTTATTACAAGCGGCAGTTGCAGAGGTTTCGTTATGGCCCAGGCGTGTTCAAGGTGGACTACGCATTGCGGGAGCCGATTCCCTGGCGCGCAGCTGAATGCCGGCGGGCAATCACTTTGCATCTGGGAGGAAGCTTGGGGGAGATTGCGGCTTCGGAGAAAGCGGTGCGCTCGGGAAAACATGCGGAGAGGCCATTCGTGTTGCTGGCGCAGCCGAGCCTATACGACAACTCGCGAGCGCCCGCGGGAAAGCACACGGCATGGGCGTACTGTCACGTTCCGAACGGATCCAGGGAAAATATGTTGCCGAGCATCGAGGAGCAGATCGAGCGCTTTGCGCCCGGGTTTCGCGAGATCGTGCTGGCGCGCCGCACTTTGTCGAGCTCAGACCTGGAGAGCATGAACGCAAATCTGGTGGGTGGGGATATCAACGGGGGCGTTTTGGATGTGCGGCAGTTTCTGGCGAGGCCGAGCTGGCAGCAGTACGCGACGTCTGCGCGAGATATTTACATCTGCTCGGCGTCGACACCCCCGGGAGGGGGAGTGCACGGGATGTGCGGATATCATGCGGCGAAGAAGGCTTTGCGTAGATTCGCCGCCGCTTAGAGCCGCGCAAGAGATCGCAACATTGTAATGCGTTCCATTCACGAGTAAGATTCCGAGTTTCGCATCGCCAGAATCCTTCTGTTCGTCAGGTGATCTTATGAAAACTGTTTTCGTGCTGGCACTCTTGTCGTTACTTGGTGGATTTGTGAGTGAGGATGCAGTCGCCGCGGCGCAATCGAGCTACGATCTACGCTCGCCGGATGGGCGCATTGAAGTCAGAATCCGTACCGCAGGTCAACTGCGTTACGATCTGCTTTTTAAAGGCACAGCCATACTGGAGAATTGCACACTGTCGCTGGATGTGGAGCACCAGAAACTTGGCGTGGAGCCGCACGTTGTGGAAGCGAAGCCGAGTTCTCACGATGAGATCGTAAAGCCGGTGGTCAGGCAGAAATTTGCCAGCATTCGGGATCATTACAACGAGTTGCGCCTGAACATGGAGGACGGATACGCGGTGGTGTTCCGGGCGTACAACGAAGGCGCGGCGTACCGCTTCGAAACATCGCTGCGCGAGGACAAGGCGAAAATCTATGGCGAGGAGGCGGCATTCAATTTCCCGTCTGATTTCGTTGTCTACTATCCGCAGGAGGACAGCTTTTATTCGCATAACGAGCGCAAGTATCTGCCGCAGCACTTGAGCGAGATTGCGCCGCAGTTTATCGCGACTCTGCCGGCCGTGGTGGATATCGGAGGAGGCGCGAAACTCGCCATAGCGGAATCAGACCTGGACGACTATCCCGGACTATGGTTGCGAGGAACGGGCAGCAATGGACTGGCCGCTACTTTTCCGCAGTATCCCTTGCAACTGGTGCAGACCAGTGACCGCGACTACAAGCCGGTGCAGACCGCGGACTATATCGCTCAGACTGCGGGGAGAAGAACATTTCCCTGGAGGGTGTTCGGAATTGCTGATCACGATGGAGAGTTGCTGACCAACGACATCGTGTATCTGCTGGAGAGGCCTTCGGAAGTTCAGGACACTTCCTGGATCAAGCCCGGCAAGGTGGCTTGGGACTGGTGGAATGACTGGAACGTGGATGGGGTGGATTTCCGGGCGGGTATCAACACGAAAACGTATGAGTACTACGTTGACTTCGCGGCGAAATACGGGATTCCGTACATCATCCTGGATGACGGCTGGTACAAGCTGGGCAATCTGCTGGAGGTGACTCCTGAACTGAACATGCAAGAGTTGATCGATTACGCGAAGCAGAAGAATGTGGGGATCATTCTGTGGGCATCGTGGAAGACGCTGGACGATCAACTGATTCCTGCGCTCGACCAGTTTGAGAAGTGGGGAGTGAAGGGACTTAAGGTGGACTTCATGCAGCGCAGCGATCAGGTCATGATTGATTATTTCTATCGCGTCTGCCGGGAGGCTGCGAAGCGCCATATGCTGGTGGATTTTCACGGAGATCAGAAACCGGCGGTGATGATGCGCACCTGGCCGAACCTGATCAACACCGAAGGCGTACGCGGCATGGAGTGGAGCAAATGGAGCGCGGAGTCAGAACCGAAGCACAACGTCACGCTGCCGTTCACTCGGATGTTCCTGGGGCCGATGGATTACACGCCAGGGGCGATGCGCAATGCTACCCGCGCCACCTTCCGCCCGATTAACAGCCAGCCGATGGCGATGGGCACGCGATGTCAGCAGTTGGCGATGTACGTCGTGTACGAGGCGCCGTTACAGATGCTATCGGATAGTCCGTCGAATTATCTACGGGAGCCGGAAGCAATGGAGTTTCTCAAGGCAGTGCCGACGGAATGGGACGACACCAAGGTTCTGGACGCAAAGATTGCCGAATACGTTGTGGTGGCCCGACGAAATGGGAAAGACTGGTACATCGGGGCCATGAGCGATTGGACGCCGCACACGCTGGATATCGATTTGTCATTCCTGCCGGAGGGGGATTTCACCATGGATGCATATCAGGACGGGGTGAATGCCGATCGGAACGCGAGTGATTATAGGAAGACGAGTACGCAGGTGAATCGTGGCACCAAGTTGAAGTTACAGCTTGCGAGCGGGGGCGGGTGGGCGGCGAGGATTCATTAGGCCATTCGTCCGCGCAGAGTGCGGTTGCTATTACATGCTTATGCGCGGGAACAGCCTGGGACAAGCATCAGGGATCGGGGACCAGGGGCTAGGGAGCAGTTTGAGTTATTCGCGTTTGGGGAGAGCGCGGACTGCGCCTGTGGAGATGCCGCCATCGACGAGCAGCGTCTGGCCGGTGACGTAGCGGCTGGATTCAGCGGCCAGAAATACTACGGCTGATTCGAGATCATCGGCGCGACCTGGGCGCTTGAGCGGAATTCGGTCGGAAAGATATTCCACCCACTCCTTGTCTTCATACAAAATCTTGTTCTGTTCGGTGCGGAACCAGCCGGGAGCAAGACAGTTCACGGTGACGCCATGCTTGCCCCAATCATCGGCCAGGCTCATCGTGAGCTGGCGGATGCCTCCGCGGCTGGCTCCGTAGGGAGCGAGCCCGGCATACCCGGCCACGCTGGTTACGGAGCCGATGTTAATGATGCGGCCATACTGGCGAGAGATCATGCGGCGGCCCACGGCCTGTGCCACGAAAAAGCTTCCCCGCAGGTTGGTGTCGAGAATCTGATTCCAGTCGTCCCAGGTTACGTCGATGGCAGGCTTGCGAATGTTGCATCCTGCGTTGTTCACCAGAATGTCTAAATGGCCGAAGGCTTGATCGGCGGCAGCGACCATTCGCTCAATGCTGTCGTGATCGCGGACGTCGAGATCCAGTGAGACTGCTCGGCGGCCCAGCGCCTTGATCTGCTGTTCGAATGAGGCGAGCGAATCGCGCTTCCGGCTGGTGAGGACAAGATCGGCGCCGGCGCGCGCGAGAGCCATGGCGAAAACCTGACCGAGTCCGCGGCTGGTGCCGGTTACGATAGCTACGCGGCCGGTCAGATCGAAGAGGTCTGAGGATTTCTCGTTCACGGTAGGTTTCCCGGCGTGAGAACTACTTTCATCAGGTTGGGTTCGCGGGCGTAGAGCCGTTCAAACCATTGCGGACCATCGGCAAGTGGGGCCACGGTGCTGATGAGTGGTTTCACGTGAATGGCGCCGGTGGACATGAGTTCGATGGCTTTGGGATATTCGCCAGCGGAGGCGCAAGAACCCTGAAGCCGGAGCTGCCGTGAAACTACTTTCTGCAGGGGCAGTTTTACTTCCGGCGAGACGTTGCCCACGAGAACGACCGTGCCGCCTTTGCGGACGCTGTCGATTGCGGTATTCACGGGCTGGGTGTTGCCTACGGCTTCGATGGCAAGGTCCACGCCGACTCCGTTGGTGAGTTCCGCGATCTGCTCCGCGATTCGGTCCGACAGAGTGGCGGTCGCGCCCAGTTGCGCGCTGAACGCGAGACGCGTGCGATCAACGTCGGCGACAAAGATTCGAGAGCATCCCGCCACCCGGAGAGCCTGCTGCAGTAAGAGTCCGATCATGCCGGCGCCCACAACCAGAGCGCTACTGTCGGGTGCAACGGGTGCCAGCGAGACTGCATGCAACGCGACAGAGACGGCTTCAAGAAGCGCGGCTTGCTCAAAGGACAAATGGGGCGGAAGGCGATGAATGATTCTGGCGGGGACAGAGACGAATTCCGCAAAGGCTCCGGCGCGGCGGTAGTCGCCGCAGGAGACACCGAGGACCTCGCGACGATCGCAAAGATTGATGTCCCCGCGGAGGCAATTGGCACATTGCCCGCAGTAGACAGTGGAATCAAAGGTGACGCGATCGCCTTCTTGTAAGCCAGCGACGCCTTCGCCGAGCGCGGCCACGATCCCGGCGGCTTCGTGTCCCATCACCAAGGGAGGAATGCGGCGCCCGGAGGATCCGTCATAGCCGTGGACATCGCTGCCGCAGATGCCGCAGGCGGCGACTCGAACCAAGATGTCTCCGCGGGCAGGCTTGGGGGTTTCAACATCGGCGAGTTCGAGATGACGGTACTGCGACAGCAACAGTGCTTTCATTTGCCAGATTTAGACGAGGGCAGCGGCTCAACGATTCCGGTGCCCTCTCGAATTGTGAGAATCTGATTGGCTTTCACGTTGGTGAATTTTTCGAGCTTCTGCGTGGTGGGCCATCTTACTTCGATCAGGTCGATGATCTGCACCTTACCCAAACCGAAGTGAAGGCGCAAGTCGCTCTGCGACATGACGCTGGAACCGCTGCGGACTTCGTCCATCTGGGCGTGAGTGCCCGTCACGACCCGTACGCGGGCGCCGATCGCAGTGCGATTGCACTTGGTTCCAACTAATTTGAGCTTGATCCAGTTCTGCTCGTTGCCGCCGTCGTTGCGAAGCAGGGAAGAGAGATCGTTCATATTGAGCACGAGGGCGTCTATATCGCCGTCATTGTCATAATCGCCAAAAGCTGCGCCGCGGCTGGAAAAACGCTCGCTGATGCCGGTTCCCATCGACGACGACACGTCTTTGAATTGTCCGTTACCCATGTTCTTGTAGACGAGGCGCGGGTTCTTGAAGGTCTGGCCAATTTCGTGCCCGGCGATCTCGGGATAAACATGACCGTTCACCTGGATGATATCGGTCCAGCCGTCGTTGTCGTAGTCGACGAAACCGCATCCCCAGGCGACGTACTGATTGTTGATGCCGATGCCGGAGGCGAAGGTTACGTCGCTGAACGTGCCGTCGCCATTATTGTGGTAGAGATTGCAGGTATCATCGGCAAAGTTGGTTTTGAAAATATCGAACCAGCCATCACAGTCGTAGTCCGCGACAGCGACACCCATTCCGGCCTGCTCGTGGCCGTTCTCGCTGTAGGCGCATCCAGCGATCATCGCAACATCCGTAAAGGTACCGTCGTGATTATTGCGGAACAAGATGCTGGGTTCGGAATCGACGGCTACGTAGATGTCCGGCCAGCCGTCGTTATCGAAATCTGAAGCAACGGCAGTGATGGAATAGCGCGGTCCGGGTTTGAGGATGCCGGATTTTTGCGACACATCGGTGAAGGTGCCATCACCGTTATTGTGATACAGCACATTGGTGTCCCCGGTGAGGCCGCGGGGACCACACATCACGGGAATCCCTTTCCACTGGCAGGTGGCGGACTCTCCGGGCGCGCCTGTTTTCTCGGGATCCAGCTCGATGTAATTGCAGACAAAGAGGTCGAGATGGCCGTCGCGATCGTAGTCCAGGAAGGTGCAACCGGAGCCCCAACGTACGCGCTCATCGTAGACACCGGCTTTGCGGGTCACGTCGGTGAAGGTGCCATCGCCATTGTTGTGAAACAGGATGTTATGTCCCCAGAAACAACAAAAGAGATCGTCCCAGCCGTCATTGTCGTAATCGCCCACGCAAACGCCGGTCTGCCAGCCAGTGCGGCCCAGTCCTGATTTTTCGGTAACGTCGGTGAATGTTCCGTCGCGATTGTTTCTGTAGAGATGCGAGGTGGGCGCTTGCCCGGCGGGCCATTTCTCGTTGAAGCGCGTTCCGTTGGTCAGATAGATGTCGAGCCAGCCGTCCTGATCGTAATCGAAGAATGCGATGCCGCTGCCCTTGGCTTCGATGATGTAGCGCTTGTGGGTGGTACCTCCCCAGACGTTCGGAGTGGTGAGCCCGGCCTCGCGGGCTACGTCCACGAATTGGACCGGAGATTCGGGAGAATGGACGGCGCGTTTTGCGGGATCATCGCCTGCGGCGAGGGCGGACGAGGCGTCCGCCCCTACACGAACTGTGAGGCTTCGATTCCATCGCCAAAGCGGCGTGCTCAGCGCGTCGAGCAACGTGCTGCCGAGAACTACCAGGGAAGAACCCAGAAACTGCCGGCGGGAGAAATTCATTTCGGACTCGGGATTTTGGGGAATGGATGCGGCACGATCCCTGCGCCTTCCTTCACCGCGATGATCTGGTCGGTGGGGACGTTTGTCAATCGATCGACCTGGCCGCTGGGCCAGGTAATTTCGAGAGATTGAATCTTGATGCGCTTGCCCAGGCCAAAGTGAATTCTCGGATCGCTGGCTGACATGTAGCTCATGCCGCCCTTAGCCTGCTCGACTTCGACTATGCCGGTTGAGGTGAGTTTGAGTGAAGCGCCGATTCCATCCCGGTTAGATTTAGTTCCGATTAACTGCACGGTGAGCCAGTGGTTGGCATTGCCGCCATCGTTGCGCAAAAGGGAAGGGAAGTCGCCGCGATTGTTGGTGACGAAGTCGATGTCGCCGTCGTTGTCGTAATCCGCTGTGGCCAATCCCCGGCCAACGACGGGACGGATGAAGTCAGGACCGAGAGAATCGGACACCTTGTCGAACTCGCCCTTTCCCAGGTTGCGGTACATCAGCAGCGGTTCTTTGTAGGCCACTTCGCCGTGGTAGAGGGAGACATTGTCGAGCATGGCGCCGTTGAGTTGCAGAATGTCGTTCCAGCCGTCATTGTCGTAATCGAGAAACTTCGCGGCGACGCCGCTCAGCAACACAGCCTTGTTGCCGATGCGGGAGCGGAATGTCTCGTCGGTAAAGGTGCCATCATGGCTGTTGCGGTAGAGACGATTCAATTCGAAGTCGAGATGGGTGATGTAAAGATCCATCCAACCATCGCCATCGACGTCGGCGGCATCGATGCCCATGCCCGCTTCGTACCGCCCATCTTCGCTGGCCGCCATGCCTGAGACCAGTGAGACATCTTCGAAAGTTCCGTTGTGCTTGTTCAGGAAGAGGAAGTTCGGCCAGGAATCATTGGCGACTGCGATGTCAGGCCAGCCGTCATTGTTGAAGTCAGCCAGTACCACGCCCATGCCCTTTGCCTCCGGCTTGCCCACGCCGGAAGCATCGCTCACATCGGTGAAAGTTCCGTCATGGTTGTTGTGATACAGCTTGACGTGCTGGCCTTTGTAATTGCCGGGATGACAGTAAGAGCGATAGCCGGGCCGCCGCTCACCGCACCAGATGTTGTTCTTCGCATTCCAATCGATGTAATTCGTGACCACAAGATCGAGCCAGCCGTCTTTGTCGTAATCGAACCACCCTGCGCTGGTGGACCATCCACCTTCGTCTGCGACAGCGGACTTGGTGGTGACGTCAGTGAAGGTGCCGTTTCCGTTGTTGTGGTAGAGAATGGCGCGGCCGTAGCCGGTCACGTAGAGATCGGGGTAGCCGTCATTATCGAAATCGCCGACAGCGACTCCCTGTCCGTAGTGCCCTTCGCCTCCGACGCCGGCCTTGTCGGTCACATCCGTGAAGGTGCCGTCCCCGTTATTGTGGTACAGCGCACTGCGCAAGGGATGCGGGGGCTTGTAGATATCGGTTGCCGCGGACTGTACGAAGTACAAATCCATCAACCCGTCCTGGTCGTAATCGATCCAGGCGACGCCGGTGCCCATCGTCTCGAGGTAGTACTTCTCCTCTGTTTGAGTGGAATCCTGCTGAAAGGTGATCTTTGCGGCTTCGCGGACGTCGGTATAGCGGACGGGAATGGACGCGTCTTGCGTTTTCGCCTGTTGCGCAGCCAGTGGAGCGCGCATTGCTGTGTTGCTGGTGAACAGGAACGCGAGGGCGGCGGCGAACCGGAGCAGAGTTGGGTGGTGATATTTGATTCTGGTTCCCATTCTCACAGACTGCGGTCCGCCATGAGCAGCGCGAACTGAAGCATCTGCTGGCGAGCTGCGGTGGGGATCGCAGGTTCCGGAGCGGGCGTTTTCTGCGGAGCCTTCGCCAAAGCTTGCTCAATACGGCCGATGTCCAGCCCGCCGGCGTTGCTTCCTTTAAAACGATTGAGGACTTCGCGCGCTTTTTCGATCTGTCCAGTCTGATAGTAAAAGACGCCGAGGGTGGAGTAGCTGCCAGCCCATTCGGGCATCAACTCGACGGCGCGCTCGAGCCGTTCGGCGGCCTGTTGGGTGTTGCCCTGCATGACCGAGATCAGGCCTTGGCCCCAGATGATTTTTCCGGAGCCTGGGATTCGCGCCAGGCCTTTCTTCAGAGTCTGCTCCGCGGCGGCAACATTGTTTTCGCGAAGTTGAACCAGCGTCAACGATAAATAATACTGATCATTGTCGGGATTGCGAGCGATGGCGGAGCGGAAAATTTCAGCTGCTTTGGCAAAGTTGCCGAGGTGCGACTCGATGTCGCCCAAGAGGGCGAGGGATGCGTCATCCTGCTGACCCGTGGTGGAGAGGGTTTGCGCGGTTGCGAGTGCGTCCTGGAATTGGCCTTTGCGGAAATATGCATTGGCTAAATCGAACTTCACGTCATCGGAACCGGGATTCGCCTTCAGCGCCGCCTGGAAATGCTGGATGGCGTCGTCGTATAAACGATAGCGCGCGAGCAATACGCCTACTCCCGTTTGCGTGCGATAGTCTTCTCCACTGACTTGATCCAGTTGAGCAATGATTTCTTTAGCCTTGGTTGGGTCGCCGAGCTTGAGGTGGGTTTCTGCGAGCAAATAGAGATCCTGGCTCTGCCCAGGGTGTTTCTTGATCTGCTCGTTCAATTCCGTGAGATCGAGTTCGCTGCGCTGTTGTGCAGAAAGTTTGGTGCGATTGTCCACGTAGTCGAACAGGTGCTGATAAGGCACGGGTCCGGTGGAGGAATTTTTTGAAAGGGTCTGAAAAACATTCAGATCGCGTTGCGCAGCGGCATTCTGGTGAAGGCTTCGCTCCACCATCGCAAGCTTGTAATAGCCGGTGGCGGCATCGCGGCTGACCTTCACATAACGGCGAAGGAGGTCGGCAGCTTCAGCATATTTCTTGTCGCGCGTGCGGAGATTCGCGAGTTCTAGCAGAGCCTCGGAAAAATCGGGATTGCTACGTAAAGCTTCCTGAAACAGTGTGTCCGCCTGAGCGTAGTTGCCCTGGCGCTCTTGAATGTAGCCGACATTAAACAGGCAAGATGCGTTGTGAGGGTCGAGTTTCAATCCATCATTGAAATATTTCAGAGCCTCATCGAACCGTCCCAGGTGCCGGTACGATAGTCCCATGAAGCTGTAGGAGCGCGCTGAGGGCTCGAGTGCAATCAGAGCCTTAAATTCGGCGATAGCTTTTTCCGCCTTGCCTGACATGAAGTAGCTTTCTCCCAAGGCGGCGTGGAGGTCGGCGCGCTGAGGAGCGATTTTCAAACCCGATTCCAGCAGCGGGATGGCGTCTTCATAATAATCCTGGGTCATGCTGACGCGAGCCATGAGGAAGATCACGTCTGTATTGTCTGGCGCGAGTTTGCGGGCGCGCACCAGCAGTTCCAGAGCATCCAGCGGTCGGGATTGGTCGGAATAACTTTGCGCGAGCAGATAAAGCGTCTCCACCGAGTCAGGTTTTAAGTTGAGGGCGTGGTTGAGCGCGAGATCGGCTTTGGCGTATTCGCGCGCGCGCAGACAAGCCTGGCCGAGACTGTGGAGGATCTCGAATGTGTCCGGCTTGAGGGCGTTGGCCAATTCGAATTCACGCTCAGCGGATTGGTATAGTCTGGCGGACGCGAGCACAACGCCCAGAGTGAAATGCAATTGAACATCGGACTTGTGCGCCGCGGAAAGCTGACGGGCGAGTTGCATCGCCTGAACTGACTTCCCAGCGGCGAAGAAGGCGCGCACGAGATTGAATTGGGTCTCTATGGTTTGGGGATGCACGCGCTGAAAATGAGCGATGGCGGGCAGTGGCGACCCATTCTCCAGAAGAAGAAGCCCTAAGTTGTAATTCGCATCGCGGTTCGCCGGTGCAATCTGGAGAACGCGACTGAATTCTTTTTCGGCGAGATCAGGCTTCTGCTGGGCTACATACAAATTTGCCAGATTGTTGTGAGTCGATGTCGAGTTCGGGTTCAGCTTCAGGGCTTGTTGGAAAGCGTCCTGGGCCTCAGTATAGTTTTTCTGGTTGGTAAAGATGATTCCGAGCAAATTGTAAGCTTCCACATTCGAGGGATCGCGCAGGAGTTGCTCGTCGATAATATTCTTCGCCTCATCCAGGTGGCCACTCTGAATCAACTCCTCTGCGTGGAGCAAGGAGGCACTAGAGGCTACTGCGGGAGCATGATGCTTGCGGGCAGGAGGTTGCTGAGCGTTGCTGAATGGCGGGACGAGGGCAGCGAGCAGAATGACGATGCCGACCTGATACTTGCAACTGCGCAGTGAGAATTGAATTGCAGTGGTCCCCAACATCTCAAAAGCCTCTGAAGGCCTCAATATAGCAGTTCAAGCATGTGCACTCCCAGCAGGGGACGCAATGGCGGGTACCTCCGAGGCAGGACCCGTGGAGTCGCCAATCACCAGCTCCGAGCCGATGCGGTATTCCTTGCCTTGAGGGCTGGCGGTACTGGAGAGTTCATGCAGGGCATCGGCGGCCAAGCGGCCGAGAATTTCACGATGAATGTCCACGGTGGTGATGGACGGGTTGCAGTACTCGGCGAGGCGGGTCCTGTCGAATCCAGTTACGGAGATGTCCTGGGGGACCCGGTAGCCGGCGGTGAGCAGGCCCTTAATGACGCCCACGGCGGTCAAATCGTTTACGGCCATGACTGCAGTGGGGCGCGGAGACAGCTTCGCGATGGCAGTTCCTGCGGCAAATCCACCCTCGAAACGCAAGTCGCCGGGCAGCACCGGCCCGGGCTCGAGGCCCAAACGCCGCATAGATTTTTCGTAGGCTTCGAGACGTTCAATGTTGGATTTAAGCCCCGGCCTGCCCGCTACGAACGCAATCCGACGATGGCCGTTCTGGTAGAGATAATTCACGATCTGCTCGACACCGGATGGGTAATCAATGCGCAGATTGCTAGTGTATCCGCGAACCGGAGCCAGATCGAGAAAGGTGACAGCGATCATCCTGCGAGCGAGTTCGTGCACGAGTTGAAGGCTGATTTCCGAAGTCATGATGGCGACGCCGCGAACCTTGTGTTCCATCATCCGTTCGGTAGCCTCACGAGTTCTGCGGGGATCGTAATTGGTGTCGCTGAGAATGGCGTCATAGCCCAATTGCCGGGCGCGTGTCTCGAAACTCTTGATGACTTCGGGAAAAAAGGGATTTTCGATATCGGAGACGATGATGCCCAGCGTGCGGCGGTCGTGCGAGGCGAGATGACGCGCATGCACATCGCGAATGTAGCCGAGCTTTTTGACCGCTGACAGAACCATGCGCCGGGTTTGAGGGCCGACTTTACCCGTGTTATTCAGGACGTTAGACACGGTTGCCGTGGAGACCGAAGCGGCTTTCGCGACGTCACGAATGGTTACGCTCATGATGGAAAGTACGGCCACGTTGCGGGAGCGTGAGATGGCGATGGCCGTGACTGGGCGGAGTATAGACGAGAAGAAAATTCTTGACAACGCAAACGACAGCGTGATATTCCCCGGAACACACTTCCGCTAGTCGATTTCTATTAGCTGGGCGGATTGGGTTAAGCGGTTAATCGAAAGTGGGTTGGTTTCGACTGCCGCCAGAAACTGGGGTTAGAGCAAATCAGATGTGCTGGCGAACGGCCGCGAAGGCGGCGGGTTCGCGGGCGGTCGGATGTGTTTGTGCGGGCGAGGTCGCCTGCCTCGGAAAAAGCTCAAAGGAGAGCTCATGAACCGATCGGCGTCGCGTTGGATTTTGCGTATTTTGTGCGTTCTTGCTGTGTCAGCAGTGGCCAGCATCCTCCCCCTTCAGGCTCAAGTGGACACCGGGTCGATCACAGGTACAGTGACGGACGCCTCCGGGGCTGTGGTGAATGGAGCCAAGGTCACGCTTACCAACGAGGGCACGGGAGCGGCGTTGTCGCTGACTACGGGAGCTGATGGAAGCTATACGTTCAGCCCGGTCCGGATCGGCAGCTACAAGATCGACGCGTCGGCGCAGGGTTTTAAAACGGTGAGCCAGACGCACATCGTGGTCAACGTAAACGCGAACGTGCTGGCCAATCTGAAACTGCCCACCGGCAGCGTGAGCGAGACGGTCGAAGTCACAGGAGCTGTTCCTGTCCTGCAGACTCAGGACGCCTCAGTCGGGCAAGTGATGGACACCCGGAATGTCAACAACCTTCCGCTGAACGGGAGAAATTTCACTTTCCTGGCGCAGCTTTCCGCCGGCGTGAACTCGCCGCAGTCGGACACTCGCGGCAATGCTTCGACGGGCGCATTTTCAGCCAATGGATTCCGCCCGGCACAGAACAACTACATGCTGGATGGCATAGACAATAATTCCGACACGGTGGACTTCCTGAATGGCACCAACTTCGTGGTCCTGCCTCCCGTAGACGCCGTTCAGGAATTCAAAGTCCAGACTACTGACTTCAGCGCCGAGTTTGGCCGCTCCGGGGCTGCCGTGCTGAATGCCTCGATCAAATCGGGCACCAATCAACTCCACGGCGACATCTGGGAGTTTTTCCGCAACGATAAGCTCGACGCTGCGGATTACTTCGAGAGAACGCAGGACGCCAGTGGCAACTTCCACACTCAAAAGGGGGAGCTCCGTCAAAACCAGTTTGGGTTTACCATTGGCGGGCCGGTCGTGATTCCGCACGTCTTCAATGGGCGGAACAAGGTGTTCTTTTTTGCTGATTACGAAGGCTTGCGGCGGCGGCAAGGGACAGTTCAGAGCGGCGCGGTGCCGACGATGGCAGAGCGGAACAGCGGGTATACCAATCTACAAGATTTGATCACTGGGCAATCGGGAACCCACACCGACATTCTTAATCGTACGATGCCAATCGGTACAGTGCTGGATCCGGCGACCACGCGAGTGTCGGGGACTGGATTCGTGCGGGATCCTTTCACCACGGTATGCGCGAACGAACCGGCGAATTTTACTTACACTCTCGCTGCATGCCCAGATCTCAATATCCTCCCAGCGGGACGATTGGATCCTAACGCCATCAAGTTGCTCAATCTGTTCCCGAATCCGACCAGCAATGCCCTGACCTCCAACTACACCAATTCGCCAGTCCTTCGCGAGAACCGCAAGGGCTTCGATGCACGTCTGGATGTGAACTTCACTCAAAAAGACCAAGTTTTCTTTCGTTTCAGCTACGCCGACGATCCACAGTTCATCCCGTCCATCTTTGGAGGAGTGGCTGATGGCGGCGGGTTCTACCAGGGCAACCAGACGGCGCTGGCACAACAGAGCGCCCTAGTTTGGAACCACGTAATTTCGCCAACTACCGTCAACAATGCCCGCGCGGGCCTGAATTATCTCCATACCACGCGGAATATTCCCGAGGCTACCAACCTCAGCGACTTGCCGGGACAATATGGAATCCTCGGCATCCCGCAACAGAAAGAGAATGGCGGTTTGCCGGCGTTCGGCATCAATGGTTTGCAGACACTGGGCGGCAATGCCTTTCTGCCATCCGACGAAGTGAGTTCCACGATCCAGCTCAACGACGACTTCACCAAGATCTACGGCAAGCATACGTTCAAAATGGGTATCGAGTGGCAACACGTGAAGTTCTCGACCTTGCAGCCACCCTGGTCCCGCGGCCAGTTCAACTTCGACGGTACCTACACCGACATTCCAAACGTTGGCGGCGGCAACACAGGTCGCGCGCAGTTCTTGCTTTCACCGGAAGCCGCCACGGTGCCGGGCGGCATAGACTACGTGGGTGGTCCGAACAATGTCTTTGCCTCCAACATCTCGTTAAGCGACAACGGGAAGAATTACTTTGGGACTTACTTCCAGGATGACTGGAAGCTTTCGTCCAAGTTGACGATCAACTTGGGACTGCGGTGGGACTTCTTCGGTCTGGTCTACGATCACTATGGCAAGCAGGCGAATTTCGTTCCAGGCGGACCGCCGGGCGGTGGGCCGCTGTACATCATTCCTCCGAGTGCTCTGGCAACGCAATTGTCGGCCAGTTTTCAAAATGTCTTGGCAGCAGACGGCATCGGTCTGGCAATTACCAAACAATATGGCAAAGGGCTAGGTCGATCGCAAGACACCAACTTCGCTCCGCGGTTTGGATTTGCATACCAAGCCACACCGAAATTCGTGGTGCGCGGCGGGGCTGGCATGTTCTACAACGGATTTGAGAATCGAGGCTACTCGCCAAATCTCGGCGAGAACTACCCGTTCCAATTCTCCTTCCAGTTCCAGCAGAAGAATGACGCGACTCCGATCAACCAATTTACCAACTGCCCCACGGCCACTCCAACCGGTGGAATGTCGCTGGAAACGGGGTTCAGTTGTATTCCGTTGGATCCTCTCAGCGTAAATGCCTTAGGGCTGCAACTGCGAGGAATTCAGTTCGACTATCAAACACCGTATTCGATAGGTACAAACCTCACCCTGCAGTATCAACTGACACCCTCGATGTCGGTGCAGGCGGGCTATGTAGGTACTTTCGGACGTCATTTGGAGGTATTCCCGGGCTCGAATCTTCCCACCCGTCTCTTGCCGCCAAATACCACGCTGACGAATGGAGCAAATCCATTGGATCCGACAGGTCCTGGAACGGGAGGGTTACCAGCATCGCAAGGGGGCCTACCATTCCCGGACTTTGGTCAAAACGCAAGTTACGCTACAACCGAGGGGAGCAGTTATTACCACGGTCTGCAAACCAGCGTGAACAAGAAGTTTGCCAAGGGCCTGGATTTCCTGTTTGCCTACACATATTCCAAGGTACGGTCAGACGCTTACGACTTGCTGAACGGCTTTGCGAATGGCGGAGGCTATCGTGCACCATACATCCCTGGGATGGGGATCCATGCCGATTATGGGCTGGCCAATTTCGATATCCGGAATGTGATTCACTTCAGCGGAGCGTATGAGTTGCCGTTTGGAAAGGGCAAGAAGTTCATGGGCGATGCGGGCGGAGTCTCCAACGCGATTGTCGGTGGCTGGGCGCTAATATGGGCCACAACCCTGCAAGGTGGTCAACCGTTCCAGCTAGGCTGCCCATCGGGAACAGCTGCGGGCACGAACTGTCTCTCGTTCGTTCGCGCGGGGGCCCGCCCGCGCACATCGCTGCACAAAACGCCGGATGGGAACGTGGGTATGTTGAATGCTGCGGCATTTGCTCAGCCGTGCGAAGTAGGATCGACAACAACTCCAACCGACTGCATTCCTATGCCCGGGGTACTCGCGCTCGGAGGGGCAGAACCTACGCAGATTGAGGGACCGGGGTATCACAGGCTGGATTTGTCGCTGTTCAAAAATTTCCAGCTCACGGAACGCACGCGATTGGAGTTCCGCTCTGAGTTCTTCAACATCCTGAACCACCCGAACTTCAATTATCCGGGGTTCGGGGGTAACGGCGTAGTCGCTGTCTCGGGATCGACGAACTTCAATGATTCCACCTTCGGTGAGATTGGATCGACTCGCGACGCACCGTATGCTTCGCGAGAGATTCAGTTTGCCTTGAAGTTGTATTTCTAAGCTGTGTTCTGGTCGACATTGAAGGCGCTCCCGACGGGAGCGCCTTCGGTCTGCTGGGCAGCGGAGAGCTTGCTGAAGTGGTCTACGCGTGATGTACCATTAAGGGCGTCGTGACTCGTCGATGTCGGCTGTGGTGCACAAGTTTGGCCATTCTCTTTGGGCACGCCCTGGTGGCAACCTGCTCTTTCGCTCAGAATCATCCGGCTGCTTCGCATCGAGACCAGGAACTTAATCGCCAATTCCAGGCCGCTGTGGCCCAGTATGAGGCAGGCCATTTGCCAGAAGCGGCCGCGCAACTGGAGAAGCTTCTGCACGAAGTTCCCGACAGCTTCGAGGGTCACGAACTGCTTGGAATGGTCTATGCGGGGGAGTCGCAAGATCAGCTTGCAAACCAGCACCTCCAAGAGGCCGTGCGCCTCAAGCCGTCGTCCGCTGCAGCCCGCACCAACCTCGCCGCCAGCCTGATTCGCATGGGAGACGTTGAGGCAGCGCGACAGCAGCTCACCAACGCCGTCAAGCTCGATCCCCGGAGCTACGATGCCAATCACAATCTGGGCGAAATCTACATCAAGCAGGGCAAACTCTCCGAAGCCATCCCCTTTCTGAAACAGGCGCAGCAGAGCAAACCGTCAGCTTACGACAATGGCTACGATCTGGCGCTGGCGTATTTGTTGACGGGCCAAGCTCAGCCGGCGCGTCCAGTGGTGCAAGTTCTCTTAAAGACGCAGAATACGGCGGAACTGCATAACCTTCTTGGCCAGATCGAGGAAAAGGAAGGGAACTTCGTGAGCGCCGCCAATGAATTTGAAACTGCGGCGCACATGGAACCGAGCGAGAGCAATTTATTCGATTGGGGGAGTGAACTGCTTCTTCACCGCACGCTGGAACCCGCGATAGAGGTATTCCGCCACGGTGCGGAGCGGTATCCGAAATCCCCGCGAATGTCGATGGGACTGGGAATCGCGCTCTATTCGCGCGGCAAATATGACGAGGCGGTAAAGTCGTTGCTGCGGGGAGCTGACTTGAGCCCATCGGATCCCCGCTGTTATTTTTTTCTGTCGAAGGCTTACGACAGTTCTCCGATGCAAGCGGACGAGGTCATCCAAAGCTTTCGGCGATTTTCAGAATTGCAGCCGGATAATGCGCGGGCGGCGTATTACTACGCCATGAGCATGTGGAAAGGAAAGCGCGCGCAGGATCCCAGTACCGATTTTCGGCAAATTGAGGCGTTGCTTAGGAAGGCGACGGCACTCGATCCTAAGCTCAGCGAGGCGCATTTCCAGCTGGGAAATCTGTTTTCGGACCAGGCTCGCTATGCCGATTCCATTCCAGAGTATGTGAAGGCGTTGGAGAACAATTCCGACATTCCCGATGTGCATTACCGGCTGGGTCAAGCTTACGTGCACACGGGACAAAAGGAAAAAGCGCAGGCGGAACTGAGCACATATCAGCAGCAGCGGGCGCAGCATCTCGCGGATCTCGACAAGCAGCGAGCGGAGATTCGGCAGTTCGTGTACTCAGAGGCGAACGCCGCGCCAACTAAGCAGTAGGGCGGGCAGTCCGAGAGTTGCCTTTATGAAGCGGATCATGGAAGGTCCAGAACAAATTCGACGAGACCCGGTGCGAAGGACGATGCGGAAGGGCACGAGCGATCGCGAAGTGAGCCACCTTCTGGCGCGGACGCGTCGCGATTTTCTGCGCGAAGCTGCCGGCGTCGCACTGGGAAGCGCGCTGTTTCGTCCTGCGTGGGCTCGCGCTGCGGCGCCACGCCGCAAGAGAAAAGTTGTGGTGGTCACGTTCGGCGGAGGAGCTCGGGATCAGGAAACGTTCATGCAGGAGGGACAAGAGAATATTCCGCATCTCATGCGCGAACTCATTCCGCGTGCCAGTTTCTTTACGCAGGTGGTGAATCAGGGAATTCTGGGCCACTATGTGGCGACGGCGAGCCTGGCGACCGGCGTCTACGAGACCTTCAACAATTTCGCGGCGGTGTCGCCGGAATCGCCTACCGTCTTCGAATACTTTCGCAAGGAACTGAAGCGCCCATCGTCCGATGCTTGGGTGGTGGCTCCCAGTAACGGTTTCAATCGGATCGGGGAAAGCAGTCATCGTTCTTATGGATCCGGATTGGGTGCTCGCGTCATCCTGCCGAAGCGGCTGCTTACGGCCGCTACGTCCGGGAGCAGCCGCGACTATCAACACCTGTTGCGCGACAACTATGAAACGCCGTATTACGCCCCGGAACTCGCGGGAAGCGAGTTTGAGTTGCAGCAGTTGGAAATGCTCCTGAAATTATCGGTGGACGATTTCAAGAGCCACGCCCAAACTCTAACCAGTCCGGACGAGCTCTCGGTGTACATCGCACGACAATTGATGCGGAAAGTGGCGCCGAGTCTGCTGTGGATCACACTCCACGACATCGATGTAGCGCACGCGGGAGCGTACTCGTTGTACATCGAGGGCATCCGCCGCACCGATCGACTGTGTTCGGAGCTGTGGCAGGCCATTCAAGAGGAGCCGGAATACGCGGGGCAGACTACCTTATTTATACTGCCGGATTTTGGCCGCGATTCCGATGAAGATGCAGGAGGGAACGGTTTCCAGCATCACCGTACTGGCGACGTCTTCTCGCGAACCACTTGGATGCTGGCAAGCGGTCCCGGTATTCGGGAGAATGTAGTGTTCGACCGGGCAGTGGATTCCCGGGATCTGGTGCCCACGCTGGGAGCGATTCTGGGGTTTCATGCTTCCCTCGCGCAGGGTAAGCCTATCGATGAAGTTTTGTAGCTTTGATGCTACCCAGCGATCTCAAACCCGAAATGCTCGCCGGATATGGGGTGGAGGCGCGCAAGATCGTCACGGCGCATCTTGCCACATTACGGCAGCTGCCTCTAAGTTTTATTCCTGGCTTGCTGCGGGAATTGATCAGCTTTGATTTCAAATTTCCCGCCGAGAGGAACGCGCGTGAGAGGGAATTGGGCTACCTCGGTTCTCTATCCCCAGCTCAGTTGAAAGAGTGTTTCCAAGGCTTCTCCGAAATCCGGCTTTCACGGCAACTGGAGGAGTTCGATTGGGTAAAGCTGCCGGGGCAATTTGTGGAACGCTTGTCCGCTCACTTGTGGAGTACGCATCAGCTGGATGCATTTCGCAAGGCTTCGAACGATTATGCTGACCGGCTTCGTGCGGCGGTCGCGCCTGAGCCGCCGCCCACTCCGCGACTGGGCATCAGCGTGATCGGCCAGGGTGTCACGTCTTACAACGAAACGTTATTCCGTAAACTCCGCCGGCATGGAGCGTATTTCAGCGGCATCAGGCCAGAGAACGGGCTGCGTCAGTTGCTGGATGCGGTGGCGGCTCGCGCCAAGGCCCATCCTGTTTCTTATGGGCATTGGTACATCGATGGCGGGGAACCGGCTGTATGCAACGCGGGACTCACCTGCGTTTCCTACGAAGCGCTGGCCGGGACACGGGCGGTGCTGTTGCGAAAAATGCAGGAGCAGATCGAGCAGCCCGGGATGGGGCCAGAAGCGCTGCGCAGTTTTCTTGCGCAACTGCGGCCGGCTGATTTGGGCATGGAGGCCACGGACGAAGTGCTGCAACGGTTCGAAGTCAGTGTTCTGACGGAAGGCTCGGGAACTCAAATCTTCAGCACGGTATTTGCGCAGTGGGCAGCGCGGGAAGCTTTGCGGCGCGCGCAGCCGGTGACGCTACTGGTGCGATTTGCGCCCCGGCAAAGACAAAAGCCGATGAATGAACTGCTTTCAGCATCGGCCAAGGCTCCGGCCGAAGTGGATGTGATCGGTTCTTTAGTGGATGGCGATTTCGCCGCCTATTACAACTGGCTGAACCAGCAGAGGCTGGTGGGCGCCGAGCAGTCCTCATTCCTTGTTTGGTTCGAGGGACACAGCGAGGCGCTGGCAATCGGACCATCCATCGCCCGGGGCACCGAGTCAGGGTCTGCGGCTGATCTGCAGCAAGTGCTGGGCTGGATGTCGTGAGCGCGCAGCTGAGAGTTCTGTTTTCCGTTCATCATAGCCTGAGGGGGCATACATAATGGATCGACGCACGTTCTTGCAACAATCCGGCACCATCCTCGCCGGAGCTGCTCTAACACCCTACGCGGTTGGGAAAGATAGCAAGCAATTTGAGTCCAGTGCGGGCGGACGCCTTGTCCTGCCCATGAATCGAAAATGGCGCTATAGCCGGAGTGTCGTGGAAGGCGGTCACGACAAGAATTTCGACGATTCCAAACTTGATGCGGTGGTGATTCCGCACACCAACGTTCCGCTGCCGTGGCACGGCTTCGACGAGAAGACGTACGAATTCGTCTCCCTGTATCGCCGCAAATTCAAAGTGCCCGCCGCGGCGCGCGGAAAGCGGGTATTCGTCGATTTCGAAGGCGTGATGACGGCATCCACAGTGTGGATCAATGGAACGCGCTTGGGAGAATACAAGGGCGGATACACGCCGTTTTCGTTTGATCTGACTCCGCACATCGACTTTGACGGGGAGAACGTACTCGCAGTGGATGTGGACTCCAGCGAGCGTCCCGACATTCCGCCTTTCGGATACGAGATTGATTACTTGACCTTCGGGGGGATTTATCGCGAGGTTTGGTTGCGCATCGTGCCCGCCACATTTATCGAGAACATGGTGGTGCGTACGAAGGACGTGCTGACAACTAATCCAGGAGCCGAAGTCGTATGCTTCATCCAACATGGGGAAGCTTCCAAAGCTGGAGCCACGCTGGATGTCGAATTATTGGATGGCGAACGGGTGCTCGCGAAAGCATCGCAGTCATTGCCGGCCGGTGGCGCCGCAACGGCACCAATGGCCCACTCGGTGCGACTGGATGCCCTGAAGGGAATCAGTTTGTGGGACCTGGAAAAGCGAAATTTGTATACAGCCCGTGTGCGACTGCGCCGGGGAAACGAGGTCATGGATGAGGATTCCCGTCGCTTCGGCTTCCGCGAAGCGCAATTTACCGATCACGGTTTCGAACTGAACGGCAAGGTCATCAAGCTGCGGGGGCTGGATCGACACCAGACTTTTCCGTGGGTTGGACAGGCAATGCCGGCTCGCGCACAGCGCAAGGATGCCGATATTCTGCGCAACAACCTAAAGTGCAACATCGTGCGCACCTCGCACTATCCGCAGTCGCGGCATTTTCTGGATGCCTGCGATGAGATCGGATTGCTGGTGCTGGAGGAGATTCCTGGCTGGCAACACATTGGCGATGCCGCGTGGCAGGATATCTCCGTCGACAATGTGGGGCGAATGATCCGGCGCGACTGGAACCATCCCTCCATCATTCTTTGGGGCGTACGTATCAATGAATCCCGGGATAATCACGATTTCTACACGCGGACGAATGCGACGGCGCATCAACTGGATCCCACGCGGCAGACTGGGGGCATCCGGTATTTCCAGGAATCAGAATTTCTGGAAGACGTTTTTACGATGAACGACTTTGGATGGCCGCTGAAGCCGCCGAATCATCCACGATACCTGAATACAGAATTTGTAGGACACACCTATCCCACGAAAACGATAGACCAAGTCGAGAGGCTGATGGAGCACACCATTCGTCACGCGCGGGTTCATGACCAGCTTGCGTCGAATGCGCAATATGCGGGAGGCATCGGCTGGTGCGCCTTCGACTACAACACACACGGCAATTTCGGTTCCGGAGACCGCATTTGCTATCACGGGGTGACGGATATCTTTCGCGAGCCGAAACCGGCTGCAGGATTCTATAAGTCGCAGTGCGATCCTGCAGAAGAGGTGGTGCTGGAGCCCGCGTTTCATTGGGCGCGAGGAGATGCGTCAGTGGGATTTTCGAAGGCTGTAGTATGTTCCAACTGCGAGCATCTGAAGTTCTACATCGATGACAAGCTGGTGGCGGATGTCGATCCGGATCGAAAGCAGTTTGCCCACTTGAAATACGCACCATTCGTGTTTGAGTTGGGTGAGTTGTTCCACAAATGGGGGGACTTGCGGATCGAAGGCTACATCCAAGGGAAGCTGGCGGTTACGAAGCGCCTATCGGGGAAGGGAGTAGATACGAAGTTTCTGCTACTTCCAGATGACACCGAGTTGATTGCCGACGGTGCGGATTCGACTCGCGTCATATTGCGGGTGACGGATGAGTTTGGGAATGTCCAGCCGTTTGCGAATGATGCCATCAAGCTGCAACTAGAAGGACCGGCGGAGATTGTCGGAGATAATCCTTTTTCCCTGGTGGGCGGGACAGGGGCAATCTGGATCCGGGCGCAGCAGAGCCCGGGCATAGTGCGGCTAAAAGCGATTCATCCTGCGCTGGGAACGCAGCAGGCTGAAATCAAAGTCGTGCCAAGTGCGGAGGAATTGGTATAGGCGCTGCTTCCAGCGTAGAGCTGAATTATCCATGGTGAGATGTTTAATCTCAGCGCCGGTCATGCTGCTTCATCGTTGCTGCTGTTCGCTCTCGCTTGTTTCTGCTGACACACTTGCTGAGCGTGCTCGTTCAATTCCTTAAGCCGGCGCATGGCTACCCCCATGCAATCTTGTACTGAACAATGCTCGCAATCCGGGGTATGGAGCTTGGGACAGCTTCCTGGTTTGTCCGGGAAGAGAAGCGAGCGGCAGGAAGTGCGTGAGGGGAAGCCCGCGCACGATGCATATTTTAGCTTCGGGTTCCGCTCTCACTCACGGCATTGCGCGTCGCACGTGGATAGTCAGCTTGCGCATCCCGCGCGCAGGTTCGTCATTTTCAATATTTCCCTGCGGAAAGATTTCGGTTGACACTGCTCAGAGCTCTTTTATAATCATTCTTCTCCAATAATTATGCGTCTTACCCACGAACAGTTCCGCGAACTGGCGTCGAAGCATGGTTTGGCGGTGACGCACCAGAGGCAGGTCGTCTTTGAGGCCGTCATTGCTTCCGACGGGCACCATTCGCCGGAAGCCATTTACGCCGCGGTGCGGCGTAAGATTCCCTCCATTTCTCTCGCCACCGTCTACAACAACCTGCGGCTCTTCATCGACTGTGGGCTGCTGCGAGAGGTCACTCCGCATGCATCCACGTTGCGCGTAGACGGCAATCTCAAGCCTCATCATCACCTGGTCTGTTCGCGCTGCAAATCTGTGCAGGACATCACTGGGGATTTCGTTGACTTTCAACGGCTGGCTCGGCAGGTGCCGGGCGGCTTTGATTTGACCCAGCCGCTCATCGAGGTATTTGGCATGTGTGCGCGATGTCGTGCGAAAACCTAAACACGAAGTTTACTCAAGCAAAGAGGAATCATGTCTAACGAGAAGGAAGTAGTGACCACAGTGCCCGGTCCCGGCAGCAACGGGCAGAAAATGTCATCAGAATCCAAGTGCCCCGTAGCGCATGGCGCTCGCAAATTTCAGACGAATGCGGAGTGGTGGCCGAATCAGCTGAACCTGAAGGTTCTGCACCAGCACTCTCCGCTGTCGGATCCGATGGGCAAGGAATTCAATTATGCGGAAGAGTTCAAGACCCTTGACCTGGACTCAGTGATCAAAGACCTGCATGCCGTTATGACGGATTCGCAGGAGTGGTGGCCAGCCGACTTTGGCCATTATGGGCCCCTGTTCATTCGTATGGCGTGGCACAGCGCCGGAACGTATCGCATTGGAGACGGCCGCGGGGGAGCCGGAGCCGGGCAGCAGCGCTTCGCACCGCTGAATAGCTGGCCGGACAACGTGAACCTCGATAAGGCGCGCCGGCTGCTGTGGCCCGTCAAGCAGAAGTATGGGCGGAAAATCTCCTGGGCCGATCTCATGATTCTCGCCGGCAACGTTGCCCTGGATTCAATGGGCTTCAAGACCTTCGGTTTTGGCGGCGGGCGCGAAGATGTTTGGGAGCCGGAAGACGATATTTTCTGGGGGCCTGAGGGCAAGTGGCTGGCCGACGAGCGCTACAGCGGAGAGCGTGATCTTCAGAATCCGCTCGCTGCTGTGCAAATGGGTCTCATCTATGTGAACCCGGAAGGGCCGAATGGAAAGCCGGATCCGCTTGCGGCTGCACGCGACATCCGGGAGACTTTCGCCCGGATGGCCATGAATGATGAGGAGACAGTTGCGCTCATAGCGGGTGGTCATACCTTCGGCAAAACCCATGGCGCTGGCGATGCGGCAAATGTTGGGCCCGAGCCCGAAGCCGCCGGTATCGAAGAGCAGGGCCTCGGCTGGAAGAGCAAATTCGGAACGGGTAAAGCCGGTGACGCGATCGGCAGCGGGCTGGAAGTCACCTGGACCACCACGCCTACAAAGTGGAGCAACAATTTTTTCAACAACCTGTTCCACTACGAATGGGAACTGACGAAGAGTCCGGCCGGAGCGCATCAGTGGACACCGAAGAATGGAGGAGGGAAGGGGACGGTGCCGGATGCGCACGATCCCTCCAAGCGTCATGCGCCCTCTATGCTGACGACTGATCTTGCCTTGCGCTTCGACCCGACGTACGAGAAGATTTCGCGCCGCTTCTACGAGCATCCGGAACAATTCGCAGACGCCTTTGCCCGCGCCTGGTTCAAACTGACGCACCGCGACATGGGGCCGATCTCTCGGTATCTTGGACCGCTTGTTCCGAAGGAAACCCTGGTGTGGCAAGACCCTCTTCCTGCGGTCGATCATCCACTGATCGGCGATCAGGACATTGCCGCTCTTAAGGCGAAGATCCTGAAATCAGGACTGTCCATCTCCCAATTGGTAACGACTGCGTGGGCGTCGGCAGCATCATTCCGTGGCTCTGATAAGCGAGGTGGGGCGAACGGCGCCCGTATTCGTCTTGCACCGCAGAAGGACTGGGAAGTGAACCAGTCGTCCGGACTGGCGAAAACGCTGGAGACGCTGGAGGCCATTCAAAGAGACTTCGATAGCTCGCAATCGAACGGCAACCGGGGGAAGAAGGTTTCCTTGGCTGACCTGATCGTGCTGGGCGGCTGCGCCGCAGTGGAAGAAGCCGCAAAAAGAGCGGGGCACGAAGTGAAGATTCCTTTCTCGCCGGGACGCACGGACGCTTCGCAGGAACAGACCGACGTTCACTCCTTCGCGGTAATGGAGCCCGTCGCGGACGGCTTCCGCAACTACCTCAAGCGCGGACAGCAACTGTCGCCTGAGGAACTGCTGCTCGATCGGGCGCAGTTGCTGACCCTCACAGCCCCCGAAATGACAGTTCTCATTGGTGGCATGCGCGCCCTGAATACGAACGTTGGCGAGACCAAGCACGGCGTCTTCACCAGCCGGCCCGAGACGCTGACCAACGATTTTTTCGTCAACCTGCTTGACATGAGTACGAAGTGGGAGCCGTCGGCTAGCGAAGGCGTTTATGAGGGGCGAGACCGGGCGACCGGCAAACTCAAGTGGACCGGCACGCGCGTCGATCTGCTGTTTGGTTCAAACTCACAACTGCGAGCAATCGCAGAAGTCTACGCGTGCAACGACTCCAAAGAGACTTTTGTGAAGGACTTCGCAGCTGCATGGAAGAAAGTGATGAATCTCGATCGTTACGACCTTGAAGGTGGCAGGTAAGCTGTTAGTTCAAAACCCGAAGACGAGCAGGGTAACGCCAGAAAGAACGATCAGATGCATCGGTTGAAATAGTTCTTCAAGCATCGGTCATCCCTTGTGCTCTCGGTAAGAAAACTCCGCTGATGCAAGAAGGCGATGCCGACCCAGGTTCAAAGAGCAGCGCCACGCGCATATACAGCAACTCTCGTCATCAGACTCAACTCCGCGCGTCATCGGCACTCCGTCAATCTCCGGGGCGGTGATCTGAGCGGGCACGAGCATTATCGCCGTCTGGTTATCAGCGTTCATTTTCGAAGCGCGATTCGCTGCGGAGACGGCTTCGTCGCCCACCCCGATCTGATTGTCGTGGACGAGCCACACAGCACCCTTCAGGAGTGGCGGTTGCGGTACAACGAAGGATCCACTTCGCGAGCCATTGCCTCCACATTGAGGTCCAGTTCGAGAAAGTCGCGAACTGTCTCTGCAGAGCCAGTTGGGTTGCTTAGGACCTTCCGGTAACCCATCCGGCAAATGGGAATGTCTTCTCTATGCTCGAGCCAGGCGATAATTTGCCGCATATGATGGCGGAATGCCTCACTGAGCAGGGCGTGATCGACAAGTTCGGTCGATCCGCGGCGCTTAAGCATTTCGTCTTGCGAGGCGAGAACCTCGGCGAGAGGGCGCTCCATGAAGATCAGCTTGTAGTTTCTGCCGCGGGGAAGCGAAAGAAGAAGTTGCGAAATAACCTTTACGGCTTTGCCTTCCGCCTCATCAATGCGATCCGGTTGCTTGGGCAGGAGCTTGGCGGGTTCCCATTCGCAATAGCCACGGGGATTGTCGATGTCGGGCTTGCGCTCCAGATCGGTGAGAAGAGGCATGCCGCCGGCAGCCAGCATCTGCATCATCAGAGAAGTACCGGCGCGCGGCAAACCTGAAACGATAGTGATCACGATTCGACTATAGTAATGTCACATGCCGGAACGTGGGGAAGTCACGATGCGGGCGCTGGTGCAACGGAAGTGCTTGTCGAAGGGCCGACCGTCCAAGGTTTGCCATCGAAATGCGCGGGCAGCGCCAGGCCGAACAATCTCAGCATTGTAGGAGCTACGTCGACAATGGCCGGCTTCTCCTCGCTGATTCTGTAATTGCAGAAAAGGACTCCGGGCACCAGGCGGGGATCGATGCAATGATCACCGCTCCACGCCTTCAGGTTGTCTTCAAAGATATGGCTCGTTACTTTACCCATAACGGAATCCCAGGAAGCGCGGAAGCCGTCTCCGTAACCCACGATTAGGTCGGGAGCGTTGTCAACGTATGGCCCTGCATACACCTCGTCGCAGTCGAAGACGCCGGTGATACCTACGCGTCCTGATGCCGGGTCGACGAGTCCGTCGAGTTTGCAGCGCAGTTCGTTTTTTAAGATTTCGGCTTCGGCTCCAGGCTCCACAATTCCCTCGCGTTCGCGGCCCTTGAGGTTCAGGTAGAGTCCGTTCAGGCCCATGGTGTAGGCGCGGGTTCGAGACCAGTCCACATCATTGAACCAATCGCCGCTCTCCGTCTTGCCGGATTTCAGCGCGAGATACTCATTCTTGTACAACCACGCATTCAGATTTACGCAGCGTGCAAATGACTTGAAGCCATGGTCCGAGACAATCATGAGCAGAGTCTGGTCATCAATCTGTTTCATGACGCGGCCGATGAGTTCGTCCATGCGAGCGTACAAATCCTGAATAACCGTGGGACGTTGGTCGCGAGGCACCTCGCGTGCGGCGGGATGATCGTCATCGAGGTAGCGCCAGAACATATGCTGCACACGGTCGGTCGTGTCGAACACGCAGGCGCAGAGGCCTTGCTGCGTCTTCTCAAGGGCATCGAAGAGCATGCGCTCGCGATCCTCATGATTGGCGTAGCACTGCGCCAGGAAAGCGTGATCGTCGAGAACCTTTTCGTTCAAGGCCCAGGTGTCTTCCGCAAGTCCCAAGGTGGCATAAGGCCCGAAAAGCTTTGCCAGATAGATGGAGTACGTGACCGGATGAGAGATGGGCAGATCGGGCCTGCCCGGATCGATGTTTACCGGTGTGACGTAAACCTCGACCTGGGGCGAGACTTCCTTGAGATAAAAGCGGCAGATGCCGTGTGCGCTGAAGCCCACACCGGCCTTGAATTTTACGGGAACCCACTCGGAGTAGTCGCCGACTTTGAGAGTGAATGTTTCGGAATCGATGTTGAAGCTGGCTTGATTCCTGTCAGGGTCGGGAAAAATCTCGAAATTCACTCGCAATTCGTCACCGGAACCACCAGTCGAAGGGTCCTCGGGGCCGGGTACGAAGGAGATGCAGCGGGAGCCCTTGCGCTCGATCGGAACGCGCACTCCCCCTTCGCGAAATTTGTCGGTGCTGCTGCGGGTGGTGCAGAAGCAAAAAGTGCCCTGGCTTCCTTTCAGGTCGGGGACGCACATGCCGGAGAGAAGGACGCCGGAGAATTTTTCTGGCGGAAACGTCACCGGCACGCGAAGTACCGAGCAGAAGATGCCAGCCTCGCCCAGCCAGTGCCAGAACGGAGTCCCGCGGCGCATGCCTTTGATCCTGGGACCACCGAGGGGAATAGTGTATTTGCCGATTTTCCAGGTGTGCTTCGGGCCCTTGATTTCCGCCGAGGAAAGATAAGGAAGGTAATTGGCCAGATCGCGAGCGAGAAAATCGTAGATATTGTGCTTGCCAGGATTGACGCCCGTCATGAAGGTCGACCATGCGACGGGGGAAATAGCGGGGTACGTGGTCCGCAACTTCCGAAAGGTGCCTTGTTCGCGCAGCTTCGCCATGTTTGGTAGCCTGCCTTCGGCGATGAAGCGTTCGGTTAATTCCGGGTCCATACCATCGAAGCCGAGAATCACCGCACGTTTGATCTGGGCTTTGCCATAGGCATTCCGACGCCGCAGAAAGCGCAATAGCTGGCGAAAGGGCCAAACAAAAAAGGCGTATACCGAATAGAGAAACGCGATAAAGAGTGTCCAGAACGAGGACAGGACGGCGAAGCCGGCGCCGGGTCCGGCATAAGCGTGACTGCGGGTCGGGCAAAGCAAAATCAGGCCCAGAAGTGCTGTAAGGGCAAGAAAGCGCCTGCGATCACGGAACCAAAATTTACCGCGCCATTTCATATCTCAATCCCAAAGATACTCTTGAAGAGAAAACCCGCGGCCAGCGACAAAAGGAAGAACAGCCAGATCCAATTCCATTCGATTCCAGCGAAGGCGATGGTGCGGGCCGGGTATGCCACGTTGATGGCTTCGACGAACTTATTCTGGGACAAGGCGGGTTCTCCCGAAACAAAAATACGCTCCCAGAATTTTCCGCGAAGACGCACGGACGACAGCCGATGTAAACCAGAACCGACGATGACGCGCTTGGCAAAAAGGTGGTCAGCCACTTGAATGTTGACGACGTATTCTCCAGCCTTGTCTGCGACTAACCTCCAGGCAACTTCGTTTTCGGCAGGCACGTGCACAGGGGGCGCGGTGGTGGTCAGACCGTCCGGCAACTGGAGCGAAGCCTGATTGAGCGAGCCCGGATTATCCATTCGAGCCTTCACGAGGAAAGATTGACCCGTAGGAAGCGGCACCGATCCGAGGTAGCGATCGAGCTGCACAATCAGAAACGTCATAGGGATAATCACAAAAAGCAAGGGCTTGAACGCCAGGCGGAGATAACGGCCCGTGGCCATCACGATTCTGCCGTAGGAGCGGAGGACCACCTGGATCTGATCCTGAAAAAGGCGGAGGGCCAGCAAGTGAGCTTTGAGCCGATCTTTTGCGACACGAATTGCTTTCTGGTCGGAGGTGTAGCCAAACACGACCACCATCAGCAGGCCGATGACCAGTGATATACCGACGACGATTCCGGAGGGAATGTTGACTCCAAGAGAGCCCATATGCGCGGAAAGCAGCGGAACCATTACTCGATGTACCCCAGCCCCTGTAGCCGCTTCTTAATGATTTCCTTCGAGGTAGTGCCGCCCTCACTGGGAGGAAGAACCTTATTCACTTCTTTTTCCAGAGCGTGCAGGACAAATTCATCCACGGACGAGTAGCCGCAGGCCTCGGCACATTGCTTCACTTTATCGAGCAATTCGCCTTCAAGCTTCACTTTGTGAGAGCCGAACATGTTGCGCTGAACCTCAAATCCAGGATGTTCAAAGGCTAATGGGATGCGCCCCATTGAAATACGGATTTTCCAATCATACCTTGTGGCTTTGCGATTCCAAACTCCGCCAGAATGGTGGGGGCAATATCGGTCAATGCGGGAGTGTTCGCGGCAATCTTGCGGTTGCTGAGCAGGACCCCAGGGACGAGAGTGTAATCCATGCAATGATCGCCGCTCCAGGGATTGGAATTGTCTTCGAGCTCCTCAGCCGGGAAGGAACCCAGAATCGTTTGCCATCCAGCGCGGTAGCCGCGGTTGTAACCTACAAGCATATCGGGACCTGATCGCGAGTACGGTCCTTGATAGGCCTCGCTGGCCAGGTCGACGCGGGTGATCACCTGCTCTTTCGATTTTGGATCGCGCACGGCGAGCAGCTTGGCGCGAAGCTCTGCCATTAACCGGTCGGCCCGAGTTCCAGGTTCAACGATTCCATTGGTCTCGCGGCCGCGCAAGTTGAGATACAGTCCGTTCAGACCGAGTCCATAGGCACGCGTCTCCTTCCAATCCACGTTTGCAAAGGGCTCGCGGGAGTCGGAAGGTTCGCCGTTCTTGAGCTTTATGTATCCCTGGTTCAACAACCAGGTATTCAGGTTGAAAGAGCGATAGTAAGGAGCAAATCCGTGATCGGAGAGGACGAGCAGGGTCGTGCGATCATCGAGGCGTGGCAGCACTTCGCCCAGCACCTGATCGATCTGCTGATAAAAGTCCGCAATCGCCGAGCCGTTCTGGTCCGCCAGTGTCTGGTCATATTCGGGATGTGCCGCGTCCATCAACCGCCAGAACATATGCGAATTCAGGTCGAGGCTGGAGAAATAAAAAAAGAACACGCCCTCTTTAAACTTGGGAAATTCTGCGTCAAAAATGCGACGGTGCTCGGCCAATACGGTCCGTGCCTGCTGCAAATACTCATTGTCGTCAAGCATGCCATCGGAGAGAGCCTTGGTGTCTTCGGCTATTCCCTGGGTATGAAATTCTCCGGCTTCCGCCTCCAGCGAGCGCGAGTAGCTAGACGGAGTGGAAATTGGCAGAGCGGGATCGGCGGGGTCGATGTTGATGGGCGAGACGTACAGTTGAAAGCGAGGATGCGCCTGCTTGAGAAAGAAGCGGCACATACCTTTTACATTGCCGAAGAAGGGGATCAACTGGAACTCGATGCCGACCCAATCGCTCCACTCTCCCTCGCGAAGCACAAACTCGTGGTCCTGCACCTTAATCTTGGCTACAGATTCCACCGGGTCTATCGCCACGGTGAATGGCTCCGTCGCGGGGGGATTTCCCTTCCGAAACGAGTTGTCGGGGCCGATCAGGTTGGCGATAACTCGAGAATTCTCTATCTGTACGGGGATAACCTGACCGCCTTCGACTGCGCCGGGGGTGGCGATTGGATCGTCGGTGTAAAAAGAGAACGTGCCATAGGTTCCCCGCAGATCGGGAGTACCCATACCGGAAAGAGTTTCTCCCTTGGTATGCACTGGCGGAAAATTTGACGGAATGCGAAAGATAGTATTGGGAATTCCGTGCTCGTCAAGAACCTGCCAGAAGGCAGTGCCTTGCCGCAATTGCTCAGCGCTGCCGCCGCCCAGGGGGATGGACCACTTGCCCACGCCAATGGCGTGTTTCGAGCCCTCCACCTTTGATGCCGAAAAATAAAGGCTAAGAGTCTTCGGGTCGCGATGAATAAAATCGAAGATTCCGTGACCGCCGGCGTTCATTCCAGTAATCAGATTGGACCACGCCACCGGACTTTGCGGAGGAATGCTCGTCGTGAGGGGCCGGAAATCCCCCTCGGCCTCGAGCTTGGCGAAATTGGGCATTTTCCCTTCGCGCATGAACCGATGCAGAAGCTGGGGGTCCATGCCGTCGATGCCGAGAATGATCAGGCGGCGATTAGTATTCGAATTCTCTCGAGCAGTTCGGCAGGAAGGCAGCATTGCCGCCCCGACTACAAGCAGGAAGAGGCAGAGCACCCAGGATGATTTTTTCAGAAACTGAATCCTCAGAGTTCCTCGTTCAGTTGTGACACGATTTCAGAACTTGTTAGACTTCTAGCCATGCTGCGGCGTCTGGGCTCGCGGTTCTTGCCTGTCATTCTAGCGTTGTTTGTCTTCCCGGTCGACTCTCCGGCTGCGACGAAGCCGGATATCATCCTTATTACGCTGGACTCTACGCGGGCGGACCGCATGGGATTCATGGGGACACGGAGCCATCTGACCTCCAGCCTGGATGGGATTGCGCATGAAGGAATTGTTTTTACGCAGGCTTACGCGCAAGCGCCCACAACGGTAGTTTCAAATGCCACGATTCTGACGGGTACGTATCCCCAGACTCACCAGGCAAGCGAGTTTGGCGGATCTCTCGCCGCGACACTCCCGTATTTGCCGGACTTGCTGCATGCGAACGGATATCGCACGGCTGCGTTCGTGGGATCCATTCTTCTGGACCCGCGGAACGGCCCTTACCAGGGCTATGACCGAGGGTTTGATGTATATGATGCGGGCTTTCACCAGGCGCAGAGGGGAGAAAGCCGGTTCCAATCCGTGGAACGCCAAGGCGACCGGGTGGCAGCCCGCGCCACGAAGTGGCTGGCGAGCAACAAACGACGGCCTTTGTTTTTGTGGATGCACCTGCAGGATCCAAGCGGTACCAGCGCCGGTTCTTACGATCGTGCTGTGGCAGCCGCTGATGCTGCAATTGGAAAGTTGGTTACGTTCCTGCGGGCCCAGTCTCTCTATGACAATTCCTTGATTGTGGTTGCATCATCGCAAGGAGAGAGTTTGGGAGCGCACGGAGAGGATGGCCACGGGATCTTTCTTTACGACGAGACGATTCATGTGCCCCTGCTGCTGAAACTGCCCAATAATCGGATGGCGGGAAAGCAGACGAAGAACCGTGCGCGCCTTTTGGACATCGCTCCCACGGTGCTGGCAGAAGCTGGCATTGCCATACCGTCGCAAATGCAGGGGCAGTCGCTGATTCGAATCGCGCAAGCCACCTCGCAATCCGAGCAACCCGCGTACTCCCGCAACGACTTTTCGCAGCGAGGCTTCGGATGCAGCGTGCTGGAGTCATGGCGCGCGGGAAAATATGTCTATATCCGTGCACCGAAACCCGAGTTGTACGATCTGTCGAGTGATCCGGGGGCGACGCACAACCTAGCACAGAAGGCAAAAGCGACTCTGGAAACCATGGCTTCGCAATTGCAGTCTTTCGACAGTCATCTGGGGAAGGATGCAGCAAAATCCGCCGGATCGGGTTTGACCTCCAGTGAAATGCAGAAACTGGCTTCCCTGGGATATGTGGGATTGCAGAAGGGAGGTTCCAGGGTAAATGCGGCAGTGGAAGGAAGCGATCCCAAGGACGCTATTGGCGCCATGAGAAAAACCCTCGGGGCAATCCTTGATTTAGAAGACGGAAAGCCAGAGAAGGCGATACCCGCGCTGCGACAGGTCATTGCGATGCAACCCACAATTTATCTCGCGCAGTATGGGATGGGTGCGGCCCTGATGCAACAGCAACAATATGCAGAAGCCATTGCATATCTCCACAAGGCTATCGAGTTGCAGCCCGATTCGGCATGGGCACATTACGGGATGGGTGTAAGCCTAATGAAAACTGGTGACTTCAAAACATCCGCGGTGCATTTGGAGATTGCGTCCGGGCGCCTGCCGGGATCCTCTGTCGTGCATTCCGCCCTGGCAGAAGTTTACGAAGATCTCGGACGCGAACCGGACGCGGCCCGCGAACGAACCAAAGTCTCTGGCGGAGTTGCCAATCACTAAGCTCGAATCTTCTCCTCACGACAGTTTGTTAGCATATCGTTAACGTTTCGGAGCCTCCTCTTGCAATTCATCGGTGTAGGTACGCGCAAGCTTTGTCGTGAGCGTGCAAGTGCGGTTCGGTCCGCCGCGGTGTTGGCCGCGTGTCTTGTGCTTGGCGCACTTGCGTTATCGCAAACCGAGCAGGTGACTGGTCTTGTCCAGCAGGGTCAGAGGGCCATTAACGCGGGGGATTTCAGCCGGGCGACGGCTGCCTTTGAGCAAGCTCGGCGGATTGCCCCGGATCGCAGAGACGTGAACCGCGGGCTTTTGCTCAGTTACCTTCAGAGCGGCCGCTTGGCGGAGGCTGAAGATGTCGGTAAGGGAGCGGTGGCGCGGTGGCCAAAAGATGCCGAACTGCTGCATTGGCTGGGGTTGGTTTACTTCAAGCAAGATAAGAACGACCTTGCGGTCGCGGAGTTGCAGCGTGCGGTGAATTTGGACCCTTCGCAGTACGATGTTCATTTTGACCTGGCGCTCGTGTTGCTTTCCGACGACCACTATTCTGAAGCTGCAAAGGAGTTAGAGACTGCAATTAAAGTCAACCCGAAAGCGGCACTGCCGCACGTGCTCCTTGGACGCGCGTACCAGAATACGAACCGCAGTACGCAGGCCGTAAAGCAATTTCGGACTGCTTTGTCTTTGGACCCGACTCTCCCTCTGGTGCACTACCACCTCGGCTTTGCATACGAGAGTCTCGGCAGCAACGAACAAGCGATCGCGGAATATGAAAAGGAAATCCAGCGTTCGCCTGGCAATGCTACGGTTCTGTATCAGCTCGGTCACTGTCAGGTCTCCGCTGGTTTGTGGAAGTCGGCCATCGAGCATCTGGACAAGGCTACACGAATTGACCCGGGAAATTTTGACGCGTTCTACGACCTAGGAAAAGCCTTACTTCTGCAAGGCGATGCGGAGCGGTCGGTTCCCGCATTGCTGCGCGCTTCTGAATTGAAGCCCTCGAATCCAAGTCCTCACTACCAGTTGTCTCGAGCGCTGGAAAAGCTGGGGAGAAAAGAAGAGGCCAAGCAGGAACTCGAGACTTTTACCGCCTTGAACAAAGCCCAGCCTGTCACAGGTGGAATGGCGGCCGGGCCTGTGCAATGATGGCGAAAGTTCCTGGTCTGAGATGGATATTGCTCTTGGCAGGCCTGACAGCCACCCTCCTTTACCTGTCGCCCGGGGCATTTGCGCAACGTACTCCGCCGCCGCATCAACGTCCCACGGTTACTCCGTCGTCCCGAGGAAAATCCACTCAGTCGACCATAACTTTCACTGATGTGACGCGCACCGCAGGAATTAACTTTCGTCTCATCTGCGGTGGGCCGAAAAAGCTATACATCATGGATTCGATGTGCGGAGGCGTTGCGGTTTTTGATTATGACAATGACGGATGGATGGACATCTTCCTGGTGAACGGCTCTGAGATTGGCGATTTGACTACCGGCAAGTGCCACCTCGGAAAGCTCTACCACAACAACCGCGATGGCACATTCACAGACGTTACCTCCAAGTCGGGGATCGGCCATTGCGGCTGGGGCTTCGGAGCCGCGGTCGGAGACTACGACAACGACGGCAATGAGGATCTTTATATTACGTACCTTGACGGTGCTGTTCTGTATCGAAACAATGGAAATGGAACGTTCTCCGACGTTACTTCCCGGGCAGGAGTGGGCAACATCGGGCGGTGGGGCACCAGCGCTGCCTTTGGCGACTACGATAATGATGGCCATCTTGACCTGTACGTCGCCAACTATGTCGACCTCGACATCAATCACCTGCCGGACTTTGGCCAAGGCCCTTTCTGCCAGTACCGTGGAATCGCTGTTTCGTGTGGGCCACGAGGACTGAAAGGTGGCCGGGATCGCCTTTATCACAACAATGGAGACGGTACCTTCACCGATGTGACTGAAAAGCTCAACCTGGATCCCGGCTCATATTACGGATTGGGCGTCATGTGGCTGGACTACGACCTCGACGGCTGTCTCGACCTGTATGTCGCCGATGACTCTACGCCGAGCATGTTGTATCACGGAGACTGCAAGGGCGGATTCACGGAAGTCGGAGCGCAGTCCGGCGTAGCATACAGCGGCGATGGCCGAGAGCAAGCCGGCATGGGGATTGACTCCGCGGATTATGACAACGATGGGTGGCCCGACATCGCCAAAGCCAATTTCTCTGACGACACGAACAATTTATTTCACAACGATCATAACGGCCAATTCACCGACCTTGCCGGGCCTGCCGGCTTCGGGCCGATGAGTATCCCTTTCCTCGGATTCGGTCTCAAATTCTTTGACGCCGATAATGACGGATGGCCCGACGTCTTCATCGCTAATGGACATGTCAACCCACAAGTCGATCAGCACACCTTCGGCGTGACTTACGCGGAGCGCCCCTTTCTTTTCCATAACTTGGGAAATGGCAAGTTCGAGGAGATTGGCCAGCGCGCCGGAGCGCCGTTCACAAGGCGATATGTTGGCCGAGGTGCGGTGAGCGCCGATTTTTTCAACGACGGCAAGCAGGACATTCTGGTCAACGTAATCGACGGGTCTCCCCTCCTGCTTCGCAACCAAAGCTCTCATGCCGGACATTGGCTTTGGATCAAGACCGTCGGATCGCGGTCCAACCGCGACGGATACGGCGCCCGCATAGAAGTCAAATCTGGAAAGCTCACTCAATGGGCGGAAGTACGAGCCAACGCCAGTTTTGAATCCGCAAGCGACTCTCGGCTGCACTTTGGGCTGGGTGCTGCGACGCAGGCCGATTCCATCACAATCCGGTGGCCCTCCGGCACCGTGGATCGACTGGGACCCCTGGATGCGGATCAGGGGATAGTGGTTGAGGAAGGCAAAGGGTTAATCCCGACACCCCCCGTACGGCACCCAGTCTCCAAAAGGATGACGGCACTAGCTGGCGGGCCTCTAGATAAATAACGGTTCTTCGCGTCAACAAAAAATGGGGGCACAAGCGTCGGCGACTGTGGGCAGCCCTCGTCTTTGCAAGTTCCTGCAGTATTTCCACTTCCCCATGGCAGGTCCGCCTTGCTATTGGTCTTTCATCGCTATGACACCAAAGAGCAAACCAAACAGTTCTTGACAACGGAGATTCACACGGAGGAGAATCCCCCCACTTAACACGGCTCCGTGCTCTGTCGATGTAGGAGCCGGCTGTTTCGTGCGTTTGGGGCCCCGTATTTGCCGTTGGTCTTAATTTCAGCGTTCAGCTCGGGAGAAACGCCGTGAAAAAACTGCAGGTGGTGCTGATTTCACTCTTTATTCTTGGTTTTGGGGCAACAGCGCTAGCGCAAGTCCAAAATGGGCAGTTTGCGGGCGTCGTGACCGACCCTTCGGGAGCAGCCATCGCTAACGCGACCGTTACGGTAACGAACCTTGGCACAAACCGGACCGTTAGAACCGTGACGAGTCAATCCGGTGCTTATAACGTCGGCGAACTGCAGATCGGCAACTATAGCGTCGCCGTAGAGGCCAAGGGGTTCCGGAAGACCCTAAGAAGCAACGTCGTCGCCAATGCGGGCATTGTCACCCATCTCGATTTTAGGATGGAGCTAGGGCAAGCCTCGGAAACCGTAGAAGTGTCGGGCGAGGCGCCCGCGATTCAAACAGAGGACTCCCGTCTGTCGACGACGATCGACTCGACTCAGATTTCAAACCTGCCGCTAAACGGGCGCAATGTTTACGACCTCATGCAGCAGGCAGCTGGCGCGGTCAACGTTGACGGCGTGCTCACTGAGAATGGCCACAATACGGTTGTCAACGGCCTGCGCGAGAATTTCAACGGATTTCTGGTGAACGGCTCGTCCAACAAAGGACTGAGCGGCGGACCGCAAAATACACCAATCGAGGACACGGTTGCTGAGTTCCAATTGTTGACCCTGAATCAGTCTGCGCAATATGGAAACAGCGCCGGTTCGATCACCAATCTGGTGCAGAAGTCGGGGACCAATGCGCTCCATGGCAGCCTGTGGGAATTTGTTCGCAACGATAAGCTGGATGCCAACACCTTCTTTGCCAACCAGCAAGGCCTTGCGCGACCGCCATTGCACTTCAATCAGTTCGGAGGCACCATCGGCGGGCCCATCATCAAGGACAAGCTGTTCTTCTTTGGATCCTACCAGGGAGACCGGTTCCGTACGTCCACCCTTCCCGCGCCCACGGTTGCCGAGGGCCCGGAATTCCGCCAAGCCGTTATCAACGCCGCCGGACTAGCACCCGGTGGCCAACAATCGGTAGGGCAGTTGCTCTACAGTCAGTTTGCTCCCAATGTTCAGGGAACACCATTCTTGACTGTCAGACAATACTTGACCACGGGTTGTACTGATGGTCCTTGCAGTGGCACCGGCTTCAGTTCCGTGGCGGACTTCGAAGACCCAGGCAACTGGGGCGATCCGAACATCGGGGCTCGAATGACCAGACTGTTTGACTCGATCCTGGCCTCGCCAGGTGGGCTGGACATGCCGATGCTTTACCAGACGATCAACATTCAAAAGACGCAAAACTTAGGTAACCTGTTCGATGGGAATGAGGCGTCCGGCAGAATCGACTGGAATGCAACGTCTAAGGATCGAGTATTCGCGCAATTCAACTGGTCGCGTCAGAACACGCTCACCCCTGCCGCGAACAGCCGCGGATTCACAAATCCAACCAGGTTTATCGCGCCGAATGGCACCATTAACTGGACTCATACGTTCGGTCCTCACGTCGTGAACGAAGCCCGCGCTGGGTACGCGGGTAGCTACTCGCGGTATGTTCCCTCCGTCCCGGGCGTACCTTCCATTTACATCGGTGACTATGCAGGCACCATGGGATTTGGCTCCTACAATGGGTATCCGCAGTTCTTCAAGGAGCATATCTATAACTACGCCGACATGGTCTCGATCAATCACGGCAACCACAACATCAAGATGGGGGCGGAGATACGTCGCAACATCGAGAACTCAGAGTTCAACGTAGCCCGGCCCTCGTATTACTTCTACGATCCCTTTTTCTTTGCCGTTGATGGTCCCTACGGAATGGCCGCTGGCGTGGATCCGGGCTTCACCTCAAAATCAAATGCCCAATTGGCAACGAATATTCGGCACTGGCGGAATATCGAACTGGGCGCGTTCGTGCAGGATGACTGGAAGGTTTCTCGTAAGCTGACCCTGAACCTCGGTCTTCGCTATGACCTGTTTCAGCGGCACCACGAGAACGCAAATCTGGCAACCACATTCCTGCCTGGCCCCGGTAATAACTATGTGGACAACATCACGACCGGTGCCGGAACAATCCATGACGCCAATGCGCCCGTAGGTTCGGCCGCATGTCCTGCTGGAGCGATTGGACCCGACGGTGTCCACACCATCGACCAAATGGCAGTTCTAGCAGGGGTCTGCGGACCCGGAGGATTTGCGCCGTCAAAGACTTTGGGTGCCGGTGATCATAACAACTTTGGGCCCAAGCTTGGCTTCGCCTATGACGTCTTCGGCAATGGCAAGATGGCCCTTCGAGGCGGTTTCGGTGTTTCGTACGAGGGAACGCTATATAACCCCCTCTCAAACTCCCGCTGGAATCCTCCTTACTATTCCTTCAATGCTGCCCTTGATACATCCGTCGGCACCGGGTGCGGAACGCCAGCCGGGTGCACCGTTTACTATGGACCGCAGCCGGCGCTCGGATCAACCGGGTATGCCACAGCTCCGCCCAGCTTTACTGGACCGGCCGGACCCAATAATTTCCAGGGTAACGATACTCAGTACACTGCGGTTGGCAACATCATGGGCTGGAATCCCGCCAATCGGGATCTTGCCAATCTGACGGGCATAATCCCCCCTAAAGGCGTCCGGGATCCTTACGTGTACAACTACTATCTGGGTATGCAGCGCGAACTGGCGCGCAGCCTGGTTCTTGAAGTGAACTACGTTGGAACCGTCGCTCACAAACTATTCCGAGCCGAGCAAGTGAACCGGATTCCGGGTGGATCCTTGGATCCGACCCAAAGTTATAACGCTTCTCTGCCTCTGGGGTGCACTACCGATCGCTTCGGCCGGGAACTCTGCAGTCAGATCGATCCCGCCGGTATAACCAACACAACAGGACGTTTGAACCCCAATTACGGAAAACTTCGCGTCTGGGAAAACGTAAACAACTCCATTTACAACTCCATGCAGGTCTCGCTGAGCAAACAAATGAGTCGAGGCTTGCAGTTTGCAGTGCATTACACATGGGGCCATGCAATCGACAATGGCTCTACGTGGCACAGCGGTGCGACCAGCTCTAACCACGAAGGGGCGGGTGAAGGGTACAGCAGCGATCAGACGATGCCGAGGCTCGACCGTGGCAATTCGATCTTCGATATCCGCCACACGCTTACCATGAACTATGTTTACGAGCTTCCCTTCTTCAAGAGCCACGGTGGCGTCGCGGGAGCCGTTCTGGGCGGATGGCAGCTCAATGGCACCATCTCTTACCATACGGGCGCTCACTGGGAACCGTTCTGCCATGGCTCACGGGGGAGTTGTGACTTCAACAATGACTTCGAGGCCAATGATCGGCCGAACTCCACCATGGCAGCCTTCAGTGGAGCTAACCACGACATGTGGGCCAACGGTTGGGGTGGAAATTTCTGCTATAACAAGGACCCAAGTACTCCGGACAACTGCGTCTTCCAGCGTCCTCAGCCGGGAAACACCGGAACTTTGGGGCGGAATACGTTCACCGGTCCAGGTTTCATGGAGTGGAATCCATCTCTGTTCAAGAACTTCAAGATTTCGGAGCGCACGAAGCTCGAATTCCGAGCGGAAAGCTTCAATATCTTGAATCACACCAACTTCAAACTGCCCGGCGCGGAAGGTCAGTTGCACGACAGCATCCGGGATACAACGTTTGGACAGGCCGGCGGGACCTTCAACGCCCGTAACCTGCAGTTCGGTTTGAAGCTCGCCTTCTAGTCGGAAAAAATCAAGCCGGAACCGGTTGCATCAGACCGGTTTCGGCTTATTCTTTTCACCGAGGTCTTCTGATGCGTCGCTGCGCTGCCTTCCTATCCCCATTATGCGTAGTGCGTCGGGCAGTGCTTTATTCACTACTTTGCTCTTTTGTGTGCGTGCTTGTTCGGGCACAACAGACCAGTGACGCGATAACAATTGTGGGCCAGTTGAGGGTGACGCGCCTCGGGCCCCCGCCCACACGGATTCTGGTGAGGCTGGAAAGAAGTGGCGCTCAGGCGGGAGAAGTCTACAGCGATGGAGAAGGGAAGTTCTCCTTCAATGATGTTCCGCCGAACCTGTATCGGATTGTCGTGCGCCAGGAGGGCTATCGCCCGGTCGACGTCGGAGTGCCCATTAACAGCTCTGTTCAGCACAGCGTATACCTGCAGATTGAGTTAACTCCCGAAGACAAAGCGGGAACCGCTTCGCCGTCCACCATCAATGGCGGCAATCCAGCCATTGTGGATCAAGCCGCGCTCCTGGACAAATTCCCCAAGCAGGCAAAGAAGCAGTACGACAAAGGCACGAAAGCGCAACAGGGCGGCAAGTCTGACGAAGCCATAGAACACTACGCGAAGGCGCTGGAAATCGCTCCCGAAATGTATCCGGCTCGGAATAATTTGGCCTCTCTGTATCTGGAACAGCGAAGATTCGGCGAGGCGGAAACCGAGTTCCAGAAAGTCATTGCCGAAAACCATGCCGACGCGAATGCCTACTTCAATCTGGCAAATGTGTACCTGCTGACCAATCGCTTGAACGAGGCTGCAGATTCCATTGAAGAAGGCCTGAAGCGCCAGCCTCAGTCAGGGTTTGGAGAGTTCCTGATGGGATCCGTGCTGATCAAGCGCGGTAACGCTCTTGACGCCGAAAAGCGGTTTCGTGTCGCCTTGAACAACGATCCCGGGTTAACCAACGCCCACCTGGCGTTGGTAAACCTATTCCTTAAGGAGAACCGGAAGGCGGAAGCAATTGCAGAGCTGTCTTTGTTCCTGAAGCAATCTCCGGGCAGTCCTTTTGTGCCGCATGCGAGGGAACTACTCAAAAAGCTGCAATCTGAGGACTCGCAATAGGGATTACTGGGCTTTCCCAGGCTCAAACTGGCACAAATCAGCTTGCAGCTTGCAGGCGGTCTCATATTGACGTCGGGCAGACTGTGGGCGATTGAGCTTTTCGTAAACGTAAGAAAGATTCAAGTGCGCTTCGGCAAAGTCAGGTTCTTTGTCCAAAGCCTTGGTGTAGACCTTTACGGCGTCCTGATAGCGGCCGGTGCGGCTGTAGGCGATTCCCAGGAAATTGTACAGCTTTGCATGTGCCAGCCCTAGCTCAGCCGCCTCTTGCAGGTGCGTGGCGGCTTCTTTGTAGCGGCCTTTTTGCAACAGGATCATGCCCAGATCCCGGTGCGCCATCGCAAACCCCGGCTGAATTTCCAGCGCCTTCTCAAAGGCAACCATCGCCCCATCCGGATCGGCCTTCACGCTGATCCAGCCTTTTTGATACCAGGCCCTCAGATTCTTCGGATTCGCCTCAATCGCCTTCTGCACCCATTGCAGTGCCTGTTCATCTTGGTCCTGCTGGTGGAAGGCCCGTGCGAGCGCCGTCATGGCCTGATCAAAGTCAGGGTTCAGCTTGAGGCTGCGCTCCAGCGCGTCCTGTGCGGCCTTCCAATTCGCAGCCTTCAACTCAGTTTCTCCGAGCAGGAAAGGGATCAGGTACATATCAGGATTCGTTTCCTGCACCTGAGTCAGCAGTCTCCGCTCGCGATCCAGATCCCCGAGTTTGCCAGCGTCGATCCCGTCCAACAGAGTGTTGAAATCTGAAATCTTGTCTTTCGGATCGCTCAAACCAGCAGCCAGAGCTTTCGCCGAAACCGGCGAACGATAGGCCATATACCCCAAGGCACGCAGTTTCTCGACGGCTTCCGCATCCAGTTGCGAGCCGCCTGCGGGAGAATCGTGGGGTGCATAGCGAAGCACTAAATTCTTGAGCTCTTGATCCATTACCGATTCCACGGCCGGCTGCTCAGTAACGAGATTCTGCTTCTCCTCGGGATCGTTGCGAAGGTCATACAGCTCCGGCTTAGGCGCCTCTATGAACTGGTACGACCGGTTATTGATAGTTCTGACCGGACTCCAGCCAAATGAGCTGAAGGAATAAAAGCTCTCGCTGTAAACGGGTGCGGGAGTGGAAGCCGCGGTTGCCAGTAAGCTATCGGTTTCAAACTGCTGCTGAATGGGATCATGCAGCTTGAGCGTTGCCAGAATCGTCGGGGCGATGCCCATGATCGGTACTGGATCGGAGACGTGGTGGGCATGAATCCCGCTAGACAGAGGAGGCTTAACTACAAGGGGTACGTGCAGTGTCGAATGATAAACGAAGAAGCCGTGTTCCTTCTCCCCATGCTCCCCGAGCGACTCGCCGTGATCGCTGGCGAGAATGATCAATGTACGATCATAAAGGCCCCGCTGCTTTAGATAGGTGATCACACGGGCCAATTCCGCGTCAGCGTAGGCAATTTCACCATCGTAGGGCGAATCTGCAAACTGGGTTCGGAAGGGCTCTGGAGGCTCATAACCGCTATGTGGATCGTATAAATGCAGCCACAGGAAGAACGGTTTAGTGCGACTGCGCCGCAGCCATTTCAAGGCTTCATCAACGCTGCCGCCAGCTTTGCGCTCGACCAGGCCCGGGTCGTTTTCCAGGAAGCTGCTGCCCTTGAAGACGTCGTAATACAGGCCAAAGCCTCGATTCAGTCCCCAACTGCGGTCCAGAACGTAAGAGCTCACGATGGCGGCGGTATCGTATCCTTGCGCCTCTAGCGCCTGCGCCACGCTGCGAATACTTGGGCTCAGGGGTTGCCCGGTAAAGTCCTGTACGCCATTGTGAAAGGGATAGGTTCCGGTGAGCAGGCTGGTATGGCTTGCGAGAGTGAGTGGGACCTGGGAATAAGCGTGCTCAAACAGCACGCCAGTGCGCGCTAGTCCGTCGATGGTCGGAGTCTTGGCATTTTTGAACCCGTACGCCCCGACATGATCCGCGCGCAGAGTATCAATGGTGATGAGCAGAACATCCGATTTAGCAGGCGCTTTCGCGACTGCTACCCGTGAAGACTGGCCGAAGGCAGGCAGCACGCAAATGAAGGCCACTGCCCAAAGAGCCAAACTTCCCGCATACTTCACTGGGCCTGCTCCTGAGCCTTGCGCATCTCTTCTCGGGCTTCCATGTGCAGGCCTTTAGCTTCGAGAGCCTTTGCTAAAGCTTGATGAATGCGAGGGTCATCGGGAGCCAATCGCACAGCCGTACGCAATTCTTTCAGCCCCTCATCCAATTTTCCCTGATAGACCAACATCTCGCCCAGAGCCCTGTAACCAGGCGCGAAATCCGGATTGATTGTTACCGACTGGCGGAAAGCGGCGGTGCTGTCCTCCAGCATGTTCTGGTGGAGGTAGGTGGCGCCCAGGTCGAAAGCGGCGCCGAAATTGGTAGGATCGAGTTCGAGGGTCCGTTTCAGGTACTTGATCGCTTCGGAATCATCGCCCAAAGCGGCACTTGCCAGCCCCAGATTGAAGACCGCCAGCATATAGTTTGGGCTGATTTCCAGCGCTTTCTTGAATTCCGCAACAGAATTGGCGAACTCCTTCGTGCGGTAGTAATTCAGGCCTAAAAGGTAGTGGATGGGCACTGAGTTCTGCTCGGTGCTGAGCGTTGATTTCAATTTTTCAATCGATTCCGGGTACCTGCCATGCTGGCTGTCGTCGATCGCCTCAGTAACGGTCTCGTACACCTGAACGCGATCCTTAGGGTCGGGAAGCTTACGGTCGCTGACTGGCGAGTCTTCCCCAGAGGTAAATGCGGTATATCCCAGGGATCGGAGGCGGTCGGCCAGTTGAGGATCCAACGTGGATTTCTGAGCCATCTCGTGTTCGGTCGTGAAGCGTCGCACCGTACTGGTGAGCTGGCTGCGCATCTCCGACCCAACGGCATCCTTCTCAGCGTATAGGTTATGTGTCTCCCCTGGATCTTTGGACCGGTCAAAAAGCTCTGGTTTAGGAGCGTCGATAAAATGGTAATTTCCCGTGCTCAAGCCTCGTAGCTCGCTCCAATTGAAATGAATCCGCGGCAGGTATGTTTCGGAGTAGAGCGGGCTAGGCTCCATGTCGCTGCTACGCAGCACCATGCCTGCCAAGTTTTTTCCCTGCACCTTGGGCGGGATCGGAGTATTGAGAATTCCCAGCAGCGTAGGCATCAGGTCCACGAGGCTGACATCTTTTTTTACAAGGTGATTGGTGAATTTGATGTTGAGCGAGGGTTTGATGATCAGCGGCACATGAAGGGTCGAATTGTAGATGAAGAACCCGTGGGTTTTCTCACCATGTTCCCCCAACCCTTCGCCATGGTCCCCGCTGACGGCGATCACTGTGCGATCATAATTGCCACGTTGCTTGAGATATCGCAAAAGGCGGCCTAATTGAGTATCCGCGAATGCAATCTCTCCGTCGTAGAGATTGGCTTTGTAGGTCTGGTTAAAAGGAGCGGGCGGGTTGTAGGGATGATGCGGATCGTAAAGATGGACCCATAAGAAAAATGGCCTTTTTCGTGGTTTGGCTAGCCATTTCAGAGCCTGATCGATGACATCGTTAGCAGGTCGCTCCATAAAATCTAAATTGCTCTCGGCCAACCTGCTGAAGTTAAAGTGATCGTAATAGAAGTCGAAACCATGATCCAGCCCAAAGCGCCTGTCCAGAACAGCCGCCGCGATCACCGCACCGGTGTCGTAGCCACGTGCCCGCAGAACGGTGGCCAGCGTGGCTTGTTCTGGACTCAGGTTGTTCCCGCTGAAATCATGCATGCCGCTCATCATCGGGTACGTTCCCGTAAGCATCACCGTATGAGACGGCAGGGTGATTGGAATAGGAGTATAGGCTTGCTCGAAACGTATGCCGTCGGCAGCAAGGGAGTCAATGGCGGGAGTCCGAATACCGTCGTAGCCGTAACAGTGCAGATGGTCAGGCCGCAACGTATCGATCGTGATCAATAGCAGATTGGGGCGAGACACCGATTGCGGCGTCGCCTTCTGAGCCGCGGAAACAGGAATCAAGGCGGCACAGCTCAGGCAAGCGAAAAAGTGCCTAAAAAAGAAGGTAGAAGGGCGTCTAGAAAACATTGGGCTTCGAGCGGATGAGGCACAGCTCTTACGAAATTATAGACCCTCACGGCGGATCACTCCAAAGGACCCACTTTCTCCAGCTCCAGTCCTCAAAAGGCGCCGCAGGATGTCTTTAGTAACCGCGATATGCCATAATTCGCCCAACTCAGGAGCGATTATGACATTGTACCGGTCGCGCATCGTGCTGTTCCTATTTTGGGTAGCGATCAGCGCTGTTGCGCTGCCACCGCAATTGAGTAGACAGGACGTGAACACACCGGCCGTGCGCGTCAGCGCCCGCCTCGTCCTGGTCGACGCTGTGGTCACCGATAAGTCCGGGCAGCGCATCACCGGCCTCACGAAAGACGACTTTACAGTGCTGGAGAACGGCAAGCCGCAGAAGATCTCAACATTTTCCTTCGAAGTTCCTGAAACTCCATCGCCGCGGCCGGAGCTGCCACCAAATATCTACACCAATAGACCTGAATACGATATGCCGAAGGGGCCGCTCACGATTCTATTGCTCGATGGGCTGAACACTGCCGTCGCCGATCAGGGCTATGCGCGCTCGCAGATGCTGAAGTATTTAGGCAGCCAACTTCAGCCAGGGCAGCCCGTCGCGGTGTACACACTGGCAGGCTCATTGCGGCTGCTGCAGGATTTCACCGGAGACGTCGACCTGCTCAAGGCCGCCGTCGAACACTTCAACCCGCAGACCTCGATCGAGATGCAGGTCGAGAACGTAACAGCCGTGATGCCGAATTTGCACATTACCGGCGATGGTGGGGAGCGCAGTGGCTCTCGATCCCCCGACAGCTTGCGTCTGGTATTCGCGCGAATGATCGAGTTTATGAACGAACAGACAAAGCTCGCCCTTCAGGACCGCGTTTACCGGACAGCGGCGGCATTGAGACTAGTAGCCCATCGAATGGGTGGATATCCGGGCCGCAAAAATCTGATCTGGGTAAGCGCCGGGTTTCCCATCGATATCACCAGCGAAGTGGTGCAAATGACAACCGATGTGGATGTGCTCGCGCAAGCAAATACGGCGGCCGCTCCTCAAGTTCGTGTCGAACAATCCTTTGAGGAGCTTCTGCGGCAGCTTGCTTCAGAGCTGACTGATGCACAATTATCGGTTTACAGTGTTGACGCCCGCGGGCTGGTTGGCTCGACCTTGGCCGATGCCAGCCGCCAGGGCACCAACGAAGTGGGCTTGCTGCAGACCGGCGCTGAATATGGCGCCCATGTCGCTCGTGCGAATACTGCGGTACAGGATAGCCAGAATACCCTTTTGACTCTGGCTTCGGAAAGCGGCGGCATGTTTTTCCGGAGTGGTAATGATGTTTCCGGCGCCGTACGTTCCAGCATCGCCGATGGGTCCGCTTACTACATGCTGGGATACGTGCCGGATTCGAAGGATTTCGATGGGAAGTTCCGCAAAATTCAAGTTAAGGTAAACAAGCCCGGAAGTGAGCTCCGTTATCGCATGGGCTACTACGCAAAAGATCCCATGAAATGGGACAAGGGTAAGGCCAAGAATGATCCGGATCTGGTCACCGCCATGTCCATGGGCTCCCCTTTGTCGACGATGGTGGTTTTCGATTCTCGGGTGGTCCCGCCACCACCCGCTTCGCATGTCAAAGTCCCCGTGGAATTGCTCGTGAATCCCAGAACCATCACGGGGGAAGAGATGAAAGATGGTGGCCGCCATTTTGGCCTGGAGTTTCACGTAGCCGCATATTCACTGGACGGCAAGTTGATTACCCACGTCGACACGGGAATGGATGCGCCGGTGAAGGCTGATCGACTACAGGCCTACCTGCAGCAAGGTATCCCTTTCAAGACGGAGTTGGACATGCCGGCAGGAGAGTATCGCTTGCGCTTGGCGGTACGCGATACTCACACCGGATTCATCGGGACCACGGAGATTCCGCTCCGGTTAGCCGGCAAGTAGAGGAGCTTATCGAAGCATGTCTGAAGTGCTAGGCTAATGAAGCCTTGAGGCCTTTTTTCATCATTGTTGGACTGTGCCTGTCAGGGACCTTGTGTGCTGCTGCCGGGGCGGCACCGAAGGCGCCGGCTCCGGATATTTTTCTAATCACCATCGATACTCTCCGGGCTGATCACGTTCACTGCTACGGGTACACCAATGGGGCCACGCCAGCCCTCGACGCCTTGGCCAAAGACGGTGTGCAGTTTACGCAGGCTTTTACTCCCAGCCCAATCACCAACACGTCTCATGCCAGCATCCTGACTGGGCTGCTGCCGGGTTCTCACGGAGTGACGGATTTCGCCGTCCCTCTGGCCAGCACGCATCCAACCGTAGCGGAGTTGCTGAAGGAGCGTGGCTATCACACAGCCGCGTTTATCGGGGCAGTGATTCTCGACAGCAAGACGTTGGCACCGGGTTTCGATCGAGGCTTTGATTTCTACGACAACTTTCCCGAACATTCGTCGACCAAGTCGCGATGGGGACGCCTGGAGCGCCGAGGCATGGACGTGGTGGCACACGCGGAAAATTGGTTGACTAAGCATCCCGCGGGGCCTCACTTCGTCTGGGTACATCTGTACGATCCGCATGATCCGTATGAACCGCCAATACCTTATTCGCAAACTTACAAAGATCATTTGTACGATGGCGAGATTGCCTACGCGGATTCCGCGCTGGCGCACTTCATTGCGTATCTCAAAACGACGGGCAAGTACCGCAACTCAGTGATTGTGACGGTCGGCGACCATGGCGAGGGTCTCGGAGAGCACCGTGAGGATACCCATGGCATCTTTCTTTATGACTCGACGACCCACGTGCCATTAATCGTCAAGTTACCGCGGGAGGAGAGCGGTGGCGTTGGGGTCGCGGCGCAAGTACGGACTGTTGACATCGTTCCCACGTTGCTGGATTTGGCCGGAGCCGCTGCTCTTGAGAAGAGCGATGGAGAGTCGTTGCGGGTCTACTTTTCGGGAAAAGACGTGGTTGGCCGTCCGGCTTTTGGGGAAACTGATTACCCGTTGCGGTTCGGCTGGGCTCCTTTGCGCTCGGTGCGGAACGACGGATACAAGTTTATCGAGTCGCCAAGACCTGAGCTCTACAATCTGCAACGTGATGCCGCTGAACTAAGCAACCAGTACGACGCCGATAGCGCGCGTGTGCAGCAATCGCGCGCGATGCTGGCCGAGGTGCGTGCCCGAGAGACTCCGGCTGAGGCGTCCAAAGAGGGGTCTCGAGCCGAGGCAAATGTAGCCTCATCATCCCTGCCTGACCCGAAAGACAAGATCGAAGAACAAAACTTGCTGCACGCCGCGATGATGGCTTCCGAAGACAATCGGCCGGCCGAAGCGCGCCGGGCGCTCGAGAAAGTGCTGGCGCTCGATCCGAAATCGCCCACAGCCTTGCGCCAACTCGGCGAGTTGGAGTTCCAGGCGGGAGATTACGCTCAAGCGGCGCAACATCTGAAAAGTGCGATGAAGGCTCGACCGGACGATGCTACGGCAGCGTTTTATGCGGGGCAGGCACTGCAGAAGGTGCATGATCCAGCCGGCGCGCGGGATGCCGTTGAAGCCAGCCTGAAACTGTTGCCCGGGCAGCTGGCAGGCCGCCTGCTGCTCGGCCAGGTATACCTGGATTTGAAAGATCCGAAAGCTGCCGAGGACCAGTTTGAAGCCGCGTTGCTGCTGCAGTCGGACAGCGTGGAAGCGCAATTTGGTTTGGCCAAAGCCGAAATTGCAAACGGCAACTTTACGGAAGCGGTTCAATCATTGGAAGCTTTATCAAAGTCGCAGCCGAAAAATGCGGAAATCTTCGCATGCTTGGCCACAGCTTATTCCAGCGTAGGCAAGTTGGCAGAGGCAAAACAGGCGGAAGCGAAAGCCCAACTGTTAAGTGGCAAGAAATAGAATTGGCCTAAACCCTGTACGCTTTGAAGTCTCAGGCTTCGGATCGTGGCGTCGGAGCCTTGCTGCTTCTCATGCTGCTCGGGTAGGCGACGGAGCTAACCCTTCAAAAGGACGAGCGCATCTTCTCATCCGAATAGAACAGGCCAACCCCTCCGCGCGGGTTGGAAATCAGCCCTCTCAAATCAGCGAAATCGAAATTACAACGCCCCGGGGATATGGCGGTGGTGTTTACGCCTGAGGCCTTCCGACTGCAACGTCAGCGAGTACCGCTGCCTTTTGGTGAGAGCTGGCGCTGATATTGTCCCTTTGATATTTAAGATATGAGTGGCGTGTCGAAAGGAGAACGCCACTGCATCTCGGCAGTGGCGTTCATGGTTGCGGGGGGTGGATTTGAACCACCGACCTTTGGGTTATGCGATCTGACTCACCTTTCGGTGAGAGTCGGACTGTACCTTCACCCGCGTGGGGTGCTTGCCATCCAGTCTCTACGCCTTCCCCGATCGATTGGGGCTTGGTTCGGTATTGCCATATCGCTCGCGCGACGTAGGTTTCACCGACTTTGACAAGTGATCTTCCGGTGCATTACTGCGCCGGACGCCCAATTTGCAAAAAGCTCGATTAGGAGGTCCAAGGAACGCCTCGGGAATCCTAAGGAGCGAGAGGTTATGAGCCCAACGAGCTACCAGACTGCTCCACCCCGCATTGTGATGATAGCAACCGCCTGAGCACGCGTCAAACTCGTGCGAGAGACCACCGCTTCCAGTTCGATCGGCTGCGCAGAATACAAGCATCCAATCTAAGC
>DASVAE010000092.1:0-54828 GCA_036376495.1 Candidatus Sulfotelmatobacter sp. | reverse complement strand
ACGTTCGCCCGCGGATACCAGCCTTGCACTTTTTCGAGCAAAGGAATGGCATCGGCAGGATGTCCACCGCGGAAATATGCCAGGCCGAGCATCTGAACGGCTTCGTCATTCGCCGGATCTGCAGCGTTCGCTTTTCTTAGGTATTCAATGGCCTGGGGGAAATCGTTCTTCCGGTAATAGGCCGTCCCCAGTTCGAGGGGGAGCCCTTTGGCCGCGGGATCCTGTGCCTCCACAGCATGCAGTTGGGCGATGGCGTCGTCCAGTTTTCCTTCCTGCATCAGCTTGCGGGCTTGGGTGAAATCCGCGGTGGCTGCGGGTTTAGAGGCAACGGGAGAGGTAACGACATCCGGCTGCTGTCCTGCAGAAATTACTGAAAGCGCCAGGGATATCAGCAACAGGTTGGCGATGTCATTTTTCATTGGGCCCGAAAGTTTCCCTGAGCAAGTGCATGTTAAGTCAGCGCGGGTTCATTTCCTTCAGTGCTTCGAGATTCTCTTTCGCAATCGGCTGAGTCGGATCGAGCAGCAGGGCATGCTGAAAGTGCGCCCGGGCATCGGCGTAGCGGCCCATCTGCGCCAGTGCCGCGCCCAGATTGGCCTCGACTGCGGCATCTTGCGGCCGCAAGCGCAATGCAGTCTGGAATTGCTCCATTGCTCCCGGGAAATCATTCTGCTGCGCCAAGGCGAAACCGAGATTGTAGTGCGCGTCAAAGTAATCGGCACGCGCCTTCATCGCGGCTTGCAAATAGGAAACGGCCTGTGCCGGATGTCCGCCCTCCACCAGAGCCGCTCCCACAGCGTTGTTGCCGGTGGCGTCGTCAGGGCGCAACTTTACGGCAGCCTGGTATTCGGCGAGTGCTGCATCCAGATGCCCCCTGGCCTGCAGCATCGCTCCCAGGTTGTAATGAGCCTCGAAGTCTGCAGGGTTTTTCTCGACATTATGGCGCGCCAGAGCCTCCTGCAATGCCATTCGGGGATCCCCGGCGGCCGCATCGAAATTCACCGGCAGCACCTGCAGCCAGAGATGGCACATCTCATCGGTCGAGCGGTTGCCGCCCTTCACCCGCAGCGGAGGATGATTGGGATTCATCGGATTCGCATCCGAATTGTCGTAGGAATAACGGAGGCTGATGGTAGTTCCCTTAGGCAACAGCACCGGTTCTGCGTAGCGGTACACCGCCTGCCAATTCAGGTTCCACTGCGGAATATGAATCAGCGTCTTCTTCGTGCCGTCAGGGAAGGTGGCTTTCGCCTGAATGTCCTTCCCCAAGTAGTGGGCGTGAGGGTAGATCGCCATCAGATCGACATCCACCGGCAGCGTGAAATCGTCGGTGACCAGAAAATCTTTTTCTCCCGGCGGAATATCGAGCTTCAGGTCGTTCTCCAGTTGCAACAGCATGGGAAGCTTAGTCGCGGGGTGATCGGTGAAATAGAGTCCGATGCTGGGCTGAATCACCTCCGGTTTGCCGGAAGGCTGCAGGTGCGTGTTGAGCACCAGATCGGTCCCCTTATCGAGACGCAAAGCCATGCCTTCGGGCTCAACGTACGGAATGGTTCCTGGCTTCCAAAACAGAAGATGGCTGTCAGGGTCAAAGACCTGCGACTCGATGCGGATTTCCATCCCGCCAAAGCCCGCCCCGGGTTCAGTTTCTCGCTGACGCGATGCGTGAGCGCGGTCCACTAGGATGTTGGCATGATGCACATACTGTTTGTCGCCGGGACGAATCTCTACGGCCTTCACCCATCTGGTCTCCTGGATCGGAAGACGGAAGATGAAATTCCAGTAAGTGTCCGTTCCCTCCGGCGGCAAAATGAGCGGCTTCTCGGCCTTGAGGACCAAGTCCGGCTCACCCAGCCTCCATCCCTGAACAAATTTCGGGGCAGGCGGCAGATCAGCAGGTAGCCCTTCTGCCGCGCCCTGTTCCACCCAGGTCACGATGCGATTAATGTCGGCGTCCGATAGGCGAAGCTCATCGGCGAACTTTAATTCCTGTGGCTCAGGAAGCCAGGGAGGCATGGCGCGCGAGCGGACCACGTCCGCAATCTGCCGAGCATGCTTCTTCACATCGGAGTAATTCAGCAGCGAAAACGGGGCGGCCTCGCCCGGACGATGGCAGGTCGAACACGAATGAAAGATGATGGGCGCGATGTCCCGATTGAATGTCAGCTGAGAAGCCGGGGCGGAAGACTGGGCGGCCAGCATCGGAGCCAGGGCAAAGCTCAGGAGGCCAAGCAAGACGCTGCGCAGCGGAAAGCTCATTCCACATCCGAAATGTAGCATCCCACTCCCCTGATTTCCTTCTGCGCCAGCGTGGTTCGGGCGGTCGCGGCGGCGATGGCATCCCGCAATTCGTGGGTGGTGGGAGCGGGGCGGGCGCGGCTCAGATCGATGTACCAGTCATCGATGCGTCCGTCATAAATCAGTTGACGATCGCGGTCGAACACCGCCACTTCGGGAGTAATCTGTACCCGGCTCAACTTCACTAGTGCGTGCTCCGGATCGCGCAACACCGGCAACTGATATCCATAGTCCGCGATGGATTTTCGGATGTCCTCGGGATTATCCGTCCTGTCGGGGTATACCAGCCAGAAACTGGCCCGGTCGGCGTATTCCCTGCTGATTTTCTGGACCACCGGAGCGTAGCGTCCCGATACCGGACAATCCCGCCGCAGAAAGATCAGGACCACCGGTTTGCCGGTAGCGGCCGCGAAAGGATCCACCGCGTGTCCTTCCAGATCGAGCCCCTGCTGCCCCGAGGCCAAGCCGCAGAGCACGCCCAGCACCGTCCCAAGCCACATCAAACTGATCGGCAATTTACCCCGCCACATAAAGCGCCCACGAACTCACCAATTCTAAGAGCCATAAGCATGAGTGTCCACCGGGCGCCCGCGCTACAATGGGCCAGCAATGATCGCCCATCTCCGCGGCAAGCTGTTGGCCAAGCATCCCAACCAGGTCATCGTCGAAACCTCGGGCGTTGGTTACGACGTCACCATTACGGTTCCGACTTTCTCCGATCTGCCCGAGACAGGAACTGAAGTTGCGCTGCACATCCACACCCATGTTCGCGAGGATGCACTTGCGCTTTACGGTTTCCTGCGCAGCTCGGAAAAGCTGCTGTTCGAAAAGCTGCTCACGGTCAGCGGAATCGGGCCCAAACTAGCCATCACCATTCTCAGTGGCATGCCGGCCGAGGAGATGGTCCGCTCCATCCGCGGCAACGACGTAGCGCGTCTCACGCGCATTCCAGGCATCGGCAAGAAGACGGCGGAACGCATGGTGCTGGAGCTCCGCGACAAATTGCCCGAAGCAGGACCGGCCGCCACTCCGACGGCCGCGACCCTGAGTCCCGTCGAAGATGACGTCCTCTCGGCTTTGTTGAATCTGGGGTACCAGCGCCCCGCGGCCGAAAAGGCCCTGGCTGCGGTGTCTCAGGATGGAAGCGCCAAATCGTTCGATCAGATGTTTCGCGCAGTTCTAGGCCGGCTTTCGAAATAAGCAATCTTTTGCCGTAGGAAGGAATTACTTGCCGATACAGAATGTGCTGAAGATGAGATTGAGAATGTCATCGGTCGTTGTGGCGCCGGTGACCGCGTCCAGCGGCCGCAGCGCGTTATAGAGATCGAGCAGCAGCATCTCATGGGGAATCTTCCCGGCGACCGCCTCTTTCGCCGCCTCGATCGCGCTCAGCGAATCTTCGATCAGCGCTCGGTGGCGTACGTTCGTTAGAAATCCCTCTTCGACTTCACCCTTTCCCCAAATGTGCTTTAAAATCTCCGCTCGCAATTCGGCAATCCCTTCCCCCGTAACTGCGGAAGTGCGCACGTGAGAGTCCCTGCTCCCTGCCCCCTGCTCCCTGCTTCTCAAATCAATCTTGTTTTTGACGATGATCCGCGGACGCGCCGATGCCTTCTGAACTAGCTCGGCGTCATCAGTAGTCTCATCTCGCGAGGCATCCAGCACAACCAGCACCAGGTCGGCATCGGCCAGCGCCTCCTGGGATTTTCGGATTCCGATGGACTCAGCTTCGTCCAGCGAATGACGAATGCCCGCCGTATCGACCAATCTGACGGGAATGCCCCCGATAGCAACCGTTTCGGTCACTAGATCGCGTGTGGTGCCCGGAGTGGCGGTCACGATCGCCCGTTCGCGTTCCACGAGTTGATTGAACAGACTCGATTTCCCCACGTTCGGTCGGCCCACAATGGCCAGCGTCAATCCTTCATGCACGATCTTGCCGTAAGCAAAGCTGGCCCGAAGCTGTTCCAGCGGAGTCTGCACCCCGGCGATGTGTTGCAAGATGACGGCATCAGGTAAGACGGAAACGTCGTCATCGGCAAAATCGATTCCGGCCTCGAGTTGTGCGATGAGCTGCACCAGATTTTGCTTGATGGGCTGCAAACGGCGCGAGAGTGCACCATCCAACTGCTGCGCCGCGATTTTGGCCTGATAGACCGTCTGCGATTCGATCAGGTCGCGAACCGCCTCGGCCTGTGTCAGATCGATTCGTCCGTTGAGGAAAGCGCGGGAAGTGAATTCACCGGGCTCCGCCAAGCGCGCCCCTGCGGCGATACAAAGCTCCAGAATATGCCGCAGCACCACAGGTGATCCATGAGCCGAAATCTCAATCACGTCATCTGTAGTATAGGAATGCGGCTTCGCGAAATAGGTGACTACAACTTCGTCGATGCGTTCCGCCTGTCTTGGGGCCGACGCCTCGTCCACGCCCGAGCGAAGCTCCGTTGGTTCCACGAATTCTCCGAAGACAGCCCTGCCCGCTTCCAATTCATGTCTTAAGCGCAACATGGGTCCGGCGATCTCGCGCGCCAGCGGCCCAGATAGCCGGACTACACCAATGCCCCCACGTCCGACAGGCGTTGCAATCGCGACAATGGTGTCATCCAGATTCACGAGCCGATTGTAGCGGGTAAACTAGAAGCAACCAATGAGCGTGAAACCTCTTAGTGGGAAATCTGAAACTGGGGAATTCGAGAAACGCGAAACAGAAATGTGGGTACCCATCCACCGCCTTTTTGGCGACACATGGGAATCTAAACTCGACAGGAGCATCTTTTGTCCGTAGCCGACGAACTCTTAGCCGCCAACGAAATTTTCGCGCGCAGCTTCAACCTGGGCAATCTGCAGGTTCGCCCCCGCCGCCACGCAGCGGTGCTCGCCTGCATGGATTCCCGCATTCTCTTCGAGCATTGTCTCGGGCTCCGTCCCGGCGACGCCCACATGATCCGCAATGCTGGGGGCATTGCCACCGACGATGCGATTCGTTCGCTGATCGTCTCGCACCACCTGCTCGACACCCAGGAATTCATCATCATCAACCACACCGATTGCGGCTTGCTGAACATCCGGGAACACGAACTTAGGCAGCGCTTGACGGAAAAGACGGGAGCGACGGCTAGCGACCCGGCAAATTTCTATGGTTTCGACAATCTCGAAGAGAATGTTCGCAAGCAGGTCCACCAAATCAAGTCGCACCCGTGGATTCCAAAGCAGATTCCGGTACGAGGCTTCGTCTACGACGTCAAGACGGGGAGGCTAAGAGAAATCCACTGAGCTAGGCATGCTGATGGACCGCCGCCTATCGCACCACCTTCTCGATCTCCGACCTCAACTCCTCGTATGGCACCGCCCCCGGATGGTACCAAGCCACCTTGCCTGCGCGATCCAGCAGCACAAGCGTGGGCGTCGTGGACGCGCCATACACATCGAAGTTGCGTTTGCTGATCGGCACTGGCATATCCAGTAGTCCGCTATAGAACCTATGCCGTACGGCGTCAATGTACCGGATCTCATCCGCGGACGATGCGTGCTCAATCTGCGCCGTATACCCGTACAGCCGCGTCGGCCCAACCACTTTGAACCCCTTCGAAGCGAACTCGGATCGTAATTGAGTAATGATCGGCGCTTCCGCCTTGCAGTCCGCACACCAATGTGCCCAGAAAAACAGAAGTGTCGGATGGCTCCCCCACTGGTCCGCTGCCTCAGACGGTGGTCCCATGAACTGATCCGCTTTCAGTGCGGGAGCGATCTTTCCCTGGAATGTCAACAAGTTCACATTCTTCTGCAGCCGATCGTGAATCGAGGTATTCCCATAGGTCCTCAGAGCGTTCTGCAGCAAACCCAGTGCCTGCGTGCGCTGGCCCTTCGCCGCGAGCGCCTGCGATTGCACTTCCAATGCCGCTCCCAGCGCCAGCGGCAGATGCGGTTCCGCATCCAACGGCCGCCCTTTCAGTTGTTCCAACGCGAGCGCCTTGGTTTCCTTCGCATACGCCGCGGCCTGATCGTATTGACCAGCATCCAGCGCTGCCCGGCCGAGCCAGGAATAGGCCTCGATATATTGCGCATCCACCCCTCTTTGGCTGCGGTAAGCAGCAAGTTGCGCTTCGGCAGCGGAAAAGTTGTTCTGCGCCAGGGCATAATGCACGCTCTCGACGATCCCCGCCCACGATGCCGGGGCCGCCAGCAGGATGGCCAACAAAATAGTTCTGAACCGCATTCCTCTAATGATGATTGGTTTGCGCAAAAGTGGCAAATTCGTCATTCGCTCACTCCCGACTCTGCCAGACATAACACCCTGTACATCAGCAGCTTACGTGCAGCAATGCACGATTTCTGTAGCTATTCGGTGGCATATCGAGGTACAATGGTTATGCGTTTGACTTTAGAGTTCCTCGCAGTACAAGCATCTCCGCTTAACCCAGCGTGTGCCCTGCCTGCAGAAGAATCCTGAAAGTTTCAGCGCTACATCAAGTAAAGGAACAAAGCATCACATGGAAACAGGAACAGTGAAGTGGTTTAACGACGCAAAGGGCTATGGATTCATCAGCCGCCAGAACGGTGAGGATGTATTCGTGCATTTCTCCGCCATTCAGGCCAGTGGATTCCGGAGCCTCCAGGAAGGTCAGCAAGTGCAGTTTGACGTAGTAAAAGGCCCTAAAGGCTGGCAGGCAGAGAACGTCAAAGGCGTCTAAGACCGCTTCTGAGCAAGACAATTCGAATAAGGGCGGCCAGCGATGGCCGCCTTTAGTTTTTCGACAAGACTGAGATATGGCCTGATCTGCTTTTCGCGGAGGTTTTCATCTATAGGTAGCGATGCATGTACGCGTCAAACCGTGAGCAGTGAGCAGTGAGCTGTGAGCCAAAAGCAATCTCAATGACCCGGGGGTCGCTTCAGTCCTTGCTTGCTACTCATTGCTCATCGCTCACCGCTCATCGCTCACCGCTCATCGCTCACCGCTCATTGCTCGCCGCTCATTGCTCAATCTACAATCGGAACTCATGAGCCCCGCAGGTGCGCCCACTCCGAATGCCTTCGTCCGACAGCTGCCGAAGGCGGAACTGCATCTGCATCTGGAGGGAGCGGTTGAGCCGGCGTCCCTGCTGGAGCTCAGAAAGCATCATGGCGAGTCCGCCACCCTGGCCGAGACTGAGGCTCTGTATCGATATACCGACTTCCCCAGCTTTCTGATGGCCTTCAAAGAAGTCAGCGCTCACCTGCGCGGTCCCGACGACTACGAACTGGTGACTTACCGCCTAATGCAGCGATTGAAAGAAGAGAATGTGCTGCATGCGGAAGTTTACGTCGCGGTAGGCGTCTGCCTTTATCGCAAACAGGATTTCGCGGCCATCTTTGAAGGCCTGGAACGCGGACGCGCGCGCGGGGCACGCGACTTTGGCGTCTCCCTGCTCTGGATTTTTGACGCTACCCGCCACTTCGGAGTGGAAGAGGCGCAGAAGGTTTTTGAGCTGGCGGTTCGCTACCAGGATCGCCACGTAGTCGGCGTGGGTATTGGGGGAGATGAGATCAAAGCTCCCCCGGAACTGTTCCGCGGCGTCTACGCGTATGCGGAGGATCACGGGCTCCATCTGACCGCCCACGCTGGGGAGACCGGTCCGGCGGAATCCATCTGGGGAGCCCTCAATCTTCATGCGGAACGGATCGGGCATGGATTCAGCGCCAGCCAGGATCCCGATCTGGTGGAAGAGCTGGCGTACCGGCAGATCCCCGTGGAGATCTGTATCACCAGCAATCTCCGAACCGGAGCCTGCAAAAGCGCCGCAGAGCATCCGGTCAAGAGTTATTTCGACCAGGGGCTGATGGTCACTCTGAATACGGACGATCCGGCGCTATTCGGAACTTCGCTGGCCCGCGAGTACCAGTTCGCGCAGCAAACCTTTGGTTTCTCCGACGAACACCTGCGGGAGCTGGCGCGCAATTCCTTCGAAGCCTCATTCCTGCCCGCCGAGAAAAAATTGGAATTGCTGAGCCTCTTCGATGCAGCGGTCGCGGGATAGTTATGCCCGTTCAACCCATTCGCCAACTCGGGGATCCCGTGCTGCGGGAGAAATGTAAGCACGTCGAGCATCCGACATCGCCGCGGATTCAGGAAATTGTCGACGATCTCGCGGCGACGTTGGCGCACTGGCGGGCAACAACCGGTTATGGCCGCGCCATTGCCGCTCCCCAGATCGGCGTGCTTCAGCGGGTAATCCTGCTCAGGCTGCCAGGAGAAGACTCTTGGCCACTGATTAATCCTGAAATCATCCGGCGCAGCCAGGAAAAGATCGTAGTCTGGGATGCCTGCCTGAGTTTCCTTTCAATCTTCATGCAGGTCGAACGCTACCGCGACATCACCGTCCGCTATCAGAATCTGGACGGAAACACGCAGGAAGTTCATGCTGGAGAAGACCGCAACCTCTCCGAACTGCTGCAGCATGAAATCGATCACTTGGACGGAATCCTCGCGATCGACCGTGTCATCGACCTGAAGTCGATCTGCACTCGCGGTGAGTTTGAGAAGCGTTTCAGGGATCTAAGCCCCTATGCTCTCGCGTCACAGAAGTGAATACTGATCCCTAACCCCTGATCCCTGATGTTGCATATCGGCATAGTCGCCTGCAGCACCGAAGGAGCAGCACTCTGCTACCGCACCGTCTCGCTCGAAGGCTCGCAGATGCTCGGTCCTCACGATCATCCAGAAGTCTCCCTGCATTCGCACTCGCTCGCCGAATACATGAAGAGCATCGACAAAGGAGACTGGGCCGGGGTAGCGGAACTCATGCTCTCTTCCGCCGACAAACTGGCCAAAGCCGGAGCTGATTTCCTGATCTGTCCCGATAACACTATTCATCAGGCTTTTGATCTGGTAGAGCATCGCGCGCCGCGCCCCTGGCTGCATATTGCGCGGGAAGTCGCGGCGGAAGCTAAGAAAAGAGAATTCAGGCGTCTGGCGGTCTTGGGCACGCGGTATCTAATGGAAGGTCCGGTTTATCCCCAAGCCCTGAAGTCGGCCGGCATCGAGTATCGCATTCCGAAGACCGAGCAGCGCCATCGCATCAATGAGATCATTTTTGATGAACTGGTGAACGGACAATTCCTTCCGCGCTCCCTGGCGTACTTCGTCGAGGTGATCCGCTCGCTCAAAGACGAAGGTTGCGATGCAGTGGTGCTAGGCTGCACCGAAATCCCGTTACTTGTGAGTCCGGAGTCGTCCCCGTTGCCAACCCTGGACTCCACCCGCCTGCTGGCAAAAGCCGCAGTCCGCAAAGCCGTAGAAGGGTAAAGATCCATGTAGGGACAGCCGCCATCGGCTGTCCGGCCGAGCGAAGCTCGGCTGTGCTGTCATCCGAAACTATGTCCACAGCTCAAGACGAGCCCCGCCCTCAACGCCATCAGCTGACGTTCCGCTGCCTCAATGCTTCCTATGCCATCGTGCGCCTCGAACCCCAAACGGCCGTTCCCGAATGGGCCCAAAAAGGTGAATTCACTTCCATCACGAGCACCGCCGACGAACTCTCGATCGTCTGTCCCGCGACAAATGTTCCACCAACGATTCGTGCTCCCCAGCGCTGGATCTGCCTGAAACTGGTAGGCCCATTCCCTTTTTCCCTCACCGGAATTTTGCTGTCCTTTATCCAGCCCCTGTCCGACAACGCAATTCCGATCTTTGCCGTCTCAACCTATGACACGGATTATGTCTTGATCCAGGAGGAGTTCTCGGAAAAGGCGCTCCTCCTGCTGCAGCAGGCAGGACACGAACTAAAAGCATGAACACTGCTCAGATTCGCCGTTTGCCTCAGCCCCGGTCCCAAACGCTGCAAGATAGGTGCAAGGGTTGTAAGCCCATGTTTTAATAGAAAGTAATCATCTCAATGCCATCGCTAGTCACAACCTTGCGCCGCCGGGCAAAAGCCCTGCATCGCAACCTGCGCGGAACCAAGATGGTCCTGCGCGCGCTTTCCAATACAGAACATCCGTTACTGGCCCATATCATTCCCATGCGCCGGTGCAATCTGGCGTGCACGTACTGCAATGAATTCGACGATTTCTCAAAGCCCGTTCCAGTGCAGGATATGTACCGCCGCATTGACAAGCTGGGCGCGCTGGGAACCTCAGTGGTCACAATTTCCGGCGGCGAGCCGCTGCTGCATCCGGAACTGGATGACATCATCCGCCGAATTCGCACGAACGATATGGTCGCCGGGTTGATTACTAACGGTTATCTCCTTGTGGCTGAGCGCATTGAGCGCCTTAATCGCGCCGGGCTCGAGTGGCTGCAGATCTCCATCGACAACGTCAATCCCGACGAAGTATCGAAGAAAAGCCTTAAAGTGCTGGACAAGAAGCTGCAACTTCTGGCCGAGCACGCCGACTTTCACGTGAATATCAATTCAGTCGTCGGCGCCGGCATTAAGCATCCCCAGGATGCTCTGGTGATCGGCAAGCGCGCCGTCGAACTGGGCTTCAGCTCCACCATCGGGATCATTCACGATGGCGGCGGCCAGCTGCAGCCGCTGGCGGAGGAAGAGCGCCGCATTTATCACGAGATGAAGCGCCTGGAAAAACGCAGCTTCACGCGGGTGAATTCTTTTCAGGACAATATCGCGAAGGGAACGCCGAATGACTGGCGATGCCGCGCGGGATCGCGGTATCTCTACATTTGCGAGAACGGCTTGGTGCACTATTGCTCGCAGCAGCGGGGCTATCCGGCCATCCCTCTGGAAAACTACACGCGCGAGCACCTGCGCCGCGAATATCTCAGCGAGAAATCCTGCGCTCCCCATTGCACCGTGTCGTGCGTTCACCAGGTATCGATCTTCGATTCCTGGCGTGACCCGCAGCATCCCTCAACCAGCCCCGCCAGCATTCCAGACAGTCCCTTGGTCCAGATCGAGTAGACCTTCGGGTCTATCTCGTGGACGTCGGGATGTCTGCGGGATATCGTCGGTAACTTACTGGGTTCCCAAAGATGTAGCCTTTGTCGGCTACCCGACCGACAGGGCCCACCCAATTTCGCTAGAGTACTCCGACACTCTTCATCCCCAGCGTAGGAGGCGAAAGATGACCCCCGACGAACGAGAGCGTATGACGACGTTGTGTCAGCGCATTGCGACCGAACAGGACCGCGACAAATTCACGCAGTTGGTGAAAGCACTCAACGACTTGCTGAGCGTGAAAGACCACCGTCTGGAAGAGAAGCAAAAGAAAGACAGCTAAGCAGAGATGCTGGAGAGACGTAGCAAGCTACGTCTCTCCGATCCAGCCGTTCACTTCTTAGGCTGCGCCGTCGGCGGCAACAATCCATTCAGCCGTAGATAAATCGCGGCCGCGCTGTAATGATCTGACCAGCCGCCACTCAGCGCGAGCATGGCAAAAGCCTTCGAGCCCTTCCGCCCGCCGAACAATTCCACTTCGTCCGCGAGCTTGGAATCATCCACTTTCCCCAGTGCGGTTGAACAAAAGTCAAAGCTGGCTTTGAGCGCTGGCACCAACTTGTCTTTCCCATCCGTCTCTTTCACAGGCTCTGCGGGCTTAGGCGCGGGCGTATCACTCAGCTTCGAGCACAACATGTAGTTGGATTCGATGACGTGCAGCACAAGGTGGCCAAACGCCATCTGCTTCTCAGTGGGTTTGTAGGAATATTTTCCGGCGGGCATCTCCTCGGCGGCTCCGACCAGGTTTTTCTGCTGCCGGGGAAGAATCTCTTTCACCGCCGAGGTGACCGGATTCTTATCCTGCGCCAGAAGCGATGCTGCCGTTAGAAGGAGAAGAACACAGAAGGCTTTTTTCATGATGTCCTCTCAAGCGCTGAAGTGAATACACCTCATTCTACTCACCTGTGGCAGGCTCTGCGACTGGTAGTGCCGAGTGCGCCTATTGCAGGGATGCCGCTTGGTGTCGGCGGCGCGCCTGGATCTCGATAAACACGTTTACCAGTGACACCGCGGCAGGCGTCACTCCTGGAATGCGGGAGGCCTGGCCGATGGTCCGCGGGCGGACTCTCGTCAGCTTCTCCTGCATTTCCCGGGACAGGCCGCTGACCGAACCGTAATCGAACCATTCGGGGATGGAGTGCTGCTCAGATTTTTTCAGACGTTCGATGGCGCGCTCCTGCTGCAGCAGGTAGCCTTCGTACTTGATTTCCGTCTCCACGGACTTCAGCTCGTTGCGGATCTCGGAAGGAAGAGAAGATTCGGAGGGCTGCGGAGAATTTCCCCGTGCGAAAAATTCTGGGTTCAGTTTCTTGAGAATTGGGGCTAGTTGTTCGATGGAGACTTCAGGGCGCTTCAGCAGCTGGGCCAGGGTTTGGCCTGCGGACGAGAGGGAGACCGCCGCCGAGCTTTGCTCGGCTGAACGGACGATGGCGTCCGTGCCTGCATGAGCCTCGCTGGACTCCAGCATTGCTGGCGTCAGACGGGTGGACTCCAGGAGCTTTTTCATTTCTGCCAGACGCCGCTGCTTTTCCTGAAAGTCTTTCCAGGCTTGGTCTGAGATAAGGCCTACATGGCGGCCGTGCGGAGTGAGGCGGCGGTCGGCGTTGTCGATGCGCAGGTGCAGGCGGAACTCAGCGCGCGAGGTGAACATCCGGTAGGGTTCGTTTGTGCCCTTGGAAATCAGGTCGTCGATCAGGATTGCGGTGTAGGCTTCGGTGCGGTCCAGGACCAGCGGCGGTTGTTGCTTTACCTGCAGCGCCGCGTTGATTCCTGCCATGAGACCCTGGCAAGCGGCTTCCTCGTAACCTGAGGTGCCATTGATTTGCCCCGCCAGGAAGAGTCCTGCGATTTTGCGCGTTTCGAGGGTGCGCTCGAGTTCGGTGGGATCGATCGAGTCGTATTCGATTGCGTAGCCGGGGCGAAGCATTTCTGCTGTATCGAGTCCGGGGATTGACTTCAAGATCGCGAGTTGCACTTCCACAGGCAGAGATGTACTCATGCCATTGACGTAGATCTCATGCGTGTTCAGTCCCTCGGGCTCAAGGAAGAGCTGGTGCATTTCCTTGTCGGGAAACTTGACGATCTTGTCCTCAATGGAGGGGCAATAACGGGGGCCGATGGACTGGATTTGGCCGCTGTACATAGGGGAGCGATGCACGTTTTCGCGGATGATGCGGTGAGTCTCCGGCGTGGTCCAGGCGATGTAGCAGGGCACCTGTGAGTCGTGATGAGCGACGCGCCTGGTACGGAAACTGAACGGAGTGGGATCGTCGTCGCCGGGCTGCAAGGCAAATTTGGACCAGTCGATTGTGCGCCCATCGAGGCGCGGTGGGGTCCCGGTTTTCAGCCGGCATCCGCGGAGGCCCAGTTTCTTCAGGGCTTCGCCCAGCAGGACGGCATTGGGTTCGCCGGAGCGACCGGCGGGATATTGTTGTTCGCCGCAGTGGATCAGGCCATTGAGGAAAGTTCCGGTGGTAATGATGACTGCTTGGGCGCCGACGGTGCGTCCGTCGCGGAGTTTGACGCCGAAAACACGGTTTCGAGTTTCAGGTTTCGAGGTTCGAGACCTCGCAGCGCTGTCTGTCTCTCCCGAACTTTGAAATTCGACATCCGAGACTTGCTCCGTCATCAGAGCCGCAACTTCGGCCTGCTTAATCTTAAGATTCGGCTGCGACTCGAGGACCTCGCGCATTTTGAGGCGGTAGGCCTGCTTGTCGCATTGGGCGCGCGGAGACCAGACTGCGGGACCGCGAGAGGTGTTCAATAATCGGAACTGAATGCCGACTGCGTCAGTGACCTCCCCCATGATGCCGCCGAGAGCGTCGACTTCCCGGACCAAATGACCTTTGGCAATGCCTCCGATGGCGGGATTGCACGACATCTGCGCGATAAGATCGACGTTCAGCGTGTATAGCGCAGTCTTCAGGCCCATGCGCGCGGAAGCCATCGCGGCCTCGCACCCGGCATGACCGGCACCGACGACAACTACGTCGAATTGCTCAGTGAACTGCATGAAAGCGATCGCCCCACAAAATCTTGCGACGTGTGTGTTTATTCTAGCAATTCATCGGCAAACAGGATGTAGGGCCAGCCAACTTCGGCAACCCAGTGGTCGGCGTAGGTACGTCTTAGAAAAGATGAAGAATGGAAGCTGGTAGTCGCATCCAAAACGGGCGTATGTCGAATCCTCAGCAAAAAGAAAAAGCAGAAGTCTTCCGCAAGCTTCATACGGAAGGAGATGTCCTGTTGCTTGCCAATGTGTGGGACGTAGCCAGTGCGCGCATTGTCGAGGACGCGGGATTTCCGGCGATTGCCACCAGTAGCGCTGGCATAGCCTTTGCGCAGGGCTTTCCTGATGGTCAGAAAATTCCACCAGAGAGGATGCTGACAGTGATCGCGGATATTGCCAGGGCCGTGAATGTGCCTGTTACCGCGGATGTCGAGGCGGGATATGGAAGCAAGCCGGAGGATGCGGCGAGCACGGCGCGCGGGGTGATTGAGGCTGGCGCGGTCGGCATAAATCTTGAGGATGCCACAGGGGATCCTGCTCGCCCGCTTTTCCAACTCCAAGAACAGGTAGAGCGAATCCACGCCATTCGCGAACAGGGCAAAAGTCTCGGAGTGCCGCTCGTGCTAAATGCGCGCACGGATGTATACCTTCTGCAAATTGGCGACGCGACAACACGCTACGGCGAAGCTTTGCGCCGCCTGAGCGCCTATCGTGATGCGCGCGCGGATTGTCTGTTTGTGCCCGGGCTGGTGGATATTGCGACCATCCGGCAGTTTGTTGCCGATCTGAACTGCCCACTAAATATTCTTGCCGTGCCGAGTTCTCCCTCTGTGGGGGAGTTGAAGGGGGCGGGCGTGCGGCGGATCAGCTTGGGGTCGGGGCCGATGCGGGCAGCCATGGGTTTGCTGCGGCGTTTGGCGACGGAAGTCTCTCTTGACGGGACTTACTCTATTTTGCGTGATGCGCCGTCGCATGCCGAGATGAACAAGCTTATGGGGCGGAACTGAGGCAACCCTCACGTTTCAAAATTGACGAAGCCATAACCCATCGTTTCAAAATCGAAACGTGGGGCATCCGATTTCCGAGAGAGGACTATCCGTATTTTGATCGGGGTTATCTCCGATACGCATGGCTTGCTTCGACCTGGAGCTTTGGAGGCTCTGCGCGGCTCGAAGCTGATCATCCATGCGGGAGACGTTGGTGCGCCTGAGATTCTCGATCTCCTTCGGGAGATTGCTCCAGTGACCGCAGTGCGCGGCAATATCGACAAAGCGGCGTGGGCGCGCAAGTTGCCGGAAACTGAGGTGGTGGAGGTCGCCGGTATTTCCCTGTACGTCCTTCACGACTTAGCGAAGCTCGACTTGAACCCGGCCGCGGCGGGATTCAGGGTCGTTATTTACGGACATAGTCATGTACCCAAGCAGGAGAAGCATGAGGGCGTGCTTTATTTCAATCCGGGTAGTGCGGGACCGCGACGGTTCAAGCTGCCGATCAGCCTGGGCCGGCTGATGATTGAGGGTGGGAGCCTGCGCGGGGAGATCGTTTCGATCGCAGAGTGAACTTTGTTCCCCACCCATACCGACTTGGGTACTCGGTATCTCCCGACAGCACTCGCTTCGCTGGCGCGGACGAAGCGTCCGCCCCTACACGTTCATTGTTAGAATCCCAGTACATTGTCCATTAATTTCCAGGTAAACCAAGTCTGCGGCCGGACACGGCTGGGGCGGTTGGCGACTTCGCATGCCGTGATCGACACTCCTGTGTTTATGCCCGTGGGCACCGTCGCGTCCGTGAAGGGCGTGCCGCAGGACATTGTTGAGGAACTTGGGGCGCAGATCATCCTTGGAAATACCTATCACTTGTATCTGCGCCCTGGGGTGGAGATCGTCCGGCGAATGGGCGGCCTGCACCGGTTTATGTCCTGGGACCGGGCGCTTCTGACGGATTCGGGAGGATTCCAGGTATTCAGTCTCAGCGAGCTGCGCAAGCTTAATGAGGACGGAGTGACGTTCCGATCTCACCTGGATGGCTCGTCGCATTTCTTCAGTCCGGAGAGTGCCATGGCCGCGCAGATCGGGCTGGGCGCGGACATCATCATGGCGTTTGACGAGTGCACCGAGTACCCCGCGGACGCGGGTCGGGTGCGGGCTTCGATGGAGATGACCGCGCGGTGGGCGGCTCGGAGCAAGAAGTACTTTGAGCAGCATAAGGGGGAGGTGCCTTGGCGGCAGCACTCAGTACCCAGTACTCAGTACTCGGTTGCCATCTGCGACTCTGTCGCCGGACAGCCGATCGCGGCTGTCAACACATCTTCCGAGGCTACGCAGGCTTTGTTCGGGATTGTGCAGGGGGGAATGGATCGGGAGCTTCGTCGGGAATCCGCTGAGCGGACCGTGGAGATCGGGTTTCCGGGATACGCCATCGGGGGGCTTAGCGTGGGCGAGCCTCGGGAGCTTACCCGGGAGATCGTGGCGTCCACGCTCGAGTATCTTCCCAAGGACAAGCCTCGTTACCTGATGGGAGTAGGGAATCCGGAAGAGATTGTGCAATATGCCGGCATGGGGGTGGACATGATGGACTGTGTCCAGCCCACGCGGGCGGCTCGCCACGGGCTTCTGTTCACTTCAGAAGGGAAGATCTCAATCAAGCAGGCGCGTTATGCAGAGGATCCGGAGCCGCTGGATCCGAACTGCGGATGCCGGGTGTGTCAGCGTTACTCGCGGGCCTATTTACGGCACCTTTTTGCATCCAATGAATTATCGGCTCAGGTCCTGAACACCATTCACAATCTGAGCTTCTACCTTGACACTATGAAGCGGGTACGGCATTCTATTTCACTTGGGGAAGAGTCTCGTTCTCTTTCTGCTATCTGGTCTCGACCGACAGCGTGAGATCTCCCCGGATTCAAGCCTGAAAGCTGAAGGAACCCGGCCGAAGTCGATCTAAAGCCCCGTGGTGAGACAACAGCTGCGCGGCGCCGCAGGGTGCCGTGATGATTTGCGGACACATCCGCTCAGACCTCGAAGAGAATGCAACAAATTTTGGCAGTGCAGACCGGTGGCGGCGGTATGGGGTGGCTCGGAATCGCGCCGCTCATCTTCATTTTTGCCATCTTCTATTTTCTGTTGATCATGCCGCAGCAGCGGCGGCAGAAGAAGTGGCAGGGAATGCTGGAAAAATTGAAAACGGGCGATAAGGTCACCACCAGCGGTGGCCTGCGGGGAACGATTATGGCGCTCAGGGATGACTGCATTCATTTGCGCGTTCCCCCGAATAATCTCCTTTTGGAAGTGACCAAAGCCTCGGTGGTCCAGGTATCGACCACGGACGAACCGGAAGTGAAAGCAAAGTAAGTTTCGAGTTTCAAGTTTCGGGTGAACCCGACTTCTCGAAACTCGAACTCGAAACTGGAAACTGATTTATGAATAAGAATCTGCTCTGGAAACTGCTATTCATACTCGGCACGATGTTGTTTTTCCTGTTCGGAATCTTCGGCATTCCGAAGGGCCTTTCCGGCGATGCGCTGGCCACTGCTTTGACCGATCATATCCACCTGGGGCTTGATTTGAAGGGTGGAACGCACCTCATTCTGCAGGTGCATGTGAACGACGCCATCAATGTCGACGCGCAGAACGCCATCGAAGTCTTGAAGCAGCAGCTGAAGAGCCGGAAAATCGACTTCGCGGAGATCACTCAGACCGATCCCCAGAATAATCCTGACCATATCGTGATCAAGGGTGTCCAGCCGGGCGCCCGCTCCGATTTGCTAAGCATCGTGCAGGAACGTCTTCCGGAGTACGAGATTACCGGCGCCCCAGAGAACAGCTGGAACATGGTCATGAAGCCTTCGATGGTTTCCGACCTGAAGAACAAGGCGGTGTCGCAGGCGATCGAGACCATCCGCAATCGTATTGACGCATTGGGGGTTAGCGAGCCCACGATTCAGGAGCATGGACTGGGACAATACCAGATCCTTGTGCAATTGCCCGGCATCGATGATCCGGAGCGCGTAAAAGACATCATGCAGTCAACAGCCATGCTGGAGATCAAGCAGTCTCTCGGCGGCCCTTATTCCAGCGAGCAGGCGGCCTTGCAGGACAAAGGTGGAGTCTTGCCGGCCGATGCGATTCTGCTCCCAGGGCAAGCCCAGCCGGGCGCTACTGAGGGACAGGCGTGGTATCTGGTGTCGAGGGTTTCCGCGGTTAGCGGGAAAGACCTCCGCGATGCCCAGCCTAGTACTGACCAGAACGGACAGCCCAGTGTGAGCTTTACCCTGACGGGAGAAGGCGGGCAGCGATTCTACAACTTCACTACCGCGCACGTGGGCGACAGCCTGGCCGTCGTGCTCGACAACAAGGTGAAGGAAGTCGCGAACATCAAGGAGCCAATTCGCGATCGCGGCGAAATCAGCGGCGGGCGCATGAGCGACCAGCAGGCGAAGGATTTGTCGATGATTCTCCGCTCCGGCGCGCTGCCGGCCAGTATTTCCTATCTCGAAGAGCGCACGGTCGGACCGTCGCTGGGCGCGGATTCGATTCGCTCGGGAGTAAGAGCGGCCGTGATCGGCATGGTAGCGGTCCTGATCTTCATGCTCGTCTACTACCGCGGGGCGGGCGTCAACGCCGATGTTGCCCTGATTCTGAATTTGATCATTCTACTTGGTTTCCTGGGTTGGTCCACGATCGCAGGCGTGAACGTTGCCCTGACTTTGCCGGGAATTGCGGGAGTCATTCTGACGGTCGGTATGGGCGTGGATTCCAATGTGCTCATTTTTGAGCGCATTCGGGAAGAGCTGCGGAATGGTAAGACGCCGCCGTCCGCCGTGGATCAGGGCTTCAGCCATGCCTGGATCACCATTGTGGATACCCACGTTACGACCATCGTATCGGCGGCAATTCTCTTCATCTTTGGCACGGGGCCGGTCAAGGGCTTCGCCACCACACTGACTTTCGGTCTGCTGGCCAACCTGTTTACGGCGGTGTTCGTGTCACGGGTGATTTTTGATTGGATCCTGAGCCGGAAGCAGCGCGGGGAAGCGCTGAGCATTTAAGGAATTTGGTAATTTGGTAATTTTGTAATTTGGTAATCGAAACCCACGTGGCGGCAATCGCCAGATTACAAACTGCCCAATTGGAAATTACAAAATCTTTTCTGTTGGATAGGGGCTTGAACCGGTGGAGTTTTTTCATAACGTCAACATCGATTTCCTGGGCAAGAAGTGGTACTTTCTTGCGTTTTCCCTCATTTTCAGCGTGGCGGGCCTATTCTCCATGCTGTTCTGGCACCACATTCCGTGGGGCGTCGATTTCCGCGGCGGCACGCTGGTCTATGTGAAATTTTCCCACCCACCCGACGTGAATGCCATTCGGGCGGACCTCGATCGGGCGGGGCTCAAGGATCCCAAAATCCAGCCCTACGATCAGCCTTCGCTGAACGAGGTGCTAATCGATCTCGATGTTCGCGAGACCAGCGAAAAAGCTCTCGACCAGGGCAAAACCAAGATCATCCAGGCGCTCGAGAAGAATGCTCCCGCGGGTAAGACCGACCTCAATAATGCCAGTTTCCTTGCTATCAAGAATTACCTGATGGATAAGGATCCCATGCGTCTGGGGACCGATGCCGACCAAAAATACACCGCCCAGGCCCAGGCCATCGTGAATTTGCGGGACAAAGCACTGGGCGGCGTTCTCAATTCCCTGGATCAATTAAAGGGCGCTTCCGGCGTGGACCCAGCGGTGGCGGCGGCAATCCCCGAAAATTTCTATCTGTCCGATTTTGGCGTTCGGAACGTGGAAATTGTTGGGCCGCAGGTTGGCAGCCAGTTGCGCACGCAGGCCGGTCTGGCCACGCTTTATTCCCTCCTCGGCATGCTGGTTTACCTGGGATTCCGGTTCGAGTGGATTTATGGGGTGGCGGCCGTAGTGACGGTGTTCCACGATACCCTGATCACTGTAGGGGCATTTTCACTGACGAACACCGATGTTTCCCTCACGGTAATCGCGGCTATCCTCACCCTGATTGGTTACTCCAACAACGACACAATCGTGGTATTCGACCGCATCCGCGAAAACATCAAGCTGATGCGCCGGGAAAAGCTGGCCGACATCGTCAATCGCAGCATCAATCAGACCCTAAGTAGAACAATCTTGACAGCCGGGCTTACGTTCCTTACTGTACTTGCTCTCTTCTTGTTCGGCGGCGAGGTACTCCGTGGATTCAGCCTCGCGCTGGTAATTGGCATCCTGATCGGTACTTATTCGTCGATCGCGATTGCTGCCCCAATTCTGGTGGCGTATCAGGATTGGCGGGTACAAAAGGGTAAGCGTCCTATGGCTATGCCGGGGAAAGCTAGGTAGCTTACCTGATGGTGTACGGGTATTCATTGGTTTAGGCCTTCTTAAGCAGGAAATTAGAGGGTTTGCTCAGACCGCGCCGCTGGTCGAAAAAAAGACCCCAGGCGAGAAACAAACCGGGAGCAAAGGAGAAACGGTCGGTGTCTAAGTTTTCGTAGGGGTCTGAACCAGTTTGGGGAGAATCACATGTTTGAAGATAGTCTTATCGAATCGGGCGGCAAGCTGAAGACGAAACGAGGATGGACGTCCATTATCTCGTTCGGTTTGCAGGTCATGATCGTCGGCGTCATGATTCTGATTCCGCTGATATTCACCGAAGCCCTGCCTAAGGGTACAACGATGTTCATGCTGGTGGCTCCGCCTCCGCCACCCCCGCCACCTCCTCCGGCTGCGGCTCCGGTCAAAGTGGTGAAGCAGATCCAGACCGACATAGTGAATGGCGAGCTGCGCACACCTACCAAGATTCCCAACAAAGTAAAAATCATTAAAGAGGACGAGGCTCCGCCGCCGGCAATGGCTTCGGCTGGAGTGGTGGGCGGCGTGCCCGGGGGCGTTCCCGGCGGCTCCATGGGCGGCGTTATGGGCAGCATTTTGAGCGCAACGCCGACGGTGGCTCCCAAGATTGCCACTCCGCAGCGCGTGCGGGTGTCGTCTGGTGTGAGCACCGGTATGCTGGTCCGCAAGGTCCCGCCGCAGTATCCGCCGTTAGCCCGACAAGCTCGCATTCAGGGAACCGTGATCCTGCAGGCGACCATCAGCAAGGAAGGAAGCATCGAAAACCTTCAGCTGATCAGTGGGCATCCGATGCTGGCACCGGCTGCCATTGAGGCTGTGAAGCAGTGGAAGTACAAACCGTACCTCCTGAATGGAGAGCCGGTCGAAGTTGAGACGCAGGTGCAGGTGAACTTTACCTTGGCTGGAGGCTAGGCCTTTAGTTCCAAGCGGGCACCTGGAAGTGAGATTGCGTAGCCCTTCCCCTCCCACCTGAGGAAAAGCGGTGGCTGGGAAGGGCTTTTGCAAGCCTTGGATTCGCCAGCCACGTTTGGCTTGAAGATCCGGGCAGTCTGAGCAGTGTGCGCGATCTTCGCACACCCCGCGGGCGAGAGTTCTGGCCAGCGGTTGGCACCAAAAAGCGCATCATAGTGTCCGTTAAGTAATAGAGTTCTGATCAGTAATAGAGTTTCGAGGAGGAAAAGCAACTCATGTTCGCACTTCACGTAGGAGCAGTTCTGCATCACGTACCTGCCGCGGCCGCCTGGATTGTCCAGGAAGGCGGTGGCGCCATGGCGACCGATCCCTTGGGCTTGTGGAAAGCGATGGGCTGGGTTGCTCGAACCGTGGTAATTATCCTGTTCATTATGTCGGGCTGGTCGATCGGAGTAATGATCGATCGCTGGATGGCATACAGCGCCGCCCGCAAACAGTCGCGCGCCTTTGCCCCCGCAGTGGCGGGAGCCTTACGCGATGGCCGCATCGACGAAGCCATCAAGGTGGCTGAGCGCAACAAGAAGAGCCACCTGGCCAAGGTTGTCACCGCTGGCCTGATGGAATTCAAGGCTCACCAGGACAGCCCGGGCGCCATCCCTGGCGAAACCATCGAAGCCTCCAAGCGCGCCTTGGAGCGCACCGAAGCCATCGTCCACGCCGAGTTAAAGCGGGGCCTCGGCGGCCTTGCAACCATCGGTTCGACCGCTCCCTTCGTGGGACTGTTCGGAACCGTGATGGGCATTCTGAACGCCTTCATCGGCATCAACAACTCGAAGGCTACCGGTCTGGCTGCGGTTGCCGGCGGTATCGCGGAAGCGCTGGTCACGACCGCTATCGGGCTGCTTGTCGCCATCCCCGCCGTGATGATGTTCAACTACCTGACCGGTCGCGTGGAAGCATTCGACGTCGAAATGGATAACTCATCCAGCGAACTGATCGACTACTTCCTCAAGAAGCGGGGCGACGTTCGTCGGTAACAACTGCCGGGAGCGAACGACCGCAGTGAGTTGCTGGGCTGGCGCCGGGGCGAACCGGCGCCTGGCCTGCCCGACTTGAAGCGGAGTGCTGGATCCCGCAGCCGTGTGCAAGTACTGGAGATTGCTGCTATGGCATTGGCAAAGAGAAACGAAGGAGCAAAGGTCAACTCCGACATCAATGTCACACCTATGGTGGACGTGATGCTGGTGTTGCTGATCATCTTCATGGTGGTCACGCCCATGTTGCAGAAAGGCATCAGCGTGGACATGGCGAAGGTGAACAATCCGGAGCAGATGCCGGACGCCGATAAGGAAGACGCGTTGCTGGTCTCGATCACGCGGGACGGCAAAGTGTATTTCGGCAGTGAACAGATCCAGGATGTGGATGGCCTGACGCAGAAAGTCAAAGATCGCCTGTCGAACAAAGCGGATAAGCGCGTCTACGTAAAGGCGGACATGCGCACCCGTTTCGGCGGCGTGGTCAAAGTAGTGGACAGCGTCCGCGCTGCCGGAGTCGACGACCTGGGCTTGCTCACCGATCAGCGGAAGACGAACACAGCGCCGCCGGCTCCGCCCGCGGCAGCAGGACAATAGAGGAGACGACCATGGGAATGGCAGTTGGCCCAAGCGGAGGCCAAAACGCGAATATTAACGTCACACCGCTCATCGACGTGCTCCTGGTCTTACTGATCATCTTCATGGTGATCTCGCCGGTGACGCCGAAAGGACTGGATGCGCTGGTTCCCCAGCCGCCTCCGCCGAACGCGCCCAAGACCCCCCCTACGGATCGCACCATCGTGGTGCAGTTGATCGACCTTGGGGCTGGAAAGGAACCGGGCGTAAAAATCAACAATGAAGATGCGACCTGGGATAATTTGCAGACGCGCCTCACTGACATTTACAAGCAACGCGCGGAGAAGGTGATGTTTGTGAAGGGAGATGACTCTATCCCCTTCGCCAACGTCGCCAGCGTGATCGATATTGCCCATGCCGCTGGTGTGGACAAAGTCGGCTTGATCACCGCGAAGATCGAAGCGGGCAGTTAACTCTGCCGGCCGTAAGGCCCAGGTTCGAAATCTTCTCAATTCGCCACGGCACGGAGGCGCGATCGCTTCCGTGCCGCCAAGGCTCCGCTTGTCAAATTGCTGTCTCTGGGCCTAGGATGCTGTGGCGAGGGAGACTTATACCGCAATGAATAAAACTCTAAGACTGCTGACGCTGGCGGCAGTAGTGCTGGCGCTCTTCTCTTCACTAGGCTGTGACAAGCTGAAGGCCCGTGACCAGCTCAACAAGGGCGTCAAGGCCTACAAAGACAATCACTACGAGCAAGCCATTGATCATTTCCAGCAATCGGTCCGGCTCGACCCCACTCTGATCAATGCCCGCATGTATCTGGCAACAGCATACGTTTCGCAATACATTCCCGGCGTGGATTCTCCCGATAACTTACGGACGGCCCAGCAGGCGATTGATGAATATCAGAAAGTGATTGACGCCAATCCCTCGCGCGACCAGAAGGTGAATGCCGCCAAGGGTATCGCCTACTTGTATCTCAACGAGAAAAAGTGGGATGACGCGAAAAAGTATTACCGCATGGCCTCCGAACTGGACCCCAACGATCCCGAGCCGTACTATTCGATCGGCGTCATCGACTGGACCGCATGCTATCAGCCGCGCATGGAAGAGCGCGCCAAGCTGGGCATGAAGCCGGATGAGCACCTGAGCGCCAGCAACAAGGAACAGAAGAAAGTTTGCGAACAGCTGAAGCCCAAGAACGAGCCTTATATCCAGGAAGGCATCGACAGCTTGAATAAGGCGATTCAGTTGCGTCCAGACTATGACGATGCCATGGCATACATGAACTTGATGTACCGCGAGAAAGCGGACGTCGAGTGCGATGACGCTGCTGCCCGCACCGAGGATCTCAAGACTGCGGACGGCTGGGTTGACAAGACTCTAGCAGTCAAGAAGGCCAAGGCTGAAAAGGCCGCCCAGAACCAGAGCGGTGGCATCACCATGGATCAGTCCAAGTAGGTCGATAAACGCGTTGTGGTTTAGTCTTCCGCTTTAAGCACGTGGCCCCGGACGCATTCGTCCGGGGCCTTTGTCTTTGGGGCGGAGAGGCTGCGCACCAGGGCGTCCGCCTCTCCATCGTCTATTTGCTGTAGAGCCGAACCTCCACCTTCGTGAACTGCCACCGCTGCACTCTGGGGAACAGTTCCGGAAGGGTCTCGGTCAACATCACCGTCGTAGGATCGGGCTTTTCAGGGGTGCCGTTATTCATCAACATGACCCAAAGTCGAGCGTGCCCGGACGCTGCCTGGCGTACCAGGTCAGGAGCAGGTTTGCCGGTGAAATCCCGATAATCAAGCCCGGGCCCATGATGCGGAAACAGAATCTCCGGACCTGGTTCGGCAGTGAAGCTGGGGCTCGCGGTATCATGTCCGGCGCGCAGCGACCGCGAAAATTCGTAGGGAATTCGTGTTTCCGCAATGTGGAACAGGATTGCGTCATTGGCCTTGGCTTGATCGAGAATGAAGTTGCTGGCGGACTCGGAACTGTCGCGCTCGCTGTCGAAATCGTGGCCGTAGACGAAGATGACGCCCTGCACAGAGAAGAGAAGCATCACGGCGAGCGCCGCTCCGAGCATCCAGGGGCGGCGCAAGCGCTCCAGTCCAGCAGCGGCCAGAATCAGCAGCGGCGGCAGGCAGAAGATCATGTAGCGCCCCAGAAATACCGGTCTCGCAAACGAGAGTAGGACGGTTAATACGATCGGGAAGAAGAACCAGATGAGCAAGAACTGCAAACGCCACACGTCGCGGCTGGGATCCCGTTTCCACAGGCGCGGGCCGACCGAAGATGCCGCTATAGCACAAGTGGCGCAATAGAGCAGGGCAAGAGGCCAGCGATCGCTTCCGCACAGATGCTCGAAGAATTCAACCAGATCTTGCAGACCGGGGCGGTGTATCCAGCGGATTGGTCCGGCCCCAGTTTTTGCGACAAATATCAGTAGCGGAAGCACCAGGACCCCCGTGGTCCACCAGGCTCTCCGAAGACGTGAGCCCGGCAGGTCCTCGGCACTCTGCGGCGGCCGAGTCAGCTTCAATGCCAACCAGTGCGCGGCAATCAGCAGCAAGGCATAAAAATGGGAGTAGGACGCGAGGACGCTTGCGGCGATGTATCCTCGCAGCCGACGACGCGAGGGCTCTGCCAGCCACCAGACGAGTAGGCCTGAAGACAACGTGGCCAGCAGCAGGAACAGAGAATAGCTTCGCGCCTCCTGTGAATAGCGAACTTGGTAGGCGTTGAACGTAAATAAGGCGGCCGCGATCAACGCTACCCGCCGGTCGAACAACAGGCGTGCAAGCCAGTAGATTGCTGGCAGCGTGAGGGTCGCCATTAGGACCGAAAGGCTCCGAATGAAATAGGGGCTTTGGCCAAAGTGCAGCCAGAGGCGCAGCAGCACGTAATAGAGCGACATATTGGCTTCCCGCCACCAGAGCAGGTGCAGGAAGTTGGTCCAGGTGAGCCGGGCTACTTCGACGCTGAACGCCTCGTCGAACCAGAAGGGCTTGCAAGCCAGGCAAACCAGGCGAACCACAACACAGGACACAAGAAGGAGTACGAGCGTGATCCCGTGAGCCCAAGCTCGGGACTTGGAAGTGGCGGGAGGCCCAGTTGAACTGTTTCCGGCTGGCGATCGCATCGTGAGTTTAGTAGGCTGCCGCAATTATTATGAGGGAAAGTTATCGACGTGCGGCAGTAACAGGATGGATGGCCGAGGATCACACTGAGGGATCGCGCTGGTCCGTTACAATGTCGGGTCGCGATCTCCGCGTATCCGTCGAGCTTCGCTCGACTGGACAGCCGAGGGCGGCTGTTCCCAGATAGGCTTCTATGTTTAAGAAGATTCTGATTGCCAATCGCGGTGAGATTGCCGTTCGCGTGATCCGGGCTTGCCATGAGATGAGAATCTCGGCGGTCGCCGTGTACTCGGACGTGGATCGTGCTTCTCTCCACGTCCGCAAAGCTGACGAGGCGTATCCCATCGGACCCGCCGCAGCCAAGGAAAGTTATCTCAACATCGACAAGATTATTTCTGTGGCAAAACAATCCGCAGCGGACGCCATTCACCCGGGCTATGGCTTTCTTTCCGAGAACGCGCAGTTTGCTCGCGCCTGTGCGGATGCTGGGGTGAAGTTTATCGGGCCGACTGCGGCTGCCATGGATGCGATGGGATCGAAGACGCGGGCCCGGCAAGCCATGGAAAAGGCTGGAGTACCGTTTGTGCCGGGGACATCTCGTGGGCTGGACTCGTTCGAGCAAGCGCAGACCGTTGCCGAGCGCATCGGGTATCCCGTCATGCTCAAAGCCGCGGCGGGTGGGGGAGGCAAGGGCATGCGCCTCGTGCATTCGCCCGATGAGCTTAAATCCTCCTTGGAGGGAGCGCAGAGCGAGGCCGAGCGTGCTTTCGGCGACGGTGAAGTTTACCTCGAGCAGGCAATCGTGAATCCGCGCCACATCGAGATGCAGGTGCTCGCCGACGAGCACGGCAATACCGTTTACTTGGGAGAGCGCGAATGCTCGCTACAACGGCGCCATCAAAAGGTAGTCGAGGAGGCGCCCTCCCCGATCGTCGACCCCGATATGCGGCGGCGAATGGGACAAACGGCTGTTCGCGTGGCGCAGTCGGCGGGATACACCAACGCCGGCACGGTTGAGTTCCTGGTGGACGAGCAAAAGAACTTTTATTTCCTCGAGATGAATACACGCCTGCAGGTCGAGCACCCGGTTACTGAACTCATCACCGGCCTCGATCTCGTGCATCTCCAGATTCATATCGCGAATGGAGAGCCTCTGCCGTTCCGACAGGAAGACGTCAATATCCGGGGGCACGCCATCGAATGCCGCATTTATGCCGAAGATCCCGACAACAATTACTTTCCCAGCCCGGGGAAGATCACGCTGCTGCTGGCGCCTTCTGGGCCCGGAATCCGCCGGGACAGCGGCATGTACGAGGGCTGGACCGTGCCCATGGATTACGATCCGCTGCTGGCCAAGTTGATCGGCTACGGCACGGATCGGGCTCAGGCGATAGGACGTCTGCAGCGGGCTCTCAATGAGTATTTTGTCGGCGGCATCAAGACGAATATCTCCCTTTTTCGGCGCATTCTGAGTGACCAGGATTTTGAAGCCGGCAAAATCGATACCGGATTCCTGGATCGCCTGTTGAAGAGAACAAAGCAGGCGGATGCACATCCGGACCCCGGGGCGGAGGAAGCGGCAGTGATTGCGGCTGGCATGTTCGCCATGATGGGACAAGCGGCCGCGGGGCCGTTGGAGCGAGCGGCGATGGACAGTCCGCAGAATGTGATAAGTGCCCATTCGAATTGGAAAGCGGCGGCACGTCGCGAGACTTTGAAGTGAAAGCGAGTGCGCGCATGGTCGAGCTTCGATCGCCTGGAGAGCCGCGACCGCTGGTCCTACACGGCCTGTGCCTGCATACATGACTTACGAGATTTCCATTGACGGTACCAATTACCGGCTCGAACTGACCCAGATTGAAGGGCGGTGGACCTGCCGCCTCGATGGCCGGGAGATCGAGGTGGATGCCGTGCTTGCGCGCCCCGACGTCATTTCTTTGCGGCTGGGAAATAAAGCGTTCGAGGTCAAGTGCGAGCGCGCTGGCACTGATTTGCATTTGTGGGTGGGGAGTGTGCGGTATGAGGCAGAAGTGCGCGATCCGCGTTCGTTGCGCTCACGAGCCCGGGCCATTGACGACCGTGGGCCGAGGAAGCTTACCGCTCCCATGCCTGGCAAGGTGGTGCGGATTCTTCTTCGCGAGGGAGCCGAGGTTGACGCTGGAACTGGGGTAATGGTGGTAGAGGCGATGAAGATGCAGAACGAAGTGAAATCCCCGAAAAAAGGAAAGATTCAGAAGATCGTAGTCAGAGAAGGCGCCGCGGTGAATGCCGGGGATGTACTGGGTATCGTCGAGTAAGTCAACGAAGATTACTTCTTTTCCAGCCCTTTGCTGTCAAGAATGTTCTTCGCATAATAATTCTCAACTTTGGCGGAATCCCGCAGCACCTCGTAATACGCGGCCTTCAGCAACTGTTCGCGCCTGTCATGCAATTGCGAGCGGATGGCCTGCTGTACGCGAGGGTCGGCCAACTCCCGCTGGCCGGCCGGTTCTTTAGAAATCAGCTTCACAATGCGATATCCCATGACCTGCTTGTTGCCCGGATTCACGATGGGAATGATGGGGCTGTATTGGCCGGGTTTGAGCTTCATTACGGCCTCCCGAGTAGCCGGATCGATGGAGCGCAATTGCGACTCCATGACCATGCCTAAGTCGCCTCCATTACCGGAAGTTTCCGGAGACTCCGAGTAGCGCATCGCCAGGCTGGCAAAGTCATCGCCACTGTCGAGGCGATTTGAAATCATCTGGATCTTCTTGCGGGCGTCCGCCTCATTCTGCGCTTTGTCATTCTGATTCTGCACCTGGGGATTGGGGCCGGGCGTTACGCGAATTTCTGCCAAATGATACTGAGGTTCGATCAGGTTGAACTCTGCTTTGTGTTCGTTGTAGTAACTGGTAATGTCCTGATCGGTGACGTTAATTTTGGATGAGACCTCCTTGTTCAGGACCTTATCCACGGTGATCGAGCGGCGGATGTCGCGCTTGAAGTCGGCGAGAGAAATCTTTTTCTCCTGCAGCCGCTTGTCGAACTCTTCTTGGGTGAATGGAGATTTGTACTCGTTAAACTTGCGGTCGACCTCTTCGTCAGTTGCAAGCAGACCCAGCTTTTCCGCGCGGCGCATCAGGATCTCGTCGTCGATCATCTGGTGTAGGATATTTAACCGAAGTGCGGTCGCCTGTTCTCCGGTAGGAGGCTGCTGCGCCGAGGCGACATTGTTTTCGTAATACTTATCGACATCCGAGCGGAAGATTTTCCGGCCATCGACCGTCGCCATCACGTCGCTGCCTGGTTTGGAATTGCAGCCGGCCAGAGTCGCCAGCAGAAAGGCCGCCCAGAGGACAATGCCTGCCTGGACCAGCGATGAAGTTTTCTTCAAGAAGATGTTCTCCCGTTCTTGATGCGCACTCTCGACTGAAGTCCTTCAGGACCCTGGGACAGCAATTTGAGCCGCGCCTACCTCGATGCCGGCAGTGGGGCCGAGGGAGAATGCTGAGGTACGGGCTGGCCCGCATCCCTCAAAGCCTGATCCAGAGCGGCACGGACTTCTGCAACTGGAACTGCCCCGTCAATTTTCTGGCCATTGATGAACAACGTAGGGGTGGCGTTCACGCCGATCGCATCCCCTTCCTTCATGGACGCTCGCACCGCGTCTTCGTTCTGCCCTTTGACGCAGGATTGCAGCTTGGGCAGGTCCACATTGTGTTTCTGTCCTTGCTGCATCGCCATTCTGTCAAGGAGGTCATTCCGCGCAGGGGGGCTCTTCTCGTTGTCGACATCTCGCTTGCTGGCGTGGAGGTTATCGGCGTAGTCCCAATAGGCTTCGTTGTTCAGGGCCGCGAGGCAGTTGGCGTCGACCGCCGCATGGATTGCCCAAGGATGTATTTCGGCCAGGGGGTAATCCTTGTAAATGAAATTCACCCGGTCGCCGTATTCCCTGAAAATCTCCGGGAACAAGATAGAGTGCATCTTCGAACAATAGGGGCACTCAAAGTCATCGAAGTTGACGACCACCACCTTGGCGGACTTGTTGCCCCGCGACGGCCTGCCCTTTACATCGATTTTGCTCATCAGGTCAGCGAAAGGATCTTTGTTCAAATCAAACTTGGTCACGCGCAGCATGGTAGCGCGATCTTTGGAGATGAGAAACTGGTAGTCCTTGGGCTTGCCGTCACCGCCATCAATTTTGACCGGGACGGAGTCGTATCCGGGCATTTCGTTGGATGGGACTATGGAGCCGACAATGACTTTCACATCTGCGGGAATAGTGTAAAACGATCGCACCTGATGCTCGACCTTTCGAGCCACATCGGGCGGGGCGGACTGGGCCGCGCAGCCCATGCAAATCAACAGCAAAATGAACAGGGAACGTCGAATTAGCATCACCCAAAACCGCCTCAGCATTAGTGCGCTTCGATTATCTCACAGCGATGGCGAGTGAACCCGCATCCGGCCCTGTTACCGGCTGCGATCCAATTGGTCCAGAGGTAAGAGGGTGTTCATCGATCCCGAGCGGAATCCTTCCAGGTCGAGGGTCACGAACTTGAAGCCGAGTTGCTTGAAGATGCCTGTGAACTGGGCGGCCACCGACGGGTCCAGAGCGCGAGGCAATTCGTCGCGGTCGATCTCAATGCGTACGAGGTCTCCGTGGTGGCGAACCCGGAACTGGCGAAATCCGAGAGCGCGAATCGCATCTTCACCGCGCTCCACCACATCCAGCGCCTCACGCGTGACCGGCCGCCCGTACTCGATGCGCGAGGACAGGCAAGCTGCCGCGGGTTTGTCCCACAGCCGCAGGCCAGCACTGCGCGCCAATTCGCGAATGTCCTGCTTGGTAAGTTGCGCTTGCAGGAGTGGGGCCGCAACGTGGTGCAGTTTCGCTGCCGCTTGCCCGGGCCGGAAGTCTCCCTGGTCGTCCAGATTGAGGCCATACGCGATCGTGTCGAAACCGCGCTCCTGGCGCAACTTTTCCATCACCGTGAAAAGCTCATCCTTGCACTGAAAGCACCGTTGACCGTCGTTGCGTGCATATTCGGCTCGCTCCAGTTCGAAGGTGGAGACAACTTCAACCGGGATGCCCTGCTCCTGAGCGAATCGCAACGCGTCGGCCAGTTGTGTTCGCGCGAGGCTCGGGGAATCGGCGGTCACCGCCAACATGTTTTTCTGCAATTCCTGGTGAGCCGCCCATGCGAGATAGGCAGAGTCAATTCCGCCCGAGTAGGCGACGAGGGTGCGGCCTAGACTCTTCAGATGAGCCTGCAACTGCGAGGCTTTTGCCGCGAGCTGGCCTGGTGACGACTGCATGTTGTTATGGTATCAGCCTCTGCACCTCAATAGAGGCGTTCCTGCCGCCTCAGGTTTCCGAAGGCGCCAATATTGGCGAGGCTGAAGGTGAAACGGAACAAGTTTTCATTGCGCAGGTTTGCGATGGCATACCGGCGGTACTCGAGGGTAATGCCGCAGCAATCCCAGTTGTATGTCGTTTGGGCGGTCGCAAACTGGAGTTTCTTGGTTTCCGAGTCGAAGCCGGCGCTGGCGGCGGCGCTTAAGCCACGTTTGGTTAGACTGCCGTAACCCAGGGCGAGTCGGAACTGCTGAAACTTACAGGTGACCTGTCGGCTGCCGCTTACAGGGCCGCACTTGCCTTGCCCCAGCCCCGGTTGAACCGAAGTGGTCTGAGGAATCTGTAGAAACGCATCGCCACCGCCGAACGTAAAGGGACCGGCGTTGTAGTTCACCAGCAGTGTATTGGCGTTCACCCGGTGCAGCTGGAAATCGTAGTCCAGGTCCCACTCGGTGTCGGTGCGGCTTCCGCTGGCCACCCGCAATCTTGAGATGACGGGAGACAGATGTCGGGGTTCGGTTATAAAGGCAATACCGGTGAGATCTTCTGTGGTGGCAAAAACATTCCGCTGGCCCGTAGCTAAGGCTCCGCCAAAGGTCGGATCCAGGAAATATTTCTGCGCCACCTCCCAAGTGGCAACCTCCCGCACTTGAGGACCGGAAACACAGGGCTGATTCTCAAGACTTCTGGGCCGTTCCCACGGCACCGTCTGCTCCGGGGCAGCCGCTCCAACCGCGAGCCCGGTCATCGGCGATTCGCATTCCTGAACTGACGACGGCTTCCCCTTCGTGTACAACCGGGTGATGAATCCATACTGCACTTCATGAGTGTTGCTCAGAATGTCCCGATCATCGAAATGGAGAACGTTGGCAAAATTGTTCACTCCTGTGGCCATCCTGTAGACGATTCGGGGTTCGATGACATGCTTCCACGTCCTGCCTAAAAATTCCCGCTGGAAGACTTTTTCCAGGGCGGGAGGCCGGACTTCGACCGAGGTATCCACGGCTTCGCGGTTGGTGGGGTCATTGGACGCGGCGCCATTCACGAATCGCTGTGTGTAGTAGGTGTCGTGTAGGGCCATAGCCGGGCGCAGCGACCATCCCCAAAAATGCAAGGGCATGGAAATCTCGGGGCTCAGATCGACTCGTCCCAGCACGTTGCTGGTGCGAAAACCAGGTTCACTCCGAGATAGTCCGGAGACGGAGCCGTCAACCGACCACAGCAGCGGCAAGTGCCAGAGGGGCCGGTCTACGCTGGATGCATCAATGCTGGGAGTATGCAGTATCCGTATGGAGTCGAAGGTCGGAGGATTGGACAGCTTGCCGGTGGTGGCGTCGACGGTTTGAAAGAAGTCTTGATAGCGCTCGACCACTCCTCCGAAAGAAAAACCTTTGTAATTTTTGGCTAAGAAGACCTGGGACTTTACTTCCGAGTTGATGGCCTGCGTAAAGACCTCATTGAACGCCAGGCGAAACAGAAATGAACTCAGGTAATCGATATCGGAGACTGCCCGAATCCCGTAGTAATTTCCTTCGGCGGTGAGGCGGGCTTCCTGGCCGCCTTCCCGAACTGGACGGCTGCCGTTGCTGATGACAATGCCCCGATCGATCACTCCGAAATAACTGAGGTCGACGTAAGAGGTATTGCTGGGACGGGCCCGAAACTCTCCCCGTTGCGCCCACCCGCGCTTGGAATAGTATTCGCCGCCTAAAGATCCGTCCATACTGCGATTCATCGCCCAGTAGAACGAATCGCCGACGACATTTCCTTTGGTGGAGGATCGGCCCGCGGTGGGCATTAAAAATCCGGAATGCCGCGCCTCGCGAGCGATCGGATGAGTCGCGTAGGGAAAGTAAAAGACGGGAAACCCATGCAGCAGAAAATCGCTGTGGTAAATAGTGGCGTTGCCCCCCACATCCACGACAACTTTGTGGGCCTGGAACATCCACTTCGGCTGGGGCAGTTGGCAGGTGGTAATGCTGCCGTCATAGACCACGTAGTGATCCGATCCGGTTTTCTCCACGACTTTGCCGCTAAAAGCGAACGGCGCCGTCGAGGTAAGCGTTACACGGCTTCCTCCCAGTTGCATGCCGGTCGTCGCCGTGACGTCGTAGAACTTTCCCGTCTCTGTAGTTAAGTTGTAAGTGCCGTGACTGGCCTGGATGTGGTCATCGTTAGGCCCGCCGTCGACTCGGAAGTGGCCGGACGCCGTGGCCAGGCCAGTGCTATCGTCATACGTGACTTCATCCGCTCGCAAAATGTATGTGTTGTAGTGAATTTCTACGTTGCCGCGAAGTTTGTAGATGTCGCCGGTCTTTTCCTGCTGGATCGCGCAGATTGTGGGAACGTTTTCATCCTGTACTTTGGCGGCTTGCTTTGCGCATGGCCCCTGGGCTCCAGCCTGTTCCTCAGAGCTAGGCGCTCCCTTCTCGGCAAGGGGGGCAAGCAACTGGCTGGTTACTAGCCTCGGCAAGAGAAGCTGATGACAAAGCACCAGCGCCGTGATAAGGAATCTAGTGCGCAGAGTCATTGGAAAGAATCAACGCAAGATGAGTGTCGATCGCAGGCGTGCGTATTGGCGTCATTAGGTGGCGGCAACGTGAAGGTAGCATGCCCATCGCATCGTCGCAAAGTGATGACCTAGGCTAGGATTGCCGTTGGTTCGCTCCGGTTGCATGCAGGAAGTGCTGTCCTCATACTCGGGATCGTTTCATGAATTGTCCGAAGTGTAGTGATGTTTGCAGTTGCCTAGCGCAGCCGTCTCCCAACCAATCGATCGCCGAGGCGGCGGACGCCGCAGTCGCAGTCGAAACCGCCGCGCTAAATCGGACGGCTGACGCGGAAGCCAATGCTGAGGCTTGGCGGCATGAGTTGGCGCAACGCCTAAATCGCTATCGCGAGCGTCGCAAAGCCCCGCCACCACGCTATCCTTCACTGAAACTACCCTTCGATAACATCCAGTACTCGACCAGGCCGGCAGCAATCGAGGCCTCGTCCTTGCCGCCGTTTGAACCCTCTTCGAACAACGCATTGGCGCTCGACAGCACCCAATCGGCCCCCCCTAAGCCGTCGCAACTCGAGATCACGACGGAGCCGGCGGTGGCAGCGCCGAGCCCACTCAAGCTTCCTCCGACAAGTGCAAAGATCATTGAGTTTCCGCGATTTGCGTGGGCGCCCCCGTCGCCTCCGCCCGATCAATTGGCCGAGCCCGTGGGTGAGCAACTCAGGATTCTGGAAGTTCCCGAGTTTCAGCCGCCTGCTCCCGCTCTGGGCGGCATCATGATCGAACCGGTTCCAGTCGAGCCGCCGCAGAAGAGGCTCGGAATTGATGCCCCTTTGCACATCACCCCTTGGCGACGGCGTGTGGCAGCGGCCCTGGTAGATGGAGCGATTATTGCTTCGGCATGCGCCCTCTTCGGGTGCATATTCTGGAAAATTGCCGCCGTGCGTCCGCCGGAAATTCAGCTGCTGAGTCTTGCTGCAGGGACGCTCGCCGTCTTCTGGGCGGTCTACGAATATCTGCTGATCGTCTACTCTGGCAGTACGCCTGGCCTTAACGCCGCCGGACTTGAACTGACGCGCTTCGACGGAAGTTCCACGACCCGCTCCCTCCGGCGCTGGAGAATTTTAGCTTCGTATCTCTCAGCTCTATCGCTTGCCCTGGGGTACGCTTGGGCTTTTCTGGATGAGGATTCCCTCTGCTGGCACGACCGCATTACGCACACCCATTTCGGGCTGAAAAAGACTCCGGCCACTGCCTGAACTCCCTACGTTCTTGTTGACGCAGCCCCTTTTCTTTGCCCCGGCCGCATCCTTTGATACGCTATCAACCCATGCGGATCCTCCTTTCCTCTATCCTTCTCCTTGCTTCGAGTCTCCCCGCCATTTCGCAAAGCGTGCAGCCCGTTGTGGAGCGAGTCGCCCAACAGAACGCCCTGTTCGACGAGCAGTATGAGATCGATCTCCGTAATTTCCCGGAGCGGGCCACGGCATTTGGCGACTACCGTTATAACGACCGGCTGAACGATTTTTCGCTCCAAGCCATCGAGCAGCGGCACAAAGTGGACGAGGACTTCCTCCGCCGGTTGCAGGCCATTCCGACCACCGGGTTCAGTGATCAGGATCAACTGTCGCATGATCTGCTGGTTCGGGCACTGCAGCAGCGCATCACGGACTTCAATCTGAAAGAGTACGAGATGCCAATCAACCAGCAGAACGGCATCCACACCAGCCTGGCCGACCTTCCGCAGGCGGTTCCCCTGGACTCGGTGAAGCACTATGAAGATTATGTTTCGCGGCTGCATCAGATTCCACGGGCGCTGAATCAAGTCACGGATGTGCTGCGGGCCGGAATGAAAGACAAGTTGATGCCGGTGCGCTTCCTGGCGGAGAAGATTCCGGCGCAGTGCGAGGGCATTATCGCCGCTGATCCTTTTCTCCGGCCCACCAAGAAGTTTCCAGCTGATATGCCATCGCAGGACCAGAAACGGCTGACGCGGGAAATTACCGACGCGGTCAATACTGAGGTGTTGCCTGCCTATAGGAAGTTCGCCGAGTTCATCAAGATGGACTACGCGCCCCAGGGCCGAACCACACTTTCGATCACTTCGCTTGCGGATGGCCAGAGGCGCTACGAAAATGACATCTACGCGCGCACGACCACTCATCTGAGCGCGGACGAAATTCATCACATTGGGCTGAGCGAAATCGACCGCATCGAAGCCGAGATGACCGCCATCGCGAAGAAGGAAGGCTTTGCCGATCTGGAATCGTTCCGCGCCTCCCTGAAAACCAATCCCAAGTACAAGCCAGTCTCCGCAGAGCAGATTCTGGACGACTTCCGCCATTACATCGCGCAAATGGAGCCGAAGCTGCCGCAACTGTTCGGACTGCTGCCCAAGTCGCCGGTTACGGTGGAGCCCATTCCGGAATTTCAGGCCGCCGCTGCAACTCATTACATGACCGGCACTCCCGATGGGAAACGTCCCGGGCGCGTAGTGGTTGCCACCTCGCACTTTGCCGATCGCTCCCTGATCGACGATGAGGCGGTGGCATATCACGAAGGCGTTCCCGGCCATCACATGCAGCTTTCGATCCAGCAGCAACTTCAGGGATTGCCCAAGTTCCGCCTGCACGGCCTTGGTTTCAATGCGTATATCGAAGGATGGGCCCTTTACGCGGAGCAACTGGGCAAAGAGGTCGGCTTCTACCAGGATCCGGTTTCGGATTATGGACGGCTCTCTTCCGAACTCTTCCGAGCCGTTCGTCTGGTCGTGGATACGGGGATTCATGCCAAAGGATGGAGCCGCGACCAGGTTGTCGAGTTCATGCGCAAGTCCGGAGCCGTGGATGAACCCACCATCCAAAGCGAGACGGACCGGTACATCTCGTGGCCGGCGCAGGCACTCAGTTACAAGCTAGGGCAGCTCAAGATTCGGGAACTCCGGGATCGTGCTCAGAAGGAACTCGGACCGAAATTCGACATCCGAAAGTTCCATGACGAGATCCTCGACGGAGGCACTCTGCCACTAGACCTGCTCGAGGCGCGCACGGACAAATGGATCGCCGCCCAGAAAGCCAACTGATGTCGTGTAGGGGCGGTCGCCTCGTCCCCCCTCCTCGCGAAGCGAGCGTAAGGAGGCGGAGCTCTTCTCCAAGGGCGATCAAGCTCCTGGCCATCGGGTGCTGGCATCAACTTGTTTATGAAGTTACGTCCCTTCCGAGTGCTTCCATCGCGCCCTCGCCCAACCCAGGACGAGACGTCCGGGGCTACGCAACCGTGCCGAATCGCGCCATCGGGGATTGCCCCGAAGCTTGGAACTCCTTCCGGTATGCTATCTTCAATAAGTTTTCCTATTTTTAGTATGCAATCGTTCTAGGCATGCCGACGTCTGTTGAGGGCTCCAAACCGGCAGTAAAGGTCTTCGTCGCCACCACGGTGATGCTGACCTTCATTTCGTTCTGGCGTGCTGCTGCGATTGTTCTCTCCGATCTCGCTTCTTCTGCCTATTATGCGGGCGGCGACGCCGAAAAGGTCATTGGCAAGAGCGCCCCCTGGTTCATCCTCGCGGTTATGCTGTTCAGCTACGCGGTTCGGGCTCTCTACATCGAGTCCAGCAGCATGTTTACTCGAGGCGGGGTCTACAAGGTCGTTAAGGAAGCGATGGGGGGAACTCTGGCGAAGTTCTCCGTTTCGGCGCTTCTCTTCGATTACGTGCTGACCGGTCCCATCAGTGCAGTCGTTGCAGGTCAATATCTCGCCGGTTTCATCAAGGACGTTGGGCAGTACGCCGGACATCCTCTGCCGCATTTCCCCGATAACGCCTTCGCTGCCACCTTCGGCGCACTGGTGGCGATTTATTTCTGGTGGAAAAACACCCAGGGCATTCACGAATCCAGTCAGAAAGCGGTGCAGATTATGATCATCACCACCGCGATGGTGGTGGTCTTAATCGTCTGGTGCACTGTCACGGTATTGCGCGTACCCATTCAGATTCCTCCCAGTCCGTTCCGGCCCGGCTTGGTTCCGCTCAACGGCGAATCGTTGGGATGGCTGGCGAATACCTCGATTCCGCATCTCGCGACGGGATCGGCCTTTCTGACCTTCATCATCGTATTCGTAGGGTTTGGCCACTCCGTCCTGGCCATGAGCGGCGAGGAGACTCTGGCCCAGGTCAACCGGGAAATCGCGCACCCCAAGCTGAAGAACCTCGAGAAGACCGGCTTAGTGATCTTCATCTATAGCCTTCTGTTCACCTCCCTGGTCTCATTTTTTGCCGTGATGATCGTGCCTGATAAGGTGCGTCCCGAATATTTCGGGAACCTGATCGGCGGCATTGCGATGTATCTGGTCGGCCCGGAATGGATCAAGCTCCTCTTTCATGGATTTGTGGTGCTGGTCGGGGTCCTTATTCTGTCGGGTGCGCAGAATACCTCGATCGTTGGGGCCAACGGTGTGCTCAACCGTGTCGCGGAAGACGGGGTTCTCACCGCCGCATTCCAGAAACCGCATCCTCGGTTCGGGACCAGTTACCGCATTATCAATCTCATCGTCGGCTTGCAGTTGGTCACGATCATTGCGACGCGCGGCAACGTATTTACCCTCGCCGGACTCTACGCTTTTGGCGTGATCTGGAGCTTTGCCATGATGTCGCTGGCCGTCCTGGTGCTCAGGTACAAAGAGCCGGGAGGGCGGCAATGGAAAGTCCCCGGCAACATTCATCTCTGGGAGCGCGAGATTCCGCTGGGCGTGATCCTCGTTTCCGCCGTACTGTTCACCACCGCCGTCGTGAATCTGTTGACCAAGAAGCAGGCGACGATCGGCGGTGTTGCCTTTAGCGCTTTATTTTTCGTCATCTTTAGCTACTCCGAACGCCGCGTGGTCCATGAACGCAAGGGCAGGCCCGAGAACCTCGACCAGTTTCGCGTTTACGGGAATCAGGAACTCGGCAGTGGCGCAATGGGCGTCAGGCCGGGTAATGTGCTGGTCGCCGTGCGCGATCCCCGAAATTTGTATTACCTTCGCCACATCCTGAGCCATACCAATACCGCGAAGCAGGATGTGGTGGTCATGAGTGCGAGACTGTATCACCGCGAACACAGTTTCAGCGGCAGCACGGTCTTTGAAGCCAGCCAGGTCTTCGATCATTACGAGCAGGAACTGTTCACCGCGGCGGTAGCAGTGGCCGAGAAAGAGGGCAAACCGATTTCTTTGCTGGTGGTTCCGGCTACCGACGTATTTGAAGCCATTATGGTAACGGCCCAGCGTCTGGATTCCAGCCGCGTTGTGTGCGGCCTTTCCAACAAGCTGAGCGCCGATGAACAGGCAAAACTCACGGGTGACGCGTGGGAGCGCCTGGCCGAGCCTCGTCCCCGCCTCATGCTGGAGGTCTGCGCTCCTGACGGTTCCATCCGGGAATATGCCTTGGGTCCGCATACTCCCCGGCTGCGCGCGCAAGATCTGGAACTCATGCACCAACTCTGGTTGAACATAACTTCCGATCCCAGATTTTCTGGCGCACACCATTACCACATCGTCGCCCTCGCGCTCGAGGAACTGCAGCGCGAACTAACCACCGAGCAGCGAGCCCAACTCCTCCAGAAACTGCAGGAAGAAATGAACCGCCCCAACCAGCAGTGAAATGAAGTTTATGTAGCCGCGGACGCCTCGTCCGCGGTTGCGCGCGATGCGCGCAACGGGGAGCCCAATGCCTCGGATGAAAGAAAAGGCCCTGGCCCCCTTGCTCGCTTACACTCGCTAGCTGTGGCTCGCGTGATGGCAGCAATTCATAGCCGCTTCCACCTTTTTTGAGCAGCAGCTTCCCCCGCAATCCTTACCGCAGCACGATGTGGCAGTCTTGTCCTTGCCGCAGCTTTTGCAGCAAGCCGCCGCCTTGTCGTCTTTCATGCACGATTTGCCGTCCTTACTGCAGCAAGACATCGCCTTCTCTCCAGCGCAGCAGGAACCTTTGCCGCCCTTCGCTTGCTTGCCGTGGCGCGCGCACATCTTCATGTCTTTCGAGTCGGACGAGGCCATCTTGTCGCAGCAAGCACATTTTTGTTTCTCCGTACTTGTCTGCTGATCAGTAGAAGGTGCTGGAGGGGCGTCTTGTGCCCACGAAACTGCGGTGAGCGCGAGGATGAGAGCTAACAAAGTGTGTTTCATAATTTTAAAATCTCCTGGATGAATTCGGTTCTGCGGGCTTCCGCCCGCGAAATGTACCGCAGACCTGTCGGACTGCGCCTGCAAGGAATGGTTTACGCCGATGGCGGCGAGAACTCAGATGCGAAGCACGGTGCTCCACAGGGAAGGAGGAGAGATATCCGGAACAGAGGCTGTCCTGCCCAGATCTAGCCTGGGGCTGAGATTCTGATCCCCTGTGCGCGTGAATGAATCGGGGGCATGCGTCGGTTTTAGCTGCGTGGATGCTGTCACTTCAGGAACGTTCTCGGGGCCTCTCTGCGCGCAGCAGGGATGCCGGTCCCCGCATGGGGCCATGGGAACACCGCTCACAAGCACAAACTGAAGTGCGGGCGCCTTCGAGTGCAGGCCCGGGCAACAGGAATGATTTCGCGCATCCGGCCCCGGACCGGCAGTTCGGGAATAGGAACTGCTACCTGCAAACGACAAGGGCGCACTCCAGCATGTCGATATAGCCAGAAACAGCGCGGCCGCGAGTGTATGCCTGATCCGCATTACCCCGCAGTGTCACATGCCATCGGATCCCGGGCTGTGACTGAAATCACATCTGTAAGTGAAGGGCTACTAACTTTTGAGAGTATTTTGCAGAGAAGCCCGTAAGTCGCGAAAGCGGAATGGATATCCGCTCGATACCAGCTGGGTCGGTTCCACTCGTTGGCTTCCCAGCAGAACGGTTTCTCCCATCTCACCAAAAAGCAGCTTGACTGCGAATGCAGGCATGGGAAATACCGCAGGCCGGGACAGAACGGAGGCAAGGGTCTGCGTGAATTCTGCATTCGTAACGGGCCTGGGAGCCACCATATTGACCGGCCCATAGAGCAGATCGCTCTTCAGGATGTGATGAATGGCCCCTACGAGATCCTGCACGTCGATCCAACTCATCCATTGGCGGCCGTCGCCGATTTTCCCGCCCGCCCCCATTTTGAAGGCCGGCAGCATTTTTGCCAGTGCTCCTCCTTCGCGGCTGAGCACTACACCGGTGCGGATGGCCACCGTTCGAATGCCTGCTTCCGCTGCCGGGTGGGTTGCCGCTTCCCATTCCTGGCAGACCTCGGCCAGGAACCCGCTACCGGGTGCGCTTTCTTCCGTCAGTGGCTCGTCTCCTCGGTTGCCGTAGTAACCAACCGCCGAGCTGCAGAGCAAGATCTGAGGCCGGTGTTTGGCCTGCGCTAAGCTCTGGGCAAGGTTGCGAGTCCCGATGACGCGGCTGTCGTGGATCTTGGTTTTCTTGGACTCGGTCCAGCGGCCCACAATGGTCTCGCCGGCCAGATGAATGACGGCATCGAAGCCGGAGAGCACGTCCGCAGAGAGTGGCTGTTCCGGTTGCCAGGGAATGGTCTCTTCGTCGCTGTAGGTTGGCGGGGCGTTGTTGCGTACCAGACGCGTAATGTGAGCGCCATTGGCACGCAGTGTTGGCAGCAAGGCCTTGCCAATGGGGCCGGAGGCCCCGCTCACCAGAACCCGCGCCATTCGAAGGTTCACCATGCCCCAACACTTTAGCAGACCGCGTTGCTGTGCCCCTGCAGGGACAGCCGCTTGGGTGTCCAGGCGGCGAAAGCGCAGGCGTCGCTCCCGATATCGAACCCGCTATAATCTAGTCAGGCCCTGCATCCTTTCCGGCTTCCCAGATATCGAGGGCTATAATCCTGCATGGCGACGTTACGCCAACAGATCGCTACCACTGCCCTTACCCTGACCAAATTCCGCGATCTGATGAAGCGGATGCAGGAAAACCGTCCGCAGGACGATCTCTCCATCGTCAAGAAAGCCTACGATTTTTCTCTAAAACATCACGAAGGCCAGAGCCGCGCCTCCGGAGAGCCCTACCTCGTTCACCCCCTGGAAGTCGCCCTGGTATTGGCCGAGATGAAGATGGACCCGGTCGCCATCGCCGCTGGTCTGCTGCACGACTCTGTAGAGGACACCTCGGTCACCATCCTCGATATTCGCAAGGAGTTCGGAGAGCAGGTCGCCCACATTGTCGAGGGCGTGACCAAGATCAGCAAGATCGAATTTGCCACTCGGGAAGAGCAGCAGGCTGAAAACATCCGCAAGATGATGCTGGCGATGGTCGATGACATCCGCGTCGTCCTCATCAAGCTGGCGGACCGCCTGCATAACATGCGCACTCTGGAGCATCTTGATCCTGAGCGGCAGCACAAAATCGCCGAGGAGACGCTTGAGATCTATGCACCCATCGCCCACCGGCTCGGGATGGGCAAGATCCGCGGAGAGCTGGAAGACCTGGGCTTCCGTTTCCTCGATCCCCTGGGATACGAGCAGGTCGAGAAATCAGTCAATGCGCGGCGCAAACAGGGAGAGGCTTTTCTCGAAAAGACCCAGAAAATTATTAGCGACAAGCTGAAAGAGGCAGGAATCCAGGCCCGAGTGGAAAGCCGGATCAAGCGCCTGTTCAGCATTCACAAGAAACTTCAGAAGCAGCGAATCTCGGTCGACCAGGTTTACGACTTGTGCGCCATGCGGGTCATCACCCGTTCCCTGCAGGATTGCTATGCCGTTCTCGGCATCATTCACAATCTTTGGCGCCCGGTGCCGGGGCGGATTAAAGATTTCATCGCCATGCCACGGCCTAATTTTTACCAATCCCTCCACACCTCGGTGATCACCGAAGACGGCACGCCTTTTGAATTTCAGATCCGCACCGAAGAAATGCACAAAATGGCCGAGGACGGCATCGCGGCCCATTGGAAGTACAAGGACGGTCCAGTTTCCGCGCAGGACGAGCAGCGCCTGGCCTGGCTGCGGCAGGTCGTCGAGTGGCAGCGCGACGTCAGCGATCCCAACGAATTCCTGTCCACGCTCAAAGTGGATCTCTATCCCGAGGAGGTGTATACCTTCACCCCGAAGGGAAAAGTCGTAGTCCTTCCGCGCGACGCCACACCCATCGATTTCGCCTACACCATTCACACCGAAGTAGGACACACCTGCGTGGGCGCGAAAGTCAATGGACGCATGGTTCCGCTGCGCCACAAGCTGCACTCCGGAGATATCGTAGAAATTCTTACGCAGCCCGGGCACAAGCCCAGCCGCGATTGGCTGGGACTGGTCAGGTCGTCGCGATCGCGCAACAAGATCAAGCACTGGCTCAATGTCCACCAGCGCGAAAGGGCCATCGAAATCGGCCGTAAGCTGATCGAGAAAGAAGCCCGCAAGTACCGCATTGCGCTGAAGGAAATCAAGGACGAAGATCTGGCCAGAGTCGCTTCGGGATACGGCCTCGGCCGGGGCGATGATCTCATGGCGGGAATCGGCTACGGCAAGTATTCGGCCCGCCAGGTCTTGGCTCGCTTGCTTCCGGCCGGGGCCACGCCCTCCATCGCCGGAGACATCGAGGCGGAAGGCCTCACCTCCGGCTCCATCGCCAGCGCAGTCCGACGGGTGTTCGGCGGCAATAATGCCATCACCGTCCGCGGTCAAGGCGATATGCTCGTCTACCGCGCCCGCTGCTGTAATCCCATCCGTGGTGAAAGCATTGTCGGATACATCACCCGCGGCAAGGGCGTGGCGGTGCACTCCGTCAATTGCCCCAACGTCACTAACCTGCTGTATGAACCGGAGCGCAAGATCGATGTGGAATGGGCGCGGGATGAAAGCACGCCAACGGCTTATCCTGTAAAGCTCACTGTTTTCTGCGACGATCGCTTCGGCATGTTGAAGAGCATCACCGGCGTAATTGGGGACGCCAAAAGCAATATCCGCAACATCGCCGCGCGCACTGAGAACAGTCAAGCCAGCGTCGAAGTGGTGCTGGACATTTCCGACCTCAAGCATCTGGAGACCATAATCGCCGGTCTGCGCAAGATTCCCGGAGTCCACGAAGTGCAGCGCCTGCAAAAAATCTAGAGGCAGCTGGCAGTTCTCATTCCCAGTTAAAACCACAATCGCTCTGTGATACTCTGTGCCCTCTATGTTTTGCCTTAAACTAACTCCTAACCCCTGACCCCTAATCCCTAACCCCTGAACCCGAGAACCGAGAACCGAGAACTGAGAACCGAGAACTGAGAACTGAGAACCGAGAACTGAGAACTGACAACTGAGAACTGAGAACCGAGAACCGAGAACTGAGAACTGAGAACTGAGAACTGAGACCTGACAACTGAGACCTGACAGACCCCGAGAACTTCTTTCATGCGCGAAGTCATTTCCACCAAAGACGCTCCCCAAGCCATCGGCCCCTACTCCCAGGCGATCAAAGCCAACGGGTTCGTCTTCGTTTCCGGCCAGGTCGCCATTGATCCTGCCACCCAGCAAGTCATTCAAGGAGGAGTCGCGACCCAAACCGACCGTGTGCTGCGCAACCTCTCTGAAATCCTTGAGGCTGCCGGCAGCGGCTTGGGGAAAGTGGTGCGCGCAACCGTCTTCCTCAAGAACATGTCCGAGTTCACCGCGATGAACGAGGTTTACGGCAAGTACTTCAGCAGTTCACCGCCGGCAAGATCCACGGTCGAAGTGGCGCGCTTGCCCAAAGACGTCCTGGTGGAAATCGATGTGATCGCACTGGAGTAGCCGTCATCGGCATTCTCGTCGTGGAGCTTTCGAATGAAAAAGCGGATCATTGTAGGTCTCATCGCCTTTAGCTCTCTTCCCTTCTTTGCCCAGACCGCAACCAAGAAGCCCGCCCACACCACGACCGCCCATCGGGCCACCGGGCCGACAAAGGTCACTGGAAAAGGAACAAAAACGCCATCGGGACTGCAGTACTGGGATATCAAAGCGGGCACCGGCGCCGAAGCCATGCCCGGCAGCAAGGTAAAAGTGCATTACACCGGATGGCTAACCTCGGGAAAGAAATTCGATAGCTCTGTGGGAAGCGCCCCGTTCGATTTCACTCTAGGCCAGGGCGAGGTCATCAAGGGATGGGATGAGGGGGTTGCCGGTATGAAAGTTGGAGGCAAACGCCAGTTGAAAATCCCGCCAAATCTAGCTTACGGCGAAGACGGCCACCCGCCGCAAATTCCGCCCAACTCCACGCTGATCTTCGATGTGACTCTCGTCGCCGTGAAGTAGCGCGGCATGTGCCGAGAATTTTGAATCCTCTGTAAACCCTGTGTCCTGTGAGGTGAAGGAATTTAGGCCTTAACCACTTTGCCGCTCCGCAGGCAGGACGCGCAGACGCGGATGCGCTTCCCCTGGCCGTTCACTTTCGCGTGCACTGGACGCAAATTGATGTTCCAGCGCCGCTTAGTGACATTATGGGCGTGGCTGATGCGGTTTCCCGCTTGCGGCTTCTTGCCGCAGATTTCACATTGTTGTGCCATTGGACTGCTGCTCCCGGATAATTCAGATCTTGTAGGCCAAACTTCGATTTTACAGGAGCTTTGCCAATTTCGGCAATGCCGCTCGTAGTGGACTACTCGATCCGCAACGCTGTCATGGGCTCGATTCTAGCCGCCCGTCGCGCCGGGATGAAGCCCGCCAGGGCCGCAAAAAACGAAAGCACCAGCACCGCAACGACCAAGGTAAGCGGATCGTACGTGCGGACCCCATAGAGTTGGCTGCGCATCAGGCGTCCAGCAATCAGGGCGACCGGGACGCCGATCGCCAGTCCCAAACCGACCAGCAGCAGCGCCCTTCGCAGCACCAGCACCAGCACGTTGCCCCGATTCGCTCCCAACGCCATCCGCAGCCCGATCTCGCTGGTGCGGCGTGCCACCGAATACGCAGTAATGCCGTACAAACCCACCGACGCCAAAATGAGCGCGAGCAGCCCGAAAAGCCCGGTCAGGCGCGTGATCAGCCGTTCCTGGTTGAAATTGTCGGCCACCTGATAATCCAGCGACTTAAACTCGACCAGGGTCAAGTCAGGATTGATATTGGCCAGCGTACGCCGCGCCAGCGACTCCAACCCCGCCTCATCACCCTGGAATTGCACAGTAATGGAATTGGGGAAAAGCGACCGGCCCTCCGCAATTGCCATCTGCGACTCTTTGAACCCCCGGTTGTACTGGGTGAGAGGGCGAAAGTACATGGGGCGATACTCCTCGCGCGGATTGTTGTACTTGGCGTCCGCGACAATGCCCACAATTTCATAATCCCCCGCATATTTCTGATCAAAAGTTCCGAAGTGCCGCCCAATCGGATCCTCTTTAGGGAAAAACTTCTTCACGAACGCCTGATTTACAACCGCAACCATGCGGGAAGTGGCCGTATCCTGCTCGCTGAAGCCGCGGCCGCGAATCACCGCTTGCCCAATGGTTTCGAAGAAATGGGGACTGACCCGATCCCACGAAGAGCCATTGTGCTCTTCCGGTCCGGGCGCCGGACGACCCTCCACGTAGATTCCTTCCCCCCAGTTGTTCCCCTCGAGCGCACTGTACAGCGCGATGCCCACGCTCTTGACTCCAGGCAGCGCGGAGAACTCCTGCTCCAGTCGCTGGTTGAACGCGCCCACGGTATCGATCTTGTATCCAGCCCCCATGGGGTCAATATGGATGACGTAGCGGTTGGTCGTCGTAATCCCGAAGTTCTGATGCTCCAGATTGCGCAACGTCTTGGTCATCAGGCCCGCGCCCACCAGCAGAACCAGCGACAACGTCGCCTGCAGCACGATCAAACTCTTTTGCGGGAGCAGGGCTCGATCTCCAGTCGAGCGGTTGATTCCCCGCAGAGCCTCGGCAGGATCGGAGTGGGAAGTGACCCACGCCGGCACAATGCCAAAAATCATTCCCGTAGCCAGCGAGAGCAGGAAGGCAAAGCCGAGCACGATCGGGGATGGACTGGCATGAATCGGCATCTGCGTGGCGTCGGGAAATGCCAGGCTGAGAATCATGCGCGCGCCAGCATACGCCACGGCGATTCCGATCAAACCTCCGGCAGCCGCCAGGAGCACGCTTTCCGTCAGCAGTTGGCGGATCAGAACAGATCGCGACGCGCCCAAGGCGGTCCGTATCGAGGTTTCCGCCTGGCGCGCTGTGCCCCTCGCCAGCAGAAGATTGGCGATGTTCGCGCACGCCACCAGCAACACCAGCGCGGAAATCCAGGTCAGGAGGCGAAGGCCGTCTCCTGTCTGTTGCTGCAGATTCCTGATGCCCGCCCCTCCCGGACTTAACACCACGTGCTGTTTCGGAATCTCCTTGTCGGCGCCCTTGGTCGTGTATGCAGGCTGGGTCGCTAACCAGTGCCGCAAGGTGGTCGAGATCTTGGCTTGCAAACCGCCGGGAACAATGCCTGGCTTCAAACGCCCCAGCGCGTACAGCCAGTTAGAACCAGCCTGCCTTAGAAGGCTGGTTTCCCCCTCCAGCACCGGTTCGGCATTGAGTGGAATCCAGAAGGCCGGAGGATTCGGGTTGATGCGGTCTCCAAAGAACCCCGGAGGCGCGATGCCCACTATGGTGACCGGATGACTCTGAATGAAGAACGTGGAACCGACTACGTTGTGATCGCCCCCATGATTTGCCTGCCAGCCGGCATAGCTGAGCACCGCAACCGGCGCTGCACCGGGAACATCATCCGAAGGCACAATCATCCGCCCGGCATATGCCCCGATTCCGAACGTCGAGAAGTAATTGCCGGATACATATTCAGTGCGCTCCGATTTCGCCGCAGCGCTTCCCACCCGCACGTTCATCATGTTCTGCCCCGACTGGAACGCCGCCAGTTGCTCGAACTCGGGAGTCGAATTCTGCAGTTCCCGGTACAGATCGTACGAGAACAGATCGAAATCGCCGTCGTCGTTTAGATATCCACCATTGACGCAGCAGTCGTCCCGGTCGCCAATGCGGTAAAGGGTAGCCGGGTTGGCGACCGGCAGAGACTTCATCAAAACGGCGTGCACCAGGGTGAAGATCGCCGTATTCGCCCCAATCCCCAGCGAGATGGTGAGAATAACCGTGGCCGCGAACCCAGGAGACTTCTGAAACTGGCGGAAGGCGAATTTCAAGTCATTCATGGCTAGCAGTATGGACGGATAAGAAATGGAACGGAAAGCAGAGGTTTATGTAGGGACACCCGCCAGTGGCTGGCCCAGCGGAGCGAAGGGGCCCCACTCCCTCCCATGGAATTCCCAATTGGGGTGGCCCCACCCTTCCCGCGTCCTTCCCGGGAGGGTGGGCCGTTCGCGCGGACAACAATTTCCACGAATGCACGTCAAACCAGTCTGCTATAAGACCAGGGCTGCCTGCACTTCATCGCTTCATCGGCACCGAAATCGATCGAGCCTTAGCCGGAGGAAACACGGAGTCGGTCAGGCAATGGCTTAGGCTAAAGCCTTTTGGCTGGCGTGCAGGGCAACAGGCAAGAGTTTGGCCCCCCGTGCACCGACGGGAATATCAGTCTTTGCCCACTCCCACGGCGTAACCGGCCATGAAGAATCCGGGAGGGGGAGCCGCGTTCGTTTTTCCTCGAAGAAGGGTGCGGAAACGATCACCCACCTTCCCCAGCTGATAGGCCTGCCCCAAGAGCGAGAACGTTAATGTATTCGTGACCGTGTTGATGTTCACGACACTGAAATCGCCTGTCGTCGTGTCCAGAATTACCTGTTGCTGCATCGTCGAGACTTGGATGGGTGTCCCGCTGCGAAAGGTGTCCGGATCCGCAAAGCTGGGGGATGACGTAGCCAAATAAACGGTCGTGGTGCCCGTTCGGTCTACAATGCGTAAGGTGCCGTTCGTCGTTACTCGTTGTGTAATGGCTTCCGAAAAAAAAGTGAAGTTGGCATGTGCTGCGTCTTCAGGAGTGCCGTTGAACGCAGGTAGTTGAGTCACGAAACTGAAGTAGCCAAACTGGCTGGAGTTGGCTCCGCTGTTGTTGACATTACCCACGTACTCCAACGCCACTACGTCTTCCGTAAACCTGATATGTCGGACATCGTCGCTATCTTGAGCAATGGCTAATACGGTTGTGAGGGTGAGCGCTGCGGTCACAGCTAATGATGAGAACCTGCGCAGTACCATTGTTGTCTTCTCCCATGGCGGCGTTGCCGGGGGATTTTGCCGCGCACGATCATTGCTGACTGGCGCTGAGACCGCCGTCAATGAAGTCCGCATCAATTTCGCATCAACATTGGATAGACCTACAACATCTTGAAATTGAGAGACTTGAAGTGGTGTAAAATACCGCGCGACTGTGGGTGCCTGCATGCCGGGCGCGATCCTTCGCTTCAACGATACGGAACTTGACCTTGGTCGGTATGAGCTTCGGCGCAATGGTGGTTTATTGCGCCTGGAGCGGCTGCCGATGGAGTTGCTCGTCCTTCTTGCGTCAAGGCAGGGAGAGCTCGTAACCCGCGAAGAGGTCATTGAGCGGCTTTGGGGCAAGGGTGTGTATCTCGATGCCGAGCAGGGGATCAATACCGCCATTCGTAAAATTCGAATGTGCCTGCGGGATACAGCCGACAATCCCAAATACATCCAGACGGTGGTGGGCAAAGGGTACCGCTTTGTGCCTGCGGTGACAGTTTTAGCGCCGCCCACTACCGCCTCCGCACAAGTATTGGCAGCGATTGCCTCTCCTCCGGCCCTCGTACCTATTTCGGCATCAGTTCGCAGCGCCTTCCGAGCCCAACTGCTCGGCTCGCGCACGTTAATTGCGGCAGGAACCATCGCCGTGGTCGTTGCACTTGCCAGCGGATGGTACCGCTACAAACATCGCACGCCCGAACCGGCGCAAATAGGGGCGATTGCGGTCCTCCCGCTGGAGAATCTCTCCGGAGATCCCTCACAGGAGTACTTCGCCGATGGAATGACTGACGAGCTAATCACCCATCTGGCGCAAATCAAGTCACTGCGAGTCATCTCCCGGACTTCCGTGATGCAGTACAAACAAATCCGCAAAACCCTGCCTGAGATCGCCCGTGCGTTACAAGTGGACGCAATCGTGGAAGGCTCGGTGGCACGATCCGGCGACAAAGTGCGGATAACCGCACAGTTAATTGACGCGCGATCCGATCGGCATGTCTGGGCAGAGGAGTTTGAGGGTAATACGGAAGACGTACTCGCATTACAGAGACAGGTCGCGAGAGCAATCACCCAAGCCGTCTCCCTGAACACTTCGGACGTTGCGCGGTCAAATTTGAATGCCGTGACTCGAGTAGACCCGGGAGCGTATGACGAGTACCTGAAATGCCGGTATTTCTGGGCACGCAGAACCGCTGTGGATTTGCAGCGTAGCGTTGAGAGTTGCCAAGCGGCGGTCGCCAAAGATCCGAATTTTGCACAAGCCTGGGCGCAATTGGCCGACTCATACATCATGTCGGCAAGGTACGGAGGAAGACAGACCATCGCGGCCGTGCCGGGCGCCAAAGCTGCCGCCATGAAGGCCGTCTCTCTGGATAATGAACTAGCGGATGGCCACACGGCACTAGGACTGCTCAACCAACAAGAGTGGAAGTGGCAAGAAGCTGGTTTCCAGTACGAGACCGCGATACGCTTGAACCCGAACTCGGCTCGGGCCCACCAACTATATGCACATTACCTGACCGTAATGGGGCGACACGACGAGTCGCTCCGTCAAATGCTTCTCGCACAGCAACTGGATCCCGTTTCGCTTAACATTCGCACAAATCTGGGCGAGATACTTTGGAATGCACATCGCTTCGAAGGTAGCGCCGCGGCATGCGGCAAAGTACTAGAGCTGGATCCAGCCTTCGCTCCAGCACATATTTGTCTGGGCGGGAATTACGAATATCTTGGAAAGTATAAGGAGGCGATCGCTGAGCGTAAGAAGGCGCTTAGCCTGCAAGGCGGCCCGTCCGACGTTTTCAAGAGCGCCACCTTGGCCCATTCTTATGCCGTCGCGGGGGAGCACCTCCGTGCTCAAGAGATTGTGACTAGGTTGGAAAGCCAATCACACGAAATTATCGAGCCATATCAAATTGCTTGTATTCACGCCGCCTTGGGAAACCGCGACCGGGCCATCGAATTTTTGACCATGGCGTATCTTACCCATGATGGCCAACTCGAGGCTATGGCTACTGACCCCGATCTCGATAGCTTGCGAGCCGACCGTCGTTTTCAAGAGCTATTGGCCAAGCTGGGACTGCCCGAAGCGATCCAGTACGAACATTAGCTTGCTCCGAATTACGTGTCCTATGCCTCTGCCCCCACTATGGGTGCCCCGTCCTTGCGCTCTTTGCAACGGCGGGTAATTCGCCAAAGACCGAGACGAAACCATCGCGAACTACTACGGCTTTCCCACCGCCGAAGCCCACGCCGCCGCAAAAGAAAAGGGCTGGACCCCCTACACCCATGTAGGGACAGCCGCCATCGGCTGTCCAAGGTTTTGAGGCAAAGTACCTGCATAGCTCAGCACCTATCAGAGGCGCCTTATCCCCGTAATGGACGCTGGCCGATAATCCATATGCTGCTGATAAAACGAGCTCGCGCGAGCATTCCCAGTGTGGTATTCCAGAGATGCAAACTGCGCCCCCTGCCTGCGCCCCCACTCTTCAGCCGCTCGAAGTAGCCGTCCGCCAATTCCTTGCCTTTGATACTTGGAGCGTACCGCGAACTCCGCCATGTGGCAGTAGATGATTTCTCGGTGCATTGGGTCCGGCGACTGTTCCAGTCGGGCGTCTATAAATCCCACGATTTCCCCAGTCGTTTCCGCGACAAGGGTCACGCTAATGCCGGCTCCAGGCCCCTTCGGATGCTGCCGCCCTTCGCGATACCGTGCCGATATAGTCTCTATATCGGGTGCCAAATAGCGTTCAGGATCCAGGCTGGCGTGAAACTCAGCACTTTCCAGAAATGTGCGAGCGATTCCGGCAGCATCCTCTGAAACTGCCGGACGGATCGTAATTCCTACTGCGGAAATGGCATCGTCTACGGCTTGAGTATCGCGATTGCTGCTCGATGCTTTACAAGAATCCGATCCTGCAAGAGCCAGCCAAGCACTCCAAGAGAGGACGCCACGTTCGGGTCGGGGCGGGCCCGGCAATGCTGCGATGAACTCAAGAAGATTGTTATCGGGGTCGCGGAAATAAATCGAGACCGCGGGCATCCACGCGAGAACCACAGGTTCCTCTGTTGGGTCGCCGCTAAAATCCAGTGATTGAATCCCTGCACTTCGCAAGGCTGAGGCTGCGTTCAAGAGATCTTTAATTTCCACTCTAAACGCCACATGCAGCGCAAGTCGTTGAGGTACAGCTCCAACATCCCACAGTCCCAGCATCGCGTTCCCGGGATGGGCTGTCCAAACGAAAGCAACTCCCCGCTCGGGAAACTTCGAGGCTAGTGGAAGTCCCAAGACCTCAGTATAGAAAGCAAGCGATCGCTCGAGGTTTGAAACTTGGAGGTGCGCTTCAAATAAGTCTTGGATCGGGATTAGCATTGGATCTCCACGCGTCTTTAGAGCCCGTCATCCGCCGTTCTACGTGAGTGCAAATCGGAGAGAGACTCTGGCAGGGTGGTCAGCTTCGGCGCGTCGCAAATCCACTCTGTGGTCACACGGCCCGTCGATGCCTCCAGGTGTTTTTTCCCAGACAATATGGGACCGAGCGCGAGCGGCCCCGAGCCGCCCAACGCCAGGGTTAGCAGGCATGCCAGATAAAGCAGATCTAGTTCATATCCAGGCTTGCCAAATTGAGCTCCAGCTGTGGTTACCGCTTGAAGTTTGATCGAACTGAACCCGTATGGAAGGTGAACAGTGAGGGCGGCCACCAGCAGGATCGCCGTTAAAGGGATGCTAGCAACTATGACAAAAATACCCAGCAGCAGAGCGAGGCCGCCGATAAGCTCCGTCCCGATCGTCAGCCAACCCATCAACCCGGGCGCGGGAACGCCGAGCACAGCAAGAATGCTGATGAAATGTTCTGGACCCTTCGCCAGCTTGGCGTACCCGTGCGCCATGAACCCGTATCCCACCACTAGTCGCAACGGCAGCATCGCGAAGTCGGTCAATTTCAATGGTTGCGAGTGGTGTAAGTGTTTTTCCGAATGAACAACCATGTTCAGTTCTCCCTCAACTCACCTCGAGTAACGTGATCAGAACCCGAACTAGCGAATCCGTGCGTCGAAAAACTGTGAGTTGCGGCTATGCTTCACCGCAACTCACAACGGCAATTTAGAATGCAGCGATACCGTTAAAGCCCGCCTTTGCGACGAGCACATTCGGTTCGCCGACGTTGAGCAGGGACCCATCTTCCTGAATAGCGAAGATGCCGATCGTGCCGTTTCCAGAATTGAGCGAGTACAGGAACTTGCTATCGGCAGTGACGGCGATATCAAGGTTTCCGCTCCCAGTTGGATTGATACCGATAACGGTCGCGCCGATGGGCGTTAATGCGCCGGAGGCAGCAATGGAAAATCCGGCTATTGTCGATGAGCCTGCGTTCGAGACGTAAACCCATCGTCCATTCGGAGCCACAGCGTTCCAACAGTTCGCGTTCCCTAAGGTCGGTACCCCTGCACTAATGGCCGACAGTGTTCCATCCACTTGCACCGCGTAAGAAGAGATTGTGGAAGCATTATTGCCACCGCCGGGTCCCGTCTCAGAAACCAATACTGCGCCATTGGGAGCGAATGCCAGTGCGAACGCGCCCGGTTGTGCATCGGGATTTACGTGAATGGGCCCTAGTGTGCCGTCAGGCCGGACCTCGAACACATCAAGGTTGTTGGTTGCACGCTCAGTCGCGAGCAGGAATCGACCATCAGGACTGAACGCCAGCGAAGCCCCTTCCGAGTTGTTCGTAGTAAGGAATCGAATCGATTTTGAGATTTGCCGAATCTGCCCTCCAGGACTCAGCGTAAAGCCCACGACGTTGCTGCTGCCCCCCACATTCAGGACATAAACCAGCGAGCCATGCTGCGCCACTGCATTTGGTTCGGCACCGGCTGTGAACTTTCTATCCACTAGGATAAGGCGGGAACCATGAACCTGGAATACTGAAAGGTCTCCGCTACCCCCGTTCACTGCAAAGAGCAGCGAGTGGTCTTGGCTTAAGGTGAGTGATCCCTGCGATTCCAGGGGGTCAGTGGTACCGCCCGTGCCACGCCCACCGGTTGCGAAGCTTCCGGCTCGTTGAAGTGACCCATCTGCGGCTCGCGTAAAAGAAATAATTTCGTTACGCTGGGCGGAGTTGTTCATGACAAATACTGCGCCCGCTGGATTGGAACGTTCGAACTGAGCCCGGCTCTGCATGGGGTAAAAAGCGCTGGTTGCGAGAGCCATCATCAGTAGACTGCGACTTACTCTTAACATCCCTGAACTCCTCTCATCACTAAATGTACGTGCCATGAAAACTGATCAGCTCAAACCGAAGCGCTGTCCAATCGCATGTACGTCGCTAGTGAGAGCGGCGCCGACATGAAAAGTTTCGACTTTCACTTGTCAAAACTCTGTCTCCGCAAATTGCTGCCACATTTCGCTGCTTGTCCTGGAGACTGCAAAGTCCGGTATAGTTTTCCACAGCAAATATTTTCAAATTGTGACGTACAACCTGTACTGAGAAATCTGGATGTGGAACTTTGGGATTATGCATCCCCAAGGTCCCAAACACTCCGAGACGCAACGCAAGCAATCGCCCGCCCCAACCACTCCCTGGATTCCCAATTCGGCACTTCCTCC
>DASVAE010000091.1:0-9852 GCA_036376495.1 Candidatus Sulfotelmatobacter sp. | reverse complement strand
GAGAAGGTCACGGCCAAGGAGATTGCGGCGGAACTGCGACGTGCCGGCTATTCGGATCAGGAAGGCGCGTCGAAGCTGGGAAGCTTTGAGATGGTGAAGGGCGGGATCGATATCACGCCGGGGGACGAGTCCTATCACTCGCCTGAGCCAGCGCGGATTGAGATAGAGGACGGCCAAATTTCGCGGATCACCAGCAAGGGCAATGAACTGTCGGCCTATGAACTCGAGCCGCAGTTGGTCACAGCCCTTTTCGACGCGGAACAGCGCTCCAAGCGGCAGGTGATCAAGTACAACGATATCCCTCCCGTCATGGTGCAAGCGGTGCTGGCCATCGAAGACCGGCGGTTCTTCGAGCACAGCGGAGTGAATTTTGTCCGTACCTTTGAAGCGGTCTGGGAAGATCTGCTGAGGCAGCGACGGGCGCAGGGCGGGTCGACGATTACGCAGCAGTTGGCGCGCGGATTCTTTCTAACTCCGGAGAAGTCGATCAAGCGCAAGGTGACCGAGATGCTGATCGCGGAGGAGTTGGAGCAGAAATTTTCGAAGCAGCAGATTTTCGAGTTCTACGCGAACTGGGTGGACCTGGGGCAGCGCGGGTCATTCGCGATCAGCGGATTCGCCGAGGCATCCAAGGCGTATTTCGGTAAGGATCTGAAGGATATTACCTTGCCCGAGGCGGCATTGCTGGCGGGATTGATTCAGCGGCCCAGCTATTTGTCTCCCTACCGGCATCCGGAACGCGCAATGGATCGGCGCAATCTCGTGCTGGAGACAATGGTGGATACGCACGCCATCACGCGCGAACAGGCCGATAAAGCGAAGGCGACTCCTTTGAAACTTGCCGCTCCCAACGTGGAGGCCAGCGATGCTCCGTATTTCGTGGACATGGTGCGGGACACGCTCATCGGGAAATACAGCGAAAACGAGTTGAATGACAGTTCTTACCGGATTTACACGACGCTGGATCCGGACCTGCAGAAGGCTGCGGCGCAGGCGGTGGAGAGCGGCATCAAGCTGGTGGACGAGCAAGTAAAAAAGCTACGAACCAAGCGGATCAAGGTGGGCAAGAAATACGAGACCAAGGTTCTGGAAGGCCCGCAGGCGCAAGTCGCGCTCGTGGCGCTGGATCCGCATACGGGGGCGGTGCTCGCCCTGGTAGGGGGACGCAATTACGCGTGGAGCCAATTGAATCATTCGGTGGCCAAGCGTCCGACGGGATCAATTTTCAAGCCATTCGTGTATGCGGCCGCGATGAATACGGCTATTGACGGATCGCCGCAGGTGATTACGCCGGCATCGACGGTGACCGATGCCCCTTCCAGCTTTGTTTACGGAGATCAGATTTACGAGCCGCGCAACTACAAAGAGGAATATAAGGGCGACGTGACGCTGCGGTATGCGCTCGCCATGTCGCTGAACAACGCCACGGTCAAGGTTGCGGAAGAAGTGGGATACGACAAAGTGGCCGATCTGGCGAAGTCTGCGGGGATCACGTCGGTGAAAGCGACTCCGGCAATGGCGCTGGGATCGTACGACGCGTCGCCGCTGGAAATGGCGGGCGCGTACACGGTATTTGCGAATGGCGGAGTGCGGCTGTCGCCCATTTTGCTGCGCTCGGTGCGGAATGCGAAAGGCGATGTCATCGCCAACTACAACACAGATCAAAAGACTGTGCTGGATCCGCGGATCGCCTATGTCATGACCAACATGATGGAAGGCGTGATCAACAACGGGTTGGGCTATACGGCCGTGCGATTGCGTGGGTTCACACCGCCCGCGGCGGGCAAGACCGGCAGTTCGCATGACGGGTGGTTTGCCGGGTATACGTCGAATCTGTTGTGCATAGTGTGGGTGGGATACGACGATTACAGCGATCTGCGGCTGAGCGGAGCGCAAACCGCAGCTCCGGTTTGGACGGAGTTCATGAAGAAGGCGGCCACGCTGCCAGAGTATGCGGCGATGAAGCCTTTTATGCAGCCTAGCGGCGTAGTGGATGTTCAACTCGATAAAGCGACCAACCGGCTGGCCACAGCGTCGTGCCCGGATGACTACACTTCCGCCTTTGTTGCCGGCACGGAGCCTCATGATACCTGCGACGAACAGGCTGGGATGAAAGGATTCTTCTCGCGGCTGTTTGGGGGCGGGGAGAAGCCTGTCATGCCGCAGTCGCAGGCCGCGAATCAACAGGATTCCAATGCGCAGCAGCAGGATCCCAACAAGAAAAAAGGATTCTTCGGCAAGATCGCGGGCATTTTCAAGGACGACAAAAAGAGTTCGACGCCGCCTGCCAAGCCTGCGGAACCACAGCAGGATCCGCCGCATTGAGATAGGTTTCAGTTCTCAGTTGTCAGTTCTCAGCTGCAAGCACGATTAGCGGGACTCGGGCAGCAGAGCATCCGGGGCTAACTACCGGCTGTGAATTGGGCATCCCCCGGCGCTTCAAAATCGTGGCCGGACAGTCAAAAATGTGCCAGAATAGGCGCAGAAGTTGGGGGGTGGCCTGTGACTCTCTTCCCGAAGATGTTGGTAGTTCCTTCCGTGGTCTGCCTGTTGGCCTTGGCGAGCGCCAGTGGGGCGCAGGTTTCACATTCGGAACAAGTGCAAGTGAAACCACCGCTGCTTCGTACCATCGATCCGCCCGCTCCGGACGCGAGCGTGGCTGACCTGGATGCGCGAGGGGACCAATTGCGCACGCAGAAACTCTATCTGGACGCGATGGATTATTATCGCGCGGCGCTGGCGAAGTCTCCGCATTCGGCGGCATTGCTGAATAAGATCGGGATCACAGAATTGATGATGCAGCGTTACCGCGAGGCCAAGAAGTCGTTTGAGCAATCGATCAAAGCGGATCGCAAGTTTGCCGATGCTTATAACAATCTTGGGGTCGTCCATTACGAGCAGAGGAAATACGGCGCGGCCGTGAAGCAGTACCGCAAAGCCATCGCGATCGATGACGGCGCGGCTTCGTTCTACAGCAACCTGGGAGCGGCGTTGTTCTCGAAGAAACAATTTGAATCCGCGGTACTGGCGTATCAAAAGGCGGTGGAACTCGATCCGGACGTCTTCGAGCGGACATCCCGCGCCGGCGTCCAGGCGCAATTGCCCAGTCCCGGGGACCGGGCCCACTATGATTACACCGTTGCGAAGTTGTACGCGAAGATGGGCTTCTCTGATCGCTCGCTGGAGTATTTGCGAAAGGCGATGGAGGAAGGCTACAAGGATCTGAAGAACGTTTACAAGGACGCGGAATTTGCGCAGCTTAGGAAAGACAAGCGGTTTTCGGAATTGATGGCGTCGAAAACGCCAGCCTTGCCAGAGTAGTCTCGAACCGGGACTAGAGCTCACGAGCCTGCCGCATTGTAAAGTCAGGTATTCTCGCGTGAGCCGGGAATGTCTCCATTGAACTGAAATTCGAGCAAAACAATTGCGGACCTGATTCTTACCCTCACATTTTTCATTTCGAGGCGTCCAACCCAGGGGCGAATTCATGTACAGAAGACTTGTGTGCCTGAGTTTATTAGTCATTTGCGCGAGTGCATCTGCTCAGGATGTATCGATGTTTCGCGGCAACCTGCAGCACACGGGCGTGTACGCGTCCTCCGGAGTGCCGAAATTCAATGGCGTGAAATGGCAATTTCACACGCGTGGGATGGTGATTGGATCGCCGGGATTGTCGGGTGGTTTGGTGTACGTCGGAAGCGACGATGGAAATTTCTATGCCCTTGAGGCCCAATCGGGCGCGCAGCGGTGGAAGTTTGAAGTCAAGAGCCGGGTGGCGTCGACTCCGGCAATCGCGGGCGGCGTGGTTTACTTCACGGCATACGACGGGAATGCTTATGCACTGGACGCGGCCAGCGGAGCGGTGAAGTGGAAATTTCAGACGGGAGGAGAGCGGCGATTTGCGGGAAAGCACCTGCACGGCACGCAGCCCGCGGCCGAGACGATGCCCGATCCGTTTGACTGTTATCTTTCCTCTCCGGCGGTGTGGAATGGGGCAGTGTACTTTGGAAGCGGCGACGGGAATGTCTATGCGCTGGATGCGGCGTCGGGCGCTTTGAAATGGAAATTTAAGACGGGCGATGTGGTGCATGCGTCGCCTGCGATTGTGGATGGAACGGTGTTCATCGGGAGTTGGGACAGTTATTTTTATGCGATCGATGCCGCGAGCGGGCAAGAGAAATGGAAATTTAAGACTGGCGAGGATCACGACACCTATAACCAGGTGGGCATTCAATCTTCAGCGGCTGTGGCGGACGGGATAGTCTACTTCGGGTGCCGGGACTCACATTTGTACGCGCTCGATGCGGCGAGCGGAGAGAAAAGGTGGGCATTCTCCGCAAACGGATCGTGGGTGGTAGGATCTCCGGCGGTGAGGGAAGGGAAAGTGTATTTTCCCACCTCGGATTCGAGCCTGCTTTACGAGGTCGACGCGAGGACTGGCAAGGTGCTCCGATCGTTGAGCTTCAATCACTGGTATTTGTATTCTTCACCTGCGCTCGCGGGAGACATCCTGTATATCGGCTCCACGCAAGGAAAAGTTGCTGCCGTCGGACTGGGAGATATGAAGGTTATGTGGAGTTATCAGACCGATGCGTCGAAGCAGCATAGCGCGGAGTACGTGAAGCCGGACGGCACTCCGAATGGCGAGGCTCTGTTCCACAGCGATTTTTATGACGACATGGTGAGCGGAGTGGAGCGGGTGATGAGCATGGGCTCGATTCTGTCGTCACCGGTGGTGGCGGGAGATGTGGTGTATGTGGGGAGCGCCGACGGCAATGTCTATGCGTTGATGTAGCGCGAAGAAGAATTGCGCTGACCTATAAGGAATGGGTTTTACAAAGCTTTACAAAATTAGACGAACGGGGAAGCGCTTCGGGTGTTTAATTTCCCTACATACTCCTGAAAACAACAGGGTGAGTAAGGAGAAACGGTAGCCCACCGGATGCTGACCCGAGCACGCCCCAAGCAAGTGTCCGGTGGGTTTTTTAGCTACTAGATGTTAGCCATGAGCTACTAGCTAGAACCAAAACCACGACCCGAACTTCTGCGGGATTTACTTTCGTATTCGTCTTTAACAGTGAGTTTCAAGTTTATTGGACCGTGGGGCTGCGCTCGCTTAGGTAGGCGTCCACGACCTTCTTCCACTTGCTTTGGGCTTTCAGAATGAACTCCACGGCGTCGCGTAGGGCACCGTCGCCGCCGGCATGGAGCGTGATGTAGTGTGCCTCTTTTTTGACTTCGGCGCGGGCATTTTTCACGGCGATGGCTAGCCCCCCGGCGCGCATGGCCGGGAGATCGATGACGTCATCGCCAACAAAAGCAGCTTCTTGCAGCTTAATTCCTGCCTCTTTCACAATTTCTTCAAACGCAGTCTGCTTGTCCTGAATGCCTTGCCGCACGAATTCCAGTTTCAGATCGCGGGCTCGCAGCGCGACAGTTTCAGATACCCGTTTGGTGATGAGTCCCGTTCGAATACCTGCCAGACGGGCCAGCGAAATCGAAGCGCCATCATGGGCGTGAAAACCTTTGGCCTCGATCATGGATTGGCTGTGAAAACCGAATCCGCCCGCGCCGCCATGCTGGGCGGATTGTTCCAGCACACTTTGTTGTGTCCCGGAAGGAGCGGGAAAGATGAAAAGCTTGCCGTCGGTGAGTACTCCGTCGACGTCGAAAAGCAGCAGTTTAATCCTGCGGGCGCGAGCTTGAGCGGAGAGTTTGGGCATGGAGGAGGAATTCTAGCAGTGTTGGGGCAAGTGCGTGATTCTTCCTCTCCTGCAACGATTTAGTTCGATGGGCGGAGCCCCTCTAACCGAGCGAATCTTCCAAATGCCGTATTTGCGCCACCAGTGGCCTACAGATTTTCGTAAACAGCGGAAACATTTTGTGAGTGAATCTCGCTGAAACAAAGGGGTTGTTACCAGACACTGTTTTGGATACCGGGTTGCAAATGTTAGCCGTTCATCTTCTGGGGCTGGTTCACTGGTGGACCCAGCGTAAAGCTAAAACACATTAACAAATAACAATTTGTTATGTGGCACGTAGTCAGTCCTGCTGAGCAACTGCTTTCGTGCCGCGTTCGAATTCGGAGGAGACGTCAATGCGCTTTAAGAACATCCATTTGCTTCTGGCCTTAGTGGTAATGAGCCTTTCATTGCCCTTGATGTTGGCGCAGGAAACAACCGGCGGATTGCAGGGTACGGTGAAGGATGCGAGCGGAGCGGTGGTAGGCAATGCCCATGTGGTGGTGAAAGGTAGCGCGCTACAAGGAGACAAGGCGCTCGATACCGACGCAAGCGGATACTACCGGTTCGCGAATCTGCCGCCCGGAACGTACTCGGTTGAGGCGTCGGCCAAGGGCTTCAAGACGGTGAAGCGGGGAGGAGTGAACATTGAGGTTGGTCGCCTGCCAACGCTGGACCTCTCCTTGGAGATTGGCGCAGCAGCAGAGGTGGTGGAGGTAACCGGAGCAGCTCCAATCGTTGACGTCACGACGAACACTAATCAGACCAACCTCACCCATGACGTCATTCAAGACACTCCTCACGGGTATAGCTTCCAGTCGATGATTCAGTACGCGCCCATGGCCCGCGCTGAACCATTGAGCGGCTCGTCGGGCGGCACCGGCGGAGCCTTGCCTGGCAGCAGCGGCAATGGATACAGCGCAGGGTTCATGGTCGGCGGCGCGGCCGACTCCGAGAGTTCCTACCTGGTCGAAGGACAGGACACCGAGGACATCTCCGGTGGCGCATCCCGAGCTCAAGTCCCCTTCGATTTCATCCAGGAAGTTCAGATCAAGACTTCGGGAATTGAGGCGGCGTACGGCGGCGCTCTCGGCGGCGTGATCAACGTCGTGATGAAGAAGGGCAGCAATGCCTACCATGGTTCTTTCTTTGGCAGTTACGAGTCGGACGCGATGGACGGGTCTCCCAACGGGGTGTTGCGCTACAATCCGACTCCCACGATCAATAGCCAAACAGGGGAGGCCGATGTCCAGACGTATATCCCAAAGAAAGACCACTACCGGTACGTTCAGCCCGGCTTTACTATTGGTGGTCCAATCATGAAGGATCGCGTATGGTTCTTCGCGGGGCTGGAGCCTTTTCTTAGCTCAACGCGCAGAACCGTAAACTTTGGGCCTTCCTTCTGCTTTGCGAACCCCGGCGCCTGTCCGAACCAGTCCCTGGGTAATCAGGTCTTTACGCAGGACCTCCAGCAGTACTATGGCACGGCGCGAATCGACGCCACGCTGACCTCGAAGATTCGCGTCTTCGGCTCGTGGCTCTACCAATACGCACGGGAGTCGGGAGTGAACCTGCCGGCGCCGGATTCGATTGCGTCGCAGAATTATCTGAACACCGGGATAACGTTCAACGGAGCTTCAGAATCGGGGATTTTCACCCCGCTGACTTCGTATTCGCATGGACTCGGCTTCTCCCAGCCTAACTCCACATATAACTTCGGGGCCGACATCACGCTCACTCCGAAGATTGTGTCGACCACTCGCTTTGGTTACTTCTTCAATAACTACCACGATTTCGGATGGCCTACGACGGGCGTCGAACTTGTTTTCAACCAGGGACCGTTCACCTCTACTGGGGCGCTCTTAAACGACAACGCGGGCAAAGCCTACCCCCTCGCCCTGCAGGTGCCCGCGGGAACAACGACGGCTCCGCACAAGACGGGTTTCACCGAGGTGAATGCCAGCAAGCACGATCAGTTCAACGAGGACGTAGCGTTCTTCAAGAGTGGTTGGGGGGGGACCCACAACATCAAAGTCGGTTACCAATTTAACCGTCTGTGGAACGTGATTAATCAGCACGGGAATATACCGCAGGTACAAGTGACGGCCGCACCGAACATTGGCTACGGGGCCAGCACATCGTACGGCGGCAGCCAGTGCGGCATCTTGTCGACGAACCCCTGGGGAGTCTGTGCTGGTGAGTACGGCTATGTGACCAATTCGGATTTCGCCACCGTTCTGAAAAACTCGGCCGGAGCGGTCGTGCCGGCAATCGATCACAACCACGCCTTGTTCGCCCAGGATGCATGGACGATTGGTCATGGTTTGACTCTTAATCTGGGACTGCGAATCGAGAAGGAGACGCTGCCTGTTCCCAAGGGGGTTGGGACGCCGAATATCACTACCATCAAATGGTCGTGGACTGACAAAATCGAGCCTCGCTTGGGAGCCGCATGGGGATCGGCCAACGGCAAACTTAAGATTTTCGGCAGTTATGGTGTCGTGAACGACGTCATGAAGCTGCTGTTAGCTCAAACATCGTTCGGGGCACAAGGGTGGGATACTTGCAACTATCCTCTTGGTCCGGATGCTAGCGGTACTTTCCTGGTCCAAGATCTCAAGTTTATTGGCAATGCCGCGGGCCGCGCTTGCCCAACAGGGCCTTCTAACACAGGGGCGACGTTCGCGGGCGGAGTAACTCCGCCAAGCCTGATTGACGCCAATACCGGCGTAGGGCTCATTGAGAACACGAACTTCCGCCCTGAGGAGCCGGTAGCGCCTGGGGTGAAACCTTATCGCCAGCACGAGTACGTCGCCGGGGTGGACTACCAGCTCGGGAGGAATTGGGCACTGGAAGCCCGCTATGACCGTCGTCGTCTCGACCACGTGATCGAAGACGCTTCACTGGCGGACCCGAGCGCGTTCGAAATCTACACGATCGTCAACCCTGGTCAAGGCGTAAACAAGACGATTAATGGCTACGCTGATTTCTTGACCAGTCTGGGCGCCGCATACGGACCGGGCGTGCCCGCGTTCAACGGCAATCCCCTCACTCCATTTGGCACCTGCACCGGATGCCCAAATAATCCAGAAGCGGTACGCAATTACGATGGCGTGGAGTTCCGGCTGACCAAAACTACCAGCCATGGCTGGGCTGGGATGTTCAGCTACACCTGGAGCAGTCTGTGGGGGAACTACACGGGCCTGACCACCACCGACCAGATTGATGGCGGTGCCGGTGGGCGCAACTCGCCAGATACGACTCGTGCCTTCGATGAGCCGTTCTATTACTTCACGTACAAGGGAAAATCCGCCAACGGACCGCTGCCGACGGATCGTCCCAATGCTCTCAAGGGGAACATTTACTACTCCAAGCCTTGGAAAAGCATGAACACTACTATTGGACTGTTCCAGGTCGCGTATCAGGGTAGTCCGATAAGCGCGTGGTCAGACATAGGTTACGGAAACGGACCGGGCAGTATACCCGCGGCCATCGAGGGCACGTACATCTGGGGACGCGGTAATTTTGTGAATGCAACCGTTGACTCAGCGGGGAATACGGTACTCGGTAACGTTTATGCCCGCCGCACACCGTGGTACACCCAGACTGACTTGCAGCTCACACACGCCTTCCACGTCAACAAGAACAATGAAGCTCAACAACTCTCCTTCAGCGCCACTGCGCTCAACCTGCTCAACCAGCATGCCGTGATCGCGGACTGGGCAGGGCTCAACTCGCAGTACGTGCCGAATTCCTTGGGACAATTCTCCATTTTCAATGGAGCGTCGTTCTACCAGCAATTTGAAACGCCTTACAACCCGCAGGCGCTAATCGGCGGCGGCAATGTCGTGCTGAATTCGGCCTATGGTCAGCCGAACCAGTGGCAGCTCTCACGGAGTTTCCGCGTTTCGGCAAGGTTCACCTGGTAGGTTTGTTTCGCTTAATAGGGAGCCGGAATTTCGGCTCCCTATTTTTTTACTGGATCGCGTTATCTGTGGACAGCCTCGTCAATGGCCCTCATTTGGCGAACAGTTGGCGAAAGTCCATTTTCGAACTAGAATAGCTGGATGCAGTCTGTTCCTTCCTCCCTGGCTTGGGCGCACCCTCTGGT
>DASVAE010000090.1:0-58446 GCA_036376495.1 Candidatus Sulfotelmatobacter sp. | reverse complement strand
CGTTTCCGAGACTACAGGACTCAATTCTTGGCTTTGCAAAGCGCACTCATCCTGAAGATTCCTTTGGCAAACGCGATACCAAAGCCACTGAGCTTTCCAGGCCGATAACTGCTTTGGCAAGAAGCCGTTGCATAGACGGTCCCAGACGCCCCGGTTGCCGATGGAGAATCTTGGGTGTTATCCCGCATGGGTCCGAGGAATTTCTCGTGGCGGTGCGTCACGCGCCTCGCTAACCTTCAGCCACTCGGGCCTAAGTCCCATGAACTTTGCAGGTTACGCATGCTGCGGGGAGCACCGATCTGGCATCGAGTTTGCAACTGCAAACCTGGAATCCTTTGTGCCTGAATCGTCTCCGAACCCGACGAGCCTGGGGCGTGAATTGCTCGGAATGCTGCAATTCCGGGCCGTGCGCCTGGGGGCGCTCGTGATCCTGATTGTTGGACTAGGAGCGGAGTGCTTCGTCACCAAACTGTCTGTTCTCGATCTTGACATCTGGTGGCATCTCTCCGCGGGAGACTGGATGGTCCAGCACCATGCCTTCCCGCACACTGGAATTTTGTCGCGCACGGCAGCCGATCGGCCGTGGATGGCTTATAGCTGGGCCTACGAAATCCTGCTGTCGCGTTCCTATGCGTTGCTGGGGTTTATTGGGGTGGGACTATTTGGGACGCTTCTCACCATCGCGGTTGCAGTCGGGGTGTTCTGGATGATGCGCCGGCTCTCCGGACGCTTCTGGACGGCCTGGATTCTTTCCATCGTCGTCTATTCCGCGTTTCTGTTCAACATCATGCCGCGCCCCGTATTTTTTTCCATGCTGCTCTACAGCGTGACGCTGACGCTGTTGCTTGAGGCGAACCGCTCCGCACGAGTTCAGTTGTTGTACTGGCTACCCCTCGTTTTCTTCCTGTGGGCCAACCTGCACCTGCAATTCATCTACGGACTTTTTGCCGCGGTCCTCCTTGCGGGGATCAATGTTTTGCAGCGGCTTGCAATTTCCCTGGGAATCTATCCCGAGTTCATGGCTCGTCCCAACTTGCCACCCTCAAGACTCTGGCTCGTGTTGGCCGGTTCGGCGGCCGCTACCTGCCTGGGTCCTTACAACTTTCATCTGTATAAAGTTGTATTCGGCTACTCGTCATCGAAAGTGATCTACTCCATGATCACCGAGCTGCAGGCGCCGAGTTTCGGCGGCATCAGCCATTTTCTTGAACTGTTGCTGGCTGCCGGGGCTTTCTTTGCGATCGGTTGGCAGAAAAAGATCGAGCCCTTCAAACTGGCTATATTGGCGGTGGCCAGCGTCTTCGCATTGCGCGCCACGCGTGACGCGTGGTTTCTTTGCATTACAGCGGCGGCCATGATCGCGGACTTTCCGGTATCGGCGCAGAAGCGGGAGCAGCCTTTGAGAGTTCGCGAATTCGCGGGCATCGGGCTGATCGCGGCGATCTTCTTGTTGCTGGTTGCCGGGAATGTCGACTTCAACGCCCGCGGCTTGGATCGCGTGATCAGCGCCGAGTTCCCCGTGGATGCAGTCAATTATCTGCGCACACACCCCGTGGGAGGACCGCTCTACAACAGTTTTGACTGGGGAGGATTTCTATCCTTCTATATGCCCGAATATCCCGTAGCGATCGATGGCCGGACCGATCTTTACGGCGACGCCATGGACTCGCAGTTCCTGGCTTCCGAAGGAGCCGAAGCCTCCTACGCCACGGATCCTTATTTGAACGAGGCAGGCGTGGTGATCCTGAAAAATAAAGTGCCGCTGGCGAAGTTGCTGCCGACCGACAGCCGCTTCCGCGTGATCTACCGTGACGATGTGGCTACGGTGCTGGCGCGCAACTGACTCACTGCTGCCGAGTGAATACCGCGGCGAGATCGTCGCTGTAGGCCAAACGGTATTGCGAACTCAGAGCGGGCAGACTGGTCAAGGCCTTTACCATTCCCGACTGCTTCGGCAATAGCAGCGTCTGCGCGTTGCCCAGGGCCGGATAGGCATCGAGACGCTCTCCCCCGGCAATTACTTTGAAGTACCCCTCGGTGATCTCATCGCCGTACAGTTCGAGCCGGCTGTCCATCGCCACCGGATAATCCGGCAGATACCAGGTCAGAAAACTTCCCCAGGAATATTCATTGAACAGGGGCAGCGGCAAATGCTGATCGCGGATGAAGTCGCAGGCCTTAACCGGAAAGGCTTGGTTGACGCGTGCCTGCAGCGAGTCCTGATGCGGTAGTCGAAAGGCGGCTAGCACGAGGATCGCGGTAAGTATCACAGCACAAGCAGCATGCTCCCACCAGGCGCGAGACTCCTCCTGCGACTCCCGATCTCTTGCCATTCTTGCAATCGCATCGGCGAGAATTGCGACTGCTAATAACGCTGCCATCCAGCCTTCGCGCTGGATGCGAAAGCCCAGCAAAGTTGCCGCCGTGAGCGCCAGCAATTCGAAAATCCGCAGCGAACGCCGCCTCCCCAGTGCGAGAAACGCGGCCATGATCAGCAGCATCAACGCGTAATCCTGCGGCTGCCGGAAACTCATCGCACGCATCTCCGCAAAATAAGAAAATCCTGCAGCGCTATACAACGTCCGGTACGCTGCCGGAAACAGGTGAAAGGTGTATGGATTGACGATCGCCGCGAGCAGAGAGAATGCCGAGACTATGAGAACCGCCTGCCCGACGAGTGGCCGAATCTCCCGGTCAAGCCAGCTAACGCCCGATCTGCGCAGCCGAGACTCTATCCAGGTTGAAATCACGAACAGGATCAAGAGAACCAATCCGAGCATAAAAAGCGCGTGCAGGTTTGCCCAAAGCAGAAAGAGCGCGGGCAAGGCATACAGAGGCTTTACGTTTCCGGTTTTCCGGCTCGATTCGAGCAGAAGCACCTCGATCCCGAAAAAGATCACGGAGAGCGCATAAGGCAGCGACTGGGAGATGACCATTACGTACTGCGCTATGGCGCTCAGGGTCACCGCGGCCCAGAAGCTTGCTTTGGCTTCCCTGGCCAACCAGAAAGTCAGCACTGCGAGTCCTACTTTGAAGAACATTAACAGCAGGGGAATGGCGCGTAATCCCCATATCTTGTACGCAAGGGCGAGCAGTATGTCATATCCCCAACTGCAGTCCATCCACGAGAGCGTTGGATACTGCGAGAACAGTCCCTGGTGCGGCACCGACTGGGTCTGTAACACCCAGGAGCCGGTTCGCAGATGTAACCAAACATTGTTGTCGGAGAGCGACGAAAGGTGGACCGACTCATAGAGCGGCGACGCGGAGAACAGCAGCACCAGAGCAATGATCCGTAGGAACGCAAGCTTTCCCCGAGCTGTGCGGTTATCGACGTAATGTTCCGCTCGCGGCGTAGAGATCACATTCATGCAGCGATGACGAACCTTTCAAATCCCCCGAACCGATCAGCCCCTTCTCTCACTTCATCGGCTGGATAGTTTTTGGCAGGGCGGCCGCCGCAGTTCCGCTTCCGTGGGCGTGATTGTGGCAAGTAAGGGTGCACGAGCCGGTAGCGCGATTGTATGAGATCGGGTTGGTTCCGTTGGTCCCAACCACAGCGATATCAAAGTTCACCATCCGCTCGCCCGAAATCGTGGCCGAGCTCGCACCCATGCCATGCGACGTGTGGCAGGTGGAGCAGGAGAAGCCGTCATTGATGTGACGCGCATGCTGGCTGAAGCTGGTATTCGCAACTAGTTGGCTAAGATCGTGGCATTTCGCGCACATCGAGTACGGCCCATTCGCCGCCGGATCCAGAATCGGATTGGGGAACAAATTGGTGATGGTAGTTCCCGGAGCCGATCCGGGCGCTACCTGGCTGAACTCGTAGCGGCGCTCCAGCAGGTGCAGAAATTGCGACCCATGCGGACCATTGGGGCCGGTCCCGCCGAACTCGCGATTGTCGTCGCTGTTGTGGCAGTCGGTACAAAGAATGCGCACGCCCATGGTGCGTCCCTGCGTGCGCCCATCCAGATTGAGCATGTAGCTCCGCAGACTGGGCTGAGGAAAAGCGCTGCTGCGATCGTGCATCACCGGGTGACTCGAGGTGGAGGTCTGCGTCAGTTGCGGAATGATGTTCAGCGGATCTGCGCCTGCCACCGCCCATATGGGCAGATATCCAAATACCGGCAAAGATTGCTTGCCACTGCTGCTTCCATGGCAACGCAGGCAATTCTCATATTGATTGACCGAGGGCTTGAGCACAGTCGTGCCATCGGTCGCGCTGATCCCGGCCACGCCATTTTGCGATCCGCGAATCGCCGGCGCCAGCGGCGAGGTGAATGATATGACCTGCTGCGATGCGTGCGCGCTGTGGCAGTCCACGCAAGTTGCATGACGGTTATTATTCAGCAGCGCCGCTTCATTGCTGTCGTGGGTATTGGTTCCGGCCGGGTAAGGGTGCGCGATCTTCGCGAACTCGGCGTAGACGTTGGGGATGGCCGGAGAGATATTCGATCCTCCGTTATGGCAAGTCATGCAGTTCTGCGTGGCGGAGTCCATGTTGGTAACGCTGGGCACCGGCCCGCGCAGCAGCCGCGGCCCCGCCAGCGAATTGTGCGGCATGTGGCACGATATGCAGGCATTCTGCGCGACATTAGGATAGCTGCCCAACACCGGCGCGTTCGCAATCTTGTTCGCGGCTTGCGCGTGGATGTTCCCGGTCCACTGGGAAAGCGGGTTGCTTTGGCCGTTCACCGTTCGCGGGTCAGTGGAGTGGCAGGCCAGGCACATCTGTCCATTGGAGCTGTCGCGCACCAGAAAGTTCTGCGACATGCGATCGATCGACTGCACGTGCGGCGAATGGCAACTGGTGCACTCCACGTTGCCGTTGATCAATTGCACAGCCTTGGTCGGATCGGCGGTCGTGTGAGTCGTGGTAAGTGCAGGCTGCAGATCGGGCGCGTCCGTCAGCGGCAGCTTCAAGCTGAAGGGATGCGATCCCTGCAACCCCGACCCGAACATATCGCTGGGAGTCATGCTGCCCGTCATGGTGAAGGGGCCGTAGGGTTGAGTTTGGCCGACAGCCACCGTGCCATCGTGACAGCTGAGGCAGAGGCTGCTGGTACCGCCCAGGGTAGGTTGCAGCGGCGCATTCTTCAGCGTGGTGCTGGAATACGCGGTGTAGGTCTGCATCGACAAGGTCTGGCTCCACAGCGCGCCATTGGAAGTGCCCACTCCTGAGTGCGGCGCGTGGCAATACAAGCAGGCATCGCTCGGACCTTTGACTGGGCCAGTCCCGCTGGTGGAAAGATTATGTACTCCGAGAACGTCGCCGCTGCTGACCACTTGCGCCGGCGCAAATCTTCCCAGCATCAACAGCAACGAGATGAACACCCATTGCTTCATGGCTGCCCCGCCTTGGCCTGCTTGGGCAACCTGTGGTAGCGGTAAACCTGCACCCGGCGGTTCAACGAATCCACTACGAAAATCCGGTCTTCGCGATCGATAAACAATCCGGCGGGCAGCTGGAACTCTCCATTGTGCGTGCCGCGGGTGCCGAAGTAATACAGCAGTCTTCCCTGCTCATCGAATACCTGCACTACGCCCCACAATCCATCGACGACGTAAAGATGATCCTCGGAATCGAGCGCGATTCCTTTGGGACGAAACATGGAGCCGGAATAATCTCCGACATGGCCCACTGCGGTTTCGAAGGTGCCGGAACGATCCAGGAATTGCACGCGGAAGTTCATGGCATCGACGACAAACAAATTCCGCTCGCGCACCAACACTTCCGTGGGCACGTTGAACTCACCCTCGCCCGTGCCCTTTTTGCCGATCATCTGCAGCACGCTGCCGTTCATGTCCATCATGAAAATCTTGTCGCGCAGCGTGTCGGTCACATAAATGCGATCGGCGGCGGAGTCCACCGCAATTCCGGTTGGACGCTTGAACATCCCTTCGCCACCCTTGAGGCTGCCGATGGTCCGCTTGAATTTCCCATTGGAATCGAAAACAAAGATTTTTCCCGCTTCTGAATCAGTTACGTAGAAATTATCGTGCGCGTCCACGGCAATGCACTGCGGCGAACGCATGGGATCCTTGTCTTTGTCCCGGCGCTCGATGAATTTGTATTTGTGTCCTTCCAGATCGAAGATGTGAATGCCGTTGGCGCCGGGATCTGTGACGATGGCTCGGCCGCGCGAGTCCACGGCGATGCTGTAAGGCCGGATCAGATGCGGATGCTCTGGTTCGCCCACGACCACATCCACCAGCTTGCCGAAGAAGCCGCGCTTCTCCATCTCCTTCTCGGAACTGAAAGTGCGCTCCCAATGCAGCTTGCGCCCACCCTCGAGCAGCAGGTCCGGCGGAGGAGGCTCGACCGTCTTTTCCTTATGAACCTTGGACGCGAGCGCCGGCGTTATGGACAGGAGAAGGATCCCTGCGCACCCCATTCCCCAACGCAGAAATGTCCTCTTCCCGAAGATCAGAAGAAGTTGAACCATCTGGAAATCCCAATGTAATAAGTGGTGACGTTCACCGGAACGCTGCCCACCGTGCCCACATCCTGGTGGAGTTGCGTGTAGCCTCCGTTGACGAAGATTTTGCGTAACCGGTATTGAAAAATCACGTTGTAAAGCTGATTGCTGGAGAAAGTGCTCAGCAGCGGATCAATGGTGCTGCCGCTGCCGTTAGCGTAGCCCGCGCTCAAGGTGAGCCGTCGCATGACCACCGTGCTGGCATTTACTCCCCAGGCTCTCGATCCGTACTCGATGATCGAACCCGGCGCGAATAGCGAGGGCGGCAAGCCGTTCGGGATTGGAACCAGGCCCGTGGGCGTGAACGCAGCCGCACCGTCGGACTTCGAATAGAACCCATTGACGCTGTAGTTGTGGTAGGTGAAGGTGCTGGACCATCGGTCGGCCCGGCTGGAAGAACCGGCCTGCGCGGTTAGAGCACTGTGGGAACCGCCGTATCCTGCCATCCAGAAGATCCGGTTGCCCAGTCTCCGACGGATATTTCCCACATATCCTACCGAAGAGGTCGTATACAGCAGGATCATGGTCTGCACATTTTGCGAGTAGCTGGCATTGGCGTCCACTTCCCAACCGGAGAACTTGCGCGCGAAGTTCAAATTGCCAACAAACCCGAGAGCGGAATTGCCTTCCTGGTTGGCGGTATCGAATGCGCCGACGGAAAACGACAGAGATCCCAGCAAGCGGTGCTGCAGGTTGTAATTGGCGCTGCCGCCGAATTGCGTCGCTTCGTAGGTCTGGCCCATAAAAGACTGCCGCTCGTGATTCACAATGCCCTGCAGGTCGAGGTTCGAGAGTACTTGATAGCTGGCGCTGGCTCCCAATAGCAGGTTACGGAATGATCCCAGATCGATCGTGTTGACTACCTGTCCGGTACTAAGAAGAATCTGGGGAACGTCGCCCAGCAGGCTGTTGTTGAAGCTGCTATTCAGCGACACACTCAGCTTGGACGCGGGACGAAACACCAGGTTTCCGTTCACTGTGTCGGATTTCCCCGAACTCATGGACCGGTACGAGTCGTGGTAATCATAGCCGTAAGTCGACCGATTCCACGAGAAACTGTAGGAGCCCTGCAGCGGAAACGAATGCATCCCGCTGAACTGGTAGCTGTCATTGCCGGCGTTGGTTACAACCGGAGCTGTCGTTCCACCCAGCAGTTCCGTGAAATTCGAATCCACATTGCGATGCGTGTACCCTCCCGACAGACGGAATCCGGCAACGTTGTATGTCGAGAGCAAAGTAAGGGTGCGGTCGTTTTGGGTGTTTTGCCCATCCGCGCCGAAGATGGAGGATGTTCCATCATTGATGGCGTAGCTCGCCGTCAGGGTAGGCATGTTGGGCAGCAGTTCGCTCCAGGACAGCGCCAGGCCCTGATAATTGCCGTGTGTGGCCAATCCGATTTGGGATCCGGGAATGCCGAACTCCCCCGTGCTATTCAGTCCTTTGCTGTAACTGAACGATCCGGGAAAATGGCTGCCCCCGAACAGATTCACGTTGGCATTGACCCCCGTGCTGTCGGTCAGAGCGCCGTATACGGAATTGGACTGGGTGCGCCCGTAATAAGGCTGCACGTTGAAATTCAGGAAGTTTGGGTTGTAGTAGCTGCCGTTCAGATTGGCATCGCCGTTGAACCCCATGCTGTGGCCGGAGGTGCCCTGGTTCAGGTTGCCGCGGTAGTTGTATCCAACATCCCCGCTCAGGCTCATGCTCCAGTTGTCTCCCACTTCCAACTGGGCAGCCGCGGGCAAGACCATCAGCAGCGCCGTTACCAAGAACCACCACGATTTCCGAGCCCATGCCGTGCGCATCTCCCACCTGATCTCTGCCTTTGCGCAGTTGAGTGGCGCGAACTCACGCGACGCATTGGCCTGGCAAATCACAGCACCTCAATCCTGGCTGTCTTTTTCAGTCTCTTGCTCAACTCCTTGCGGAGTTGCTCATTTTTCTGTTTCTGCAGATCCGTAATCAGCTTCGGTTTGACTTCGTCAAAGGGCGAGGTACCCGCGGGCGTGTGCGCATTAAGCCGGAAAAGTGTGTAAGCATTGCCCAGTTGAATGAGGTCGCTCACTTGGCCCACCTTCATGGCGTGCGCGGCGTTCACCACGGGGGGCGGCAACTTCTCCGCTTCCACCGCTTTCCGGTCCCCCATCTTGACGTGCCAGTCGTCATCGGAAGCTTTCTCGGCCAGCAGGCCGAATTCCTGATAAGTCTTAGTGGCTTTGGCGGCCTTCAGCGCGTCGTCGGCATGCTTGCGCGCCTCTTTCTGAATCTCTGGATTCGCATTCGCCGGGGGAATGATCGAGATGGTCTGGATGGTGAACATCTCCGGATGCTGGAATTTCTTCTGATTGGCGCTGTAGTACGCTCGCGCTTCCGCCAGAGAAACTCTGGCTCTATTCGTCACCTCGGATTTCAGCAGATCTTCAATGAGCAGCGAGCGGCGAATCTTCTCGCGCATCAGCTGCCGCGAACCGTGGACCTCGATCTGCAAAACCTGATTGAATTCCTGTTCAGTCGCGAACTGCTTGCGGAACATGGTTTCGGACTTCCTCATCCGCTCGGGAGAGATCGTCATCTTACGCCGCAAGGCTTCCTGGTAGACCAGTTCTTCGAAGATGATCATGTCGAGTGCGCCCTTGCGCATCTCCGGCTCCATGCTCTTCGGAACGCCGTTGTGGGTCTGGCTGTAGGGAAAGATAGTTTGGATTTCGCGGGCCAGATCGCGGTCGGTCAGGACTGCGCCATTCACGCGCGCCACTGGCCTGGGTACTGGCAGACCGGAGGCTTCAGCAGCGGCGGTCGCTGTGTTCGCGGCGGGAGCGTGGGAGGCGACCACTTGCGCGCCGCATGATGCCGCGAGGGCCGCGACTGCTACGCCCATCATCATTCGGTATTTGCGTTCGGCTTTCATTCCTTCCTCTCCTGCGGTTTCAAATTGGGGGAGGAGAGATTCCCCTCCCCCGCTTCACAGCAATTAGAACTGCGTTGCGACGTTGTTGACTCCGAACGCCTCGTTTGCCTCGTTGAAGTGGCATTGACGGCAGAACTGAGTGGTCGAAGCAGCCAGGGTCGGATTGGTGTTGCCCGTGCCCGGGTTGTAAGGAGCGTTGATGAAGAAGTAGGTCGGATAGCCATTCGCGTTGTTGTTGTTCACGATGGCGGTGGCGGCCTGCTTGCCTCGCGGCGGTTGATAGACGTACATCACATGCTGGTTGTGGCAGGTGGTGCAGGTGATGAAGGCATCAGCCGGGTTGGTGTCGCCGTCAGGAAGAACGACGCCCCAGGACCACGGGCTGCCGGCAATCGCCGGATAACCGTAGTTCGCGGCGAAGGCAGCATAGGTCGTTCCGGCGGTCGGAGTAATGCTGCTGATTTTCCCGTTCGCCACAACAACGGTCAACGGGCTGGTGGTGGCATTGGCCGTGACCAGGCGGAGCGCGCCCAGCGTAGCCTGCGTTCCCACCGGGTGATCGTTACCGTACCCGGAGGTATTGCCGTTTCCATTGTCATTGCCCAGCAACGTCGGGATACCGCGGGTGCCATAAACGCCGGCAGGAAGAATTCCGCGGGCCTGCTCCCATGAGGTTCCCTGCATCATCTGCCCTTTGGCGATCTGGCCGTCATGGCAGGCGAGGCAGAACATGATGGAGCGAAGCTCTTCTTCGTTGGTGGAATAGGCAGCCGCATTGCCCGGCAGGGCCTCAACATATCCATTGCCGAAGGTCAGCGACACGCCATAGAGAGGAGTGACATCTTGTCCGAACAGCGCGTTGCTGCCGGAGAGTGGGTCGTTAAAGGCCGCTGCGTTGGTGGCTGCGTTGCCGCCGCCGCCCGCCGCGCCGCTGTGCGGAGCATGGCAGCCCGCGCAACCGCGGCCGCCATTATTGTGGGCGCCGAGTACATCCATTCCCTTCAGGCCTCCCACACTGTTTCCGCTGTAGGTCTGCGCTGCCGCAAGGCCTACCGCGAGCAGAACCACGAGCATTAACAACATCATCTTTCGCATATAAGGTTTAAAGACCTCCTGTTTGTAACAGCTGTTACATCTACGGCTACTGCTACTGCTTATCAATTCGGAGCCGGTTATGAGGCCAGACTCCCTTTGGCCATCCGCGGAAGGCCAAACTCGATTGCGGCTATCGGGCCGCAGAATTCGTAGCCGCCGGGTTAGTGCTCGGCTTTGCCCCATCTGAGTTCCCCTTCTCGGCTTGCTTGCGCCGAGCCAGTTCCGCCTTCGCTTCGTCGTCGGTGAAGTAGCGGAACATCTGCACCCGCCCCGGATATTGCTCGGAGGTGAAGATGCGATTGTTTTTGTCGATGTAAAGTCCGGCCAATGTCCGGAATTGCCCGGGCAAGGTTCCATGGCCGCCCATCCAGATCAGCAGATCGCCTTCCGGCGTGAAGCACTGCACTCGGTCCTGCACTGCGTCGGCCACCCACACATGCCCATCCACGTCGATGGCGACTCCCTTGGGCCGCATGAATGTTCCGGGGCGGTCGCCCGCCTTGCCGAATTGCCGAATGAAATTTCCATCGGCATCGAATATCTCAATGCGATTGTTGTACGTATCCGCTACGTACAGGTTGTTGTCGGCATCGAGCGCAACATTCGTTGGCACCGCGAACTGCCCGGGATCTGTCAGGGTGTGGTTCTTGCCTGGCGTCCCGATCTTGCGAATGAAGGTGAGTTTGTCAGCGTCATAGACCAGCACCAGATCCTGGGCTGCATCCGCCACGTAGAGGAAGCGGTTCTCGTTGTCCACCACCATGCCTCCTGGATCGACCAGGCCTTGCGCGATGGTTCCCTCCACTTTGTGATTTTTGTCGAACACCAGAATGCGGTGCATCTTGGTGTCGGAGACGAACAGGCGGTCGGAATCGTCAATAGCCAGGCCAATGATGTCGCCGAAGCGGGCCTGCAGCCCATGCTTGATCATCTGCAATTCTTTGGTTTCGGTATTGAAAACAAAGATCGCTCCGACTTTGCCGTCGGCGACATAGAGATTGCCCTTGGAGTCTTCCGCCAAACCGTAAGGCGTCCACAGGGCGAACAGCGGCTTGTCGGCCATCTGCTGTTGCTGGGTCTCGCCGCCGGCCATGCGATCCATCCACGAATTCTTTTTCTTTTCCGCGGTGGGCGTGAACTTGTCGCAGCAGAAGTAATTTAGATACTTGATCCTGGTGACGGCCGGCGGATTCGGCCAAACGATCTTGGAATAATCCAGAATGTCGAGGATGTTGGGCTGTTTCGGCGCGGCTTCAGCCTTTTTCTTTTTACCGGCATAGAGCGCGGAGGGCGCCAGCGCCAGCATGATCGCCACTGCAGTGATCACCGCCGCCAACGTCATCGCTCTTTGCATCGCTCTGAACATCGTTCGCTCCACCTACTTCGAAAATCCCGTATGGCAGGTCATGCAGAATGCCATGTTGTTCGATTGATCCTTGATCAGCAGGCTTGCCTGCGCTGAAGAATGCGGCTGGTGGCAAGACAAGCAGTTGACGGTTTTAAGAATCTTGGTCACATCCGAGGGATCCATGACATCGGTGACCGGGTGTCCGTCGGTGGGGTGCCCGCGCCCGTATTTCAGCGGCAGCACCGTTACTTTGCGGAAGTAGTCTTCCGGCAGCTTCACGGCGCCGTTGAAAATCGTGACCAGGTGTTCGCTCTCCAGCTTTTGCGGATTCGCCTCCGGACCGTGACACTCGAGACAGAGTTTGTTCGGACTCGCCGCCCGCAGCAGGTGCTGGTTTTCGCCGCCATGCGGCTCGTGGCAGGTGGCGCATCCTTGCACGGCTGCGGGCTGGTGCAGGTGCGCCTTCTTCATCTGCTCGGTCTGATCGCTGTGGCACCCCAGGCAGGCGTTGACCGGATCCGGCTGAATGAATCCCGGGGACTTTCCGCCATGCGGGTTATGGCAGGAGACGCACTCGCCCGCCGCACCCGGGTGCTGCACCTTCGCCGAGTCAATCTTCTTTCCCTGCTCTTCGTGGCAGGTGAGGCAGAGCGCGCGGCTATCAGCATTGGCGAGAACAACTTTTCCGTCCTTCGCGGCCTGATGGCAGCTGTCGCACATCTTGCCTTCGAAAGGCGCGTGCAGGAAGGTTTGCATGAGCTTTGGCTTGTCTGACTGGTGCGGGTTATGGCATTGCAGGCAGTTGGCCGAGCCGAATGGTTGATCCAGATGCGCCTTCTGTAGCGCGGCATCCTTTACGTCGTGGCAGTCGATGCAAAGCGCCGGTACATCTTTCTTCAGGTGCGCCGCAAACTCGATCTTCCCTTTGTCGCCGCCTTTGTGGGTCAGGTGGCAGGTGTCGCATCCCATATCGAGCGCGGCGTGCCGGCTGCCATCTTTGGGAACATCCACGCCAATCTTGTGGCATGACAAGCAGAGGTTCTCATCGCGGGTGGCGCCCGAGGTGGCCTTCAACAGCTGATTGGGGTTGTCTGATTGATGCGGATCGTGGCACTTGACGCAATCCCGGATCGCGGGAGGATGCATCGTCTTGGCCGGATCCGATTTCTTCTCGTCGTGACAACTGAGGCATAGCGCCTGCGTCGTCGTAGTCGTGAGTTTTACCCGGGTGACGTCTTTGGTGACGCGGACTTCATGACAACTAAGGCAGCCGGTCGCGATCGCCGAATGCACCGCCTTGCCTTTGGTCTTGTCTGCGTGGCACTCCAGGCACTTCGCAGCATCAACATTCTTGTCCAGCGGAACCGGATGCGTCTTCCCAAAGGCCGGGAGCGCTGCCATGGCCAGCAGAAAAAGGGTTACGAAGAATGGGGGGAGGACTCGCTGCCTTGGCGAACCTTTCCGCGCCGTGCGCCTTGTGACCTTTGGGAACATGCCACTTAGGCTTTTGCACGAGCGTGTCCTAATTTGGTACGACCGGCTATGGCGGATTGGAAATGTGTAACTGTTTGCAACAGAAGCAGTTCACGGCCGAGCCGATTCCCGCTGAGAATTTCCACAACCGCTCGGCCCTGTCCGAATGGGCTTTCTGCCGCACTGTCACTGGTGGAAATAACGCATGAGCCACCTGAGATTTGTGATTGTAATCACACACTTGGAGCACCTGCGTGAAATTTCAATCCCGGTTCTTCTCACTGAGTGTTATAGCTCAAAGTTGCGCTGGCAAAAGGCAGGCGTGATCGCGCAAGTGATTTACTCTGAATAAGTTAAATCGCGCGAAGCGAATTGGTGCCGAACGTGCATTGCCGACAAGCGAGGAAGAAGAAGTTATGGCCCTGTCACTCGGCTCCGCACTTCGCAAAAGCTGGCAGACCCTGAGTTCGATCAAGACTGGCGTGGTTCTCATCATCCTGGTCGTCATCTTCTCGGCGGCCGGCACTGTGATCCTGCAGCGCCCGATGACGGAACCCGATGACATGGCGCGTGCCTACTCGCCCGCCATGCTGCGCTTCCTCGACGTGACGGGCCTCACCGATGTCTTCCACGCGCGCTGGTTTGTGGCCCTGATGATTGTGGTCAGCCTCAGCATCATCGCCGCGTCGGTGCAGCGCTTTCCCAACGCATGGCGGTATTTCTCGCGTCCTTATAAGAGCCCCGATCAGAATTTCCGCAGGGCGCTTCCGCTTCAGGCCAGCATTCCGATCAGCGATGAGGAACAAGGATTGGGCGCGGCCGAGCGCATTCTGCGCATGCATGGCTTGAAGTCAGAGCGCATCGTCCGCACCAACAGCTTCTCCCTGTTTTCAGAACGCAACCGCATCTCTGAGATGGCCGTGTACATGGTGCATGCCAGCCTGCTCCTGATCTTTCTCGGCGGAATCATCGACGCTTTGGTCGGCTGGCGCGGCTTTCTCATGCTCACCCCGGGCAAAGCCGGCAATCAGATTGAAATGAAAACGGGAGTTTCGCGCATGCTGCCCTTCGCAGTGCTCTGTAATGCTGCCGGCGAAGAAACTTACAGCGACGGTACGCCCAAGAAATACTGGTCCAAACTCGCCATAGTCGAGAACGGTCAGGAAGTTTCCCACAAAGAAATCGTCGTCAATGATCCGCTGGTCTATAAGGGAATCCGCTTCTACCAGGCCAGCTACGGACGCACGGGGAAACTCGACGAACTGCTTCTGAATGTAACTCCGGCTAAGGGCGGGTCCTCGCAGCAAATCTCGCTGAGAATGAACCAGGAACTGGCACTCGATGCCGATACGACGGTCCAGTTAGTGGAATTCATTCCGGATTTCGTGGTGCAGGATGGGCACGTGTATGCCCGCAGCAACAACGTCACGAATCCCGCGGTACACATGATCGTCACTTCGAAGAAGACCAACGCCACCACGAATTACTGGCTGCCGGAAATCTCCGGGGTCGCCGAGAATGCGTCCTCCCCGTACATCTTCGAACCTAAAGATTTGAAGACCGGAGTCTTTACCGGCCTGGAAGTCTCGCACGAACCCGGACAGTGGGCAGTGTGGGCCGGCGTCGTGCTGATGGCAGTCGGTCTGACTTTTGTGTTCTACGTCATTCACATGCGGCTGTGGGTGGTCCCGGTGCAGAGCGCGAATGGAAGCCTCAGCCTGTGGATTGGCGGGTCCGCCAATCGAAATCGGGACGCATTCGAAGAAAAGTTCAGAGTTTTAGTGGAAGACCTGAGGAAGGAATTGAAGCCGGTGTCCGTGCCTGCTGAAGTGCAGGCGGCACCGGTTGCCGGAAGGTAGTTCCGGCGCAGATTAAAGAAAGGGAGCATCAATGTCACGCGCAAAGGTAGAACAGCATCCCGCGACTGGAATGACCCTGGTTGTCATGGTGGGACTGAGCATCCTCTTCCTGTTGTTCATGGCTTTTCTGAATGTAGTTAAGACCGGGAACATCCTCAACGAAGCCAACCTGCTGTACGCAGCGCTGGTATTTTACGCGGGGGCGGGAGCGCTCTACCTGGGATTCGGAGTAACTGGAACGGACTCTTACATCAAGTTTGCGTCTCTGGCCACATGGGCCGGCCTCATCGCTAATACGGCAGCGGTGGCGCACCGCTGGTACGAGGCCGGTCATCCTCCATTCGCCAGTGTTTACGAAATGTTGTTGAGCTTCGTATGGACGCTCGCTGCTCTCACCCTGATCGCGGAAAAACGCTACGGGGTGAAAGTGATCGGCACGGTAACGATGCCGGTAGCGATCGTCGGGGTAGTGTTGATGCAGTTGCTGCGCAGCGACGTGCGCCCCCTGGTGCCGGCATTGCAATCCACCTGGCTGCACGTTCACGTGACGCTCGCCATGTTAGCCTACGCGGCTTGTGCATTGAGCTTTGCGCTGGCCATGATGTTCCTGATCCAAGACAAGATGAAGACCGAAACTTTCCTGGCGGCAACCAGCATCTTCACCACGGGAATTTACACCGCAATCCTCGGGCGTTTCGAAGGCTGGGGCGGCTTCAACGTGGTCGCCTGGGATCTGGAGAACAAGCAGGAAGTCTTCCTCTCGCGCGGGGTTCGCTTGTTTGTGACCATCCCCGACCTCGGCTGGCTCATGCTGCTGGTGTTCGCCGCCGTGCTTGCGCCTATGGGGTTTTACCTGCTCGCGGCGTTCAGGAAAAAAGAAGTTTTCCTGTCGATAGCGAATCGCGCAGTATTCATCAGCATTCTTCTGCAGACGCTGGCGCTGATCTTCTTCTTGTTGCGCACACGCGATGGGCAGTATCCTTCGCTCGATGCCGAGGGCCTCTACCCGACCGCCCTCGCGGCCAGCCCATTCATTCTTGCCGCGTTAGTGGGTGGCATCTTCGCCAACCTGCTTTATCTGCTGCTTCTCTGGCGGCGCGAAGATCTCGAGCGCCTGCTTCCCAGTTCGGAGAATCTTGACCGCATCACCTACAAGACGATTTGCATAGCGTTCCCCCTACTCACCCTGATGATCGCCGCCGGCGCTTTCTGGGCCAACCGTGCCTGGGGTTCCTACTGGAATTGGGATCCCAAAGAAACGTGGGCGGCGATTACGTGGCTGGTTTATGCGGGGTATCTGCATATGCGCATCACCCGCGGCTGGCGCGGACGCCGCGCCGCCTATTTCGCCATCCTGGGATTTACGGTTGTGATGTTCACCTTCTTTGGAGTGACGTACCTGTTGCCTGGGCTGCACGCGTATGCCTGACACTGCGAAACAACGTATGACAAACCCGGTGCCGCAACCTCAAGTACCCGAGCCAATACCCGTTCCGGCGCAACGCAAAGCCTTTTACAGCACCGGATCGAATGAGCCGGACGAGCAAATTCCGGACCCCGTGACGCAGCTTGACGCGCCCCAAACTCAGGATCCAGAGCTGCCGTGGTTCCGTATCAACTGGGAAATCAAGGCACTGGTTCCAATCGCGTGCGTGCTGTTAGGCGGGATGCTGCTGTTCCTGCTGGCGACGATTTCCTGGCGCGATCCCGAGCGTCACCTGGTTCTACTGGTCGCCGGCGCGGGCGCGGTCGCAATCTGCGGAGCTCTGCTGGTTGTGCTCACGTACATGGTGCAGCGCCCAATGGTCGAACTGCAGCAGAAGATCGCGCAGCTGGGCAGCGGCGACCTGAGCGTCTCGGTCGGCTTCGCGCACCGCAACGACGAGATCGGAGACCTCGGCCGCAACTTCAATCACATGGTCGAGCAACTGCGCGAGAACCGCAACGAGATCGAACGCCTGCACCGGACGCAAATGTCGCGCGCCGAACACATGGCAACTCTAGGCGAAATGGCCACGGGTCTAGCACACGAGATCAGAAATCCCCTGGCCGGAATTGCAGGGGTCATCGAAATCATCGGCCGCGATCTGCCAACAACCAGTCCCGCACGTTCGGTGGTGAAAGATGTTCGCCAGGAGATCGCGCGCATCAATCGCATCGTCAGCGATCTGTTGCAGACGGCCCGTCCGCATCCTCCGAAAGTCCGCAAAAGCGACCTGAACACCACCGTGGAACATGCCGTCATGCTGGGTCGCCAGCAAGCTTTGTCGAAATCTACGGAGATCACGCTGCGCAAAGATCCATCGCTTCCGGACATCGAGCACGACAGCGACCAGATTCACCAGGTCTTGCTCAATCTGCTGCTCAACGCCTTGCAGGCGATTGACGCGAGCGGACAGATCGCCGTTACAGTAGAACTACAAGGCAAGAACGCTGTGATTGAAGTCGCCGACAATGGCCGCGGCATTGCCCCCGACCACCTGCCCAACATATTCCGCCCCTTCTACACCACAAAAGGAGACGGTACAGGTTTGGGACTCTCGCTGGCCCGCCGCATCGTAGAGGACCACCAGGGCCGCATCGAAGTGACCAGCACGGTGGGCAAAGGCACCACCTTCGCGGTAATCCTGCCGCTGCAACGCGCCGCGGCTGCTACGGTCGTGGCTTAATCCTTCTGTCAAGCAGCAACCCGAACCTCATCGGCGACTCGCCCGCCCAACTACGGTAACTGCCTGAGGTGTTCCCCGGTTATCAAGCTATACCATTCCAGCAACATCAATTTACGCAGAGTTGCTGCATCTTTGCAGTACGCAGGTCCGTTGCGTAACTCCCGAGGTGAGGTCCATATGAAGTTGGGTCCGCTTGTCTCGATTCCGGCAAGCCCGTTGCCGAGGTTCATCCGCGCCACTGGCGGCTTTTCGGCGCTTTCCATCTTGTTGCTCACGGCAGTCTGTTTTGCGCAATCTGAATACGCTCCCCTCAATGTACCCGGCGCTGTTGCTACCGAGGCACGGGGTGTCAACAACAGCGGCGAGATTGTCGGGTTCTACAAAACTGTGGCGTGCGCCGACTACGACATCAAAGTGCCTAGCTGCCCGACAAGAGGCTTCAAATACGTGAACCGGGCATACGTGAAGCTCATGGTGCCGAATAGCGTTTCGACCGCCATTATGGGAGTGAATGACCTTGGCGATCTGGTCGGCTTTTACAAGAAAGCTGACGGCACGCAACACGGATTCATCTGGTACCACAGCAACGTAGTGAGAACGATCGATCACCCTGGGACGGCTCTTACTACCGTGCCATTCGGCATCAATAGGGCGGGTACAGTTGTCGGCGGACTCTGGGGGATTGATCCCTCCTACGGGACTTTTCCAAACAGCGGCTGGGTGTGGATCAACGGTTCCTTCCACACGATGGATCCGACCCAGCCAGGTGCCGGTGGCCCTTGTTGCTGGTCGGTCAATGGCATTGCGAACAGCGGCGTGATTGTCGGCCAAGTGTTCCAAAACGACTTCTTCAATGCCTGGTTCAAGCAAGGCACGGACGAGGATTTCTTTCGCCGATTTCCATCCGGCGGCGACACTTTCGCTATGGGAGTCAATTCCGGTGCCGATGTCATTGGATTCGAGGCCGAAGGATGGGTGGGATGGTTGGCCAAAAATATCGAAGCGAATGAGGGAACCAGCGATGCCACGGATCCTGCGCCTCGCTTTATCGCGGTGAAGTATCCGAATTCGCAGACGACTACTCCCTTTGGCGTGAATAACCTTCGAGCGGTGGTCGGGACTTACACCGACTCGGCTGGCAAGCAGCACGGATTCCTGGCTAAGTTTTAGCCAAGGCTACTGTTGCCATCGAGCTAGCTCGAGCCAAAGAGCGCGAGGCTAAGAAGGTTTTTCGCCTTGCGCTCGCCTTCGGCTTTGCGGGACCGGCCGCGCGGCTGTCTCTCAAAGGCCGTGCTCAAAACGGTCTTCGGCCCCGCTTTCAACGCTTTGATGTGGTGCTCCCTTGCTCTTTGTGAGAGAAGTTCAGCGGCCATTGGATTCATCTCGGTCTCACCGCTCGCGCCGACGCTTAATACCGTCGGTGATGTCTTTCCCCGCCCGGATCTCCTCCAACAATTGATCCAGCCGCCCTGCTGCTTTTTTCAGGGCCTCTGTGTCCGCTTCGGCCGACGCCTTCAACATTCGCTCGAGCCGGTTGGCGGCAGCCTTGAGCTTCTGCAGTTCTTCCCCGCTAACCTCCTTCTTCTTAGCCCCTTTTTCGTTCGCCCGAATCAGGCTCGCGATCCGTTCCCGGATCTCGCGTTGCCGATCCTCGTTCTGACGGTCATTCATCGCAGCATTTGTAGCAGTTGAAAACTTCCGTACACAATTAGCGGCTGTCGCGGGCACGCGTCAAACCTGAAAGGGCACGTTGGCATCGGGATTTCGCCCGCCCCCGACCCGGCCTCCACATCTCATTCTCATCCGTAGTAAGCTAAACGCAGCATGCCTGGGGCAGAAAAGATCCTCATCGTCGACGATGAGCGCCTGGTGCGCTGGTCCTTGCGCCAGAAGTGTGAGGAGTGGGGATACCAGGTCGTCGAAGCCGCTGCCGGAGATCCCGGCCTCCGCCTCGCACAGCATGAGTCCCCTGACCTTGTCCTGCTCGATGTCCGCATGCCCGATATCAATGGGATCCAGGTTCTGGAGCAGATCAAGAAGGCTCCTGACGCGCCGCCGGTCATCATGATCACGGCCGATCCGCAGTTGGACGACGTCAAGACCGCGCTTAAACTTGGGGCTTACGATTTCGTCGGCAAGCCTCTGGATTTCGAAGAGTTACATATCACCATCCAGAACGCGCTCGAAGCCACGCGCCTGCGTACTGAGGTGCAGTCGCTGCGTGGGGAAGTGCGCCGTCACACCGGGTATCACGAGGTCGTCGCGGTTTCTCCGAAGAGTACCGAGTTGATGAGCTTCGTCCAGAAAGTGGCAGCCAGTGAAGCCACCACAATCCTCATTCAAGGCGAAAGCGGCACCGGGAAAGATCTGATCGCCAAGGCCATCCACTACGAGAGCACGCGCCAGAATGGTCCGTTTGTCGCCATCAACTGCTCAGCAATTCCGGAAACCCTGATGGAGGCCGAACTCTTCGGGCATGAAAGAGGCGCGTTCACTGACGCGAAGGCAATGAAGAAGGGCCTATTCGAGACCGCCAACGGTGGGACTCTATTTCTCGACGAGATCGGCGAACTCTCTCCCTTGCTACAGGCGAAGCTTCTGCGCGTGCTGGAAGACCAGGTAATCCGGCGCATCGGTGCAGTCCGTGACATGCAGGTGGACGTGCGCGTGATCGCCGCTTCCAATCGCGATCTGGAAAAAGCGGTGCGCGAGGGCCAGTTCCGACAGGACCTTTACTACCGGTTGGCGATCATTGCGGTCTTCATCCCACCCCTGCGGGAACGCTCGGAAGACATTCTGCCGCTGGTGGATTTCTTTATCGACTGGTACAACCGCAAGTTCAAGAAATCCATTCGCGGCATCAGCCCCGAGACGCGCCGCCTGCTGCTGGCTCACACTTGGCCGGGTAATGTGCGCGAGCTGAAGAACTCCATCGAGCGCGCCATGATTCTGGAGGACGGGTCCGTTCTCACACCTCGTTACATGCCATTCGCGCTGGGAGATGCGGCGCGCAGCGGATTGACTGCTTTTGAAGCGAGCAGCGCGCCCGCAGATGGTGGCGGTGGAGGCAAACAGCTGGCTAACGGCCGCGTGCTGCCGCGCCTTTACATTCCCGAAGAAGGAACCTCGCTGGAGGAAGTCGAGCGTGCCATGGTGGAACTGGCCATGCGCCAGGCCAATGGAAATCAAACCCACGCGGCACGACTGTTGGACATCAGCCGGGATGCGTTGCGCTACAAGTTGAAGAAATTTGAACTGGTGGGCGCAGCCGAAGAAGAGAGCGCTGATTCGATCGCTGCCGAAGAGTAAGGAATCCCGCGTCGGCCGATAGCCTTAGAGGCTGTACCTACGCGGTTTGTTCCGGAAACCCCTTAATTACAAAACTCCCCGATTGCCACAAGTTTTAGTGGATCGCGAGGGCCTGCTTACCACCTCGCGTCTGTTTCCTTCTCTCCAAAATGGTACCGGCAAGGGCCGTATTGGGCGGGTCCAGGTGGAACAAGCGCATCACCGCTGCACTCATGCGCTCCTGCTCCTCCTTCTCTGGGAGTTCCTTCAGTTCGCGGGCGAGGGAGCTGGCAATCTTCTGTAGGACCTGTGCTGTGATTGCGTGTAGCGATTGATCCTGCTCCCGGGTAAACGGTCCCCGCTCTTCGATGAAGGAATCCAGTTCTTGCCGGCATAACTCCTCCAGGCTGTGGCGCAGGGCCACGATGGTCGGCACCACACCTTGGGCCTGCAATGTTTTCCGGAAGGCGCTGGCTTCCGCTTCCACAATCTTTTCCGCTTTTTCTGTGGCGGCCAGGTCGATCACGGCGCTATTGCGCATAGTCCGCTCCAGCCCCTCCAAGTCGTACAACAGAATCCCATCGACCCGCCGTACCTCTGCATCGACATCTCGCGGCATTGCAATATCCAAAATGAGCAGCGGCACCCGATTCCGCTCTTGTGCGATCCGCTCCGCCTCTTCCCGGGTCAGAACCACGTGCGGACATCCTGTTGCGCTGATCACAATGTCGGCCTGCAACATGCATTGCCAACGATCGGCCAACGTCGCGGCGTTTGCCCCCAGGCTCTGCGCCAGCTCCCGCGCGCGCTGGGGTGACTGGTCGATGACCACGACCGGACTGGCGCCTTCTTCCATCATCCATTTCGCCGAGGCTTCCGCAGTCTTGCTGGTGCCCAGCAATAAGACTTTCCTGCCTTCGAGGGATCCGAAGACCTGCTGCGCGGTTTGCACGGCGGCGGTGGAAAATGAGACCGCATTTTTACCCAACCCGGTCTGACTGTGAACAAGTTCCGCCAACTCGACGGCTTTTCCTAACACAGCGTTCAGCAACGGTCCGCACGCACCAACAGTGCGCGCCTTCTCCCAGGCGTCGCGCACCTGCGAAACGATTGCCCGCTCGCCAACGACCAGCGAGTCGAGGCCTGCGGTTACGCGAAACACGTGAGTCAAGGCAGCATCGTCCAGCAACCGGAAGAAGTGTTCCCACTCGCTCAGTTTCAGCCCGTGCTCGGTTCCCAGGAAGTGCAGCAGCGAATTGGCTGCCAGCGTCGGCTCACTGGCCCAGATCAGGCATTCCGTCCGGCAAGGGATCGACAGCACCGCAACCTCCTCGATTCCTTCCGCACTGCTCAGGTGACGCAGAACTTCGTACCGTCGGCTCTCGGCGATGAAGAAGCGCTCCCGCATGGCAAGCGGCGCGGTGCGGTGGTCCAGTCCGATGACCATGAGCGTGGGTTCCACAGCGAACACCTCGGGCGCTAGTTGCACTTCCACTAAGGCAACCACGCTGCCAAAATTTTTGGTCAAATCGCGTCCGGCAGCAGGCACTATTTTCAATAGCTTCCAAGAACTGCTGAAAAATTCCTCACATCCTGAGCCGGCCCACACTGCGGGATATGACCCGTACTCCGAGTTTTTTCACGCCATGTACCGCATTTTGTTTGAGATAGCTGCGGATGTCGATCACGTCCGCACGTGATCGAAATCACTGACCGCCATCACGGTTCCCAGAGAAACTGCAATGCGGTGAGTAAGTTTTCATAAGCGTCTTGCCACGCGGGAAAGTGGTCCTTGGTTGGTCCGCTGCGTGCAAGGTGGAAGGTAGCGAAAGGAAACTCATTCATGAAAACGATGAAGCTGGTGCTGGTGATAGCAGCCATCGCGGTGGCCTTATTCCTGATCGTGCCAAGTCTGTCCTGGGCCGCCGATGACGGTGCAGCCCTTTACAAATCCAAGTGCGCCGCTTGCCATGGGGCTGATCTGGCCGGAAAGCCCGCTGCCAAGGCTCCCAGCCTGGTATCCGATGAGGCCAAGAAAACTTCCGACAGCGATTTAACCGATGCGATCGCGAACGGCGGCAAGGCAAAGAAACCTATGCACGCGTTCGCGAACAAAGGCATGGCGGAAGATCAAATCAGGATGGTGGTTTCCTACATTCGCGCGCAGCAAAAGAAGTAAGAAGATCTGTGAAACTCCGTGGCTCTCGCAGTTCGAGTCAAGAGTGCCACGGGAAGTTGCAGGATCGCTGTTCCAAATCCAAGCGAAACGCGCCGCCGATCCCATGGCGGGCGCACCGACAGGAGGGTGAGTGATCCGCTCACCGGTATTCCTGGCCCAGCCGGATGCCGGTCTCGTCCCCTCTCTCGTTCGCACAGTCGTTGGAACAGCCAGCCCGGATCCAGGTGCTCACCCCCGGATCCGGGTTTTCGTTTGCAGAAAATTAGAGCACGTCAACCGCTCTGTGGACTTACCGCGCGGCTAGAGGGTGAGCGTGAGAGCCTTCTTTCGCCCCGGTGGTGGGTTTTCCGCTTTTCACTCTTCACCACGCCTCACGGCGTGGGCTGCGTTCTTTTCGCACCGCGTCGCGGCTACGGCAGCGTGCCAGGCAAGAATCCAGTGCAGCCCAGATTCTCACTTGGCCTGGGACAATTTGGCAGCGGCCAACTCTTCCGCTTTCTGCAGAGCGTCAGCCGCGCTTACCTTCACATCGGGCTCGACCCCGGTGCCTTCCCAATTTGTCTTGGTAATCGGATTCACCGCGCGCGCAAACGGCACTCCGATCATGAAGTGATCGTCAATGCGATGCCCCGATACCGGATGCGCTCCTCCTCCGGTAGTTTCGCCAACAATGGTCGCCCGCTTCAGACTCTTAAGGTTGTAAGTAAATTCCTCCGCGCCGGAAAACGTCCTTTTTGACGTGAGAACGTAGACCGGCTTCTGCGCCAGAGTGGTTCCGGGAACATAGGGCAAGGTCCAATACTGCTGGGCAAAGTCCTCTTTGCGGTTATAGAGATCGTTCAGATGGGTCGGCTTGTCGAACAAGTAACTGGACACCATCGCGACCATCTTCGGATCGCCCCCGCCATTCTGCCGAAGATCGAAGATGATCGCATCTACGTGCGCCAGGAAATTCATGGCCGCGACTACGGTGGGCCCGCAAATCGAGGGATCCGCAAACGCATTGAACTTTAGATAACCAATGTTCCGCGGCAGGACTTCGACTTTCTGGAACTCACAATTGCTCCGCTCCATCTCCTTGCGGAACTCCGCCTCTTCGTCCGGGGTGGGCTTGTCATCTTCCGGCGGCAGCTTCACCGGACTGAAATTCACTCCCAGATGCTTATCCTGGCTAACCGCGCGCAAGTCTTTGGTCAGGCGATTCGCAAAAACATCGCCATCCGTAATCGCGTCGTAATCTCCACGTTTCTGATTGGAACGAAGCGCGTCATCCATCTTCTGCGCGAGATCGGGATAGACATACGACTCTTTCAAATTCTTCACCACCCCGTCGATGACACGCTGTTTCTCGGCGGCATCTAATTTCACGCTCTCGATCACCGCTCCGGAAGGGATCGGTCGCAGGTTGAGTGACTCGACAGTTCCTGTCTGAGCGTCCTTCAGCTGTATGCTCCCGATCGCCACCGTATTCCCGGCTTTTTCCTTGAGCCGAAATTTGATGAGGGTCGGCTCGCTGGCTTCGATCGCCAACAAATCGAACCCGCCTGTCTGGTTATGAAACTCCATCATGCCGTCTGCGGATTTATCGGGATCGTATTTCTTTATGTAGGATTCCACTTTCGCGCGGTCTCCGCTGTTAAACGCATCCAACCACGCGCGGAGCGTCCTTCCCGCGGGAGTATCCGGGATGGAAGTCTGCCCCAGCGTTGTCACCGCGGCCAGCGACAAAAGACACAGTAAGACTTCGAAGTGCCGGAATCTTGCCCGGAACTGCAGCCACGGTCGTAGGCGATCTTTCGTAAACAGCATGCGGGAACCTCCTGCGGCGGAGAATGATAGAACCAGTGGCGCCCACCCAATCCTCTCCGCCGGCGCACGATGATTGCGCAGGGTTTCTCGCCGACGGCTGGCCGTTCCGATTACTTTACTTGACACCGGAAGCCACCCCAAGGTTCCGCAGCCTGGTAGCACCCATCTTAGAAACCGGCGGAGCATGTACTGTATTCACGAGTGTTCCGCGTGGGCGCCTGCGGGTATTCCTGTATGAAACCCGGCGTGCGTTTGTGCTAAGCTGCTTTCCCAAAATTCGCCCCCAAGGGGAACACTATGAAAGTTGCAACACTTGCATTGCTCGCGATGTTTGTCCTCTCACCCGCTGTCTCCTTGTTTCCTGAGCCCGCACAACGGGACGTGCCCGCCGAAGTGGAAAACGCCCGGCGCGCGCTGCAGAATGCTAACAACGAACTCCAGCACGCCGGTGGACAATGGGGCGGTCACAGGGTCGCCGCCATGCGCCACATCGAACAGGCCCTAGGCGAATTGAATCAAGCCGAGAAGTGGGCTCGCGAACACCACGACATGAAGTAAGGGTGTCCTTCCACTGATCGCAGCATCTTCGGGAGACGCAGCCAGCTACTCAGTACGGCGCCGGCGGGGGAGTCCCTCTTTTGAGGCGACTCCCCCTTCGCTTGCCACCTCAGGCGACTGCCGCGTTGTTAAGCCTTTGAGCAGGCACAGGATGCAACTTGCTTAGCTCGCCCGCATAGGCCGCCGGACTGTCCCGACGGGGTCTTTTTGCGAGACTCGTCACGCCACCGTGTGATTCAAATCACAGCCTTTTTCCCTCTCAGAAACTAGCCTAAATTTGCCTGTGGGTTTCAGAGCTAGACGGTAGTAAGGGGGAAATCATGGTGGGTTCTGGCACTACGCCTCATATGGGCCGATTGGTCCACGACTTTTCTAAAAATCCATTGTTGGTTTACTGGGAGATGACTCAGGCTTGCGGCCTCGCTTGCAAGCACTGCCGCGCCGAGGCCATGCCCAATGCCAATCCGCTGGAGCTCTCGACCGAGCAGAGCAAGCGCTTCCTCAAGCAACTGGTCGGGTTCGGCGATCCGTTGCCGCACCTGATTCTAACGGGAGGTGATCCGCTCAGCCGCAAAGACATTTACGAACTGATTGATTATGCCAACGGCTTGGGCCTGGAAGTCTCGATCACACCGAGTGCCACGCCGGAACTGACCAACGACGCGATCACGAAGTTGAAAGAACATGGGATCCAGAGCCTGGGGCTGAGCCTGGATGGATCCTGCGCGGAGAAGCATGACGCAATCCGCGCCGTGCCGGGAACGTTCGAGCACACGATGGAGGCCGCGCGGCATTGCGGCCGGCTCGGCATTCCCATCCAGGTGAACACGCTGGTTGCCGAAGAAACCGCGGACGACCTGCCCGCTATCTACGACCTGCTGTGCAAAGAGTTCCCGGTGATGCGCTGGAGCCTGTTCATGCTGATCTCGGTAGGACGCGGCAAGGCGCTGAATGAAGTCTCGCCCGAGCGGGGCGAGCAGATCATGCGCTGGGTCTTCGAACTGTCGCAGCACTCGCCCTTCATGGTGAAGACGACCGAAGCGCCCTCGTATCGTCGCATCGCGATTGAGAAGATGCGCGCGTCTGGAAAGCCCGGCTCGGAAATGAAGATGGCCTCGGTGTACAAAGGATTCCAGATTCGCGATGGACACGGCATCGTCTTCGTGTCGAACCTGGGAGAGATTTATCCCTCTGGATTTCTGCCGCTGCGCTGCGGCAACGTGCGCGTGGACTCACTAGTAGAGGTTTACCGGAACTCGGAAGTATTCCGCTCGCTGCATTCTCCGGACACGTTCCACGGAAAATGCGGAGCCTGCGAGTACAGCCATGTCTGTGGGGGGTCGCGCGCCCGCGCCTTCGCCTACACGGGCGATGCGCTAGGGACGGACCCATTCTGTCCTTATGAGCCGAAGCCGGAAGCAGTGACCGCGTAGCAGATGTCAGCCGGGGAACAGATCGGGGCTTGCGATTCAGTATCGGTCATAAACACGGGCGCCGCGCTTGGATTAGGCGCGAGAAAACAAGCGGCTCCTTCCGGGGTCAGGCTCGCACGTAAGAAACTGGTTCGGCGCGCTGCGGTGGATCATTCGCAGCATTATCGCCGGGCATTCCAGTTTGCGTTCCTGCTGCTCAACCTCTGGCTGGGAGCAGCGTTTTATTTTTGGGTTCGGCAGTTGGAAACCGGAACCGACAAGCGGATCACGTTCCGCCCGGCGGGAATCGAAGGATGGCTTCCCATTGCCGGCCTGATGAACCTGAAGTACTGGCTGGCAACCGGACACATTCCAGCTATCCATCCCGCAGCATTTTTTCTGTTCATCACATTCCTGGCAATCGCATTCCTCTTCCGTAAAGCGTTCTGCAGCTGGTTGTGTCCGGTGGGAACGCTCTCGGAATATCTCTGGCGCTCCGGCCGTACACTGTTGCGCCGCAACTTCCACCTGCCACGCTGGCTCGATCTTCCCCTGCGCAGCCTCAAGTACCTGCTGCTCGGCTTTTTTGTGTGGGCGGTCGGCAACATGCCGGCGGAAGCGATTGAGCAATTCATGCGCAGCCCGTATGGATTAGTTGCGGATGTGCGGATGCTGAATTTTTTCCGATACATGGGGGAGACGGCAGCTTTGGTACTGGCGATCCTGGTCATCGCGTCGCTGCTGATTCAGAATTTCTGGTGCCGTTATCTTTGCCCGTACGGGGCGGTGCTGGGACTCGCTTCACTGTTCAGCCCGTTGCGCATTCGCCGCAGCGAACCGGCGTGCATTGACTGTGCCAAATGCGCGAAGGCCTGTCCCTCGGCGCTTCCTGTCGACAAGCTGATTACGATCAAATCCGCGGAATGCACGGGATGCATGGAGTGCGTTGCCGTCTGTCCTGCCGAAGGCGCGCTGCAAATGGCGCTGCCGCAGTGGACTCGCGCATCCAAGCAAGGCCTCCTTCCCGCATGGGCCATGGCAGCGGGAGTGGCAGTCCTATTCTTCGGAATGGTGGGATACGCGAGAAGCGCGGGATATTGGAACGGCGATGTTCCTGAGTATGTTTATCGGCAGTTGGTACCGCAAGCAAGTCAAGTCAGCCATCCCCTGGAGTGAGGCGGCAGTTCGCAGCAGTTGCTCGTGGCCGGTCAGGAGTAAATGGCGATCGGCTGCACCACTCGCGTGATGGTTCCGGTTGGGCTGGGCTGATCCGGTTTCAGGCCGCAGCGCATCGAGGCAAACAGTCCGATCAGTTGCCCCAGCATCACGTCGAGCACCGGCCGATAGAGATCGGGAAGGCCATCAGGTCCCACGGAGAGGCAATAGTCAGCGAGCTGAGCTACATCGGCGCCATCTCCCGCAGTCACAACGATGCGCACTCTGCCGAGGCGCTTGCGATCCATTTCGCGGAGCAAGTCGATCTCGTAACCGCGCCGCCGGGCATCACTCGACAGGAACGCCACAAAGACCGTCTGGCTGTCCACGCTGGACATTGGCCCGTGACGCAGGCCCAGCGGGGTTTCCGCCAGAGTCGTCACTTTCCCCGAACTCAACTCCACAACTTTGAGGGCGCACTCGTCGGCGATCCCGCGCAGCACGCCACATCCGACGAAAACGGCCCGGGTACATCCCAGAGTGGTGACCTCAGCCGCAGCTTCCGCCGCCTCCGGAAGGAACTTCCTGCCACAGTCCGACAGTTGGGCAACAGTGTTGCCGAACGCGTTGAAATCATCGAGGTGGCCAACACATTGTCCGGCCAGCAGCATGTTGGTGAATGAACTGGTCATTGCGAGCCCGCGATCATTCACAGAGTCGTCCAGCACGAGCGCAAAGGCCCGGTCAGGATGTTGTGCGCACAATTTGGCCATGGGCCCCTCTGGATTGCAGGTGATGACCAGATGCCGGATCTCGCGCCGCTTCTGCAGTGCGCGATCGAGAAGCGCAACTCCTTCCGGACTCTCCCCGGAGCGGGAGAATGAAATCCACATATACTCGCGGCCGGCGCGATGGAAGTCATCGAACTCGGTCAGCAGCGTGGTGCTGGGCAAAGCCCAGACATCACATCCCAGCCGGCTGCGCAGAAGAGGAGCGAGCGCCCGGCCGGTGTAGTCCGACGTACCCGCGCCGACGAGATAGACGGCGGGAGAGGAGGTGCTTCCCCGGCCGATTCCGGCGCGCCGTAACACGTCGCCCAGTGCAGTCTGGTTTGCCCCACAGACCTGGTAGGTGGTCTTCCAGGTGTCGGGCTGCTGCCAGATCTCCCGGGGAGTATGCTCGAGCCCGCGCTCAACCTTCTCCTGCTCGGGTAATTCCAATAGCCTGCACAGCGGATTCGCCAACGTAAATTCCTCCAAGGACAAGGACTGAGTAGTCTATTACAAGCCTAGGAGATTGAAAAGGTTTCGAAAGGAAAAGAAATACTGTTCGGAAGGAATCGTCAGGCTGCTGGAAGGCAGCGACGGGCTGCGGGAAAGTTGAAACCACGATGGAAATCTGAGCAACTAACAGGGTTCTACCGTGTTTTCGCCGGAGGAGGCTGGAAATGATTCGTGGGCGGATGAGCTCGTTGGTGCTGGCTGGCGCGATGCTGTTTTCTATGGCCGGTGTGGCCTGTGGAGGCCATCGTGCTTATCGGGTGTACGACCCTTATTACACGGACTATCACCAGTGGAACGGGGACGAGGACTACTATTATCGTCAGTGGGCCAATGAAACCCGTCGCGATTCGCAGCGCGATTTCCGCAGGCTACCCCCGCGCGACCAGAAAGAATACTGGACCTGGCGCCACAACCATGGAGACCACGATCGGAATCGCGACCACGATCGCGACCATGATCGACGCTAGCGCACGAAACCAGGCTCTCCGCCGAGCGCGGCCAGAGCGTCGTCCGTAGTGGTGAGCCTCGCACCCAACCGCATCAGCTCTGCCACGGTGCATTCGCCGTCATCTCTCTGGAGTGTTTCGATCGCATCCTGAACGACGGCGACGCGCCGGCCTCGCTCCAGCAAACCTTTGGCGGCGAAGCTCACGCAGTATTCGGTCACCACTCCGAACACGACGAACTCAGCGTGATCGCCGAGCCGCCGCAACAGTTCGTCGGCGTGCCTGCTTTCAAAAATATTTAACGTCTGCTTTTCGAGAAGGACCTGCTGGTAGTGGGACAAATTTTCCGGCAGCGTGGCGGATGCATCATTAGGAACACGCGCGACTTTGCCGGTCAGCGCCTCCGGGACTAGCTCTGCACCAGCAGTTCCCTTCACGCAGTGCGGGGGAAAAGTCTTGAATTCGGGATCGTTGGGCGTGTGAAAACATCCATGCGAAACCAGGAAGACCTTGCCCTGGCGCGCCGCATCTGTAAGGCGGCGGATATTGGGCAACAACTTCTCAGCTCCGGGAACGTAAAGGTTGCCTCCCGGCAGCATGAAATCACGCTGCACATCGACCTCCCAGAAAATGTAGTCGCGGGAAACCATGCTTCTCCTATGCCGTACTCGATCTTGAGATTGTAGATTGCCGGTTTTGCATTTGAACAGTGCTTGAGACCACAGGGGACACAGAGGAACACAGAGGAAGAGAACATGTAGGCGAAGCGCGGCTGCCTACGGCGCACGCATTAGAAACGTAATGCCATTCACCGTGTACAACACTTTCCCGCCCGGCGCTGGCCTGCCGACCACTTTGCCTGCCCGAACCGCATCGAAGCCAGATACCAACCTGGGCAGCACGGCAGCCGAAGCTACCGGAACATTGTGCGCCCCCAGCACTACCTTCACTTGGGGCGCGAGGGCTGCCAGTCGCCGGATGGACGCCGCGTAAGCATTCAAATCCGTCTCCGGACGAAACAGCCAGATGGGCGCGGGATAATAAGTGTCTCCGGTGAACAACAGCCCGTTCGCGCGATCGAACAATGAGATTGCGTCCGGAGTATGCCCGGGTGTCGCAATCAGCTCGATTGATCGCCCTCCCAACTCGATCTTCTCGCCATCGTGAATGTACTTCGTAATCCTCCAGGGCCGCGTGCGATAGGACTTCGCATCAAAATCTTTCGGCAACGCTCCGCAGATCTCGCCGGGAGCGATTTCAGCCTGCGCGTCTTGGCGCGAGCCTTTGGCATTTGCGCGCGTGAAGTCCGTATCCATGCTGTAAACCGTCTCAAATTCCCAGTTGCCTCCTACGTGATCGTCGTGCGTGTGTGAGTTCAGCACAATGACGGGCAACCTGCTCAATTCTGCGGTGACTTCCTTGATATCGCTGATCCCCATCCCTGTATCGAACAACAGCGCTCGTTTCGTCCCCGTGATCAGATACCCAATCGTCTCCTCAGACTGGTGAGGTTCATAGATGGCAAACACTCCGGGGGCGGGCTTGTAAACTTCAAACCACGCATCGCTGACGGGAATGCGCTTCAGGCTCTTGTATTCCGGACGCGGAAGGGCGCGGCACCAATCAGGAATTACGCCCTGGGCGATGCAGTAAGGCGCAAGCGCGGTACATACAAAGAAAAGCCCAATCCTGATCCCTGCTCCCCAGCCCCTGACCCCTGATTTCGTAGCTATGCTTCCGGCGACAACTTCGCTGTGACCGGATCGTAGCGCGATACACCGAGCAGGGTTACTTACCCGACCACTCATGTCTTCACGACCTCTGGCACCCGCGTCGCCGGCGGCGTATTTCGGCTGCGCTGAATGCTAACCGCGCCATCCGTGATCACCATCCCCACCCCCGCCAGGTCTCCTTTTTGAATGCTATCCAGAAGGTTCATGCCCGCCGACTGCTGCGCCCTGTCAAGAAACACGAAGCTCGCCTCTCTCCCTGGAGCAATCAGCCCGCAGTTCAGATTGCGCATCTTTGCTGTGTTGCCCGTTGCCAGGCAGATCGCCACTTCCGCAGGAATTTCGCCAAGTGAAGACAGCATCGAGATCATCCGTAGAATTCCCAGCGGTTGCACGCCCGAGCCAGCCGGTGAGTCCGTCCCCAGAATCACCCGATCCATCTGCCCCAGCTCCTTTGCAGTTCGCAATGCCAGCAACCCGGCCCGCTCATTTCCGTTGTGGACAATTTCCAGCGCGCGCGGCGACCGTTCGCATAGCTCTGTGATCTGATCATCCGGCAGCGCCGTGTGCCCACCGTTCACATGCCCGATCACATCCGCGTCGGTTTCGAGCACCATGTCTTTGTCGATGAGGCTCGACCCCGGAATCGATGGGCCGCCCGTGTGAATCGTGCTCTGGATGCCGTATTTGCGGGCCCACGCGACCATCCGCCGTCCCGTCGTGCCGTCTTTGACGCTGCCCAGTCCCACTTCGCCCAGAAACTTCACTCCCGCCGCCGCGAGTTCCTTGAAGTCCTCTTCCACCATGCCCTGTTCGAGCACCGGCGCTCCCGCGTGTATCTTCACCCCGCTGGGCCGAAATGCCTGGAATGCGCGCTGCGCGAAGACCGCCATCGCTTTCAGACCGACAATGTCCTTCGGCCTTCCCGGCGTATGAACTTCACCGGCGGACACCATCGTGGTCACCCCGCCATGCAGGCAACTCTCGATCCAGCCTAACTGGTTTTGGCGGGGCGTCCAGTCGCCGCACACAGGATGCACGTGGCTATCGATCAATCCCGGAGCGAGCGCGGTTCCTTTGGCATCGACCGTAGTTGCAGCGCCGCTCAAATCCAAATCCGTTTCTTTCGCGACGCTTTGAATTACACCATCGACCGCGACTACAGTATCGCCATCGAGAATCGGATGCTCGATATCGCCGCTGAGCAGCAGCCCAATGTTACGGATCACCAGCTTGTTTGAGGCGGAAGAGTTTGCAGGTGCATCGTGGCTCATGAGGTTCGCCGGAAGACTCGGAAGCTCACAAATATACGCGACCTATCGCCCGGCGAGAAGGAGCACTGTCCTTACATCCATCAGCGGAGCCCGTCTTCGCCTTTGATTTCATTTTTTTTCAGGCCGCCTACTCTGGGGAGCGGGCGTCCGCTGTCGGTGACCGCGACGGCGACCATGATTTCATTGGCGCGCGGGGCGTCGTTCAGGCGCACTTCCATGCCATCGAAGTGGCTGCGGACGAATGCCGCATCTTTGTGTCCAAGAGGGATGTCGAGTACTGCTCCCAATCCGCCGCGCTTTTTGGAGGAAGGAATCAGGGCCGCGCCTTTCCCGAGGACACGGCGGACGGGCGTGCCGAGCTTTGGATGCAGAATTGCCGCCGCGTGTTCCAGTTCCCCCTGTTCTCCCACTGCCGCAGCCTTGCCGTAGCTCTCTGCCACGTGGCCGGGAATTCCCAGAGCCGCGACCGCGCGTTGGGCAAGCAGTTCTCCAAGCTCTTCTCCGATGGCCATCAGCTCCGATAGATCTTCGACGTACTTGCCCGCGCACGGATTCTCGATCACCGCGACGGCGGCGGCCTTTCGCGTGGGGGGTGAAACGACGCGGTCCATCTCGCGCTGCGTCTCTTCCACGAAAGTCGCGATTTTGCGGATCCTGGCTTTCATCGGTTCCTTTTCACCTCAGGCCATCTTCGCCTTTGATCTCTGAAGCTTTGAGCCCGCCTACACGGGCGTGGACCCGCGGCCCAGTGGTCATCACCAAGGCGAGTAAGATTTCGTCGGCGCGAGGCGCATCGTTGATACCGACTTCCATGGCATCAAAATGGCTGCGCACATACGAGGCATTGATGTGGGTGACCGGGACATCGAGGCGCGTTCCGGGCCCGCCAACTTTCTTGCTAGAGGGCACGATGGCCTTTGCGCCGCCGAGCACCTCGCGCATGGCGTATCCACCGGGAACATGCCACAGCGCGCCGTGTTCAATTTCTCCCGCAGATCCGACGATTGCGCCCTTGCCGTAGCCCTCGACTACTTTCGCGTCTCCCCCCAGGGCTTGCACGAGGGTGCGAGCCATATCCAAGCCGAGGGGCTTCAGGTCCTCCATGAATCCCTCGATGTTGGGAACGTACAATCCCGCGAACGGATTCCGGATGACGGTCAGGGCCGCGGCGCGGCGCAGCGGCGTTGCTGCAATGGCGCCGCCCTCGTGAAAAATCTCTTCCACGCACGTCATCTTCTTGCGTACGACGACCTCAGGCATGTACCAGGTTCCTTTCATCAACCAGCGACGTACTCAATGCCGGGATAGAACCAACGACACGCGTTACTCCCTGCAGTTTCAGGGCGGCACTCCGGATCAAGCCAATTCTCTGCAACCGTTCCGCGGTGTCCAGCCCTGCCAGCAGCGCCTGATTCACCTCTGCTTCGTTCAACTCTCCGACGGCTTGAGTGACCGGGCGATTCCCGAGATCGCTGTCAGGAGCCAGTTCGCACGCAGGAACACGAATAATGGCAGGGTGCCCCGGCAGATCCACCGCATTAGCAATGATGGTTGCGGCGGCATCCGCCGCTGCAGCGCGCTCCGCAAGCACTGTGACCGTGTCGGCAATTCCTAAGGAAAAACTGCGCCCACGCCAGCCGCTGGTGGCAATGCCGCGCACGGGGTCGCAGGCGTGCAGCGTGGCAGTACCGAAGAGCGACGGACGATCGGGGCGTTCCACAATTCCCACGACGAACTTCTCTCCAGCAGCAACGTGCAATGCAATATCTCCGCCGTTATTCACATACGCACGCGAAAGCTGGGCTGAGGCACGCATCACAGCAAGAACTTCTTCCGCGACGGCGCCCGCCACCGCCGCCATAGGCGTAATGAAAAATTCGGAGGAGTAGGGCAGAACCGCAGCCATCATTCGCCGGGCGACGACGCCGTGCGGCCATTCACTTTCCGGGAAGCACTGCTGCCTCAGAAGCACCAGCTCGGCGCAAAGCTCGTCCAGCACAGTGTCAAAGCGCGCACAGGCAGCGCGATAGGCATTTTGAATTTCTTCCGGCGGACCGAACGCTTCCACAATGAGATCGATAGGGCCATCCTGAAAATGCAAGCGCCGGGCATCGGGCAGCAATCGAATTTGCGCGCGCGAATTCATTGTCCGTTCTTGCCGCTGCCGGCCCGAGCCACCACTCTTTGCCGCCCATCCTGCCCGGCAACAATGGAACTCAGCGGACGCACCGCGCTCATGTGCCCACCCAGCGCCGCATAATCCGCCAGTTTCAGCGTGAATTCAATGGGCGCCACCAAGGCCGGAGTGGGCACGTAGCCGAAAGCATTTTGCGGCATGCGGCTCACGTCCACCATGAAGGTAATGCCACCCCCGGGCCAGATGTAAACCGGAGCGCCTCCGGAGGTGACCCGCGCAAGAGCATCGCGAACCGAATGGGTCAGCCGTACGGGATTCTCAGTCACGCCAGCGCGCAGAGAGCCGCCCGCTCCGCCCATGAATAACACCGTACATAACGCCGGCTCGCAATTTTCCCGGATGCGCGCGACGGATTCCTGCAGGTGCGCCGGCAATTCCTTTTCTGCGGGCCGGAGAGCTTCATCCAACTCGAAGTACGCATAATGCTCGCCCGTGGTGCTGACCATCAGAAGCCGCAATCCCGGCCAGGCTTTCTTGACGTTGAACTTTCCAAGGATGGAAAGCGGGTTGTCGATATTCGTTCCGCCCCAGGACGTGCCCGGCTCGGCCACCTGAAAATATCGTCCGGGAGTCGAGCGCCGGCCCTTCAGCTTGATCCCGGTTTCAGGCACGCCCAGCATCTTACCCGCCTGGTGCTCGGAGAGCACACCCGTGATGTGATCATCCACCACGACGACATCATCCACTTTGCCGAACCACTGCTGGGCGAACATGCCGATCGCTGCCGAGCCGCAGCCCACGCGCATGCGCTCTTCCTGCACGCCGTCTACGATGGGAGGCTTGCCCGACTGGACCATCACCTTCGCACCATCGTCGATTGCCAGTTCAACTGCTTTGCCATTGCAGAGATTCAGCAGAGCATCGCAGGTTGCCGTGCCCTCGCGGCGACTGCCTCCGGTGAGATGGCGCACCCCGCCGAGAGAAAGCATCTGTGATCCGTACTCGCTGGTGGTCACATGTCCCACGGCCTCGCCCTGCGCGCGCACCGTGCTGCATTCGGCGCCCAGATGGCGATCGGTATCGATCTTCACCTTCACGCCGCAGTAGCTGAAGATTCCCTCGGTGACCACTGTGACAACATCCACGCCTTCGACGCTGGAAGAAATAATGAAGGGCGCGGGCTTGTAGTCGGGATAAGTCGTGCCTGCACCAATGGCGGTGACAAATGTCTCGGCGTGGCTGACCAGCGTTCCGTCCCAGTCCCGGCTGCGCTCGATAAATGGGACCACGGATTCACCCCGCTGAACGGTGCGATCCAGCACCACGTGCGGGTCCAGGCGCACCAGTTGGCCGTTTTCGTTTCCATAGCGATCGCAAGATCCAGTGCGGCCGGGCTTGATATAGCAAAGCACCGGGCAGGCGTCGCAGCGGATGGCGTCGTCAGCCAAGGGTTCCTCCGTTGGCTTTGGCGAGAATGGCCGCTCGCACGCGATCGGGCGTCGCTGGCGTTTTGTGAATACGCACGCCGACAGCATCATGAATCGCATTCAGAATCGCGGGGGCAGTGGGGATGACCGCTTGCTCGCCAATTCCCTTGGCGCCGAACGGACCGATCGGAGATGCATCTTCGATCAGGATCGACTCAATGGGAGGAATGTCGCCCGCGGACGGAATCAGATAATCGTGAAGATTTTCTCCCTTACCCGGGAAGAATTCTTCCATCAGGGCCATGCCAAGGCCTTGCGCAACGCCGCCTTCGATCTGACCTTCAATCAGGGTGGGATTGATGGCCCGACCAACGTCGTGCGCCGCGGTCACCTTCAATACACGAACCGTACCCAGTTCAACATCGACTTCGACTTCCGCCATGTGCGCACCGAAACCGTAGACCGCATACGGGCTGCCTTGCCCGTTTTCATCCAAAGGAGTGATCGGCGGATCGAAAGTCGCTTCGCTGGTGATTACGTATCCATGCTGATCGAGCGGAAGTGAGCTGAGATCCACTGCTTTGCGCAGGCCGTTTTCGACCACGGTTACGCACTCATTGCCGAACTCGACGGCACCGCACTGGCACGCGCCTGCGAGTTTCAGAATTTCCTCGCGCAACTTACGGCCGGCCAGGTAGGCGGCCTTGCCGGTGACGAAGGTCTGGCGGGAAGCGGAAGTCTTGCCGCAGTCGGGAGTGATGCTGGTATCCGCTGAGACCAGATCGAATTGCGAGATGGGCGCGCCCACTGCGTCGGCGCAGATTTGCGTCACGATGGTGTTGGATCCCTGTCCAATATCCACAGCTCCCTGATGCAAGGCAATGCGCCCGTCGCTCTTCAATCCAATGCGGACAGTTGAAGGATTGGGCAAAGATGTATTGCCGCAGCCATACCACATGCCGGCGACGCCTACGCCGCGGCGCAGAGGAGTACAAGTTTGTGCATTGAACTCTGCCCTGTGAGCGCGCGCCGACTGCCACTGCGGACGCAAAGCTTCGAGGCAGGCGCGAATCCCGACACCCTCGCCCAGCACTTGGCCCGTGGCTGTGGGTGAATCGTTGTCGAGTGCGTTGAGGATGCGGAACTCTAAAGGATCCATGCCAAGTTTGCCGGCGAGATCGTCGTACAACTGCTCCTGGGCAATGGCCGCTTGGGGCACGCCGAATCCGCGAAAAGCTCCCGCGGGCACCAGGTTCGTGTGCACAGCGCGAGTCAGCGCGCGATAGTTGGGCACGCGGTAGGGCCCACAAGCGTGCACCGGAACTCTTCCGGCCACAGTCGGTCCCCATGAAGAGTAGGCGCCAGTGTTGAAATCGGCGCTGAAATCGAGGGCAGTCAGCTTGCCATCGCGATTCGCACCTCCCCGCAACTTCATTCTGGCGGCGTGCCGCTTGGTGGTGGACATAATCGATTCCGTCCGCGAGTAGACCATGCGCACTGGGTGCTTCAGCTTCCATGCTGCCAACGCGGTGAATGGCTGAACCGAGAGATCGAGTTTCGATCCGAAGCCGCCGCCCACCGCGGTCGGAATGATCCGCACTTTTTCCGGCGCAATTCCCAAAATCTTTGCCATGTCGGCCCGATCCATGTACGGAGACTGCGTGCACGCCTGAATTTCGATGCAGTCCCCGACACGCCGGGCGAATCCTGCCTCGGGCTCGATGTAAGCGTGTTCAACGAATCCTGTTTCGTACTCGGCCTCCACCACCGCGTCGGATTCATGCAGAGCCTGATCGGCGTTTCCGCAGACCACTCGCCCCTGCACCAGGATGTTTGCTTGCCGGCCGGAATGGATTTGCTCTGCGTCCCCGGCCAGCGCCTGGTCGATGGTCTGGATTGCGGGGAGCTCCTCCCATGTGACCGGGAAATCGTGAAGATCAAGCGCTTCCACAGCTCCCGTTTCACCAACTATGGCAGCCACGCCTTCGCCGCGGTAGCGCGCCTCGTGATGAGCGAACACTGGCTGGTCGGCGAAGCGGGGGATTACGCCATAACGATCGATGCCGGGAACGTCTTGCGCCGTGAGGACCATCGAAATCCCAGCATGCCTGGCAACGAATCCATCCAGATCGCCAAAACGGAATCGAGCGCGGTGATGCGGACTGCGCACCACACGCACGGCCCCGGCGGCCTCAGGAATTTCATCTGCTCCAAAGAGTTCTGTGCCGTCAACTTTCTTTTGCCCGTCGAGGCGGACCAACCGCGCACCCACGGCGGCACCTGCTTCAGGCGAAAGCTGCTGGTTAGTGGCATTCACTTGCTGAATCGCGCGAATGATCTTGCGATATCCGGTGCAGCGGCAGAGCACTCCGCCGATGGCGTCCATCACTTCCTGCTCGGAGGGACAGGAATTCTTTTCGAGCAGCGCCGTGGCCGAGACCAGCATTCCGGGAGTGCAGGCGCCGCATTGCGCCGCGCCGTGGGCAAGGAATGAGTCTTGCAGACGATTTTGTAGAGGCGATCGGCTTGCCAGGCCTTCCACGGTGGTGACTTCGCATCCCGCCACTTGGCCCGCCCCGACCAGGCAAGCACATGCGGGTTGCCCATCGAGCAACACGGTGCAAGCGCCACAATCCCCGGCATCGCAACCGACTTTCGTCCCGGTCAGGCCCAGGTCTTCGCGCAGCACGCGCGAGAGACGGCGGGTTCCGGATACGCTCACATCCACACTGCGGCCATTGACCGAAAAAGAGATGAGCTGCGATTGAAGCGGCGATGTTGGCGTCTGCGCTGCCACGTCAGGTGCTCCCCACGCAAGCTTGCAGCGCTCGCCGGACCAGCGTAACTGAAGCGTCCCGGCGGTACTCGGCCGTCGCGCGGATGTCGTCAATCGGAGATAAAGTCGCGAGATGCTGAGGCCCGACCAGCGAGCCGATCTGCGGATCGGCGGCCCGCCCGACCAGGTCTCTTTCCAGGCCGGCTAAGCGGCCAGCCACGGCCGAGCACGATCCTACTGCGACGCGGGCTTGCGACACGGAACCCGATTCATTGCTTTCTAGTAATGCCGCAACCATCGAGATCGAAATAACCAGATACTTTCGCGCTCCCAGCTTCAGGAACGCGGAGGCGGCGTCTTCGCACTGGCGCGGGACCAGCACCGCGGTCAGGATTTCATCGGCTCGTTTTCGCGTCTTGCGGTTGCCGGTGATGAATTGCGCAAGCGGAATCCGCCGGGCGCCAGCGGTGGAAAGCAATTCCACCTCGGCGTTCAAGACGAGCAGCGCCGGTACGCTATCCGCGGCCGGCGACGCATTGCACAAATTTCCACCCACGGTTGCGCGATTCTGGATCTGTACCGACCCGATTTCGCGCGCCGCGGCTTTCAGCGCGTCGAAACAACGAGGCAGGGGCGAGCGAACTATTTCAGTCCACGTCGTGAGTCCCCCGATGCGAAAGTAGTGTTCTTCCACGGAGATTCCACGGATCTCGCGAACCGCGGTAATGTCCACCACATCGCCCTGCGGAAGGCGTTCTCCCAAGGCGGGATAGAAATCCGTGCCCCCAGCCAGGATCTGGCCGCCTGACGAGTTCAGCACGGCAATAGCATCACCCAAGTTTTTGGGTCTGAAATACAGGTGGAACCCCCGCACCGCTGCTTTGAGAGTTTGTATACGAAGCCCGCGGCTTTGTACAGCCAGTTCAGCCGGGAAACAGCTCTCGCATCTTCTCCGCCCGGTAATCGAAAATCCTCTCTATATCGCGCTTTACCCAGAGGCGGTGGGCGAGGGATCCGCAGGCACCGAGCGGCAGCGCATAGCTGACCCGATCGCGCATCGTGGTGCCGCCTTCATTCGCTTGAAATGAGTGCTCGTGATTCCACAGGGCATACGGGCCGGAAAGTGCACGGTCAACAAACCTCTGCGGAGGACTCCAGTCCGCGATCTCCGTCGACCATCGGATGGGAAGAAAGTGCCAGCGCAGCCGGTGACGGATGAGGGCTCCCGCCGCGAGTTCTGCAGGCGCCTCCAGTACGCGGAAATCCAGCCACAGCGGAGTCAGCTTCTGCAGGTTTTCCGGTCGAGAAAAAAAGCTGAAAACTTTTTCCAATGGAGCCGGCACCCACTGCTCGCGTTCGAGATAGTACGTCTGCATACAGCAATGGAGCGCCAGACACCCCGTGGGTGATTCAAATAGTGACGGCTTCTAATCTAAATTGCATTCTGGCCGCAGAAATACAGCGTTTCCGGCTTGACACGCATCTCAAACTCTGGCAAAACAAACCAAGTCATGTCCCGTTGGAACGCCAGCACGTCGACACTCATCCTGTTGGGCAGCGCCGTGTTTGTGGTGCTGCTGTTGGTGGTGCTACCGGACGTCGATCCGCCGGATACTGCGTTCCATCGCCAGACAGCTCCCGTTGTACTCCACGCTCAAGCCAACGCAGCTCCTCCGCTCATGGTGGTAGCTCCCGTGCTGCCAACAGTGGCTGCGGATCAGTACGACTGGCTGTCCCTGGACGTGAGTAAGACTGCGGTTGTATTGCCACCCCACGATCGCCCCATTCAGCTTTGCTCGATTCGCTGCTGATTCGTTCTGCACTTCTTGCAAGCGCGGACTGAATACGGAATTGCCAGATTCCATCGCAGCCATAATCGAGGAGAAGTGAATGAGACTCTATTCCGATCGTATTTCGTATATTTCCATGGCAGAGCTCTTGCAGGAGGCGGCGGCTCGGACCGGCTTCAGCACCTCTGAAATGGAAGATTTGCTTGCTTCCGAACTCACGGTCCCTCAACTGGTCGACTACATTGATGCCGTAGTCGGGCAGCGGATGAACTGACCCACGCTCGGATTTTGGGGGCCGGCTCTCGGCCCCCGCTTCCTTCTTCCCTCCCTCGCCGGCTCCTGTGTTCTAATCGTCCCGTCGATTTCCTGAGTTCACTCGTAATCTGGAGACCTGCATGCGCCGAATCCCTGCTGTCAGGGTGTTGCTCGCCATAGTCCTCGCAGTTCCTGCTACTTTGAGAGCACAGTCCACTGCGCCGCCTGATCTGGACGCCTATGTAGCTTCTTCGATGAAGACGTTCGACGTTCCCGGCATGGCGGTCGCGATTGTGAAAGATAGCAGGATTCTCGTCGCCAAGGGATATGGCGTGCGCAAACTGGGCGACCCGGCGGCGGTCGACGAATTCACGACGTTCGGGATCGGTTCGAACACCAAAGCCTTTACCACCGCCGCACTCGCCACCTTGGTCGATGAGGACAAGCTGTCCTGGGACGATCCTGTTTACCAGCGGCTTCCCGGATTCGTCATGTACGATCCCTACGTTTCGCACGAGATGACGATCCGCGATCTGCTGACCCACCGCAGCGGAATGGGGCTGGGCGAAGGTGATCTCCTGTTCTGGCCTCACACTACTTACAGCCGGCAGGACGTCATCTACAGGCTGCGCTTCATGAAGCCGCAATCCAGTTTCCGTAGCCACTACGCTTACGACAACCTGCTCTACATGACAGCGGGCCAGATTATTCCGGCGGTGACCGGCACGAGTTGGGATGACTACGTCCGACAACACATCTTTGCCCCGCTCGGGATGACCCATTCCAACCTGAGCACGACCGCGTACAAGCCCGGCGGCGACTACGCGTACCCGCATTCGCGCGTGGATGGAAAGCTGCAAGTAATTCCCTTCGAAGACCTGGACAATGCCGGTCCGGCAGGCGCTATCAACTCGTGCGCCACCGACATGGCGAAGTGGGTACAACTGCAACTGAATCGCGGGAAGTACGTTGATCGTGACGGACGTTTGTTCTCCGAGCAGCGTTCGAAGGAGATGTGGACGCCGCAGACGATTCTGCCCATCGGCGATCCGCCCGCACCATTAGCCGGGCTGAAGGCCAATTTCGCAGACTACGCGCTGGGCTGGGGCTTGCGCGACTATCACGGCCGCAAACTGGTCGGGCACACCGGGGGCGTCGGAGGCTTCGTCTCGCGCGTGATGCTCGTGCCGGAGGAGAATCTGGGGGTGGTGGTGCTCACTAACGCGGAACAGGGCGGGGCCTTCGACTCCATCCTTTATCACGTGCTCGATTATTACTTCCATCTGCCGCCAACCGACTGGATCGCCCAATTCAAGGCGGTACGAGACCAGGACGAAAGAGATGCCGCCGCAACCATGAAGAAGGCCGAAGGTGCTCGTGACACCAATTCCAAGCCTTCCCTGCCCCTCGAAAAATATGCGGCTGTCTACAACGATGCCTGGTACGGCCCCATCACCATTCGCCTGGAAAATGGCGGTCTGGTGATGAGCTTCGACCACACTCCCGGAATGATTGGCGACCTGCAGCACTGGCAATACGACACCTTCAAAGCGCACTGGCGCGTGCGCACCATCGAAGATGCGTTCGTGACCTTTTCTCTAAACCTGGACGGTAGCATCGAGAGCGCCCGGATGGCTGCCGTGTCTCCGTTGGCGGATTTCAGCTTCGACTACCAGGATCTGTTACTCAAGCCCGCGGTAAGCCCGAGCAAGAAATAAGCACTATGGTCGTCTTGCTAACCGGCTCGAAAACAGGCGTAAGCCTGGTCGTCCCCAGACCGGGCCTATGCAGCCCTCAGCACAGTATTCGGGTCGACGGCCGCAGCCCGCGATGCCGGTAGCAGCGATGCCAGCAGCGTCATGACGATCATAAGAGCAACCGCTGCGCCGTAGATGACTGGGTCCGTTCCGCTCACCTCAAACAGGAACGAGCTAATCACGCGCGAAGCTGCGATGGACCCGAGTAGTCCAAGGCCGCAGCCCAACAGTGCCACCTTGGCCGCTGCCGTCAAAACGAGTCGCACAATGCCCGCGCGCTGTTCGCCCAGGGCCATGCGAATGGCAATTTCCTGCGCGCGCAGGGCAACGGAGAAGGCCACGACTCCATAAATGCCGGTAACGGCCAGCAGAAGGGCAACGAAGGCGAATGCCGTGATGAAATCGGTGTTGAATCGGCGCGGGGCTTCATCATTCGAGACCACCTCCGTCATAGGCTGAGGCTGATCGAGGGCCAATAAGGGATCGATCTCTGCGACGCTCGTGCGCAGCGTATGAACTTCCTGCCCAGCAGGCAATGCAGAACGAAACGTGATGTATCCGCCCGCGGCGCCAGTAAGCTTTCCGTTGAAATCTGGGCCGTAGATCGCAGCCGGCTGGGATGCTGGAACGTACCACTGCTCCATGCTGGGAAGGTCGCGAGAGCCCTTTGTATCTGCCACCACCCCGACTACCGTCGCCCAGGGCAGTGATTTTGTCGGACCACCGGGATGAATGTGCTTGCCGATCGCGCTCTGACCTGGCCAGCATCGCTTGGCCATGGATTCGTTGACGATCATCACTAGTGGTGCGCCGGAGCGATCCTCGTCGGTGAAGTATCGGCCAGCGAGCAAAGGAATCCTCATCGCCTCGAAGTAGTCACCATAGGTCATGACAAAGGCAGCGAAGCGCAGTTTCCAGTTGCTGGCTGTCTCTCCTTCAACGGTGTAAGCGGCTTTGGCAAACGTCTGGGCTCCTGGCACCGCGCTCGCAATGGCCGCCGCGCGAACGCCGGGTTTGGCGGTAAGTTTCTCGAGCACCTCACGGCTGAACAGGTCTGCAGAAGCCTGGGTCGGGTACTGCTTTAGTGGGAGCTGAAAACCGGCGACCACCACATGGTCCGGACGAAAGCCGGGATCCACCGCCCGCATTTTTTGGAAGCTGCGCAGAAACGCGGCGGACGCCGTAATCAATACCAGGGCAATGCCGATTTCCGCGACCACGAGAGCCGAGCGCAACCACGTATGGCTCGCTCTTCCGGTGCCGCTCTGCAAGCCCTCTTTCAAGCTTTCACTGATATTCGTCCGCAACGCGGCAAACCCAGGCGCAAGGCTGCAGGCAAGCCCTGTGGCTAGCGCAATCGCAAATGCGAAACCAGCAACCCCGGCATCGATGGAAATGGAACCGATTCGCGGCATAGCGTCGGGCAGCAGAGCTAAAGCCGCTCGAATCGCGGCAGCGGCAAACACCAAGCCCAGCAGCGCCCCGGACACGCTGAGCAGCAACCCCTCTAACATCGTTTCTTGCAATACTGAACTCGTCCCCGCGCCCAAAGCCAGACGTACCGCGTATTCGCGGCGACGGCGAATCGCGCGCACCAGCGACAGTCCAGCCACGTTGGCGCACGCGATGAGCAGAACTACCGCCACGGCAAGAAACAGCGCCCGCAATACGGGACGCACATCCTCGACGTCGGACTCGCGTAGAGACTTGACGTCGCCCTGAACACGAATGGAAGACTGCGAAGCTGGAAGCGTACGGGCAAATTGCTGCGCCACTCGATCCGCATCCTGAGCCGCTTGAGATAGCACCATCCCAGTCTTGACGCGGGCCACGATCTGGTACCCCCAGAAGCCCGCGTGCTGATCGGAGAGTTCGTCCGCAGATAGACTCAGAGGCACCCACAGCTGCGCTTGATCTAACCTGCCTGATGCAAGCGGAAATTCGAAATTTCTCGGCATGACGCCGATGACGGAGTAGACGCGGCGATCGAGCTCGATAGATTTGCCAAGAATGTCGGGATCGCGCTGATAACGGCTCAACCACAAGGCGTAGCTGATGACCGCGACCGGCTGATGATCATCTTCCTCTTTCTGCGAAAACACGCGTCCGCGGATCGGGGGCACTCCGAGTGTCGGGAACATGCCAGCGGTAAATCGCGCCGCGTGCACCTGCTCGGGCGTGGCCTCGCCAGACAATTCGTAAGTCTCCGAAATGTATCCGCCCATCGCGGAGAAGGCGCTGGCGGCGTTCGCATACGTGCCAATCTCGCGGGCAGTCACGGACATCCCCGGGTTTCCTCCCAGGTGATCGCCCACTAGCACCAGGCGAGCGGGATCGCTGAAGGGAAGATCGCGAAGCAGGATTCCTTCCACCAGGGAGAAGACAGCCGTGCTCGCTCCGATACCGACGGAAAGGGTTAGGATGGCGGTCAAGGTGAAGAGTGGCGATTGCCGGAGCTGGCGGATGGCGAATCGGAGATCGTGTCGAAACATCATTTTTCCTCCGCTCCCTGTAGATCTAGGGACCGCCGCCGTTGGCGTCCGACCGCGCCCGCGCGGGCAGCTTTCCTCAGCGCAGAAATACTTGCGCGACGTCGTCCACCTTCACCGTCGATTTCCTGCGTGCTCCGCTGCCCACGTTGTACACAGCCAGCACGTGTTCCTCGAGTATCAGCAATTCTTTATCGCTGATCCAGCCCACAACAGAGGCGTGCGGCAGGAATGCAACCTGCTTCGGGGACTCCGCAACCGTCTTTACCGCCACCGCAGGCAGCTCGGCCAGAGTCTTGCGAATGCGCAGCGATTCTTCCGGATTCGCCTGTCCCTCTTCGGCCAATTGAATCGGTTTGTTCGCTTGGGCGGTCGCGCTGATCGTCATGGCCACCGATTTCAGATCCGGCGATAACTTCGCGTTGGACGTAAAGAAGCTAACGTCGTAATCGGAATTCTTGTACGTCGCGAATTCGTCAAAGATCGTCTGCGACTTTCCATTGACGAGCACCAGCGTCTGATCGTTGCTCTGGTTCGACCATCCGCAACACGCCGCGTCAGGAATCGCGGTCACGATCACATCTCCTGATGAAGATGCGTCCAGGGGCTCCTCTAATGCTTGCGGCAAGGGCTTGTCCGTCCACTTGCCGCCTTCCTGCTGGTACACAGTAGTGCTCTTGTAAGTTCTTTCGGTCTGCCCGGCAATGTACTGCGTCATAAGAAAAAATTTGTCGATGCCCCCGTCGGGGGACCAGAAGGCGCCTACTGGACAAGTCTCATCGCAAACGCCCGTGGCACAAGCGCATTCCGGCAGCTTCACAGATGCCAGATCTTCGCGATTCTTCCCATTCAATTCGGTGCGCCAGGCTTGCCATGTGATAGTAGTGGAGAGATTGATCTCTTCGCGATCCAGCCGGCGCTCGTGATTGTCGAACCAATAGAGATGAGTTCCATCCGCGGACAGCGCAGCCACCGGTGCCGACTCGGTCACCACCTGATTCGACCCACGCTGCTCAGTTTTGTGCTCGGTACCTGGATCAAGGGTGGTTGCGGCTTCCCCGTTCCACAGCCAGACGGTGTGAGGAGCGGCTGCGTCCTCCTCGGTCACCGCGGGCGTCGTCGAGGGCACCAGCAAGATCTGGCCGGGCTGATTCACTGAAAGGTTTGCGGGCGATTTCAGCGCTTGTGGCGGCACCTTTACCCGGTTCTTTACGGCGAATGTGGTGAGGTCGTACTCCACCAGCTCGCCCGGCTCGCGCAGTACCCACAATCGCTTTTCCTGCGCCACCAAAGGCAGCGCGAGCAGCAGCGCAGGAATTATCAAATGACAGACTTTTTGCATCACGAGATCCGACTCACTTCAACTCGACCACCGGCATTTCGATGAAACTCGCGTGCTCCCCCGAATGAAACACGCGCTGCGTAGCTTTCTTGTAGTCTCCCGCGTTGGCCCAGAAGATATTCGGCACGAACGTTTGCGGATTGCGGTCGTACAGCGGGAACCAGCTCGACTGCACCTGCACCATGATGCGGTGTCCGGGCAGAAAAACGTGATTCGCCGTCGGCAGCGTAAATTTGTAGAGCAGCGGCACGTTCGATGCAATGGCCTTGGGACTGTCGAGCCGCTCTCGATACCGTCCGCGATAGATGTCCGCCGAGACCATTAGCTGGTATCCGCCCATCGAAGCCTGGGAGGCCGCTTCATCGGGATACACGTCGATCACCTTGACCACCCAATCCGAATCCGTGCCGCTGGTGGAAGCGACCAGATTCGCGACTGGCTGGCCGCTGATTTTCACTGCTTCTTTCAATACATCAGATGTAAACGCCAGCACATCCGGACGTCCGGAAGCCTCCCGCTGATCATCCACCAGCCAGTACGCCCAGGTAAACTCGCCGCTGTATCCGACCGGTTGTATGGGACGAGAGCGAAACGGAACCGGCTTGGCTGGGTCAGATACGTACTCGTCGTACTCCGATGCCCCATTGGGAGCATAGAAGCCGACCTTTAATCCAGACTGCAGATACAACGCCTTGGGATGTATGGTGCATCCGCTCTCGCAACCGGCGGGCCATGACGAGAGCCGTCGCCATGTATTGGTTCCAGTCTCGAACGCGCTCACGGGCGCTACATCCGCTTTAGGCGCGCCGTCTTTGAGATATTGAGCGAGAAACGGGCCCAGGATCTTCTCCCGAAAATACAGCCCGGTGTCGCTGCTGAACTTGATCGCGCCCAATTTGCTGCCGTCTCCGATCTCCTGCCCGTGATGCCATGGCCCCATCACCAGAAACACCATGTCATTGTTCGTGTCTTTGGGCTTGATGGCTTTGTAGACAGCGGGCGCGCCGTAGATGTCTTCCTGGTCCCACAAACTGTCGACCAGCATGGTTGGTACTTTCAACGGGTGGGCGGCAAGAATTTTATCCATCGCCTGCTGCTGCCACCACGCGTCATAGCTGGGATGCTCGAGCAACTTCTTCCAGAAGCCGACCTGTTCGAGGCCATGGCGGCGCCCCAGTTCTCCGGCAGAGCCTGCTTCCATGTACAAGTCGTAGTCGTCGAAATGGTCGGTCCACCAACTCTCGGAGTTGCTGCGCGTGGCCTCCTGCTCGTAGATATAGGGCATGTTCAGCTGGCGGAAGGCGCCATTGTGAAACCAGTCATCGCCTTTCCATCCGTCCACCATCGGATTCATTGGCACCGCAACTTTCAGCGCGGGATGCGGATTCACCAATGCCATTAACGTCAAGAAGCCATCGTACGAAATTCCGAGAATCCCGACTTTTCCGTTGCTCTCCGGCACATTCTTCACCAGCCAGTCGATGGTGTCATAGGTATCGGTCGAGTGATCCACTGCGGTGGGATTCAGCGGCCCGTGCAGCGGGCGCGTCATCACGTAATCTCCCTCAGAGCCGTACTTGCCGCGAATATCCTGGACCACGCGGATGTAGCCGCCTTCCAGAATCACGTCCAGGGCATTGTCGTACCCGTTGAGAATCGGCCCGAGGTGCGAACTGGCGGCATGGCTTACTTGCGCGGTCGCGTTGTACGGAGTTCGAGTGAGCAGCATGGGAGCACTCTTCGCGCCCTTTGGAATGACGATTACAGTGTGCAGCCTGACGCCGTCACGCATCGGGATCATGACATCACGCTTCACATAATCGAAGCTGGAGGTCACCGGCTTGAACGTGCTCGGGGTTTCGCTGGGCAACGACGTTGCGGTTGATTGTGCCCATGCAAAAGCGGCCTGCAGCCATACGAGCGCTAACAACGAACCAACAGAACGAATGCTGAGGATTCTTTTCATCTGGTCCCTGGGAATTGAAGTGGCAAGTTCTGCTCCAAAGCAAACGCCCAATGCACACCGCTTTAGGTAACCATCGGGAGATTACCACGACCGGCATTGGCTTTTCGCCGTTCCGGCCCTGTCCCCTTCGTAATACCCCCAGGGTGGACTCTAAGAACTAATCTCTCGCGAAGGGGTTCACATCTCTCATGACCAACAAACTCACGCAGTCTCTGCTCATCCTGGCAGCGGGTGGTCTGATGTTCGTCGGATCAGCTTCTGCTCAAGCTCAGAACAGCAAAACAGCCGGAGCCGGCCCCGGTCGAGTCGATCCCGGACATCCCCGCGTGAACCAGATCAATCACCGCGAAACCAATCAGCAAAAGCGTATCGCCAATGGCGTAAAGAATGGGAAACTCACGCCGGGTGAAACCCGTCGTCTGGAGCGCGGTGAAAAACGCCTGCAGAATAATGAAAAACGCGATATGGCCAAAGACAACGGCCACCTCACCAAGCAGGACCAGCGCCAACTGAATCGCGAAGCCAATCGCATGAGCGCGCGCATCGCCAAAGATAAACATAACTGAGCCTAGCCCGACTGAAACCTCAGAGAGGAGAGCCGCTGGCGCAGCGGCTTTTTTCTTTGCCCAAATGGCCGTGATCAGTTACGCTACACACTCTTCGTGGGGGATTCCGGTGCACACCGTCACTGACGGGCGTCCCGTATAATGTCAAGAGTTCAAACGCTCTCAACTCTGTGCCGTAGCGCGTTGTGTCAACGCTAAAGGACCACTCCCAACTTCGTTTATGCCGGTCGACTGTAGAAGTCCAAAGCCAGGGATCGAAACCGCCAGCCTGACCGACGTCGGCCTGCAGCGCGAGAACAACGAGGATTCCCTTCTCTACTGGGAGCCGGATACTGACCAGGAATTCCGTCGCAAGGGGCGCCTGGCTATCGTGGCCGACGGTATGGGCGGATACGAAGGCGGTCAGGAAGCCAGCCGCATCGCCGTGGAAACTGTACGCCATCTCTACGATCGCGACTTCGCCGGTGATCCTCAGGCGGTGTTGCTGAATGCGTTTCTGGCCGCCCACGACAGCATCCAGCGCTATGCCTTCGAGCACCCTCAGTTTTATGGCATGGGCACCACCTGCACCGCTCTCGCCATAGTCGATCGCCAACTCTACTTCGCTCATGTGGGCGACAGCCGCTTGTACCTGGTTCGCGGCGAATCGATATCCAAGCTCACCCGCGACCATTCGTACGTTGGCCGTCTGGTCGAGAGCGGCATCGTTCGCTCCGAAGATGCCGAGTCACATCCCCAACGCCATATTCTGACCGCAGCTCTCGGATCGGGACACGAAATCTTTCCTCAGGTTTCCGAGCAGCCGGTCACCCTGGAAGAAAATGACGTTCTGATTCTTTGCACCGACGGTCTCTGGGGCGTGGTGGGAGATCAGCATCTGGCTCAGGCAGCTCGTATCCGGCCGCTTTCCGATGCCTGCATGAAGCTGGTGAGGATGGCGCTCGAGCGTGGCGGACCCGATAACGTCACGGTACAACTGCTGCGCGTTTCCGCCAACTAGATTTCTCGTGTGACCCGTTGGATGCACGAACCTGCCAAAGATTCCTGTTTCTTGTGCGCACGTCTGATTTTTTTCTAACCGCAAGTGAAAACACTTGCACTTCCTCTCTCCACCCCCGCGCTGCCATTCCGAGCAAGCCATTGAAAACAATCCCCAAATTCCCTCGCCGCGGCTCGACCGTGTTGGCAACCCGCTTGCTATGTCCCCTATGTTAATCATGTCTATTAATTAACTAGACATTGTTGCTTAGATGCTCTACATGAAATCCACAATGCAAACGGCAGCACTCATGCTTATCCGCCCGGCGCTCACGATTTTTTTCTGGCTGAGCCTCGGCCTTCCCGCATGGAGCCAAGCGGCCAACGTGATCCGCGTGGGCGCATTCCCCAACATCACGCACGCTCAGGCGATGGTCGGCAAGGCCAATGGATGGTTCGAAAAGGCCATGGGGCCGCAGGTGAAGGTGCAGTGGACCAGCTTCAACGCCGGGCCTTCTGCGATCGAAGCCCTGTTCGCCGGCGCCATCGATATGACTTATGTCGGCCCGAACCCAGCCATCAATGGATACGTTCGCTCCAACGGCGACGCCCTTCGCGTCGTGGCCGGAGCTGCCAGTGGCGGAGCTTCCCTGGTTGTCCGCAACGATGCAGGGATCAACCGCCCGGAAGACTTTCACGGCAAGCGCGTAGCCTCGCCGCAGTTCGGCAACACACAAGATGTCGCTCTGCGCAACTGGCTTAAGCAGCACGGCATGAAAACGAATGACAAGGGCGGCGATGTGCAGATCATTCCCATGGCCAATCCCGACCAGCTCACGCTTTTCTTGAAAAAAGATCTCGATGCAGCGTGGGCTCCCGAACCGTGGGCCACTCGGCTTATCCGCGAAGGCAACGGCCGTCTATTCGTGGACGAACGAACTCTTTGGCCCAATGGGCAGTTCGTCATCGGACTGCTCGTGGTCAACGCCAAGTTCCTTAACGCGCATCCCGACCTGGTAAAGAATTGGATCCGCGCAAACCTCGATCTCACCGACTGGATCAATGCTCATCCAGCCGAGGCCAAGAAAATGCTGAACCAGCAGATCCAACGTGAAACCGGCAAAGCTCTGCCGCCCGCCGTTCTTGAGGACTCTTTCTCTCGCCTGCAGATCACTTACGATCCACTGCACGCACAATTGAACGCCGCCGCCAGGCAGGCGTTCGATGCCGGGTTTCTCGGCCGCCAAATGCCAGATCTTTCCCGGCTGTACGATCTGGCCCTGCTCAATCAAGTTCTCGCTGAGAAAAATCGAAAGGCCATTGAATGAGTACGCAGAGCGTTCCACGTCAATTTCCAGTTCCCGTCAACTTGCCCCAGCGCGCAACCGCCCGCCGCCCAGTGCCGGTAGGCAGAGCATACGGATTGGCAATCCCCAAGGTAGGTCTCAACCAAATCTGCTTGAGTTATCGCACGCAATCCGGAGAGCGTCTGCAGGCTCTCACCGGCATTAATCTCGATGTGCGGGCGGGAGAGTTTCTGTGTATCGTCGGCCCTTCAGGTTGCGGCAAATCTACTTTGCTGCACTTGATTGCCGGCCTGCAGGCCCCAACCTCCGGCCAGATTCTCGTCGACGGTGATCCTGTCCAGGGCCCCGGCACCAACCGCATTATGATCTTCCAGGATCACGGACTCTTCCCCTGGCTCACGGTTGGGCAGAACGTGGAATTCGGCATGAAAATGAAAGGCATGCCCAAAGCCGAGCGGCGCGACAAGACGCAGCATTACCTGCGCCTGGTCCATCTGGGAAAGTTTGAGCACAGCTACATCCACCAGCTCTCCGGCGGAATGCGCCAGCGCGTTGCCATCGCGCGCGCCTTGGCGACCGAGCCCGACGTTCTGCTCATGGACGAACCTTTCGCCGCTCTCGACGCTCAAACCCGCGACCTGCTGCACGACGAACTGGAGCGCATCTGGAAGGATACGGGCCGCACGATTATCTTCGTCACCCACAACGTGCGCGAAGCGGTCCGCCTGGGGGATCGCGTCGTCCTGCTCACATTCCGCCCGGGCCGGGTGAAGAGCCAATTCCCCATCAACCTGCCCCGTCCCCGCAGCCTGGAAGATCCCAGCGTCGCACTGGCCGCCCGCGAAGTGCTTGACGAACTGCGCGACGACATCAATCGCTCGCTCGATGCCGAATACAGCGCCGGAGTGAAGCCTCGCATCGACCCAGGAGTCTCCGCATGAAACGCGCTATGCGATACATCATCTTCTACGCTGGACTGCTGGGCCTGTGGATTCTGCTGACGGAACTCAAGATTTGGCCGCCATACTTACTCCCCACGCCCTGGGGAGTCGCCGAATCCCTCTATGCCGGTTTCGCCGATCACACCTACTGGATCGCCATCCGGGTCAGCATGCAGCGCGTCCTGATCGGCTACGGCATCTCCGTAGTGCTAGGGATGGTTCTCGGTCTCGGTGTCGCCAGCAACAAATTCCTCGAAGAAACGATGGGCGGCCTGCTGGTCAGCTTGCAGAGCCTGCCCAGCATCTGCTGGTGGCCGCTGGCGCTGCTCTGGTTCGGCTTGAGTCAGAATGCGATTCTGTTTGTCGTCATTATGGGATCCCTGTTGTCCGTAACCCTGGCCATGGAAGACGGCCGCAAGCAGATGCCGAAGATCTTCGGCCAGGCCGGCCGCAATCTCGGCGCCAAAGGATTCAAGCTGTTCTGGTACGTATTGCTGCCTGCAAGTCTTCCCTTCATCGTCTCCGGCCTGAAGCAAGGATGGGCTTTCGCATGGCGCTCGCTCATCACCGCTGAAATGCTGTATCTCAGCCTCGGCCTCGGGCAGGTGCTCATGATGGGCCGCGACTTGAACGATATGAGCGCAGTCATCGCCGTAATGCTGCTGATCATCGCGCTCGGTTACATCGTGGATGGCATCGTCTTCAAGGGCATGGAGCGCCATCTGCAGAATAAGTGGGGGTTAGCTCCCGTCAACTAGCCCGCGGCTGAAACCACCTCTGACGGACATCGCCTATACGAGGACTTTATGCGGCAATACTTTCCTAATGTCTAGCAATGTAATTTCACTAGTGGTGAATACTCTTGGCTCTCAATCACTTCGCAGTTCAGATAGGTAGACCATGAACCGGACATATGTCATGCTCGCCCAACTCACGCTCGCGGCCCTTGCCGCCGCCAGCGTCGCCCAGACGGAATCCCCTTCGAGCCAGTCTTTGTCCGCCGCAAGCCCACCGTCAAGCCAAGTAGCCCTTTCGACGGCCGCTTCAGCCGATCCCATTCAGACCACTTCGAACTCACCCACCCAGCATCGCCCAATCTCCTTCCGCCGCGATGGTCTATGGTTTTCGACTGCCGACGGCAGCACGCACCTGCAGGTTCATGGCTACGCTCAGGCTGACAACCGCATGTTCTTTTCCAATACGCGTGGGCAAGAACTCGACACCTTCCTCTTTCGCCGCATCCGGCCGCTGTTTGAAGGCACTCTGTTCAACCAGGTCGATTTCCGCCTCATGCCCGATTTCGGGCAGTACAATCCGCAAATTCAGGAAGCCTACCTCGAACTGAAGACTCTGCCCTATGCCAAGCTGCGCGCCGGAAAATTCAAGGAGCCGATCGGACTCGAGGTGCTCCGCCAGGACCGCGATCTCAGCTTCACCGAGCGCTCGATCGCTTCGGACCTGCTTCCGCTGCGCTACCTTGGCGCCCAGATCTCGGGATCGCTGTTCAGCAAGTCCATCAACTATGAAGGCGGATACTTTCAGGGATCCAGTGATGGCTCCAATGCCGTGTTCACACAATGGACGCATGGCAATGAAGGCGTAGGCCGCGTCTTCTTCCTGCCGTTTGCGGCGACTTCAAACAACGCGCTGAAGAATCTCGGCTTTGGCGCTGCAGTTTCCGCCGGGCATCAGCACGGCAGCATCGCTGGGCTCAAGACCATGGCCCAAACCACGTTCTTCAAGTACTCTTCGACCGCCGTAGCCGATGGCCAGCACAATCGGCTTGCGCCGCAGGCCTACTACTACGCCGGGCCGTTCGGCGTCATCGCCGAATACATGATCTCCTCGCAGGAGGTCTTCAACAAAGGCAAGACGGCCAGAATCGGAAATGAAGCCTGGGAGGTGCAAGGATCGGTGATGCTGACTGGTGACAAGAACTCCTACGCAGGATTCCATCCCCGCAACGGCTTCGAACCGAATCGCGGATTCCGCCATTTGGGCGCGGTGGAACTGGCGTTCCGTTACAGCGAACTGGGCATCAATCCCGATGCTTTTCCGCTGTTTGCCAGCGCTTCCACCTCGGCCCAAAAAGCGCGCGCGACCGGCATCGGCCTGAATTGGCACCTGAACCGCTATGTGAAGCTCATGACTGACTACGAGCACACCACCTTCCGCATAGCGTCCAGCACGGCGACTCCACTGCACAGCGAAAACGTTCTGGTCAGCCGCATTCAGCTCGGTTTCTAACGCAGCAAAGCGCTACCGACCCGGTGTCCCCAGGGCTTTCCGGACACCCACGGTAGCGCTGCTTACGTGGCCCAAACTGATAGGAAAAGTATAGAAACTGCGATGTACTACTAATAGTGCATTGGCAGGTTCCGAGCCTATTTCGCCTCTGTGCTTTCTGCGCCCTCCGTGCTTAAGGATTTTTCGGGGCGCAAGAGAGGAAACAGGATCACGTCGCGTATGGTGTGCGAATCTGTGAGCAGCATGCACACGCGATCGATGCCGATGCCCACCCCGCCTGCAGGAGGCATGCCGTAAGAGAGCGCGCGAATGTAGTCTTCGTCCATTTGGTGAGCTTCTTCATCGCCCCGCTCGCGCTCTTTTAACTGCGCTTCGAAGCGGCGACGCTGATCTTCTGGATCGTTCAATTCACTGAAGCCGTTCGAGATCTCCATCTGCCCGGCAAAGATTTCGAAGCGCTCGGTCCACTCGGGTTCGTCCGGCTTCTGCTTCGACAAAGGCGACACCGCCGTCGGAAACTCGTAAATGACGGTGGGCTGCATCAAATGCTCTTCTGCCGCCGCTTCGAACAGGGCAGCAATGTTCTTCCCTGCGGGAGCGTTCGGATCGTAAGCCATGTGCGCGTGTCCGGCATTGAATCGCTGAACCAGTTTCTGTACGCCCTCTGCGCTGGCGAATTCACTGATCTCCGGCTTGGCGCCCGCCTGGTCGGGCCAAAACTTGATGATCGCTTCGCGCATGGTCAGGCGCTGCCAGTTGGACCAGTCCAGTTCTTCGACGATATCTTTCCCGTTTTCCTGGCGCGTCCACTTCGATTTCGCGCTGCCGTTAACCGCTTTGGCAGCTTCAGTGATGGACTCCTGGGTCAGGTTCATGATGCCTTCATAGTTGGTGTAGGCCTGATAGGCCTCGAGCATCGTGAACTCCGGATTCCATCGCCAGCCCAGTCCTTCATTGCGGAAGTTGCGGTTGATCTCGTACACGCGATCGAATCCACCCACGACCAAACGCTTCAAGTACAGCTCGGGAGCAATGCGCAGGTACAGATCCATGTCCAGCGTGTTGTGATGCGTCACGAATGGGCGCGCGACCGCGCCGCCTGCGATGGGCTGCATCATTGGGGTCTCGACTTCGATGAATCCGTGCGAGTCGAATGTCCGGCGCATCGACTGAATCATCCGCGTGCGCTTGAGAAACACTTCGCGCACTTCCGGATTCATCACCAGATCGACATATCGCTGCCGGTACCGCAATTCCACGTCGGTAAGGCCATGCCATTTCTCCGGCAGAGGCAGCAGATCTTTGCTGAGAAATGTGATTTCCTCGACGTGAACCGTGAGTTCTCCGGTGCGCGTGCGAAAAAGATATCCGCTCACTCCGATGTGATCGCCGAGATCGAGCAGCTTGTAAAGCTCGAATCCCTTGTCGCCAACCGCATCCTTCTTAACGTAAATCTGCAGCTTCTGGCCGCCCTGCTGGAGGTGAGCGAACCCGGCCTTTCCCATGAGGCGGACGGCCATGATGCGCCCAGCCACACGCACGTTAACACGCGAGTGCTCAAGTTCCTCCGCGGCTTTGGCAGAGAAGTCGCGAAGAATTTCATCGAGCGTCTGGGAGAACTCGTATTTGCTGCGGTAGGTGGCCTGGCCAAGAGCCTCAATCTGTTTCAGCTTTTCGCGGCGCAGATTATAGATGTGTTCGTCGAGTGCCAAAGAGAATCCTTCTTAAGGAATGGGAGATGGAACCCAGAATTATAAAGCTCAATGCCGCAGTTGAGCGCAGGGCATCGCTCCGCATGCGGGCGCTTAGCAGATTCGAACGCTTTCAGCGAGTACGGCCGCGAGATTCGTTCATTGAACTCTTCGGGGTGGACGCGCAGTCTGCGATCTGCAAATGGGACAACGCTGCAGGCGATGAATGAGTCGTTTCCACAATGGCCAAGCCTGTTTCGCAAGTTCGTGCTGCCATCTGGGCCCGAACACCTTCTTCTGAACCTCTGGATCACTCACTCCCAAGCGACAACTCCGATCGAAATGCTGCCAATAGATTGGATGTGTAATTCTATTCGGATTGAGCCTCTAAGGGAAATCGAATCGAGAGTACCTCTGCCGCTGAAACCCAAGCCGGGCACCCTGTTTCGGCTATCAGCGAAACAACTTTGCTGGAACGGCTTCGCCCTTCACGCCAGCCGGATTTAGAATGGCGTCCGTATGAAGAATCCTGCCGCCGTGGCGGCTCTGCTCATCAGCCTTCTCGTTCAGGTTGCCTCGGCAGCCAAAAAGCCGCACGAGGCGGTCATTGGATATATTTTCGCCAATCGCGGGGGACTGCTCGACGGACGCACAATTGCAGCCAATAAGATGACCCGCATAAACTACGCCTTCTTCGGTCTCCAGAACGGGCTTATCACTTCGACCAGCGCGAACGATGCAGCCAATCTGGCCACGCTCGTCGGTCTTAAGAAGATAAACCCGCGGCTCGAGATCGTTGTCTCCGTCGGCGGCGGTGGAGAAGGATCCGCAGGTTTCTCCGACATGGCCATCACGCCCCAAGGCCGCCGCCGCTTTGTCGAATCCGCCCTTGCTGTGATCGAACGCTACAAGCTAGACGGCATTGACATCGACTGGGAATATCCCGGCTACACCCACGCCAACACCACCGTCCGGCCGGAAGACAAGCAGACGTACACGCGGCTGTTGAAAGAGTTGCGCGAACACCTTGACAAAGAGGGCGCACGCCTCGGCCGCCATCTCATCACCTCGTCGGCTACTGGCGCGACCAGGATCTGGCTTGAACATACAGACATGGGCAAAGCTTCGAAGTACCTCGATAGCGTGAACATGATGTGCTACGACTGGTATAACCCTGTCGAAAAGAACACCGGCCACGACTCGCCCCTCTATACCAACCCCGCCGACCCTAAAGCTATCTCCATCGACGACGCCGTAAGAATGAATCTCGCGGCTGGCGTGCCCGCACACAAAATCGTCATCGGCGTTCCCTTCTACGGCCGCAAGTGGACCGGAGTAGAATCCACGAATAACGGCCTGTTCCAGCCTATCCCGCCCACGGCAGCACCGCAGGACGAGATTTCATATTTTGATATTGCACCGCTGGTCAAAGCGCAAGGCTACATGCGCTACTGGGATCGGATCTCGCAGACGCCCTACCTCTACAACTCTGAGACTAAAACCTTCATCACTTACAACGACCCCGAGACAGAACTCAGTCGAACCAAATACGTACGCGACCACCACCTCGGCGGAATCATGTTCTGGCAGTACGGACACGATCCGGACAACGTCCTGCTCGACGCCATCGACCAGGGCTTTGGGATGAACCACCCAATGTTAACTGGGGTAATCAGATGAGATGAGTTCTACATGCCATTTCTGGCACAACGGCGGATGAAAACGAGTTAGGCTGGCGGAGCCGTGGACGTACGTGGTCGTTCGCCTTAGTGGAGCCCAAGAGCCCGCGGATGAGTTTGACCCTGGATG
>DASVAE010000089.1:0-128930 GCA_036376495.1 Candidatus Sulfotelmatobacter sp. | reverse complement strand
GCTTTTGCTGCTGACCCTGGTTGTGTGGCTGTGCTCGTTTATGTATGCGGCGGACGAGCCGGCAAAAGAATCGAAAGCTAGCGATCGAGTGCAGGCGGCTGCGGATGTCCTGAATGAAATTCAGTCAGCGCCCGATTCCGGTGTTCCCAACGAGATTCTGAGCCGCGCAGATTGCGTGGCGGTAGTGCCCTCCATGCTGAAGGGTGGCTTCGTGGTTGGTGGCAAGTACGGGCGAGGCCTCGCCAGTTGCCGAACTCCAAAGGGCTGGAGTGCGCCTGCTTTTTTTACGGTGAAAGGTGGCAGCTTTGGTTTTCAGATTGGCGGCCAGGCAATCGATCTGGTCATGCTGATCATGAATAACGAAGGGATGCAGCGTCTGCTATCGAGCCAATTTGCCTTGGGGGCCGACGCCTCAGTCGCAGCCGGTCCGGTCGGTCGCCATGCGGAGGGAAATACGGACTGGAAGATGCGGGCGCAAGTGTTGACGTATTCGCGCGCACGCGGAGTTTTTGCGGGAGTCAGCCTGAACGGGGCTGTGGTGAAGCAGGACAAAGACAGCACGCGTGACTTTTATGGGCACATGGTCACATTCAAGGCCGCGCTAACGGGAGAGGTGGACCCTCCCGCAGCGGCGAATCCGTTCTTGAGTTCTTTGGCAAAGTGGGCGCAAGAAGCGGCCAAGTAGCGCGCGGGTGCACCTGAATTCTTCCGCATGATAAAGTGACGTTTTTCCTGAATGCGGCGGAAACTCGAATACGCGGCAGCCTGGCCGTTCATAAAAATTCTTGGCATCTTGCCGCGGCGCTTGGCGCGCACCTTCGCCGTCACGCTCGCTCACTTGGTGTATCTCTTCCATGCCCGGTTGCGACGGGTGGGAATGCGCAACCTGCAGATAGCTTTTCCCGAGAAGAGTGAAAAGGAGCGCAAGCGAATTCTGCGTGCTGAGTTCACTTCTTTGGGACGCCAGCTCGCCGAGTTGTGCCAGTTTCCGCGCTACACACTCGAAAATATTCATGACGTAGTGGTCTACGAGCAGCTGGAGAACTACGAACGCGCTTTCGCGCGCCGCAAAGGTGTACTGTTTCTGACGGCGCATTTTGGCGGCTGGGAGCTTTCTGCGTTTGCCCACTCGCTTCACGGGCATCGAGTGAACATTGTCATGCGCCCCATGGACAATCCCTATCTCGATGGGATGCTGCAGAGCTACCGCACCATGCACGGCAACAAAGTTGTCCCTAAGGACGATTTTGTGCGTGGTCTGCTCGCAGCCATGAAAGCGGGCGAGACGGTCGGAATATTGATGGACACCAATATGACCCCGCCGCAAGGCGTATTCGTGGACTTCTTTGGCATTCCGGCGTGTACGGCGAGCGGCCTGGCGCGAATCGCGCTGCGGACAGACGCGGCCGTGGTCCCGGGGTTCACGATCTGGGACGAATCGCTGCGCAAGTATCGATTGCGCTTTGATCCCGCCCTGGAATTGGTTCGCACCGGCGATCTGGAGACCGACATCGTGACGAATACACAGAACTTTACGAAAGTCGTTGAAGATTACGTGAGGCAATATCCGGAGCAGTGGCTCTGGGTTCACCGGCGCTGGAAGACCAGGCCGCCGGGAGAAAAGCCGCTGTACTGAATCGACAAAAGGGGCGAGTTCTACTAGGCAATACTTTAGGAAGCAGTAGCAGGCGAACGTCGCGGCTTTCGCGGTTTCAGCGGCTGTGTCTGGCTGACCGTGAGCAGGACGGTCTGGGCGAGGCGCTCGAGGATTGCCAGATCGCCTTCATCAAAGGCGAAGGTCTGAGGGGAAAAAACCTCGACTAGCCCAACTACATCTCGTTCATAGCGGATGGGCGCTGCCGCGATGGAACGAATCTTCAGATGGCGACAGGTTTCGGCGTCCACTCTGAGGTCCGATTCGGTGTTGTCGCAACGAAGAGCTCTTCCGCCACGAACGCACTCTCCGGTAAACCCGGAGTTGACGTCCACGTGGGTGCCCAAAGGTGGTCCGCCGCTGCCGACGCTGGCGCGGCACATCATGGGCCCGCCATCCACCAGCGCGATGGCCGCTCCCGAGCCGCGCAAGAGGGACCGTGCGCGTTCCCCGATGACCCGCAAGGCAGCGTTAAGATCGGGCCCGAGCGAATGAAATTCGTACTGAATTGAGCTCGAAGCCACGGGAGAGTCTGCCTTCTCTGAGGCCGCCTCGCCCTCCAGGCTGATGGATCGAGTGTTGTACCAGTTTCCAGAATTGCCATCCCGTTTGGGCCCGAGCACTCGATCCACGGTAAGCTTCGGGGCCTTGCGGCTGGGAGCTTGATCATTGATGGCCAGCCAGTGATCGAGGCGCTGGCGTGCCTCCTCGGGCAGTTCGGAAAAGCGCACACCGGCACGGCCCAGAGCGTCTGCCCAAGCGATGTATCCAGTGGTCTCCAACTGAGCTTCGGAGTCGGGAAGATCGAGACGCAGGTACAGGCAGCGGTCGCGATCGAGCGGCACCATTGTCTGCATCGAGAGACCCTGTTCGCTTAGGTCGAGGATCATGCCGCCGGTGACGCCATCAAAGCTGGCGAACACTGGTCCATTCACTTTGTGGCGAACGCAACTGCGTCGTTCGGTAAGCATGGTTTGACCTTAGTCGGGCCCTATCCTTCGATTGCACCAAATGTCCTGCGAACAAACGGACACACGCGTGACGCTTGCGGCCACGGGCGGACGCTTCAGGATGTGAGCTGTGTGAATCATCGAGTCAAACCAATGGAATGGGAAGTACACGACGGGGTTCGCCAGACACAGCCTAGGCCGTTTTGGGTTCACGCGGACGTGTGTCCGAAATCACACAATGGGCGATTGACCCAACTCTGATTTCAATGGGAGCGGCGTGACGCGGCTCCCATTTTCCGCGAGCCCACTGCCACAAGTTCCCACAGGGCGAGCGAACTCCTCTCACGAAGTATCCGGTAGAATTGGAATTTCCTATGAATAACTTTGAACAGATCGCCGAACGCGAGCGGCAGTTTCTGCTGCATACCTACAACCGATACCCCGTCGTGCTGAGCCGGGGGAAAGGCGTGTTTCTCTTTGATATCGAGGGCAAGCGCTATCTGGATTTCGTTTCCGGACTCGGCGTCAACGCCCTCGGCCACGCGCATCCGCGTATTGTCAAAACGATTCGCGATCAGGCGGCGAAGCTGGTCCATGTTTCCAATCTCTACTATCACGAGTATCAGGGTCCGCTGGCCGAGAAACTCTGCACACTCTCCGGGTTGAATCGCGCGTTCTTTTCCAATAGCGGCACGGAAGCCATTGAAGGTTCGATCAAGTTGGCGCGACTGGCCGGACATCGCTCCGGAGGCGAGGCGAAGTGCCGGCTGGTTGCACTGGAAGGCTCCTATCACGGCCGAACGTTTGGCGCGCTATCGCTTACTGGACAGGATAAGCATCGCAAAGGATTCGAGCCGCTTCTGGAGGAAGTCAGCTTCGTAAAGCAGAACGATGTGGACGGGTTGAGAGCCGCCGTCAACGACAATACGTGCGCCATCGTTCTGGAACCCATTTTTGGCGAGGGTGGCATTCACGAGTGTTCGGTGGAGTTCCTGCAGGAATGCAGGAGCCTGGCGGATCGGCATCGGGCGGCGCTGATTTTCGACGAGATTCAGTGCGGGCTAGGCCGCACGGGAACGATTTTCGCATTCCAAAGTTTCGGAGTGACGCCAGACATTGTCGCCATCGCCAAGCCGATTGCAGCGGGACTGCCGCTGGGCGCGTTCATTGCCAAGGAAGCGTTCGCCTCGGCCATTTCACCCGGACAGCACGGAACAACATTTGGAGGCGGGCCGCTGGCCTGCCGCGTAGCGCTCGAATTCCTGGCGATCGTGGAACAAGAGAAGCTGCTGGAGAACGTCAACAAAATTGGCGCCTATTTGCAGCAGCAGTTAAAGGACGTCGTGGAAAAGCGCAGCGCGGCTGTGAGCGTGCGCGGCCGCGGATTCATCCAGGGGATTCAACTGGAAATTCCTGCTCGTCCGATTGTGGATGGCGGCCTCACAGAAGGCGTTCTATTCAACAGCACGCAAGATACTGTGGTGCGGTTCTTGCCGCCCTTCCTGCTGGAAGAGAAGCATGTGGACAAAGCCATTCGTGTGCTGAAGAAATTGCTGGGCAAGAAAAAGCAGCCAACGGAACGCCTACCTCAGGCCTCAGCCGCTGGACAGTGATCAGTTGCGGCTTGTGAAAGGGGATCAAAAAACGGGGAGCCCTAAGGCTCCCCAAAGTGAAGCGACAGAGGCGTTGTTTCACTTACATAGAGTGCTGCCATTATCAAACGGTTGTCCGCAAGGGCGCAAGAATTTAGTGCAGATCGTATGAGTTCCGGGCCAGGGAAGCAAGAACTACCGGTTTTGGCCGACGGCGTGGAAGAGTGCTGGATGGAGATGGACGGCGCGCGAATGCGCTATTTGCGCGCCGGTTCCGGTCCGCCACTGATCCTGTTGCACGGGCTGCTGGCATACTCATTTTCCTGGCGCTTTGCCCTTCCAGCACTGGCACCTTTCGCGACGGTGTACGCGCTGGATCAATTGGGCGCGGGCTTTTCGGATCGTCCCAAGGAGCTCGATCACTCCATGCGCGGAACCGCACTGCGGGTTCTGACATTCGCGTCCAATCTGGGATTATCTTCATTCGATCTGCTGGGAACATCGCGGGGAGGGGCGGTGGCGATGTGTGCTGCTGCAGAATCTCTAACCAGGGACTTACCGCGGGTGCGGCGCCTGATTCTGGTTTGTCCTGTGAATCCTTACTCTCCCCATGGCACCCGGCTCGCGCCATTCTTGGGAACGCCTTTCGGTGCGAGGGGCTTCCGCTGGGTGGTGGCACGCATGCCTTTTCTTTTTTCCTACGGGCATGGCCGCCTGTACGCGGACCCCGTGAACATCCCGGCCGATAGTCTCAAAGGATATGAGGCTCCGCTGGCGACCCCGGGCTTTTTCGAGCATGGCCTGAGCATAGTGAAGACCTGGACGGCAGACTTGAAGGAACTGGAGCAGCTATTGCCCCGGTTGCGTGCAATTCCTACCCTGCTAGTGTGGGGGGATAAAGACCCAGCGGTGTATGTATCCTCGATGGAACCGCTGGCCCGGAATTTTGCACATGTGCAGAAGGTTGTTTTTCGGGGAGTTGGACACTTGCCCTATGAAGAGTGTCCGGAGGAGTTCAATAAAGCGCTGATTGACTTCCTCAAACAGTAAGTTGGCGGTTGTAGCAGAGCCGCCGTCGGGTATCCGCGCTGTTTCTGTACGTTTGCGAAGAGCTTATGACCCACTCCATCCTCGACCTGCTGCGGAATGCCGTCGTGCAGTATGGGTATTGGGCTGTGGGAGTAGCGTTGCTGCTGGAGAATGCCGGCATTCCCGTTCCTGGTGAAACGATTCTCCTGCTGGCCAGTTTTCTGGCTTACTCCGAGCATGATCTTCGACTGCCGTGGATCATCCTTGTAGCGACTCTTGCGGCTACGTTGGGCGACAACCTTGGTTTCGCGCTTGGGTATTACGGAGGACGACCACTGTTGCTGCGTTATCAATCGTTCTTCCGCATCAAAAACACCACCATTCATCGCGGAGAAAATCTATTCGCGAAGTATGGAGCCACCACCGTATTTTTTGCGCGCTTCGTGTTTGGGATGCGCATTATCACCGGGCCGATGGCGGGTGTGCTGCGGATGTCTTGGCGGCGATTTCTTGTCTTCAACTTTCTAGGCGCCGTAGTTTGGGTATCCGTAATTTCCTGTGCAGGGTACCTGTTCGGACGGCATTGGAATAGTTTGGAGGAAGCGCTGAAGCGCGCCGATATTGTGGCCTTCTTTGTCATATTGTTAATCGCGGGCTACCTGTGGTGGCGAAACCGGAAGCCAACCCCGGCGGGACCTGACGAGTAACGCGGTTTCTGCGGTGATCTTGTCGCGGTGTAGCCGCGGAACAGTCGGCGTCAACTGCGCGCCGCGGCATTCGCCCTATACTAGCGACCCCAAGTGTGTCCGACGGAAACCCCCACCCGGAACAGGTTGTTGGAGTGGAATTGGGTGTTGTTGACGACGTAGTACCAATGGGCTTCGGGGCGGGCAAAGAAATTGCGCCAGAAGTAGTATCTGGCACCGGCACCGGCGTGAAACAGGAGATGCGTGCTATTGAGATGGGTAAGACAACCGCCGGAAGTCAGGTTGCAATCACCAAATTCGTTGTAGAAGAGCACCGTCTGCCCGCCCACACCGGCCATGAAATCGCCACTGATCTTGTCTGCGAACCTCGGTGCGTAAACCGCGTTAACGTCATACAAAAATGGACGGTAAGGTTGAAAGCCATTGTAGATGGCGCGCTTGTCACGAAAGGCAAATTCCGCATTCAACCCAAGTCTGCGCGCCGAAAGATATTGCAGGGTGGCGCTCGGGTACACTCCACCGCGCAGGGCAGGGGCAAGGAACCCGATCGCTGCGCTGGTGTTTTGCGGAGACCAGACTGTGCTGCCCCCCACAGCAAAATCCACCTGTTGAGCACAGGCCGTTCTGGTTGCCATCACCAGCGCGCAGGCGAACACCACCAACGCAAACCTTCTCAATCCACCTCCTCAGACTGCGCTCGCAGGAACATGCAGACACACCTTTTCGAACGCAGACTCGTTTTCGCGAATGCGGCCGGCAAGTACTTTCGGAGTTCTAGTCTGGACCGATAGTGTATCCGATGGAAGCTCCGACATGGACCAAGTTGCCGGAAGTGAAGTCGGAAGTGTTGTTGAAGACCTTGTAGTAGCGAATTTCAGGACGCACGAAGACGTGTCCCCACGCGTAGTATCGGATGCCCGCTCCTAAATCTACAAGGAAATGATTGGAGCTGTTGTAGCAAGCACCGAAGTACACGCAGTTACTGGTAGGCGTGTAGCCATAAAATCGGGTCGTCTGCCATCCGATGCCGCCCATCAGATCAAGTCCAGCCTTCTTACCCATTTTGGGTTGATACACGCCGTTGAAGTCGAACAGAATGGGACGGAAAGGCTGTCCACCCGGTCCGCCATAGGCTCCCTGGCCTGCTTTCCAGGTCGCGTCGAAGCCGAAGCCGATGCGCCGGTGAAGGATCACATCGGCGCCGAGATTCATATATAGTCCACCCTTTTCGGCACAGGTAAAGGTAATGGTGTTGCAAGGGTCAGCTCCTGGAGCCATAAGAGTGCCGAAACCAATCATGGCGTCTCCCTGCTGGGCGCTCGCGAAATGGGGCAGCAGAACGAAACAGCCGAGGAGCATCACAAACGGAACTGACTTTCTCAAGGCAAACCTCCTGTGGTTGTGCTTGCTGGCCGTAAGATGCTGGCGACAAACGATTCGGATGCAAGGTACGAGCGAATGGCTCAATCATATATTGCAGTGGGAACCGGATTCAAATACAAGCCGTGGAACCGAGCTATCGATTCGCGCACTCGCCTTCGAACTTCCGCCTGATTCTTCCAACAACCCCAGCGCGATCGCAAAGTTGCGGAATCCCTGAAGCGGCGGCCTATGATCGCTTGATACCCCCGCCTCCGCGCAAAACGTGGTCAATGGAAATAGGTCCAGCCCCGAAGAAAATCAACGCGAAGGCGAGTGCGGCCACGGCGAGCGGAAACTCAAAACCGGGGCGATCGGCCGAACCCATAAGGCCGTTGCGCCAGTGAACTTTCCAGATCGCGACCACCAGATCAATACAGATCGCGAAGGCCGCCGGCCGGGTAAAAAATCCTGCCAGGATCAACAGGCCCCCCACCAGTTCGGTGAACGCGGCAACGTAGCCCAACCACACGGGCAGACCCATGTTGCCCACCATGTGAGAAAACTGGATTAACCCTCCGAATACCTTGTGATAGCCGTGCGCCACCATAATCACACCGAGTACGACCCGCACGACGAGGAGGGCAAGCGGTTGCAAGCGATCGAGATATCGCAACTTCGTTCTCCTGAAGGACGAAATAGATTACCGCATTGGTCATCCCCGCGCAGAAAACTCCCGACGTTAGCCGCTAGCTCCTAGCTGCGCGCGCTCACGAGAGAGCCAGTTCGTGGCTGCCGCAAAAGGCAACCGAAGCAACAGCTTGAGCGACCGACCTAGTACCTCCGTACCGTGCCTAGTACTTCAGTTACCGCCCCTGACATAACGAGGCACGATCTACATAGACGATACTATACGTGGGGCCAGCACTATGAGCGGGTACTGTATATAGAACCAAGCTCAGACCCGGATTTTCCGAATTCCAGAAAACAGGCAAAAAAACCGGGGAAACACGGAGATCCACTCCGAGGAGGGGTTTTTCAGGGCTGATATATGCTCTGGACACCGAAAGCCCTCGAAGCCGATAGAGAGGGCAGGAAGTCTCCCCCAAGGAAGCCCGCAACGGCAGAACGCAAGGCGGGCCGGTTCAGTGGAACAGGCGAAGGAACTATGGCCGACTCGCGAGAAGTGATGAATATCCGCCAGGCGTCGCAATATCTGGGAGTGAGTCCGGACACCTTGTACAAGTACGTTGGCGAGCAGAAGATTCCCGCGTTCAAGCTCGGTAATCGCTGGCGCTTTAAGAAATCGAAGCTGGACCAGTGGATGGAAGAGAAGTCGAGCGAGATGGAGCCGCAGCCTAAGCGCAAGCCGAAGACGGCAGCAAAGGCAGCGGGGCAACTTTAGAAAAATTGTCCTGGGCACAAGCCCGCGACACACATAAAAGGTGGGCACATGTTTGGATTCGGATCGAAGTCCATTGTTGGTCTGGATGTGGGCTCCTCGAGCATCAAGGCAGTGGAGCTGAAGAGGAAGGGTGGGCAGATCGAAGTCGCACATCTCGGTCTGGAGCCGCTCTCGTCGGACATTGTGGTCGATTCGATGATCGTGGACTCGGGAACCGTATCGAGCGCGATTTCGAAGCTGTTTGCCGATAACCAGATCAAGACCAAGGCTGTGGCCACCGCGGTCAGTGGACACTCGGTGATCGTCAAAAAGATCTCACTGCCTTCCATGAGCGATCAGGAGTTGGCCGAGACCATCGAGAAGGAAGCGGCGCAGCACATTCCTTTCGATCTGGCTGACGTAAGCCTGGACTACCAGATTCTGTCGGACGAAGTGGGCAGCCCGCAGATGGATGTGCTCCTGGTGGCAGTCAAGAAGGACAAGATTTTGAACTACACCAACGTACTCTCGATGGCGGGTCGTACCCCGGCTATTGTCGACATCGATGCGCTGGCTCTGCAGAACTGCTACGAGTACAACTATCAGCCTGCACCGGGGCAGGTGGTCGCGCTGCTCAACCTGGGCGCCAGCGTCATGAACATCAACATCGTGAAAGGCACGACGCCACTGTTCCCGCGCGACGTCAGCGTGGGCGGACATCAGTACACGGATTCGCTGCAGAAGGAACTGGACCTGAGCTTTGAAGACGCGGAATCGCTGAAGCTGGGAAACAAGGTGGGCACGGTGAGCGAAGACGCCAAGCACCCCATCCTGCAGCAGGTGACTGAGATCATCGTGCTGGAAATCCAGAAGACGTTCGACTTCTTCCGGGCCAGCGCGGCGGGCGAGCACATCGAGAAAATTTACCTGGCGGGCGGTTCGTCGAAGGTGCCTGGCCTCGTGGAAGCGCTGCGGCAGGAGTTCTCTATGCCGGTGGAGTTGCTGAATCCGTTCCAGCGCGTGATGCCCCCAGTCGAGGGACACGGAGCGGAGTTGGTGGAGCAGAATCCCGGCCAGATGGCAGTGGCGGTGGGCTTGGCCCTGAGGAGCTTTGAATCCCTATGATCAAAATCAACCTGCTCGAAACCTCCAAAGGCAAAGGCAAGCGCGCGAGCGCGGCCCCGTCCATGCCTTCGATCGAAATGGGCGATATGGGGTCGCCCAAGCTGAAGATCCTCGCCATGGTGGTGATCGTCGGTTTGGGCAATCTGGGCTACTGGTATCGTCTGGATCACGAGAGCCAGGCCATAGCCGCAAAGATGAAAGTCGCGGAACAGAAGAATCGGGAACTGGCCGATGTGAAGGTCCGCTTCCTGGAGCGCCAGACCCAGGCCAACGCGTATCAGCGGCGAGTCGATGTCATTAAGCAGTTGCATGAGGGCCAGACTGGCCCGGTCAACTTGATGGCCATGCTCGGCGAGACGGTCAACAATACTGAAGCTGTGTGGCTGAGCAAGATGGATGACACAGGACCGTCGGTACATCTTGAGGGAACGGCGCTGAGCACCGATGCCGTTGCCAATCTGATTGCGAACCTGCAGAAGACTGGCTACTTCAGGGCGGTTGAGATCAAGGAAACGTACCAGGACGAGTCGATCAAAGACATGCAGGCGTTCCAGTTCACCCTGACCTGCGAGAAGGGGAAGTCGTAAAGGCAGACCTATGGCGAACTTTAGCGAACTGTCCGGAATCAAGCAGTGGGGAATGGTGATTCTCGGGGGAGCAGTGGTAACCGCGGCGCTGTATTTCACTGTCTTCAAAGGACAGGTGGAGAAGAATGCGGCAGCGCAGCATGCCCTTGAGGACAAGGTTCGGGAGAACAACGAACTGGAGTCGTACCGGCCCAAGCTGAAGCAGATCGAGCAGCAACTGGCTGAATTGAAGCAGCAGCTCGAGATCGAACAGCGCATCGTGCCCGACGAGAAGCAGATCGATGCATTCATGACCATGATGGGCTCGGAAGCGACCCATGCGGGGATAGAACTGCGCCGCTACACCGCGAAAGACGTGAAGTCGCAGCAGTACTACACCGAAGTTCCTTTCGATATGGAACTGGATGGCCCGTACTACTCGACGCTGAACTTTTTCGACCGGGTAAGCAAGCTGGAGAGAATCATCAATATCAGCAACTTGATGATTGCGACGACTAAGAACCCAGGCGGGGCGAAAGCGAAGCATACGTATCAGTACGCGCCCAATGAGAGCGTGGTCGCTACGTTTACGGCGACGACTTATTTCAGTCACGATTTGACACCTTCCGCGGCAGGCGCCGGAAAACCCGGATTGCCGGCGGCGAAGAAGTAGGGACCCGCATATGAAGCTGACGACAGGCATTGTGGCAATGGCAATGATGGTGGGCGGGGCGGCGATAGCCCAGAACCCGGACGCCATCGATAACGCGCGCAAGACGGTGAAGTCGCTCCAGCAACAGCAGGCGGCCAAGCCGACACCCGCCGCTCCGGCTGGGACGGTAAAGCCAGCCGCGCTTCCGGCAGCGAAGACGTCCGCGAAATCGGTTTCTACAGCCTCGGACACCAACAAATTGCAACACGTGAACGTGGTCCCGGGCGCGAACGATATTCAGATCGAGATCAGTTCCAGCCAGGCAGTCACGCCCCGGGTGAGCAAGCTGAGTTCGCCGGCGCGCGTCTTGGTGGAACTCCCGGAGACGGTCGTAGCCAGCGCGCAGTCGAAAATTCCGGTGGGGACTGGAGGAGTCAAGGGTGTCCGCATCGGTATGGACGGTAAGAATCCGCCCACGACCAGCGTGGTAGTGGATCTCGACAAGGCTTTGGCCTATGAGGTCGCTCCCGGTCCTGCGGGAAAAACGATTTTGATTCTCCACACGCAGGACACCGCCATCGCGTCTGCGAAGAATGCTTCGGCTCCAGCGAAAACCGCTGTGGTCGCGGGCAAAGCACAGCCATCGTCGAAAGTTGCCGACGCCAAGGCTCCTGCAACCAAAGCTCCGTCTACAACCACTGTAAAAACGGCGCAGGCCACAGCTCCCGCCCCGGTGGCGATTGCGAAAGCTGATGCGAAAACCTTGGGAACGAAAGTTGCCGCTGTAAAAGCAGCCGCGGCACCTGTGAAAGCAGAGCCCAAGCAACCGCCGGCGAAGACGGTGCTCGCGGCCAAGGCTAGTCCGGCTGTCGCAGCCGTTCCGGTGAAAGTGGCGGAAGCGCCGAAGCATCCTAAGCCCGAAGAAAAGAAATGGGCGATGACGGGGAATCGTGATCCATTCTTCAGCCCCGTTGTGCAGCAGCATGGATCGGGTTGCGCCACCGGCAAGAAGTGCCTGGAGATCGGCGCGATCAATGTGCGCGGAGTGGTCAGGTCTGACACCGGCTTCATCGCCGTAGTCACCAATAACCTCAACAAAGCTTATTTTCTCCGCGAAAACGATCCCGTGTTTAACGGCTATGTGGTGAAGATTACGGGGGACTCAGTCGTGTTCCAGGAGACCATTCAGGACAAGCTGGGTAAGTCGTTCACCCGGGAAGTTGTGAAACGGATTCTAGCTCCAGCAGTTTAGGCACGGCGGCGGACCCCGCAAGGGGGCGCCGAAACGAGTTGCAAGAAGGACACGCGGGCCAGGCCCGCGGGTGGGGAGAAGCGAAATGCGAAAGCAACAATTGGCAATGTTCGTATCGTTGCTGCTGGTTCTGGTGGTGGCTGCGGCTGCCCAGACCACCAGCCAGCTCGATCGAGTCAACGTAGTCCGGGATGCGGACACAATCCGAGTCGAGATGAGCTCGCAGGGCACGCTGACCCCTAAGGTGAGCACTCTGGACTCACCCGCCCGCGTGGTGGTCGATCTGCCTGAGACGATCATGGCCACCAGGCAGAAGGCCATTTCGGTCGGCGCTCAGGGAGTCAAGGGCGTGCGCATAGGTATGGATGGACAGTCGCATCCGACTACTCGCATCGTCGTGGATCTCGAAAAGGCTTGCGCCTACGAACTTACGCCCGGACCGGCCGGCAAACTTGTACTCAGTCTGCATGCCAGTGCTGACGCCAAGGCCGATATTCCGGCCCCTACGGCGGCGAGCAATACCGCGTCTCCCGTGAAGGCGGAAGGTGCGCCGGCGGCCAAAGCTTCGGCGTCGCCCAATGAGTACGTCTTCGTTGAGCCTTCCTACCAGGCCAAAAGTGATACGAGGCCTGCAGCCTCGGACGATCCGGCGGATCGCGCTCAGGATGCGGCCGCAAAGTTCTCCGACAAGACCACGCCGGAGCTGCTCCCCGTCAGTATGAATGCGGCGCAGCAGGCCCAGAACGCGTCGACTCCATCCATCACTCCCGCCGTGAACCTGGCCGCGGAGCAGAAAGCCCAAGCCGGACAGCAAGGCGCCATGGCGGGCCCGAAATACACCGGCGAACCCATTTCGGTAAATTTGAAGGATGTTGACCTGAAAGATTTCTTCCGGCTGATTCACGAGATCAGCGGGCTTAACGTAGTGCTCGATCCTAACGTTCACGGAACCCTGACCATCGTGCTGGATGACGTGCCGTGGGATCAGGCATTGGACATCGTCCTCAAAAATAACGATCTGGCCCGCGAACTGGAAGGCAACGTCCTCCGCATCGCTACGGTCGAAACCCTGAAGAAGGAAGCCGATTCTCGCCGCGCCCAGATTGAATCCGAGGCCTTAGCAGTGGAGAAGGTTTCGGTCACTCGCTTCCTGAGCTACGCAAAGGCGAAGGACGCCATCGTAACTGTGAAGAAGTTCTTGTCGCAGCGCGGTGACGTGGTGGCTGACGATCGCACCAATGCTGTCATCATCAACGATATTCCTAAGGTGATCCCGACGATTGACCGCCTGCTGACGCAGCTGGATCGCAAGACGCAGGAAGTGGAAATCGAAGCGCGAGTGGTGGCCGCGACGCGTCAGTTTGCGCGTGACATCGGCACCCAGTTCGGTTTCGGCTGGGGCAACAGCACTACTACAGTCGGGGGTGCCAGCAGCGTGGGAACTTCGCCGATCGGAGTTTTCGGCGGACCGCCACCGTCCTACACCGTGTCGGGTACATCGGCGCCGACAGGAACAACTCTGAACCAGATTCCGCTGTTCTCGAACCTGGGCGTGACCAGTCCATCGAGCGGCATCGGGTTCCAGAATTCGACAGGGAACATCCGTCTCGACGCTATCCTGACCATGGCGGAATCGCGCGGCTTGCTGAAGGTGCTGTCGCGTCCGCGTGTGGTTACCCAGAACAACATTCAAGCACTGGTGAAGCAAGGCGTGCGCGTCCCCATCGTCACGCAGGCGCAGTTGGGAGGTCCTCCGACGGTCACCTACGTGGATGCGTTCTTACGGCTTACCGTCACCCCGCAGATCACGTCGGAGAACACTATCTTCCTGAACGTGGACGTGGAGAACACGACGCCTAACTTCGCGCAGCAAGTGCAGGGCAACCCGGAACTGATCACGCAGCAGGCCACCACGCAGGTGCTGGTGACCGATGGCGGAACGGTGGTGATCGGCGGCGTCATCCAGACGCAGAACTCGATCAACATCAACCAGGTGCCGCTGCTCGGCAATCTCCCGTTCCTGGGCAATCTGTTCAAACACACGCAGGTTTCCACCCAGAACCAGGAGCTGATCTTCTTCATCACGCCGAGGATCATTCAGACATAGCGCGTACCGCGCAACGAGAACGGAGCCGCCGGCCTGGCGAACCTGTCAGGCCGGCAGTTTTGTTTCTGGGAAGGACTGAAATCCCCCCAGACTCCTCGAGCGAGAGGGAACGTAGTTTGATCGCCTGCATGAGAGCGGTTTCAGCTGGTAAACCGCGCACTGCCTGCAGCAATTCCCCGCCTTGCGACACGGTTGACCTTTGGAATTCCCCAGCCTAGTATCCGCTACATGACAGTGTCCCCTCCCGTTACGGGCCAGGTACTGGGTCACTATCGTATCGTCGAGCAGATCGGTGCCGGCGGGATGGGCATAGTGTTCCGGGCGCGGGATGAGCAACTCAATCGCGATGTCGCGCTCAAAACTCTTCCCAAGCTGCCGCTGCTGAGCGAACCGGCGCGGCGCCAGTTTCGCCGCGAAGCATTGAGCCTCGCCAGAATCGTCGATCCCTGTATTGCCATGGCTTTTGATTTCGGCGAGGATGGCGGCATTGATTATCTAGTCACCGAGTACGTACCCGGTCTCACGCTGGAGGCCATGCTTGCGGGCCGCGCGCTGCCCGAGGAGGAGATTCTTCGGTTGGGCGAGCAGATGGCCTCTGGTCTGGAGGCGGCGCACAAAGAAGGCGTCATCCATCGCGATCTGAAGCCCAGCAACGTGAAGGTTACCCCGGACGGCAGGCTCAAGATCTTGGATTTTGGTCTGGCCTACATTTTAAAAGCGGAGACGGAACTGACGGCCACGGTCTCGTCCCCCACGGAGAGCTATTCTGATGCGGGGACCTTGCCGTACATGGCGCCGGAGCAGGTCCGAGGACGAAAGCCGGATGCGCTTGCCGATGTGTGGTCGGCGGGCGCCGTGTTGTACGAAATGGCAACGGGGAAACGGCCATTCGGCGATTTGACGGGCGGACCGCTGCTGGCCGCAATCCTCGAACAGAGCCCCCTGCCACCACGCGACAGCAACCCAACGCTCACCGAAGGGCTTCAGCAAGTGATCCTGCGGGCGCTGCAGAAGGATCCCAGGCAACGTTACCAATCCGCAGGCGATCTTCGGATTGATCTCGCGAACCTCGCGAATGGGAGGGCGACGTTTCGACCGGGGCAAGTAGAGCGGCTAAAGTGGCAGCTCTGGATGGCGATCGCAGCCGCCATTCTCTTGGTCGCTGGCGGGTCGTGGTGGTGGCAGCGCCATCGCAGCGGGCCGGTCGCGCCGCAAGAAAGAATGATGGCAGTCTTACCCTTCGAGTCGGTCTCTAACGATCCGCCGACCAACGCTTTGGGTCTCGGGCTGACGCAGACGTTGACGGCGAAACTGGTGCAAGCCTCCGATGGCGCGCCCCTGCAGTTGGTGTCAACCCGCGAGTTGATCGCGCAAGGGGTGAAGACTTCCGATCAGGCGCGGCGCGAGTTCGGCACCGATCTTGTGCTTGAGGGCAGCTTGCAACAGGATGGGGCGCGGATCCGCATCACATGGAGCCTGGTCGATCCACGCAGACACACTCAAATCGCCGCTAACACTCTTACCGGAGATGCCGGCGATATTTTCGGATTGCAAGACAATCTGGTCGCCGAAGTACTGGAAAAACTTCCTCAGGCCGTGGATCCTTCCCGAAGGCAAACGGTGCAGCCAACTCTCGACACCAAACCTGCGGCTTACGACTTCTACGTGCGTGGCCGCGGATATTTGGAAGACTACAAGCACCCAGACAACATAGAGAGCGCGATTGCGCAGTTCGAAAAGGCCATTGCTGTGGACGGAAACTATGCGCCCGCCTACGCGGCGATGGGGTTGGCGTACACTGCGGGTTTTCAACGCAACAACCGGAGTAAGGAGTGGCTCGACAATGCGAAGCGCCAATGCGAGCGAGCCCTCGAAATAAGTCCGCAACTCGCAGAAGCCCACAGCTGCCAGGGGGATGTTTTTTTTGCCTTAGGACGCTACGAAGACGCAGTGCAGCAGTTTCAGCGGTCGCTCGATCTCGACCATAACAGCGACGAAACCTTGCGCCTGCTGGCGGCAGCGTATGAGAAGCAGGGCAAGCTTGGGGATGCAGAACAGGCCTACCGCAAGGCTGTATCGTTACGTCCTAACTATTGGAATGTCTACAACGCTTTTGGCGCTTTTTATTACAATCAGGCGCGCTACGCCGATGCGGCCGCCATGTTTCAGAAGGCCATCACACTGGCGCCCTCAAACTTTCGGGCTTATTCCAACCTGGGGGCGATTTATCTTCTGCTCGGCCGTTACCAGGAGGCCGTGGACGCCCTCAAACAGTCGAACACGTTGCGCCCTTCGTTTGAGTCGTACGGAAATTTAGGAGCCGCGTACTTCTACATGCGGCGCTACCAGGATTCCGTCGATAATCTGCAACAGGCGCTCAAAATCGATGAGAAGGACTGGCTGAACTGGGGAAACTTGGGAGACGCTCTATTCCAAATCCCTGCCCGGCGCGCGGATTCTCTCGTTGCCTATGAAAAGGCTATTCAATTGGCGGGCACCAGGCTCCAGGTGAACCCTAAGGACTCATTCGCGCTGGCCTTTACCGCGGACTACTACGCTATGCTCGACCAAGACTCGCAAGCGCGCGCACAGATCACGAAAGCTCTGGAGATTGCCCCGGCGGATGCCGATGTCCTATTCCGCGCGGCTATCCTGTACAACCATTTCGGGGATAAGGAGAAGACCCTCGAATATCTCACCAAATCAGTGGCCGCTGGGTATTCGCGGACAGTGATTCGCGACACTCCCGACTTCGACCATCTCAAAGACGAGTCGCGCTTGCGCAACCTCCTGCCTGAGAACTGACTCAGGGAACGATATGGACGCCGGGATCGGGACAAGTCTTACTGCCATCCTGGACGAGATCATAGGGATAAACACAGTAATCCCCGTGGATTCCACCGAAGGTGTTGCACCAGAACTCCCCCTTCGCTTTTTGGCTCTGTCCCGGAGGGACCGTGGCAGAGGAGAAAGGCGTGTGCCCTTTGAAAGTGATCGAATAGCTGTGAGCGTCGCCGATGCTCCAGGTCAGATCGTCCCCCCTGTGAACTTGTGCCGTATCCGGACTGGCGGTGCAATTGGTGATTGTCACAGTGTTGGTTTGTGTTTCCGGACCTTTCTTGGTGTAGGCGTTATTGCTGCAACCGAGGATCCCCAGTAACGGCACGCATAGAACGCAGCAACAGATTCTGAAGGCTCTCATAAGCTGTACTCCTTCTGGGAATGCGCCGCCATTGTGGTAGTGGCGGCACCTAAAGTCAAGTAAAGCCCAAGTAGCGCTTAGGCATGCTATGAAATACAGCGGGGTTCGGTGCTTCTTGCTAAACTCGCAGCAATGAATTTTCAGGCTCGTCAGAATAAGCTTCGGAAGCGTCTTGCGACTACCTGCCTTGACGGACTTCTCGTCAGCCATCTGCCAAATATTCGATACCTTTGCGGATTTACCGGCAGCGCGGGCGTTCTGCTGGTGCAGGACTCCGGCAGTCTCTTCATCACCGACGTTCGCTACGATACGCAAGCGCACGACGAGGTGAAGGGCGCGAAGATAGTGATTGCCAAAAAAGCTCTGCTGCAAGCTTTGGGCGAAGTGCTCGCGGAAGGGAAAACTGCTCGCAGCAAAAGAACAATAGGCATCGAGTGTGACCATTTCAGCGTGGCAGAAAAGAAGCGCCTCACGAAATTCCGGCCGGCCTCCATTACCTTGAAGGATGTGCCCGCCATCGTGGAGACACTGCGCATGGTGAAGGATGACGATGAGCTCCGACTGATCCGTGCAGCGGTTGCGCTGGGAGCCAGGCTCTTCGACCGTGCTGTGGAGGTCATGGGCCCAGGGGCGACGGAGATCGAGGTGGCAGCGGAAATGGAATTGGCGGCGCGCCGGGCCGGGGCGGAGGAGATGTCCTTCCCGACCATCATCGCGTCCGGAACGCGATCCGCACTTCCGCACGGGCGGGCTTCCTCGCAGCGCATACCCTCCGGAGCGTTCGTGGTTTGTGACTTCGGTGTTATACTTTCAGGTTATTGTTCGGATCAGACCCGCAGTGTGTGGCTGGGCAAGCCTTTGCGGGAAGCTAGGCGCGTCTACCAGGCAGTTCGGGAGGCGCAGCAGGCCGGCGTTGACGCAGTAAAGCCCGGAATCACCGTGGGCGAGGTCGATGCTGCGACCCGTAAGGTCTTGCGAAGAGCTGGGTTAGGTCGATTTTTCACGCATTCCACCGGGCATGGGGTGGGGCTGGAGATTCACGAAAGCCCCCGCGTAGCCAATGGCCAGCGCGAGATTCTGCAGCCTGGGATGGTCATTACCATCGAGCCCGGGGTATACTTCCCCGGCAAATGGGGCGTGAGGATTGAGGATATGGTAGCGGTCACGGCCGGTGGCTGTGAGGTACTGACGCCCACCAGCAAGGATTTTCTGGCAATTTAGTCTTCTTGAATATAGGCCGGGCACGAACGATGTCCGGCTTCTGCGCGCCCTCCGGGTAGCGCGGGGGATCGGCGAAGGTCCCACCGTACACGAATGAATCAAAAAGAGCTAAAGGAACTCATCGAGTTTTTAATCGAGAAGGACATCGCCGAGTTCGAACTCGAGCGTGGCGATGTCAAGGTGCGGATCAAGCGCGCTGGCGAGCATACTGTGCTGCACGCGCAAAACGAGGCGCGGTTTTTCGCGATGCCTCCGGCCGCGGCTTCTCCCGTGCAAGTGGGCGCGGTACCCACCGCTCCTGCCTCGGCACCGTCTCCCGCTGCAACCGTTGCAGCGCCTCCTCCGGAAGAAGATCTGCACACTGTGAAATCGCCCATCGTCGGGACGTTCTACGAGGCTCCCTCTCCGGGTGCTCCTCCATTTGTCAAGGTCGGGGATACGGTGGAACTGGGACAAGTGCTATGCATTGTGGAAGCAATGAAATTGTTGAACGAGATTGAATCGGATTCGGCCGGTGAGATCGTGAAAAAGCTGGCCAACAACGGGCAGCCGATCGAGTATGGCCAGGAGTTGTTTGTGGTCCGGCCGAAGAAGTGAACTGAAATTGTTCAAGGGCGCGGCCAACCCGCGCCTTTTTGTGTCTGCGGTTAACACGAGCTTCGAGCGGCGAGCCTGGATGAGTTTGCTCGCAGCTCAAAGCTCATAGCTTTTCTCTCATGTTTAAGAAGATCCTGATTGCCAATCGCGGCGAGATTGCACTGCGCGTGATTTGCGCGTGCAAGGAACTGGGCGTGAAGACCGTCGCGATTTACAGCGAGGCCGATCGCAATTCGCTGCATGTGCGCTTTGCCGACGAAGCGATCTGCATTGGTCCCCCGCAATTGGCCCAGAGTTATCTGAACATTCCTGCTGTGATCAGTGCCGCCGAAATCGCCAATGTGGAGGCGATCCATCCCGGCTACGGGTTGCTCGCCGAGAATGCCAATTTCGCGGAAGTCTGCCACATGAGCGAGATCAAGTTCATTGGCCCGCGTCCGGAAGTCATGCGCTTGATGGGGGAAAAGGAGAAGGCGCGGACGGCCATGAAAGCCGCCGGAGTGCCGATCCTGCCCGGGTCCGAGGGAATCATAGCCTCCGATGCGGAAGCCGTGGAGTGGGCCCGGCAAGTTGGGTTTCCGGTCATCGTGAAAGCTTCCGCTGGCGGCGGCGGCCGAGGCATGCGGATCGCCCGTAATGAAGAGGAACTTCCCGGATTGTTCAAAGCCGCACAGGCCGAGGCGGCGGGGGCGTTTGGCAACGGCGACCTCTACATGGAGAAGTACGTCGAGCATCCGCGCCACATTGAGTTCCAGGTCTTGGCGGACGAGCACGGCGGTGTCGTTAGTCTCGGAGAGCGCGAGTGCTCGATCCAGAGGCGTCATCAAAAACTGCTGGAGGAATCGCCTTCAACCCAGGTTACTCCGGAACTGCGGGCTGAAATTGGTGAGGTTCTCTGCACGTCTCTGAAGAAGATCGGATATTGGAACGCGGGCACGATCGAGTTCCTGATGGATCAGGACCGGCGCTTGCACTTCATCGAGATGAACACTCGCATCCAGGTCGAACATCCGGTCACAGAGATGGTCACGGATGTGGATTTAGTGAAGAGCCAGATCATGATCGCCGCCGGAGCGAAAATGGACGAGGTGCTCCATGGACCCATCGTGCACCGCGGGCACTCCATCGAGTGCCGCATCAATGCCGAGCATCCTGAGAAGTTCACGCCCTCGGCGGGCAAGATAACGGCTTTCCATCCGCCGGGAGGCACAGGGGTGCGAGTGGATACGGCGGCATACGCGGAAGGGGTCATTCCGCCTTACTACGATTCTTTGATTGCCAAGCTGATTGTGCGAGCCAAGGATCGCAATGAGGCGGTGTCGAGGATGTCACGCGCGCTCGAGATGTTCATGGTAGAGGGCGTGTACACCACGATTCCGCTGCACCGGAAGATTCTGGCCGATCCGGATTTCCGGGCGGGAAACTTTGATACCGGCTTCATTGAACGGTTCCTGAAGAAGAACGGCAAAGTGTAGCGGCGGACGTCCTCGTCCGCCCCCTGGAGCGAAGCGACGTGGGCGAGGGTTCCGTAGTTTGCGAGCCAAGTATTTCGCCCTCGCGCGCAACCCAGGACGTGGGCGCCCCGGGCTAATTTTCCGGTAAGTCAGACTCCCGCAATGATTTTGCGTCCTCGCCTGTACGCCATCGTGGACTCGTCCGGTCTGGGGTCCACTCGGGATTTGGTGGCCTTCGCTCAGGACCTGGCCGGCATGGGTTGTAATCTCCTTCAATACCGCAATAAATCAGGGAATGCCCTCGTCATCTTGCAGCAGGCGCAGCAACTGAAGAAGCAGGTCGGGCATACGGTTCGCCTGATCATGAATGACCGCGCTGATCTTTGCCTGGCCGCCGACTTCGACGGCGTGCACGTGGGACAGGACGATTTGTCTGCCGACGCGGTGCGCAAAATCATCGGGCCAGATCGCTGGCTGGGAGTTTCCACGCACAATCCAGAGCAGTTGCGCGATGCCGATCTTACTTCTGCGGACTATGTGGCCATTGGCCCGGTATTCGCGACCTTCAGCAAAGAGAACCCAGATCCCGTCGTCGGCCTGGAAGGCGTCCGCCGAGCACGGGAATTGACCCGCAAGCCGCTGGTTGCAATCGGAGGAATTACCCGGGCGAATGCGGCGTCAGTTATCGAGGCAGGTGCAGATTCCGTCGCGGTGATATCCGATTTATTACGAGAGCCGCGCAAATCAGCAGAGGAATTTTTGCGCATTCTGCGGTAGAGTCTCTTGACGCTTGATCGGAGGGCAGCCTGGGTACACCTACTACGACACAGCCTGCTACTAATAGCGACTGGGAACTTCACAGCCATCAGGACAAAGAACTAGTCCAGGGATTGGGCCTGACCAGTGCGACCATGCTGGTGATCGGGTCCATGATCGGTTCCGGCATCTTCATCGTCTCCGCCGAGATCGGGCGCGAAGTCGGATCTCCCGCCCTATTGATCGGCGCCTGGCTGGTAACCGGCCTCATGACCATCGTAGCCGCCCTTAGTTATGGCGAATTGGCTGCTATGATGCCGCGCGCGGGCGGGCAGTATGTCTACTTGCGCGAAGCGCTGGGGCCTCTGTGGGGATTTCTCTACGGCTGGACTTTGTTCCTCGTCATCCAGACGGGCACGATTGCCGCCGTGGGCGTGGCTTTTGGCAAGTTTCTCGGCGTTTTTATCCCTTCCATCTCTTCCTCCAACTGGATCCTGCATCTGTGGAAGGTTCCACCGATTCAGGTCGGTCCCATGGTGCTGGGCAACATGGACGTAGGCATTAACACCCAGAACCTTATGGCCATTCTGCTCACCATCATTCTGTCAATCGTCAACATCTTTGGGCTGAAGACGGGCGCGGCCATTCAAAACATTTTCACCACAGCGAAGGTGCTGGCATTGCTGGGATTGGCAGTGCTGGGCTTCGCGTTTTGCCGTTCTCCGGAGGCGATTCTGGCCAATTTCAGCGGCCACTTCTGGCATAACTCAGGGCTGTCGTCGCTGCATGATATCGGCGGGGGAGTATTGGTTAGCACGCTTACTGTTTTGGCAGTCGCGCAGGTCGGATCTTTGTTCTCGGCCGATGCCTGGAACAACGTCACCTTCACCGCGGGAGAAGTAAAGAATCCCAGCCGGAACTTGCCGCTTTCGCTGGCCATGGGCACGGGCGTGGTAATCGCGCTCTATATCGCGTGCAACTTTGTTTATCTCGCCGCTCTGCCATTAGACGGAACAGCGGGAGCCACAACGATTCTGGCCAGGGGAATCACGCATGCTACCGAAGACCGCGTGGCCACGGCAGTGCTCACCCAGGGCTTTGGCAGCAAGGGCGGTTTCATGATGGCAGCCGCCATCATGATCTCTGGTTTCGGCTGCATGAATGGGCTGATTTTGTCGGGGGCCCGCGTCTATTACGCCATGGCCAAGGACGGCCTGTTCTTCCGTAAGGTCGCCAAACTGCATCCTACCTACAAAACCCCAGCGGTTTCGCTGATGGTGCAAATGGTCTGGACTTGCGTGCTGTGCGTCTCCGGCAGCTACGGGCAACTGCTCGACTACATCATCTTCGCGGTCCTTGTGTTTTACATCTTGACCATCGTGGGACTGTTCGTATTGCGGCGGACGCACCCGGACGCGCCCCGGCCCTATCGGGCCGTCGGTTATCCGGTTCTGCCGCTCGTATATATTGGCATGGCTTTATTCATCGATATCGTACTATTACGCTACAAGCCGCAATACACGTGGCCAGGGCTGATCGTTGTGCTGCTGGGGATTCCGGTGTATTACGCGTGGTCACGAAGCGCCCGCCAGAATGGGGCACGTCTCCCCCAATAACTTCGCCCGGTACTTAAGGAGAATCAAAACGCATGGCAAAGCTGCTGGCAACCAAACCGATAGAAACACTCCTGCAAGAAGCTCAGGAGACGGGCGAACATAGCCTGCGGCGTGCCCTGGGGCCTCTCAACCTTCTAACGCTGGGCATTGGGGCCATCATTGGGGCTGGAATTTTCGTAATCACAGGACAAGCTGCGGCACAGTTCGCCGGCCCAGCCATCCTGTTCTCCTTCATCCTGGCTGGCATCGCCTGCGCATTCGCTGGGCTCTGCTATGCAGAATTTGCATCTATGATTCCCATTGCGGGTAGTGCTTATACGTACTCATACGCTACCTTGGGCGAGCTCGTGGCCTGGATCATTGGATGGGACCTGATTCTGGAATACGCGTTCGGAGCGGCCACCGTCGCAGTCGGCTGGAGTGGGCACTTGCGAGCCTTTCTGCGAGACCTTGGCCTGAACTTGCCTCCCATGCCACACTCCGACTTCGTTATGTTCGGCAGGAACGTCCATTTGAACTACGATTACATCGGGTTTCTCATCATTGCGGTCATCACCACGATTCTGGTCATCGGTATTAAAGAATCGGCCAACTTCACAACGGCAATCGTAATCCTCAAAGTTGTCGTGGTGCTGGTCTTTATCGCCCTGGCTGGAGCCTTTCTAATCAAGAACAATTGGCAGCCGAATCACTGGCATCCTTTCATCCCGCCAAATACGGGCGAGCATGGGCACTTTGGCTGGTCTGGAGTATTGCGGGGAGCGGGGGTTGTCTTCTTTGCCTATATTGGATTCGACGCGGTTTCGACCGCCGCGCAGGAAGCTAAGAATCCGAAAAAGGATATGCCATTCGGCATTCTTGGATCGCTGGTGATATGCACGATTCTTTACATCCTGGTGTCCGGCTTGCTGACCCGGCTGGTTCCCTATACCGAACTCAATGTGCCCGATCCCGTTGTGGTTGGAATTCGGGTCACAGGGCAGCAGTGGGCCACTTTCATGGTAGAACTGGGCGCGATTGCAGGCCTGGCCACCGTGATGTTGGTCATGTTGCTGGGGCAGTCGCGAGTGTTCTACTCGATGTCGCGGGATGGATTGCTGTGGCCGTGGGCGAGCAAAATCCATCCGCGCTTCCGCACGCCTTACCTCAGTTCGATCGTGGTTGGGTTATTCGTGGCGATTCTGGCGATGCTGGTTCCGTTGAACATACTCGACGAGATGACCAGCGTGGGTACGTTGCTGGCGTTCGTACTGGTCAGCGCCGGAGTATGGGTGATGCGCAGAACACATCCGGAACTCAACCGGCCCTTCCGCACGCCATGGGTCCCGCTGGTTCCCATCCTGGCCATTCTGTTCTCCGGTGCGCTGATCATCGGCTTGTCGCCCATGACGCAACTGCGACTAGTGGTGTGGCTCATTATCGGCCTGGCGATCTATTTCGGTTACGGACGCAAGCACAGCAAAGTGCAACACCGGATCGCGAATGGCACGAGTGCACCCGCTCGCCAGATGGCAGACTGATTTGTGTCTTTCGGGTACTGGCCCTCCGCACAGCGCGGAGGGCTTTTTTGTTTTATAGTCGGGGGTCACGAAAACGGCCCGCTGACATGAAAGCTCTGCGCAACCTGCGAACGATTGGTTTGCTTCTGCTCATTGTCGTGGGCATCGGCACGGCGGGCTTTCACTACATTGAACATTGGCCATGGTTCGACGGCCTCTACATGGTGGTCACGACTCTGACCACGATCGGCTACCAGGAGGTTCACCCGCTGTCGCATTCGGGACGCATCTTTAACGTCTTCGTAATCCTCTCGGGTGTTTCGCTGCTGTTGTTGGGAGTCGGGGCGCTCAGCCAGGCTTTGCTAGAATTCGAGCTGCAGAGCTTTTTCGGAAGGCGGCGCATGGAGCGCGAGATCGCACGTCTCACGGACCACTTCATCATCTGCGGCATGGGACGCGTGGGCCGCAGCGTGGCAAGGGAACTGGCGCGCAAGCCCGCATCATTCATCATCATCGAAAATGCCGAAAGCAAACGCCAGAAGTTCGCGTCCGAAAACTGGCTGGTGCTCGCCGGCGATGCGACCCAGGAAGAAACCTTACGCCAGGCGCAGATCGAGCGGGCCAGTGGACTCATTGCCGCTACCACTACGGACGCGACCAATCTCTACATCGTGCTTACGGCGCGGGGGCTCAACCCTCGTCTGAAAATAATCGCTCGCGCCAGTGAAGATGCCGCGGAGAAGCATCTGTTAACCGCAGGAGCGAACGCCGTGGTTTCTCCGTACTCCTTTGCGGGGCAGAGGATCGCACAATCACTCTTGCGTCCGCATGTAGTCAGCTTCCTCGATACTGCCACGACGCACTTAGGGATGGATCTGGAAATCGGAGAAGTTCACATCGCCTCGGGCTCGATGTTCGCCGGAAAGACGCTCGAGACTTCGCGCATCCGGCAGGAGCGCGGCGTTATCGTGCTGGCTATCAAGCGCCGCGATGCCATGCGCTTCAATCCAGCCCCTGACGAGCGAATTGAGCCGGACGACTGCCTTATCGCCATGGGCGAACCCGCCCAGTTGCGGCAACTCGAGCAGACTGCCTCGCCTTCATGAAAACTGTAAGTGCAGAAGAAATGCGCGCCATCGATCGCCTCACGAGCGAGCGCTTCGGCGTGCCTTCTCTAACGTTGATGGAGAATGCGGGCTCCGCGGTGGCGGAACACGTGCATTCCCGCTATCACTCGGCGCAACGCATTGTCGTCTTTTGCGGCAAGGGAAATAACGGCGGGGATGGATTCGTCGCCGCCCGGAAATTACACGAAATGGGGAAGGACATCCGCATAATTTTGCTCGCCGATCCCGGCGATTTGCGCGGTGATGCCGCGACGATGTACGAGAAGCTCCGAGTGGAAGCGGTGGCCGTCCATTCAGGCGAGGAACTCAATCGTGCCGGTGCATCCCCGGCTGACCTCTACGTCGATGCAATCCTGGGAACCGGATTCAAGCTCCCCGTCAAAGGTGTATATGCCGAGGCTATTCAACTTCTAAACCGGTGCGATGCCCCAGTAGTTGCAGTCGATATCCCGTCGGGCGCGGACGCGGACGGGATGGCTCCGCAGCAGGGAATCGTGGCGCGCGCGAATTCGATTGTGACTTTTACCGCGCCCCGCCCGGCGCACGTTTTCAGCCTGCTCACCGAGGGACCCACTTGTGTTGCGCCCATCGGTTCGCCCCCGGAAGCGATTGTCTCTTCCCTTCAGCTGAACGTAATTACATCCACCGATATCGCGCCCTTGATCGGGCCACGTCCGGCGAATTCCAACAAGGGCCTCTATGGGCACGTGCTGGTCGTCGGAGGATCGCTGGGCAAGGCCGGAGCAGCGGCAATGGCGGGGATCTCGGCTTTGCGCGCCGGAGTTGGGCTCGCAACTGTGGCTACGGCAAAGTCGGTGCTTCCGACCGTCGCTGCATTTTATCCGGAACTCATGACCGAGCCCCTGCCAGAAACCGCCGCAGGCACAATTGCGACCGAAGCGGGCCTGCGCATCGATGAACTGCTCAAGAGCGTGACTGTGCTGGCGATCGGTCCGGGGATTTCGCGGGACCCGCATACCACGACCTTGGTGCGATCCCTGGTGGCGAATGCAAAGCTGCCCGTAGTGCTCGATGCCGACGGGCTGAATGCATTTCAGGGGCACACGCACGAAATGAATGGCAGCGGCCGCACGCTAGTGATTACTCCCCATCCCGGAGAAATGGGCCGGTTGGCTGAATGTTCCACGAAAGATGTCCAGAACGACAGATTAGGAGTAGCACGATATTTCGCGCGCGAGCACAACACCATCGTAGTGCTTAAGGGAAACAGGACGCTGGTGGTACAGCCCAACGGTGATGCCTGGGTGAACACTACCGGGAACCCGGGAATGTCTACCGGTGGTACGGGAGACATTCTGACCGGAATGGTTGCGGCGATGATCGGACAGCATCCCAGCGACCCGATGCTCGCCGTGTGTGCAGCCGTACACCTGCATGGGCTGGCCGCCGACGTCATGCGCGAACTCATGGGCGAGCACTCGCTGGTCGCTACCGATCTGCTGCGCGGTTTGCCTGACGCATTCGAGCGCACTCGAAAAATTGCGCGCGAGCGCTTTGCTGGCTGGAGCGGCTAGGCTCGAATGACGTCCGCCGAGCGGGCTTGCCTGGGCTACCTTTGTTGCGGCAACAGCACGGTCTTTCCCTCTTTCGCGGAGCGGCGAGCTGCGTCCAGAATCTCGGTCACGGTCACGTTTGTGTCCAGAGAAGACAGGCTGTCTTCCTTCGCTCCCTCGAGAATCACCGCCCGAAAGTACGATAGTTCATTGTCATAGGGCGGGGACACTGGCTTGGCCGCGAGTTGTTCTTCCTGTCCGTCTTCGGCGCGCCGCACTCGAACCTCGTCCTTTTTTAGCGTAATCACGTATCCTGTCTGGCCGTAAACTTCCAGGTCTTTGCGATCGAACGGCCAGTTCCATGAGGCCTGGACGATAGCTTGCGCTTGCGGATACCTGAGCACAATCGTCGCCTCATCATCTACGCGCGGGTAGATTTGCGGCTTGATTTGCTGCGTGACGGCTGTGACGCTCTGGGGGCGTGCGCCGTCCATGAGCCAGGTCATCAAGTCGGCTCCATAGCATCCGAAATCGAAAAGAGCGCCTGCCCCGTTGAGTTTCGGATCGGTGAGCCAGGCGAGGAATTCGGGTTGCACGCCGATTTCTTTCGGCCCTTGGTGGCCATCGTGCACCACTACTTTGCGAATTTTTCCCAATGCCTGTTCGTGAACCAGATCGTAAGCGGCATGATTACTCCGATACCAGGAAGTCTCGTAGTTCACCAGCACATGAATCTTCGCCGCCCGCGCGGCCTTCTGGATCGCTAGGGCGTCTTCCAGGCTGACAGCGAGAGGTTTTTCCATCATCACGTGTACGCCGTGACGAGCGCAGATCTCGACAACCCGGCGATGGTCGTAGGTGTTCGTATAGACCAGAACGGCCTGCGGGTGCACCTTCGCGATCATGTCTTCCAGGTCGGTGAACAGTTGCGACTGAGCGAACCCATACTTCGTCGCGGCCCGGGCCAGAAGCTGCCGATCGGGTTCAGCGATGCCGACGATCTCAATCTCGGCATTTTGGCGGGACTGCTCGAGAAATCCATGTACGTGCCCGTGAACCAGACTAACAATGCCAACCCGGAGCGCGCCCGGGGTTCGCTCGGACACGCCTCCAGCGAAGCAGATTGACTTCAGCAGTAGCGCCGTCATGAATGCCAGCCACAGAACGCGAAGCATGAGTCCCTCCGGAGTTCCGTCAGCATAACAGCAGCGCGTCTTGCGAGTGGTAGGCCATGAAATCTCGACGGAGTCGAACAAGCAACTTGGGTACGGGCATTAACTGAATAGTTAACTGAGCTAAGTGCTTGCAGCCGTGCAACATGCAACCAGCTGCCGTTCCCCTGGCCGAGGAATCTGGACAACCAGCCTTTGGTAATCTGTTCGTGAACAGCACGACGGTGCCATATTAGTCTGAACCTATGACTCACTTCCCCCAACCGCACCCTACGCGGCGCGCATCCCGTGTCCAGCTCGGTGACTCCGTTCTGGCTGCGATTCGTCTGGAAGACGGACGCCGCACCAAGGCCAAACTGCAAAGTGTTTCCGTCACCGGCGGCCTGCTGCGTCTAGCTGAGTCTCTCGCCCAGGGCGACTTCGTGGAAGTCGCGTTCCAAACCCAATCGGGACCGGTGCACGGCATGGCCGAAGTCCTCAGCCCAATGCGAAGCATGCCCGACGGTGTGCTCCAGCCGTTCCGATTCGTAGCACTTGAAGATGACGATCACCGCCGTCTGCGCAACTCGCTCGATCATGTGGCTATGCGCAGTGCGCTGGGAATGAGGTCGGGCGCGTTTTCCACGTAAGCTCTCCACACGTCTTTCGAATCTGGGGCCTCCGCAGAGTCCACCGACTCTCGCACCTCGCTGCCCTTTTGCGTCCCGATATACTGTTGGGGTGAGTCAGCACAAGGTCTCGAATAGAGTTTTGCAAGACATCACTACCCATTCGGCCGAGGAGACAATCGCTTTCGGCCGTACCCTTGCGGGCTTGCTTGTCCCACCCAAGCTCGTTCTGCTGCGCGGCGATCTTGGTGCAGGAAAGACTACTCTGGTAAAAGGAATTGCGCGCGAATTTGAAGCCGCATCTGAGGAAGATGTCACCAGCCCTACTTTCACTTTGGTCCATGAATACCGCGGCCCGACAGCTACCCTTTACCACATTGATCTATACCGGGTCGATACTCCGCGGGAATTAGAGACACTCGCCTTGGACGACTTGCGCTCGGAGAACAGCATTCTGCTGATTGAGTGGGGAGAAAAGTTTCCATGGCTAAGCATGGAACGGGATTTGGAAATTTCTTTTGAGCGGAATGGCGAAACGGATCGGGCGATTCTTGTGAGGGCCTAGCGGGTGTTTTGCGCGCTGTGGGCGGGAAGCAGAATTGAGCGAGCGCAGGCCACCGGAGCATTCCATTCGCGCACCATCGCGAAGAGAATCGCGAGGGCGAATATCGCAAATTGAAAGCGGCGGCTCACCCCTCAATTTTACAATGAGTTTCGTACGTTGAGCAGCCGCACGCATCTCCTCGCCAGGCGTGCCGAGCCTCCCAAAGCAGGAACGGGGTCGCCGCCAGCGCGGCAATCGGGTCCGCCCAGGACACCCGGAGCCAAGCCCGGGCGGAGAGCCCAAGCAAGGCAACCAGCGACAAATAAGCACATAGCATTGATTCGGCGGCATCGGCGCGGAGAGCGGCGCTTCCCGTGATCTTAGCCAGACGCCGCTTTTGCCAGGCAAGCCAAGGCATCACGGCAGTGGCCGCAATCAGCACCCCGAGTCCAAGATAGCTCGGCGAGGTTGCCGTGAGGCCAAAGAGTGTAGCGCAGGCAACCGCGACGACATAGATGGTGAGTGCCACCAGCAGAATTCCTGCGAGCCGCGCCGCACTCCTTTCGGCCACTTCGCTCGATTCCTTGCCATTGCGTTCCTGAAATCTCCAAAGCACAACTGCAGCAGAGAAAAGTTCGATGGCGCTGTCACCGCCAAAGGCCAGCAATGCCGGACTTTTTGCGCGCAATGCGGCCCACAAGGACAGGATGGCTTCTGCAATCATCCATCCAATCGTGAGTTTCTGAAGAAGCCGGATGCGGCAAACTGGATCCTGCAATTTGGCGCTGGAAGTCACGGCTATCAGAATCCCATGATGTTGTACCCGCAGTCCACGTAGATGACTTCGCCGGTGATACCGCTGCTCGCATCGGAGGCGAGAAATACGCCCGTCGATCCAACCTCCGCCACCTCGACGTTGCGGCCCAGCGGCGCGCGCTCAGCGTGTGACTTGAGCATGTCTCCCAATCCGGAGATGCCGCGGGCCGCCAGTGTTTTAATAGGACCAGCCGAAATTGCGTTCACTCGAATCTTCTTCTTTCCCAAATCGTAGGAGAGATAGCGCACCGTGCACTCTAGCGCCGCCTTGGCGACGGCCATCACGTTGTAATGTGGCACGACCTTCTCCGCGCCGTAGTAGGTCATGGTAATGATCGATCCGCCATCTTCCATCAGCGGTACGGCAGCGCGCGAGACGGCAATCAGCGAGTAAACGCTCACGTCATGCGCGATCCGGAAACCCTCACGGGTGGTGTTGACGAAGTCGCCTTTCAATTCTTCTGCTGGCGCGTAGGCGACAGAGTGAACCACGGCATGCAGCTTGCCATACCGCTGTTGCAGAGTCGCGAAGAGATGCTCGATATCTTCATCTTTTGAAACATCGCACATAAACCCTTCTGCCCCGGGAAGAGACAGAATCAGGTCTTTGGCCTCCTGCTCCAGGCGCTCGTTCTGATAGGTGACGGCCAGCTTCATGCCTGCGGCGTGCAGTCCCTGCGCGATAGACCAGGCAATGGAACGCTTGTTGGCGACTCCGAACACGACGGCAGTACGGCCCTGGAGATCAGAGGACATTTCGGCTCCTTAGGAATGAAAAAGAATAGCAGGCATAGAAGATTTGGTAATTGGTAATTTAAGAGCACGCTGCCAGGGGTACTTCAATTACCCATTTACCCAATTTCTCAATCTGCGGGGACTTCCTTGGCTATGTCCGCCTCGATTGGCCAACTCGAAGCCGCGAACGACATCGCGTAGACGCATGCCAGGATCGCGAAGGCGAGCACTAGGCTGACCCTGTGCGCGACCGCCCCTACGCTGACTGCGAGCACCAGTTGCAGGAACGTGCCGCAGAAATAGAAGGCATTCTGCACCCGGCCCATCAGATGTTTCGGGACCATCTCCATTAGGTTCGTGTTCATGGCGACACCGCCCACGCCACGTGCGGATCCCATCACGAAGTATGTCGCGATCGCGAGCACGAAAAAGCCCGAGACCGGTGCGAACGCGACGCAGGCCGCGAGCAGGGCCATGGAGAAGGCAATCGCGCGACGGCCTCCCAGCATCCCGATCAGCTTTGGCGCATACAAGACGCTGATGAAAGCTCCCGTGCCCCATCCTGCATTTAACCAGCCATATCCCTTCGCTCCTTCATGAAACATGCGGTCACTCAGAGACGGTGTCACGACCACTCCGGTGACCATTGCGCCGACGAACAGGGCCCAGCTTGCGCCAAGTAGAACGACGGCTCGATGCTCGCGGAGAAAGTGAAGCCCCTCTCGCATTTCGCGCCAAAACCGCTGCAACTGGGTTTCGGCCGCGACAATGTCGGCCCGCAGTTCCTCCGGCCGGATGACCACGTGCCTTCCCTTGCGCACCGCGAAGTAGCAGAGGAATGAGACTACGTAGGTCGATACGTCCAGCATCAAGACTCCGCCGAGCCCGATGTGGTCGTAAATAAATCCGACAATCGCTCCCGCGATCAGAAATCCCCCCTGCACGCCCGCGAGCAGGAATGTGTTCGATTGCACGAACTGGCTTTCCGGGGTGAGTTCCTGAATGAGCGCGGTGATTGTGGGCCAGAACATCCAGAACCCGGCGGCTACCAGAGTGTTCATCAGATAAAGCTGCCAAACCTGCACCCGATGCCGGAACGCGAGAATGGCCACCGTCAGGATAATCAGGGCGCGTACCGAGTCGAGCCACATGACGAGTCGTCGGCGGTCTTCGCGGTCGATCACCACTCCGGTGAAGGGAAGCATGAGCATGGCGGGAAGGGTCTGCAGCACAGCAAACGTTCCCAGCGCCACCTCAGAGTGGGTGGCTTGCAGGATGTACCAGGCGACGGCAGCCGAATTCATCCCACTGCCTACCATCGAGACGAGGTTGGCGGCGAAGATGAAACGCAATGGACGATTGCCGAAACTGGCACGCATCCCCTCTACTGTAGCTGAGTTGAGTTGTGGAATTCAGCACTGGAGGCAAGCAGTTGGGATCGGTTAATCTTTCCAATCACTCAATTACCAAATTACACAATTACAAAATCTACGCCGTGCCTCCGATGTGGACTGCGGCCTAAAAAGTGACTCCGGCCCTTGCGCGCAGGCCCATTCGGCGCTACGATTCGCGTGCTTGGACTGAAGTTACTTCTCTCGTATGCCGGAGGCGGGCTATGGGACGCTGCAAAGTATCCTTGCTGTTGATGCTAGTTTCCTCTCTGCTTCTCACAATTTCTCAGGCGAGTGCACAGAGTGACCGCATCGTGATCGCCGCGGGCACGGATGAGGATCATGCCTTGCAGGCCATCACTACCGAGCAAGACGCGCAAAAAAAATTGGCGATGTATGAGGATTTCGTACAGAAGTATTCGTCGAATCCCCAGGCCGTCGCTTATGGAAATTGGCAACTAGCTCAGGCCTATCAGGCCACGGGCGATATGCCAAAGGCCCTCGGTTACGGCGACAAGGCGCTGGCTGGCTCGCCGCATAATCTCGATATCCTGGTTTCGCAGGTTGGAATCGCCCAACAGGGGAAAAATAATCTGAAGTTGATGGATTACGCCGCCACGGGAGGCGAAGTCTGTAACTCGATTGCGAAGCAGACTAAGCCGGAAGGAATGAGCGACGAGGACTTTAGCCGCAAAATCGCCGACGAAAAGGCTGCCGCGCAAAATACTTGCGAGTTCCTGGAGACCAGCGGATTCAACGCGATTACTTCGGAAGCAGATCCAAAGAATCGCATGGCGGAAATCGAGAAGTTTACGGCGGCCTACCCGGAGTCAAAATTTAGTGATCAGGTTTCTAATTACGCCATGTACACCTTGGGCCCCGGGCAGTTGAATGATCCCACCCGGCTGGTGACGTTTGGCGAAAAGACGCTGGCTGCGAATCCGAATTCACTCCCCGCATTGCTCCTGATGGCGAGCTACTACGCGGACTCGAACAGTTCCGCCAAGGCAATCACGTACGCACAGAAAGCCATTGAAGTCGCCAAGCCCGATGCGGCCGATGCTGACAAGTCCCGCAAGCTCTCGGCGGGGGCGGCGCATAACACTATCGGGTGGGCATACCTGAAGCAGGAGAAAACTACACCGGCGATTTCTGAACTCAAGACCGCTGCGGGACTGCTCAAAGGACAGGATGAGCAACAGTATGCTCGTGCTCTTTACGGGCTGGGTTTCGCCTACGGCAAGCTGAACAAGCTGACCGAGGCGCGTGAAGTACTGACCGAGGCGGTCAAAATTCCAGGGCCGCTGCAGGCCATGTCCCAGGATCTTCTCACGAAGGTAAATAGCGCGCGGGCGAAAGGGAAGTAGGGTTAGGCTAGGCCTCTCGGCTCGAAGGTACTACTTCTCGGGTTTTGCCAAATCTTCAGAAAGCAGCTGCGCCTTCCAGGCGAGCGTGCGGGCGCGTTCGAAATCCCCAGCGGACATCGCGGCTTTGGATTGCTGCATAAACTGTCGCGTCTGCGAGACGGTATCCTGCTGGGCTGGACTCAGCTGCATGTCCGCCGCTTTCTTAAGGTTCTGGTCTGAAACTCCCAGCAACTGGTTAATGGCATTGCGCTGTTGGGCTGCCTGCTCGGCGGTGGGTCCGCCTGCTAACTGAATGCTGGGTTCTTTGGAGCCGCCGTGACGCACGATAATTTTGGGTGGCGGACAATCCTTAGGGGGGCTCGGGGTCGCAGACGCTTGGGCGGGGGATGCTGGAGAATTCGACTCCGCAGTCTGCGAAGAGGAAGTTTGACAGGGCAGGGCCTTGGGTTTCTTTCTTCTTCGCCGAGAGGCCGCGTTAGCCTTCTTCGCAACGGAAGCAGGTTTGATTGACTCCGGTTTCACAGTGTCTGTAGGTGCTGACGGGGACTGCGAGGCAGACGGCTGGGTTGTCTGAGTTTCGGTACTCTGGGCAACGAGCGGTAAGGCAGCAGTACTCGATAAAAACGGCAACAAGATGAAAACTGTGGCCAGAGTCATACAGGAATCCCGCGTGGCGGCTAAGTCATCTTACGCCTTTGTCCAGCACCTGACATACCAATTGCCTGCAATCGGACTTAATCTCCACGATGAGACGCGGCGGCATCCGCCTCGTACTCCGAATTACCTTGAGGTGGTGGCCCCACGGCGGGGATTTGAAAGCGAAAGATGGTGCCCGTGGTTTCGGCAGATTGGAAGTCCACGGTGCCGTAGTGCCATTGCAGGATCTGATAAGTTTGCGCCAGCCCGATGCCGCTCCCTTCTTTTTTAGTCGTGAAGTAGAGTTCGAAGACTTTGTCATGCAATTCCTTGGGAATCCCCGCTCCCTGATCCTGTACCTCCGCGATGATAACGTCATTGTCGCGGTGAGCGGAAATTGTGAGCACGCCGCCGTTCGGCATAGCCTGAACGCCATTAATCACGACGTTGAGGAATGCCTGCTTAATCAGGTCAGAATCGACTTTCACCGGCAACGCCGATTCGTCCATGTGCCGCTCAATGCTGACCCCGTGTTGCTCGGCATCGGGGCCCGCCAGCAGAGCGACATCGTCCAGCAGGCGCCGCAGGTCCATCTCTTCCAGATGCAGGTCGCGGGGGCGGGTGAAATCCACTAGCGTCTGTATGACACGATCCAGTCGACGAATCTCGCTGTCGATGATGTCGACGTGACGGCGCGTGTCCGGTTCCTGCTGCGCCAGTTTGTTCTGCAGCAACTGAAGATGCAAAACAATCGCGTTGATCGGATTTTTTACCTCATGAGCCACGCCGCGCGTTAGTCGTCCACTGGCGGATAGACGGCGAGACATCTCAATCTCATCGCCGATGCGCCGTACGGATTCCGCATCGCGCATGATCAGTAAAGCCCCAATCTGTGAAGTCTTTTCCTGCACGAAATCAAGGGATAGCTGAACCCGTTTTCCGGACGCAGTTTCGAACTCACGCTGCGAGATCGGACGCTTTCGTTCGAAAGCGTTCAGCAAGGCAGATCCGAACATAGATTTGCGATCGAACAAGTCCTGCACCGTGCGGCCCAGCAGTTCTCGGCGGGGGCGGTTCAAAAAGCCTTCCAGCGGAGCGCTCACCAGCACGACGCGCGAATCGCGATCGAACAGCATCAGTCCATCTTGCAGCTTGGACATGAGCTGATCAACGTTGTCTTTGAGCGCCGTAAAGATTTCGCGGCTGTCCCGGATTTGCCGGCCAAGATTGGCAATCTTCAGTGTTACCAGTCCGTACTCGTCATGTTGGGATTCATCCCCGGCGATAGATTGAGATTCGCCGGCCGTGACGCTATCCAGATTGCGGCTGATTTCTTTCAGCGGCCCGAGCGCAAGATTGGAAATTCCGGCAGCGAGGAATAGTGACGCAAAGATGAGTGCGATAGAGATATACAGCGAGCGCATGAGCCGCGCCTGTACCTCGCTCTTGAGAAAAACGGTTTGTACTCCGATTCGGATTGTGCCAAAGGGAGCTCCGTTGAGTTCCAATGGGTAACTGACGTCATAGACTGCCGCCGGGCTGAACACCAGACGTATCTGCTCGCGGAATCTTGCCCTGAGGATCTGCTCGAAATCGGGATGCGGCGGGGCAACCTTGCCGACCAGCGCCGCATTGGTGTGAAGCAGCGCCTTGCCAGTTGTATCCACTACGGCGACATAGTAGATGTACCTCCAGTCCCCCGGGATCGACTGCAGCAAATTGTTCAGGCTGACGTCGGTCTGAACGTAATCTGCGAGAGCGCGCCGCAGTGCCGCGGGATCACTGGTATCCACCGAGGTGCTGCTGAAATCGGGCACCGCGTTTCCCGCCGCGTAGGCCAACTGATGCGTCAGGCTCGTCGCGGCTTCATAAGCACTGACGATGCGCAGCCGCAGAATCTGAGAAATGTATAAGTATGAGAACGCCGACACCAGCACTGTCACCATAAGGGTGATGACCAGCACGATGATGGTTTTACGTCGCATGATGGGCGCGAGGTGAGAAAAAGGCTAACTGCTGGGCACTTCCTCTTTGCCGGCTTCCGGAGCAGAACTGCCGTACTCTTTCAGTTTATTGTGCAGCGTCTTGAGACTGATGCCAAGAATCTCCGCGGCTCTGGTCTTGTTGTTGCTGGTCGCCTCCAGCGTTTTCATGATCAGCATTCTCTCTGCCTCCTCGACGGTAGTCCCCACGCCCAGCCGCACTGCGTCGGGGTCGTTGGCCGCGGTCCGCAGCGGGGCCTGCCCGAATCCCGGAGGGAGATGCTTGGTTTCGATCGCCCCGGAATCGCAGACGATAACGGCGCGTTCGATCGTATTACGCAGCTCACGTACGTTTCCTGGCCAGGAGTAGCTGGTGAACTGGTTCAGGACAGCTTCGCTGACGGCGGACACCTTGCGCCCGTGCTTGCCGCTCATTTCGGCCAGCAGCAATTGCACTAGCGGCGGAATGTCCTCCTTGTGCTCGCGCAACGGAGGCATGTGGATATTGAAAACATTCAACCGGTAATAAAGATCGCTGCGCAATTCGCCCCGGGATACAGCTTCGTCGGGGATCTTGTTGGTGGCGGCCAGCACCCGCACATCCACCGATGTCTCCACTTTGCTTCCCAGGCGTCGAAGCTTCCGGTCTTCCAGGACGCGGAGAAGTTTGGCTTGCGTGCCGATCGGCATCTCGCCAATTTCATCCAGAAGGAGCGTTCCGCCCTCGGCGAGTTCGAAGCAACCGGTGCGGCGCTCCAGGGCTCCGGTAAACGCTCCCTTCTCGTGGCCGAAGATCTCGCTTTCCATCAGGGTTTCAGGAATCGCCGCACAGTTGATGGCTACGAACGGGCGATCCTTGCGCGGGCTGAGTTCGTGGATGGTTCGGGCGACCAGTTCCTTTCCGGTGCCGCTTGCGCCCGTGATCAAGACAGAGGCTGTGCTCGGCGACACCATTTCAATGAGGCGGAAGATCTCCTGCATTTTGCGCGAGGATCCGCTCAGTTTCCCGAGTGAACCGGTGTCGCGTAGCCTGCGACGAGTGGCCTCCAGTTCCGCTCGGGTTCCGAGAAGCGCGGAGGCATTCGAAAGGATGATTTTCAGTCGGTTGGTGTCGATTGGCTTGGTGATGTAATCATAGGCGCCCATGCGCATGGCCTGTACCGCGCTGTCAATTGTGCCTTGCGCTGTGACCAGAATGACCGCAATCGTTTGCGCTTGCTCGGCCAAGTGGCCCAGCAATTCAATGCCCCCCATGCGAGGCATCTTCAGGTCGGTGACGACTATCGAGGGACCCCACTGCGTAGCTTTTTCCAGTCCTTCGGTGCCGTCTGCAGCCGTCTCCACACGATAACCCCAGGAGGTCACTAATTCGGCTAAGCCGGAGCGTTCGTTCTCTTCATCTTCGACAATTAATATTTTTTCGTGGCTCATCTGCTTGTTGGAACGGTACGAGCTGCAGGTGCTTGCCGCGGGCGGGAACAGCCAGCCTGCGCATTGAACTCCAAGATACGCGGCCATTCCTACCGGCACAAGGTCTGTGCCGGACCGGGGCACGCCCGCCTCGTACTTCACGTTTCATTTTGAGATAACATGCACCGCTGGAAGTACCTATCTCGTCAATACCCTTATCCCGGCTTTCCCTCTCCCCTTCCGTAATATAGAATTCAGCGTTCCACAGAACAGGTCTACTTTTCAATCAGATTGCTGCGATTCCCGCGACCACCGGGCTGCAGCAGCAATCGGGTGATTACGTCTGGAGGTCTTCATGAAACTTCGCAAAAGCGGGCGAGCGCGAGTAACATTCGCAGTTGTCCTGTCCGTAAGTGCCGCAATGATAGCGTTTTCCACCTCTGCCTCTGCCCAGAGCGATACCGCCCCGAAGTATGACATTTACCTTGGCTATCAGTGGATGCACCCCGGCGCGACAGTGCCGGCCCCCTTTGGCAATCCGAACAATCCTACTCCCTACAAAGTTCCGGATATGTCGACCGGGCTCGGAGGAGCATTCACTTACAACTTCGATCGCCATTGGGGAGCCGAATTCGATCTGGGACACAGCTGGGGCAACAGCAACTACGAGAGCTCCTTCTCTGCCGGGCCGCGCTTCATGTGGCGCACGGAGGGCTCGAATATCTTCCTGCACGCTTTGCTCAGCTACAACCGTTTCTCCGTAAAGGGACTGCCCAACGGCACCAACGGAATCGGAGCCATTCTGGGCGGCGGCTGGGACTTGCCGTTTACCAAGAATTTTTCCTGGCGAGTGTTCGAAGTGAATTATGTCTTCGCTCGCCACAACTATGCCTCGTACGCAGCTCCCGAGTTTCCTGACTTGCGGCGGCCCACACTCAATGGCGCCCGCTTGGGTACGGGTGTGGTCTTCAGCTGGGGAGGTGCGCCGGCGCTCACTCCAACCGCTGCTTGCTCGGTGCAGCCGACCGAAGTAATGGTCGGAGAACCGGTGACGGCGAGCGTTACCGCAAGCAATTTCAATCCGAAGCACACCGTGAACTATGCCTGGAGCGGGAATGGCGGTCAGGTCACCGGGAAAGAGACCTCCGCAACCATCGATACCAACAACGTGGCACCTGGAAACTATACGGTCACTGCGCACGTAACCGATCCGAAGGCGAAGACCAACAACGAGGCAAGTTGCAGCGCGAACTACACCGTAAAGCCGCTTCCACCCAAGAATCCGCCCACGATGTCCATGTCCGCAAGCCCCAATGAACTCACGCCAGGCGGCACGGTGAGCTTGACCGCGAATTGCACAAGTCCCGACGGCGTACCCGTCTCCGTGGCGAATTGGACTTCCACGGCCGGCACCGTTACTGGATCCGGCAATACAGCTACTCTAAACACCGCCGACCTGCCACCTGGGCCTGTGACCGTGACCGCGACGTGTACGGACTCCCGCAACCTGACCGGACAAGCCTCCACGCAAGTCACGATTCAGAATCCTCCTCCGCCGCCGGTGGATAAGGCGCTGGAGGCGCGGTTGGCTTTGCACAGCGTTTACTTCCCGACTGGCCAGCCCACTCCGAAGGATCCGAATGCAGGATTGCTGCCCTCACAACAGAAAATCCTGCTGACCATGGCCACTGACTTCAAGAAATACCTGCAGGCCAAGCCCGACGCCCACATCACTCTGGAGGGTCACGCCGACCATCGCGGCAGTGCTGCCTTCAACCAGGCGCTTACGGAACGTCGTGTGGCCCGGGTCAAGGGCTTCTTGGTCGAGAATGGTATTCCCGAGTCGGCGATCGACACCAAGGCGCTCGGTAAGGAACATAATCTCTCCACCGACGAAGTGAAGCAGTCCATTGAACAAAACCCCGACCTGACGACGGAAGAGCGGAAAAGAGCTCTCGCCAGGATCGCCGTGATCCGCATGGCCAGCAATCGCCGTGTGGACGTCACCTTGAACTCCGCGGGGCAGGCGGAAACGTCAGTTCGCCAGTTCCCGTTCAATTCAACCGATGCACTAAGCTTGATCGGCGGCCGTGAAGCGCCCAAGAAAGCGCCAGTGAAGCGGAGTCCGAAGAAAGCGACGAAGAAACCGTAGCGCGGCTCAGAATTCTCAGCTGTTCCATCTAGGGCGGAGGCTCGACACGGCCTCCGCTATTTTTTGCGCCTTCCGGAAAGAGGGTTCGACGTGAAAAATCTACATGGAGTCACCCTGGCGGCTATCGCTATCTCTATGAATCCTCGGCATTCTGTCTGGTATTCCGCTTGCCAATGGAAAAGGGAATGGGCAAGGGAATCATATCTACGCGAGCGTGGCGTGCCGCACTGGGAGCCTGCGCCTTCTCGATGCTGTTGGCCGCTTTTGGCTGTTCTCGCCCCGATGTGATTCCGGGCGACCCCAACTCAGCACAGACTGAGTTGCCCGCCAGTTCCCTGCAACCCGCGAGCGACCAGACCGTCCCCGAACTTTCACGAACCGGCATTCACTGGCCGGCAGGCCGCCGGTCGGCAATCGGGAACGACTTCCGCGGAACTCTTCAACAACTGCCAGCGGGCACTCTACTTACCGTTCGGCTGAAGACTTCGGTTTACGCGAGTACTTCGCCTTCAGAGGGCTCCTTCGAAGCCGTGGTCGAGCAACCTGTCGTGATGGACGGCAACATCATCATTCCTAAGGGCGCCAATGTAGCAGGACGCGTAGAGTCCGCTCAAACTTCGAGAATCAAGCCGAATCGCGGGTACGTACGGCTGGCCCTCCAGTCAGTGGACATTGGCGATCGCCGGGTCCCGGTGCAAACCGCCAGTCTGTTCGCGCGTGAGGCTCCCTTGGGCAATCAGCCCATCTCCGTCATTCATCTGGAGCAGGGCCGTCGGCTTACCTTCCGTTTGGCGGAGACTGCTGACACTTCCAAAGCGCCAGTCCCAGTTACCCGCTGAGGTCCATTCCCGAGTTTTCCACAGGACAATTTCTGTTTTTGGTGACATCTGCCCTTCGCTCGCACAACTGTGTCTGTCTATAGTTGGGTTCGGAACTGGAGCAGAAGGCTGTTATTGGTCCCATTTTGGGAAAACCAGGGTCCGTAGCAGCCCATTTCGCGCTTCCTTCCGAGTTTGCTTCCGAGCAGAGTGAAACCATGAGCGCAATCACCGAAATCACCTGGGCGTGGGAGCCTCCCCATACCGAATTCAATTCCTTTTTCGAGCAGGCTCCAGTTGGTTTGGCCCAGTGCCGCCTTTCGGGACAGGTAATAGCGATTAATCCGGCTCTCCAACGAATTCTGCCCTTCCCACTTCGGACCGGCGAGGAGCCGAACTTAGTCGATCTCATTGCCCTCCGGGACAGCAGGGAAGCCGAACAAGAGCTTTCCCGCCTGCTTGACGGCAAGCTCAACACCGTGCAGTTCGCTGGTAACGGTGATATTGCGAACAACTCCTCACTACGCTGGACGTTATGGAGAGTCCCGGCTCGAAATGGCGAAGCGGGCTCCGTTTTGGCTATGGTTGAAGAAATCCGGCGCTCTCCCGAACTCCAAGAACGTCTGCAGCAGGCAGCAAGACTGGAGTCCTTGGGAAGGCTAGCTGGCGGAGTTGCGCATGATTTCAACAACGTTCTTACGGGTGTGCTGCTCTATTGCGATCTGCTGATAGCAAGCCTGGATTCTAGCCATGCAGCCCGCAAATATGCTGAAGAAGTTCGCAAAGCGGCTCTGCAGGCGAGCGGTCTTGTAAAGCAATTGCTGGCGATCACGCGCCCACAGGGCCCTGGGCGACCGCTTCTCTCGCTGAATGAGGTCGCCCAGGGCATGCGCAACTTCCTGGAGCACCTGGTCGGACAAGACATCCACCTGCAGTTTCGTCTTGATCCACACTTGGGAGTAACGAGGCTGGACGCAACGCAGGCTCAGCAGATCCTGCTCAATCTGGTGCTGAACGCTCGGGATGCTATGCCAGGCGGAGGACAGATCACGGTTGAAACTCGCAACTGCAAATTGCAGGCGTTGACCGAATCAGCGCTCGGTCGAGCTACCGAAACATCATTGCCGTGCATTCTTTTTTCGGTGCAAGACAACGGCTGCGGCATGGACCAGGCCACCCGGGCCCATTTATTTGAGCCTTTCTTCACCACCAAAGGCGGCAAGGGAACGGGGCTGGGATTAGCGACCGTACACGAGATTGTGATTTCGAACGGCGGCCTGATCGATGTCAGAAGCGAACCCGCCCAGGGCACGCGAGTGAGCGTACTGCTTCCTCTTGCTGTGCCGGCCGAAACCGAAGAGGCGAGCGGCCAACAACTTTATATCCCCATAAATCGGGAAGTACTTTCATCTCAAGAAGAGGACTGATCCGCCATGGCCATGACGTCTGCAGCACTGATGCCTATCAATACCGCCCCGCAAATTGAACCGGCAAATTTCCTGAACCTTCTAATCGTGGATGACGAACAGGCCATTCGCGAAGCCTGCCGGGAAGTCGCCATCTCATTGGGCTATTCGGCTTACATGGCCGATTCGGCCGAGCAGGCATTCCGTGCTTTGGATGCTCAGAATTTCGATGCAGTTCTGCTCGATCTACGCCTGCCCGGTGGAGGAGGGCTCGAAGCTCTTCGCCGCATCAAGGATCGCCGTCCGGAAGCCGTGGTGGTGGTTGTGACCGGATTTGGAACCGTTCAATCGGCTGTGCAGGCGATGAAAAATGGAGCGTACGACTACGTGACCAAGCCATTCAGCGTCGAGGAACTCAAGCTGCTGTTGGACCGCGTTGCCACTCACTTGAAGTTAAAGTCAGAGAACCGGATGTTGCGCGAGAAGGTGAAATCCAAACAGGGTTACGGGGGGATTGTGGGACGCACCCCCGAAATGGAGAAGCTGTACCGCATCATTGCCAAAGCGGCAAACAGTGTTCATCCGGTTCTGATTCTCGGCGAGAGCGGCACCGGAAAAGAGATGGTGGCACGCTCGATCCATTACTCCGGGCCGTTTCGCGACAAGCCCTTTATTCCTGTGGATTGCGGTTCTCTGGTGCCCACATTGATCGAAAGCGAATTATTCGGATACGTCAGGGGCGCATTCACGGGAGCGAACCAGTCCAAAGACGGATTGCTGTCCATGGCAGACGGGGGAACAATTTTCCTGGACGAAGTTGGAGAGCTTCCGGTCGATCTGCAGGCCAAGCTGCTGCGCGCGATTCAGGAGAAGGAAATCCGTCCTGTCGGCAGCACTCGGCGCGTGCCCATCAATATTCGTATCCTGGCGGCTACGAACCGCGACCTGGAGCACGCAGTTATGCAGGGCAGTTTCCGGCGTGATCTGTATTTTCGCCTCAACGTGCTCAGTTTGCGGATCCCCGCATTGCGCGAACGCCGGCAGGATATTCCGTTGCTGATCGGGCACTTTCTGGAGCGCATGGCGCGCACCTCAGGACAGGAAAAGATGCTCAGCGACGACGCCCTGAAGGCCATGCTGGCTTATGACTGGCCCGGCAATGTGCGCGAGCTTGAGAATTGCCTGGAGCGCACGTATGCCTTTACCAGTGGTCCCCTGATTCACACCGTCGATCTCCCACCTGAGATCGCCGACTTGCCGCCGCAGGACTCCCCGTCTGCAAACGGGGATGGAAGCGCCAAGATCCTGCCTATTGCGGAGTTGGAGAAGAGGACGATCCTGCACGCGATTTCTGAACTCCACGGGGACAAACTGCAAGCGGCGCGGCTCCTTGGCATCGGTAAGACAACGCTTTATCGCAAGCTCAAAGATTACGCTGCTCAGGGTTATTTGAGCTAAGGCTTGTTTCTGAATTCCTATTTGGGGCGGGAGATGCCGGGAAGGGAACGCACGAGCGCACGGAGTAGCGTAAATGCCCTGCTTTCAATGCCGCTAATTGGAGGGTCAGTTGCAGAGGCAAGGACATGATCCTACTCATCACACCTTCATCGCGTGGCCCGGAGTGCGCTGCCTGCTTGACCGCCGAAACCACTCAGGAAACGCACTGGGCCCAGTCTTTGCAGGCCGCAGCCACCCGCCTGCGCGCAGAAACCTATGCCATCGCCGTGATCGATCAGTTGCTGCTGGAGACCGAACCGGAAGAGAGCGACCAGATGATCGAACATTTGGGCCATGCCTTTCCCGTATACATCAATTTCGCGGTGACCGGAATGGAGCGCCTGCTCCGTGAAGTTCGATTGGCGCTGCACCGCCGCAAGCGGGAGGAGAATGCCGCCGTGCGCACCGTGGTGGAGCAGTTAAGTAGCGAAATGCGGGATTCGTTGACTGCGGTGATGCTCTCTTGTGAACTGGCGATGGCCGTTCCGGATGTTCCTGCCCCAGCGGCAGAAAAAATCCAGGCCATTGATAACCTTGCGCGCGCCATGCGACTGCGCTTGGAAATCAACTGATCGCACTCCAGCGACCGCGGTATAGTGTGTCTAATCGTTTTCGGCTATTGCCAGGCGCTAGTTCACTCCAGTAAGTTTTCGCTGCTCAAAGTTCTCTGGACTTGGGGTCCCGGAAAATTCAATGTGTTCTGCGCGCGCGACGTGCGTGTGTCATCCCAGGCGTACGTCTCGAATGCAGGAAGGAAACTCCCGTGCGGCAGCGGCTCTTTCACGGCCTGGTTCGGTGGCGGGTACCTCTGTGTCTTACGCTGTTTCTGTCTTTCGGCTCATTCGCATGCGCGCAACAACTCGGTAGTGGCGTCATCAGCGGCGAAGTGTTTGATCCGCAAAACGCCGTGGTACGTAGCGCGCAGGTGATCGTGACGCAAAAGAGCACCGGTGTCGATCGTAAAGCGAGCACGAATGCAGCAGGATTATTTGCAATTAACAATCTTGCCCCGGGAATCTATGAACTGAAGGTCGTTGCGCCGGGATTTGCCGACTACGTCGGCACCGTTCAGTTACAGGTCGGGCAAGAAGCGAACGTGAAGGTTCGCGTAGGAGTGCAGCAGCAGAAAGAGGTGATCGACATCAATGAGATGGATGCGGTCCCGCTGGTGGAGACAGCATCTTCAACCGTCGATGGAGTCATCAACTCTCAGCAAATCGACAATCTTCCACTCAACGGCCGCAATTTCCTGGAACTTTCGTTGCTGACTCCGGGTAATACCATTGCCCCTAATTTCGATCCCACAAAGAATGGCACCGTAGTAATCTCCTCCGCAGGCCAGCTGGGGCGCGGCGGCAACGTCAGCATCGACGGCATGGACGACAACGATGATGTGGTCGGCGGCATGCTACTCAACGTTCCCGAAGATGCGGTGCAGGAATTTCAGGTTGCCGCAAACCGTTTTTCCGCCGAGATGGGGCGCAGCGGATCTGCCGTTGTCAATGTGGTGACGAAGGCGGGTGGTAACACCCTGCACGGCTCCGCATCCTTTTACGAGCGCGACAAATCACTGCAGGCGGCGAATCCGATTTTCAATCCTACGGGCGGTTTCACCGAGCCCGTGAACCAGAGCCCGAACTTCCGGCGCGAACAGTACTCCGGCACATTGGGCGGTCCTATCGTCCGTGACAAAGCATGGTGGTTTGCCGCCTTCGAGTATCGCGACCAGCTTGGGGGCGCAGTAGTAGGCACCCGCAATCTTGCGACGCAGCACATCGACACCAGTTTCGCCTCCATTCCCCTGACCGATCCCATGGGTACGCTGCGCGGAGATTGGAAGATTTCCGGCCGGGACACTTTGAGCCTGCATTATTCCATTGAACGGCTCGGCGCAGCCGGGACTTCGAGTTTTCTTTCCGGCCAGCCCCTCGGTTCTGCTTCAGAACGCCAGGATCTCACGAATCACTTCCAAAGCCTTCAGGCTTCGTGGACACGCACGTTGACCTCGAGTCTGCTGAATCGAACCAGCTACTCGTTCAATAACTTCGTAAATGCAACCACGCCGCTGAATGTAAGCCCGGAGTTGGACTTTCCCAGTCTCGCCGATGGATCGTCCTACCGTGTGCCCCAGCAGACACGCCAGAAGCGCTCGCAGTTTGCCGACAATCTCGACTGGATTCGAGGACGCCACAACTTCCACTTTGGGGGCGAGTTCCAGCGCATCGGTGCAGATTTCAATCTCGGAGTGTTCCAATCGGGGGCCATCGAGTTCGTGCAGAACTTCGCCGACCAGGATCGCAATGGTGATGGCATTGTCGACGACAAAGATCTGCTGTTTGCAGTCGCCATTCGCAGCGCGATTCCCCAGACGGCGCTCGTCATTCCGGATGCAGATAACAACTACACCGTGGGATACTTTCAGGACGACTGGCGAATCCATCCCCAGCTCACGCTCAATCTGGGACTGCGCTACGAGATCGACTCGGACGTAAACAATGTTGGCCACTACGGCCAGATCAATCCCATTCTGCTGCCCTTTCTCCACGGGAGCCGCCACAAGGCAGCGAACAACTGGGGTCCCCGCGTCGGGTTCAATTGGGCGACAAAGAGTGGGCGGGCGAGCCTTCACGGCGGATACGGCATCTACTACGATCGTGTCACGCTTGAAATTGTCTCTCTGGAGCGCGGACTCGACGGCCGCGCTTTGCCGATTAACGTTTCTCTGGGAAGCGCCAATATTCTCGACGCGAATGGCAACTTTATTCCCGGCGTGACCCCAACGTATCCCGACTCTGCGTTTAGCGGGCCGGTCATTCCGGGAGCAGGCGGCGCGGCGGAAGGCATAAACATCATCGATAACAACCTGCGCAACCCGATGGTGCAGCACTTCAATCTGGGCGCGCAGTATTCGTTTGCCAAAGACTGGGTCGTGAAAGTCGATGCTATTCACAATTTGGGAACGCACTTCATCATAGGTGTACCTCTAGGTTCGGTGTTCAACCCGGCCTCGGGTGGACCCGAAACTGTCACCGACCTCCAATCTTCGGCGAACACGCACTACGACGCCATCTGGGCCGTGGTCGATCACCGCTTCAGTAATCACTTCCAGTTTCATAGCGCATATACGTTCTCCAAAGCCCTGAACTACGCCAACTACGATCAGATCCCATTCGGATATCCGCCGGTCGATCCCACGAACCTGCATCGAGAATATGGATTCGCGCCCAATGACCAGACCCATCGGCTCGTCTTGCAGGGCACTGCCGACTTGCCGTTGCATTTCCGCCTGTCCCCTCTCTGGACCTACGGCTCGGGGGTACCGATGGATATTCTGCTCGGGGACGGAAGCGGCAATCGTGTTCCGCAAATCGGCCGCAACGCCGGCGGCCGCCAGTTTCATAGCGGAGCAGAATTAAACGCCTACATTGCGCAGCTCAACGCTGCGGGCGCTTCCAACGGCTCGCTGGGGACGCCCCTGCCCATGGTTTCTCCTGCAGCCCGCTTCAACGATACCTTTAACTCTTTCGATCTGCGCCTGTCGCGGGAGTTCCACTTAACCGAGCGGTTCACCTTGCAGGCCTTTGGAGAAGTTTTCAACCTCTTCAACAAAGAAAACATTCTCGGGACCAGCAACGCGAACTATTCGGGATTCTTCAACGTGCTTGTGCCCGATCAGAACAATCCCAACTTGTCGTCCGCGTTCGGCAGGCCGGCGAGTGGCGCCGGGGGAATTTTCGGATCGGGCGGACCCCGCGCTTTCCAGTTAGCCGCGAAATTGACATTCTGAGCACCGGCTTGTACGTGTTGGGAGATGAATCCCGAAATGCCCGCAGGAACTAAACCGTTCTTGCGCCAGCCGTGGCGCCCCTGTGGTTGAACTCCAGGGCAAAACTGATGGAATGCCGGAAAATGCTTCCCGCTCAGGTTCATTGCCTTTAGAATGGTCGTACTGTCGCGGAATCTCGCGTGTAGCGCGGTTTCCGCAGTGACCCGGAGGTTCTGTGCACGTCCTGGTAACGGCCGATTCCTTGTCTGGTTCGTGGAGCTATGCTCGCGAACTGGTTACGGGGCTGGTTACGCGCGGAGTGCGCGTCACGCTGGTGAGCTTCGGGGAGATTCCACTTCCCACTCAGACGGCGTGGATGGACCACCTCCACGGCCTCGACTATCGTCCGACGGCGTTCCGCTTGGAGTGGATGCAGGAAGCGGAAGAGGATATTCCGGAATCATCTGAGTTCCTGGCCACCCTGATCCGGGAGCTGCGCCCGGACGTTCTGCATCTCAATCAATTTTGCTACGGGAACTTGCCTGTCAATGTACCGCGCGTGGTCATGGCGCATGGAGATCTGATCACTTGGACCCGGGCCGTTCACGAGCGGCCTCCGCGAGCCGCACAGTCTTTGGCTTGGTATCGGAGAACGGTCATGGACGGTCTGAACGGTGCCGACGTGTTGGTCGCTCCCTCGGCGTGGCTGCTTGCGCAGATTTCCGACTCCTACAGCGCGCCGGCGCGCGGAGAAGTTATCTATCCCGGACGCAATCCCATCTTCTTTAATCCTTACGTGAGCAAGGACGACTGCGTTCTCGCCGTAGGCCGCTTGGTCGACGCCAGTAAACAGGTTTTCCTTCTGACCCAGCAACAGCATCCCCTGCCGGTGTGCATCGTCGGAGCCGAGCAGACGGTGCCTATGCCGCGTATTCCTATCCGTGCTGATGTAAAAGTTGCGACCGAACAAACGACGGTCGCGATTCGAGGCCCGCAAACGGACGCACAACTGCGGGCCTTGTATAGCCGTTCGGCGATCTATGCCGCTACCTCGCGCTACGATCCGCTGGGAATGGCCGCGCTGGAGGCGGCATTCTCGCGTTGCGCGCTTGTCGCCAACGATATTCCCAGCTATCGCGAAATCTGGGGCGACGCCGCTCTATACTTCTGCCGCAACGATGCCGCCAGCCTGGCCGAAAGTATTCGTCTCCTGAATGAAGACCGTCCCATGCGCCGCGCCTATGCCGAGCTGGCATATAATCGCGCCCGCGAACACTTCACTACCAAGCGCATGATCGATCAGTGGCTGGAGCTTTACCGTAGCCTCATCTCAGTGCGCTCTGCTGCAGCCTGAGTTCTTATACATAGATTCAGCGATCTCTCTGGCAAGACATCCAGCTCTTCTTAGTGGTATCTTCTCTATGCTTACTAGAAACCCGTAAGGTTGGAGGAATTCATGGCGCAAGTGAAGATCACGGTCAGGCCCAACGGTCCGCTTCGAGTGGAGGCTCCGGAGGGATCGGTTGAGATCGTCGATATCAACGGCAATCAATTCGATCTCACCGGCAAAACTGCATTCTCCCTATGCCGCTGCGGCGGTTCTGTTAATAAGCCTTTCTGCGACGGAACCCACAGCAAGATCGGATTCCAGGGGGCCGAACTGGCAGTCAAGAAAGCCCAGGAGAGTGGCTCATAGTTCCGCTTGGGCCGTTAGTGGTTTTCGACTGACCGAGACGTCTGGGAGAAGATCGTGCGCGATTCGCGGGACCGGGAACTGGGGATGTATCGCAAGATCACGCGCCGGGACTTTATCAACGGCGTCGCAGCGACAGCCGGCGCCTTCATGGTGCCTGAGCAACTCTTCGCTGCAAGAGATCCGAAAACATCGTCAACGTACTATCCGCCGGCACTGACCGGCATGCGCGGCAGTCATCCGGGATCTTTCGAAGCCGCACACAGCTTGCGGGACGGGACCTTCTGGGACTCGGCCGGAAAGCCCGAGGATACCGGCGAAAATTATGATCTGATCGTTATCGGAGGCGGAATCAGCGGCCTTGCTGCAGCGCACTTTTATTGCAAAGCTACAGGCAATAAGGCGCGCATTCTGATTCTCGATAACCATGACGATTTCGGGGGGCACGCCAAGCGCAACGAATTCCGGCTCAACAGTGCCTTCCGACTGGGCTACGGTGGCACCTTCTCGATCGAGAGTCCCGCTCCCTACAGCGCCGTGGCCAAAGGGTTGATCGAGGACTTAGGCATCGACGTGCCTTCGTATTCAAAGTACTACCAGAAAGACGTTTACCCCTCCTTCGGCCTGCGGCCCAAAATATTCTTCGACAAGGAAACCTTCGGTGCCGACAAACTGGTTACAAATTTTAACCCGCGAAACGGGGGCGAAAGCGAAGACTCCAGCCCGGAATCACCCAAGCTCCTCAAGCAATTTCTGTCCGATGCGCCCATTGCCGAACAAGCAAAGCGGGATCTGCAGAGCCTTTACAGCGATCCCAAAGACTATTACCCCGGCCTGACCTCAGAGGAAAAAAAAGCTAAACTCGCCCGCATCAGCTATGCCCAGTACCTGACCGATGTCGCAGGGGTGCATGCAGATATCGTCAAACTGTTTCAGGCGCTCCCTCATGGACTATTCGGCGTTGGCATTGACGCTGTCGCTGCGCAGGACGCGTGGGGGCTGGGGTTACCGGGCTTTGCGGGGTTGAAACTGGATTCCAAGCCGGGGAAGGGAATGAATCGCGACGCCATTCCCAACGACGAAGCGGAAAAGTACTTTTTTCATTTCCCCGATGGCAATGCCAGCATTGCGCGAATGCTCGTGCGCAAGCTGATTCCGCCGGCAATTCCGGGCAGCACGAGTTCAGATGTCGTTCTGGCGAAGGCAAATTATTCGAAGTTGGATGACGCTAGTTCGCTGGTGCGCATTCGCCTCAACAGCACGGCCGTGCGGGTGAAGCATGTGGGCGATGCCTCGAGAGCGACCCAAGTTGAGGTGACCTATGCTCGCGGAGGCAAAGCGCAGACGGTGCACGCGAAGAACGCAGTGCTCGCCTGCTGGCACGTGGTCATCCCCTATATTTGCGACGAGCTTCCAGAGAAGCAGAAGGACGCACTCGCGTCCGCCCAAAAAGTGCCCCTGCTCTACACCAATGTCCTGCTCCGTAACTGGACCTCGTTCCAGAAGGTCGGCGCGAATTCGGTTTATGCTCCCGGTATGTACCACACGGGTGTGAACCTGGACCTGCCCGTCAGCATGGGCGGATACGAGTGCGCCCGCAAACCTGAAGAGCCGATCGTCGCGCATATGATGAAGGCCGCGTGCCATCTCGGTCTTCCAGCGAGACAGCAGCATGTATTTGGCCGTATGGAGCTTTACACAACCACCTTCGAAACCATGGAGCGCAAGATCCGCGAGCAACTGTCACGCACGCTCGATGGGGGCGGTTTTGATCCCGCCCGCGACATCGCGGCGATCACTGTTAATCGCTGGCCTCACGGATATGCCTACGAATACAACTCACTGTTTGATTCTTTCTGGCTAGAAGGTGGAGAGACTCCATGCGAAGTAGCCCGGCGGACGCATGGGCGCATTGCCATTGCTAACGCCGACGCGGGCGCTTACGCATACACGGATGAAGCTATCAATCAGGCGTACCGCGCAGTCAGCGACCTGACGAAGTCCTGATCAAAAACGGGACAGAAGACGGATGCTGTCGCTGCATCACTGCGCTTTGTCTCCGCTTTTCAACTGCGTGGCCTGATTTCGCGCATCCTGGGATTCTTTTTTCATTCCCTTTGCCTGATAAACGTCTGCCAAAGCATTCTCCAGATCAGGATTATCGCCGTTTTTTTCTTTTTCCTTCAGGTAGGCGGAAATCGCATCGTCGTACATCTTGAGCTTGGCATACGAGTTGCCCATCTGGGAGTAAATTCCCGACATGTCGGATCCATCTTTGAGCGCTGCTTTGAATTCCTGGATGGCGTCCTGCTGCCGGTCCTGCATCGCCAAAGCCATCGCAATTCCATAGTGACCTTCCGCGGTGTTGAGGCCCTGCTGAATCATCCCGTTGAACGTGGTCTTGGCGTCGTCGGGACGGTTCAGGCTCAAGTAAGTCATCCCCAGATAAAAGCGGGCGCCTGCGTTCCTGGGCTGTAGTTCGACGACTTTCTTAAATTCGTTTTCGGCCTCGGGGAACTTTTGTTGCTCGAAGTAGGTCTCGGCCAAAGCAAAGTGGGCCGGAGCAAGATTGGGATTCTGCTTGATGATCATCTTCAACCGTGCGACGGGGTCAGGGCCGCTACGCCACTGCTGCACACCGAATCCCGCACCGACAACCGCAAGCAGGACGAGAAGAATCACACCGACACGGCTGGAGCCCTCATGGGGAGCAAGCTTGGCGATCGCCGCACCCAGAATCAGGCCGCAGATCAGCCCCCCGATATGGGCAGAGTTATCAATGCCGGGGAGCATTCCAAAAAACAAATTGAACCCAGCGAAGAAGAGCAGACTCATGAGGGTGCCTTTAATCGCCTCCCTGGGCAGCGAGAATTCGCCGAGGTAGAACGATGCTATGAGCGCACCTGCTAAGCCGAAAATTGCACCTGATGCTCCAACACTAAAGGTTACAGGATTCCAGGCAAGACTCGTAAGTCCACCTCCGACTCCCGTGATCACATAAATTGCGAAATAGGTCCAGCGTCCGTAAAGGGATTCGCATAGCGCACCTAGATCCCAAAGACACCACATGTTGAACCCGATGTGGAGCGCGCTGCCATGAACGAACATGTAGCTCAGCAGTCGCCACCATTGTCCCGTTAAAGTCGAAGAGCCATAGTTGGCTCCGAAGTGGATTAGCAATTGTGAAGAGAATTCCTGAAGTGGATTCAGGAACGCCCACGGGTTATCGCTGCGGAACACCATCGCAAGAAAAACCGCCAGGTTGGCACCGAACAGCACGTGGGTCAGGGTAATAGTAGATTCACTCCGAGCCCAGGGTCTGCGGATTACGGGTTGCGGGAAGTCGTCGACGATCTCGCCGCGCTGGATCGCCTCATGCTGCTTACACCATGGGCAGATCTTCTTGAGACTGAACGCGGTAAGCTGCCGTCCGCATCGGATGCATTTTGCCATATCTATTTAGAGATTATCAGCAGTGGAATGAACTGTGGGGCCACCTCGAAACACGTAGCCCCGGACCCATTAGTCCGGGGTAGGTTTTGCTCGAAGGTTTCTGCGGGAAGCACGCTCGCTCCGCTTCGCCGGGCGGGCCAATGGATCCACCCCTACGCAGACCGAGGAATTCTCAGTGGATGGTCTTAGTCTTGCGCGACATGTAATCCATCAGCAGATACTGTCCCAGCGTGTACGGCGTGGTGAAGTACGCCTTGCCGCGGCACATTTCCGTCACCTTCTGTACGAACTGCACCAGCCCGTAGTCGGATGCCAGCATGAACGTGTTAATGAGCACGCCCGCGCGTTTGCACTTGGAAACCTCTTCCAGTGTCTGGCTCACAACCAGGGGATCGAGCCCAAAGGCATTCTTATAAATGCGCCCATCCTCAAGCGTGAGCGCCGAGGGCTTGCCGTCGGTGATCATGACGATCTGCTTCATGTCCTTGCGCTGTCGCTGCAGAATTCTCTGCGCCATGCGCAGGCCTTCGCGCGTGTTGGTGTAGTACGGCCCCACCTTCACCCGCGCCAGTTGGGATAGCGGAATCTCCTCAGCAGAATCGTGGAACAGCACCAACGATAGCGAGTCTCCCGGGTACTGGGTACGAATGAGGTGGGACAGCGCCATCGCGACTTTCTTCGCCGGAGTGAACCGGTCCTCCCCGTAGAGAATCATCGAGTGCGAACAGTCCAGCATCAGCACGGTGGCGCAGGAGGACTGGTATTCGCATTGGTGCACCTGCAGGTCGGAATACTCAATGTTCAACGGTAGACTCAGTCCTTCGCGTTGGATGGCATTCGATAGCGTCGCCGTGATGTCGAGATTCAGCGTGTCGCCAAATTCGTAAGTCTTGGATGACCCGCTCGCTTCGATTCCGGTCGCCAGATCGCGAGTATCATGCCGTCCGAAGCTCGATTTGCCCAGGGAACCGAGCAGGTTGCGCAGCGACTTGAAGCCAAGGAAGTCCAGGCTCTTGTCCGTAATTTCGAATTTCGCCTGCTGCGCCTCGCCCGTCTGCCCGCCCACACTGGAGCGCCGCGCCGGATCATGCGGTTCATCGACCGAGATGTAGTCTTCCTGCTGCATGCGCTCGATGAGTTTCTGAATGAGTTCATCAAGCTGGCCGTCCGCCATCATCTGCTCGATCTGCTCCCGCAGTTCCTCATCGAACATCTCGCCGTTCATCAAGGCGTCTTCGATGGCGCGCTTCAGGGCGTCCAGCGTGTGCTCGCCCTCTGGCATCTCGTACCACATCGAGTCCTGGAATCCACTCTGCAGCAGATAATCCGACAGCGCGCTGAGCAGATCTTCCATGCTCATCTCGCCGGCCGGATCGGGAACGTATTTTGAGTAACGAATGCGTTTCATGTTGAGCTACGAGCTACGAGCTATGAGCGATGAGCGACCCACCGACTCAGGGCTCAAAGTTCGGAGCTTAGTTAAATTGCCTTCTCTGTCGATACGGACGTTCCTCGGCATCGAATGATTTTTCTCGCACGGGCTCGGGCTTCTTTTCGCCGGCTTTGAATACGCGCTCTTCGCTGCGTCCAATGCGCTTGTGCGCGTGCAGGCCTTCCAGAATGAACTCCGCCGCCGAAACCTGCTGCTCGGCGCTGTCTTTCTGCGATATCCCGAGCGGGCCCAGTTTGTCGGTCAGTCCCTGGATTCCCTTCAAATTCTCCAGGGCTTCCGCCGCGGGAATCGAATCCGCAAGCTGGATTTCTCCGCCCAGATCGAACCACTGCACGATCTGCTGTACATTTGCGCCCGTGTAGTACTCGTCGTAAGTCTTGGCGATCGCGGAGCGAATCAACTCGCGCCCCACGAAATCAGCGCCCTTCATTTCGCCCTCGTACTCCAATTCCAGCTTGCCAGTGATTGCAGGCAAAGCCGCATAAATATCGCTCACTCGAGGCACAACAAACCGCTCCCGATTACGAATGGCTCGCCGCTCGGCATTCGATATGACATTTTCCATGGCGGAGATTGGCAGCCGTTGGCTGACGCCGGAACGTTTGTCGATCTTCTTGTCCTCACGCGCGGCGAACGCCACCCGCTCGATCACCTGCTGCACATATTGCGGCAGGTGCATCGTATTTCCATTGCGCCGCGTCCATGCCTCCTGTGCCGTGATCGCGATTCCTTCTTCAATGGTGGCGGGATAGTGCGTGCGAATCTCCGATCCAATGCGATCCTTCAGCGGCGTAATGATCTTGCCGCGCGCCGTGTAATCTTCCGGATTTGCGCTGAACACTAAGGCGACATCCAGCGGCAGGCGGATCGGGTATCCCTTAATCTGCACGTCCCCTTCCTGCATGATGTTGAACAGGCCGACTTGGATTTTACCCGCGAGGTCGGGCAGTTCGTTGATGGCGAAGATCCCGCGATTCGCACGCGGCAGTAACCCATAGTGCACGGTCAGTTCGCTCGAGAGTTCATGGCCGCCGCGGGCAGCTTTGATGGGATCAATGTCGCCGATAAGGTCGGCAATGGTTACGTCTGGCGTCGCCAGTTTTTCCACGTAACGATCGTCGGGCGAAAGATACGCGATGGGAGCCCCGTCCCCCTTTTCCGCTATCAGATCGCGGCAGCGCTTGCAGATCGGCGAATACGGATTGTCGTGAATTTCGCATCCGGCGAGATATGGCATCTGCTTATCGAGAAGCGTCGTCAAGGCGCGCAGGATGCGGCTCTTGGCTTGTCCGCGCAGCCCCAACAGAATGAAATTGTGGCGCGAAAGAACGGCGTTGATAATCTGCGGCACGACCGTGTCGTCATATCCCACAATTCCAGGGAAGACCGCCGCATCGCCTTTCTCGCGCAACAGCGCGACCAGATTGTCTCTTAGTTCATCCTTGACCCGGCGAGTACGCAAACGCTCTTCGGAAAAGTTACTGCGGCGCAGATCACCCAGCGTGCGCGGAACACTCATGAAAGGAACCCCCACCTACAATGACTGTGATTATACGCCCGCTGTCACTGGCTCAGCCTTGAGCGCTTGTCTGAAGATTCGATGCGTAGCACGGCCAGAACGTTTCTCCGCGGGATTGGGAACGACATGGGACGGCCACCAGCTTGCTTATTGGATCAGTGTGGGTGCCCGTTTCCGCCAGCCTGTTGGCGCGTTCTGATCACGCCGTGGAGCTTGGGTAGGATGCGCTCCAGATACTGGCTGAGCACTCGCAGCCGCTCACGTTCTGAACGAATCGTCAGCAACTGCTGCTGGAAATCAAGCTCGAGCGGCAACGAGGCCGCGAGTTGAAACGAAAGTTGAACCTGATCCGAGCCGGAAAGATCCTGGACCGCGCCCGCCAGTGAGAGAATTTCCTGATGCAGTTGAATAGCACGGCTTCTCTCTTCCTCGGCAGCGCTTCCCGGCTCATCTGGCACCAGCAGGACTTCGGCACGAAGGAACGATCGCTCCTCGTTCAAGTGCAAAATTGAAAAACGTTTTCGGCCTTGCGCCACCAGGTCCATGCGCCCATCGGGATATTCCTTGGTCACGCTGACGATGTCAGCCGTGCATCCAATGTCCTCGATCCCTTGTTCCAGCGCGCGGACGACCCCGAACGGAGCTTCATTCGCCAAGCACTCGCCCATCATCTCTTTGTAGCGAGGCTCAAATATGTGCAGCGGCAAGGGCGTGCCCGGCAGCAGAACGACATCGAGCGGGAACAAGGGGAGGAGATCCACAAATTCTCCGAATCAGAAAGCCAGCGGTTACCTGATTGTACGACAGCCCACGCCCGTTACCTTGACTTGCGGGGCCGCGGAGAATACAACGCGATCATGGAACTCGACGGGAAAGTGGTCGTAGTCACGGGCGCTTCTATGGGTATTGGGGAGGCGATTGCGAAAAGATTCGCGGCGGAGAGAGCCAGCGTCGTGCTGCTTTCGCGCGACACGGCGCGCGCCGAAGCGGCGCGTGCGCGGATCGGGTTCCTTGAACGAACAGTTGCGCTCTCCTGCGATGTGCGTCACTCCGAGGAAATTGATCGCGTTCTCGGCCTCACGCTTCATCACTTCAAACGCATTGATGTCTGGGTGAACAATGCCGGACACGGTTTACTGGACTCCGTGGAGCAAGTGCAGATGGCCGCCTGCCGCGAACTGTTCGAGACCAACCTGTTTGGCGCCCTCTCGGCCATGCAAGCTGTGATACCGGTTATGCGACAGCAGGGCGGCGGAGCCATTATCAATATTTCCAGCGTCGCTGGCCACATTCCGCTGCCCTTTCATGCCGCCTACAGCGCAAGCAAGTTTGCCCTGAATGCCATTGGAAAGGGGGCAGCAATCGAACTGAAGAAAGACGGCATCCATGTGCTCACCGTCTGTCCCGGATACGTGCGTACGGCTTTCAGTGAGAACGCGGTTCGAGGCAGCGAACTGAAGCAGGTTCGTCCCTCCAAGGTTAAAGGTATTACCCCAGAACGGGTCGCCAATGCGGTGCTGGACGGATACCGGAAGAGAAAGAGGGAAGTGATCGTTCCCTGGACGATGCACTTGCCGGTCAAGCTGTACCAGGCCTTTCCTGCACTGGTGGAATGGGCCATGGGGCGAATGGCAGAGTAAAGCGCTGAGGCGAAGAAAAAGCGAAATATGGTAGACTTGTTGCGCGATGGCGCGTCGCCCGGAACTCGGCAAGGAGAAGATCTGGACCGAGCAGGAATTGAAGGAGATCGCCCGCAATCTGGCCCTACTCAGTGCGCAGGGAGTTCGGGAATTTTATGAGCGAGCTTATCGTGAATGCCGCATCTCGGGCAGGGACTTTCCTCCCGCCCGGGCTGTCCAGGAATTAGTTCAGGCCTGGAAGCAATTACGAAAGTGGAGAGCGCGAGGATAGTGCGCCCGGGAACCTGACTTTTTCGTCGCCAACATTTTTCATGACGAGGCATCCTAGTTGCGGCTACGTAGTGCGGCCATTGAAGTCCATGTTTCAGGAGGCGTCCGTATGCTTCGAAGACTCCCTGCAAGGCCCGCCGCCTTGGTTCCGCTTGCTTGCCTGCTGATCTGCAGTTTTGCATCCGCTGATGGCAATTTAAAGAAGGTAAATCACATCATTATCGTGATGCAGGAGAACCATTCGTTCGACAACTACTTTGGGGCCCTCACCTATGCGCCCGGCAGCCCATACCACAATGGCAGTCCAGGCTGCGCGACTACGGATCACCAGTGTGTCGATGGCCTGAGATGCAACGTCACTGCCGGCGTGTTCACTTGCACCAATGCGAATGTGGACAATGACGGCTCAATCGTCCACGCCTTCAAGGCTACGGCGCGTTGTGTGATCCCGGATCTGGATCACAATTGGGTAGGATCGCATCATGAAATCAACTTCGCCAACCCGAATCGTACCTTAACCAACCCGCTCAACAATGGATTCGTGCGGCAAAACGATCGCACGGAGCAGATTGATGACGGCGAAAACGCCACCGATGACCAGACCATGTCGTTTTATGATCAGAGTGATTTGCCCTTTTACTACGAGCTTGCGCAGACATTCGCCATCAGCGATCGTCAGTTTTCATCCCTGATCGGCCCCACATTTCCCAACCGTTCGTACTTGATGGCCGCGACCTCCTTCGGTCATGTGACGACCAGCGATAGTATTCCGCCCCTTGTTGGCTATAAACCGATCACCGGTACCATCTTTGACAAACTGGTTCGATACGGTGTTTCGTGGGCCGACTACTATGAGGATGTGCCGCAAGACAGCAGTTTTCGCCCGTACGATTCCATTCACAACCTACCCTTGGCGACCTTTATTCAACAAGCTGGAGGAGTGGGCACGCTGCCGCATGTTGCCTTTGTGGATCCCAATTTTGGGACGTTGGGAACGGCGTCGGAGGATGACGAACATCCACCAACCGACATTCAGAGAGGGCAGTATCACGTATCGAACATCATTAATGCGGTGCGCAACGGGCCGCACTGGGCGGATTCAATAATTTTCGTTCTCTACGATGAGCACGGAGGGTTCTACGATCACGTCCGGCCGCCCAGAGCTCCGCAGAATGGAACGCGCACTCCGGACGGCGTGTTTCCAGGGCAGTGCGAGGATCTTTCGCTGCCGCCCTTCAGCAAACAGCCGGGCGGCGGAGCCGAATGTTCGTGGAATTTTCAGAGCAGGACCGATACTTCCCTGGCGGACGCGGAGGCTCTGTGTCCGGCACTGGCCAATGATCCTGGAGGGCCTTTCCCGACCGGTTGTGCCGCTTTCGATCAGCTCGGAGTACGAGTGCCTTTAATTGCCGTCTCGCCATTTTCCAAGCCGTCGTACGTGTCGCACGCGATCGGAGATCACACCTCCGTGCTGGCGTTGATCGAAAAGCGGTTCTTGTCAAATTCGACCACTACTCTTCATTTAACTCGGCGGGATGCTTATGCGAACGATTTGGAAGAATTGTTCGACTTCGACAACTCCCCGTCGTTGGGTGCGCCGGTGGGAACCGCGCAGCCGCCCCTCGACGACTGCACACCTTAGCTGAGCATGTGGGTTCGGCTGCCGGCGATGGACCGCCTGGTGTCTCGGGTTTGTATTTCTAAAGCAGGGAATTTAGAGACGACGGTCAGCAATTCGCGGATCAGAGAAGGTTCAGCGCCGATTGGTTTTCGCGTTTTACCTGTTCCAGCGTGCATTGCTGGGGCGCCTTTTCCGGACGCCAGCGGATAAATTTCGTGCCGTGCCGGAATCGTCCTCCCGCAAAGTGATCGAATCCGACCTCCACTACCAGTCGAGGGTCTAAGGGCTCCCACTCTGTCGAGCGCTTCGTACTCCAGCGACTGGGACCCCCGGGCGCCTTGCCTGTGAACCCGGGTGGCTTGATCAAATATTTGAGCCTTTTCGTTAATGCTGGGCGATCTTTCTGTTGTATCGAGCTGGTGAATCCCACGTGATCGAGTTTTCCTTCCTGGTTGTATAGACCCAACAGCAGTGAGCCCACCAGCGGCTTGCCTTCCAGATACCGGAATCCTCCGACCACGCAGTCCGCAGTGCGCTCTCTTTTAATCTTGCGCATGCCGGTGCGGTCGCCGGATTGATAAGGAAGATCGCGGCGTTTGGCGACTACTCCGTCCAGCGCCACTCCCATGTGGAACCATTTGCGCGCCACGCCAAGATCAGTCGTCACAGGCGATAAACGGATCGACTCGTTCTGGTGAAGATTCTTTTTTGCGAACTGCTCGAGCTTCTTTCGCCGCTTGTCGAGCGGGTTCTTAACCAGCGATTCGCCATCTTCATCCACAAGGAGGTCGAACACAATGAGAGTCGAAGGTGTAGCTGCACTCAGCTTTTGAATCCGGCTCGCCGCCGGGTGGATGCGCATCAGCAGGGCGTCGAATGAAAGCTTGCCATCCTCCGCGATGACGATCTCGCCATCGAGTACAAATCGCTTCGCACTTATACTCGTGAGATTAACCGCTAGCTCGGGAAAATATCGGGTGAGGGGCTTGGCAGCTTTCGACATCAACTCAACACGACTGCCATCGCGAAAAGCCAGGCAGCGGAAGCCATCCCACTTGGGCTCGTATTGCCAGTCCGTCCCTGTGGGGAGCTCCGTGGCGGGTTGAGCTTCCATGGGCGCGTAGGTGGTCTTTAGCGGAAGCGACATTGATCCAGGACAGGATTCGCCGGGGACAGACCGAATGGCGGTCCCGGCATGAGAGCTATGCCGCTAGTTGACGCGTAGCTTTGCGCACCTTCGCGGCTAATGTTGGCTTGGTCACGCTCGCTTCCCAAGGCTCCTCAACGCCCAACAGTGCTAGAGCTCCTCCAGCCAACGCCAGATTTTTCATGAACGAGGTCATGTTATTTATGCGCTCGTTTGGGTCTTCGTTTCGCCAGAAGTCATGCATGATCGGCGACACACCGGCAAGGAATCCTACGATGGCGATTGCGCCCAACTTGGGCTTCAGCCCTAGCAGCATGCTGGTACCGCCCACGATAAGGGGAACAGCGGCGGCAGTCACCGCAATTTCCGGTTTCGGCACGCCCTTGCTGGCAGTGTAGGCAGCCATGTTCTTGCGCTGCATCAGGTGATTGATGCCGTTATAGAGAAAAAAACCGCCGAATAGCATTCGACCGATCAGAAACGGGGCTTTCACGAATGTTTCTCCTCAGAGTGTACCTTGCAAGCTCAAGGTCACAGTTGAAAAGGGTTCAAGGTTCCAAAGGCGCCAGCGCTTAAGCAGCCGTTGAAACCCTGAAGCGTTAAACTTTTCCGGGGCAAAACTTCGAAGCAATCACTCGGCGTAAGTTCCAGTCGAGCGCCGGCTCGCAGTCGATGGACCACGAGTTCCCCATCCGGACATATTGCCGACCTTCTCTTTCATGTCCTGGGCCGTGTCGCGGATGGTATTGCGTGCCTGTTCTCCGGAGACCGGGGCGAAAAGCATCCCCACCCCGACGCCGATCGCGACGCCGATGAACAAGGTGGATGCGTGAGACCATCCCCGATTCGGGCTCAGGTTCGAGGCGATGCGTTCTCTGCGAATGTCCGTGGCCTCGTCGCGGTCTGTGATCATGCGGGCGATGGACGACCAGACTGCAGCGTCTGTAGCAAGAAGGCCCAGTTTCATCGCAAAACGAGCCCAGTTTTTCGTGGTAGGGCGTCTTCTGAGTGCATTCATTGCGAAATCCTTTGCGCAGAAGCGCTTCCATAAGCTATATGCGGGCAGGCCCTGTATCGCTATCGGTCCGGTCTGGTATTGAAAGTGAAAAAGGGCTGTACACACCGAATGGTCCGGGTTGCCGGTCCTGTGAGCGGGGTCGCACACATACGTGACCGGAATCACCTGCCACCATTTGTATCTAGTACCCGAAGCACTTAGACCGATTATGGACGGCCCTTCGTGAGTTGATTTGGCGAGCTTAGTTCATTCTGATTACTGATTCTAGGTTGGTGCTTCCCTACAATGACGCGACTACTGTGAGTTGCCATGTGTATAGCCGTCGCATTGTTCTGGCGATTGCCTGCACGGTATTGTGGGGATCGCAAGCCAACTGGGCGGCAGAGCATCCCGGATTGGTGGACAAGGATTGTCCTGCGTGCCACGCCCAGAAGATCACGGGGAAGTCGGTTCACTCGGCCATGGCTTCCCCATGCACTGTCTGCCATGTGAAGACAAGCCAGGGCGATATGACGACTCTGACCTTGTCGATGCCGAAATCCAAGATCTGCTCAGCCTGCCATGATGAACAGGCGGCGCTGCGACAGCATGTTCCTGCCGTCAAGGGACAATGCCTGGAGTGTCACGACGCACACAGCAGTCGCTACCGCCTGCTCTTGCTGCTGGACGACCTTCCATTCCGGAGTGCAGCGACCAAACGGAAATAGCCCTGCACCGTCGGCCCTCGCATGCCAACGCTCATCTTTTCCAGGAAATTACTTTCGCCCGCAACGATCGTGTCCGCACATTACGCCGGAAGCAGTTTGCTTGAAAATACCAAATGTGCGCGGGACCGAGACGATAGAAGCTGCGTTTGTAGCATGGCAATGGAGAACGAAACCACCAGAGGCTCATATGGAATTAGGTTTCTCCCAGCGATGGGAGTGCTGGGAGCGGAAACCAGGGGCGGAGGACCACATCGCCAGAATTCGATGCCAGAGCGCTGATCGGAGTTGGTGATGCCGCATACAGGCTTTTCTGGAGTTCCTTGCCTTTCAAAAGGCATGTACAAAAAATTGCACGCATTCTTAAAAATCCGGGCGAAAGTTAACCTTTCTCTAGCCGTTGCATCCAACAGGGCGCTTCTAAGTTGTTAACTCAACTACGGGAGAACTAACTTGTCCAAACCGCCTGCGGTCTTCTGTCGATTCCTGATGGTATTGATTGCGGGCGCTACGCTAGACAAGTCTGCTCTTGCTCAAGCCGACTCGGCTCAATTGCTACCCTCCTTACCACCACCCCACCACCAGGATGTGCCCGCATTCCCTGTGACCCGCTTTGATGTCTCGTCACTACCGGAAGGCACTTTCGGCGCGGATGCCAGCGGCGATCCCGGGACGATGCAGACTTCGGATCACCATGGAGTAGTGAGAAATGCGATCCGGAGAACTTTGGAGGATCAGAAGGAACTGTATCTCACGCCCTTCAAGGAATCGAATTTCAAGTGGGACGTCTTGGAATTGGCGGGTACCGGGGGCTTGATTGCCGCAGACCGGCACATTGAAAAACACATCGGGAATGCGCATTACCAGTTCTATCAGGACACCTCCAACATCGCGATTGGAGGACTCTCGGCCGCGCTTGCGGGAGTATGGATTTACGGCCTGAAAACAGAAAATCATCGCCACGCGCGCGAAACAGGTTTCTTAGAACTCGAGACGCTGGTCGACACCTTTCTGATCTACACGCCCATGCAGTTCGTTGCGGCCCGGCAAAGGCCCGGCGAAGGGAATGGGAATGGCGACTTTTGGAAGCATCACATGATCAATACTTCGTTTCCCGGTGGGCACGCCATGTTCACCTACGCGATGGCCACGGTGTTATCCCATGAATATTCGCAGAAGTGGGTCCAAGTCTTAGCCTACTCGGCGGCATCGATTGTGACGGTGAGCCGGTTCATGGCGCGGGATCACTGGTCATCGGACATGTTCATAGGATCAGCGCTCGGCATCGGGATTGGCGCACACGTCTTCCACGCGCACTGCAACCCGGAGCTCAGCGATTCTTGTAAGCACCATACCCGGTTTATCTTTTAGCCCAGGCTGAGCTCCCACGGGAGGTATTCCTTCTTTCCGCGAATCCACCCCGGCTACGCTGCTCCCTCCACTCACTTTCAGGGACACTCATCCTGAATATGACGAACTGCCGACTGAGGCCTCCGCCCTCACCTGTCATCATGCAACCCCGAGATGCTGCAGCTAATCAAAGCGGACATGGCGGGCGTGAACCGCATTGTTTTTCGACAGACTGCGGAGACGGTCTCGGGCCAGAAATTCGTCCGCCGTCTGCTCAATGCGATCTCCAATTTCAATCGTTTTGATCCGGGGTCGGTTCTCGATGCCCTTGTTCTTGCGGGAGAGGTCGAGTGTGCGCTCAGTGATGCTGGCTGGGGATCCGAGGCCAAGGCAGCGGAGATCACCGATCTGTTGAGCTTGGCGTTTGTGACGGGCCACTGCGACGAGGCAAAATTGAAGGCTTTGGTGCACGAGTTAGCCAGCCATCCGCCCGAGGCAGTGCGCGTTTCGCATCCCGAAGGATTCGCTTATTATGCCCTTCATCCTGGAGATTTTGCGGATGGCGTGGCCGACGTGGATTGCGGATTCCCAGTCGCAATAGTCGGCATTCGCAGTGTTGGAACTACTTTGAGCGCGGTCGCGTGCGCGGCCCTTAGAAAACGTGGTGTCCGGGCGAGTCGCATTACGCTGCGCCCTGCCGGTCATCCTTACGGTCGCACGACTGAATTGTCTGACCGCCAGAGGGATTGGGTGCGAAAACAGCAGCGGGACGCTTCAAGGTTCATGGTCGTGGATGAGGGGCCGGGGCTTAGCGGATCATCCTTCTTGTCTGTCGCTGAATCTCTGATGCGCGAGGGCGTTGGGGCTGAGAGCATCACGTTGCTCGGGACTCGTGACGTGGATCCGGGGCAGCTGTGCGCGTCCAATGCCGTTGCAAGATGGAAGAAATTCTGCTCCCGCAGAGTATCGTCGCGCGTTTCGCTGCGCTTCAAGGATTGCACTTCATTGTCGGCGGGTGCATGGCGAAATTTCTTTCTTGATCACCGTCCCGAACAGCCAACTTATTGGCCGGAAATGGATGGTGCGAAGTATTGGTCCGTGGATCGGAAGCATGTATTCAAGTTCGAGGGTTTGGGAGACTCGGGAAGGACTATCCGCCAGCGTTCCCGGATTTTGCATGAGGCTGGATTCGGCGCACCGGTCGACGATGCTGGGGATGGCATGTCGTGCTATGGGTTCATGGCAGGACGACCGTTAGATTGCTCCCACTTGTCGACATTAGTGCTGGACCGCATCGCGGAGTACTGCGCGTTTCGAATTCGTGAATTCAGTCATCACAGCGCTGCTGACGCGCAGTTTGAGGAAATGGTTCGGTTCAATTTTTCCCAGGAAAATGGGAGAGACTGGCCATTTGACGCGGAGAGTCTTCGGACGGATCATCCCGTGATTGCTGACGGGCGGATGGCCCCCTATGAATGGATCAGAACTCAAGACGCCAGATTGATCAAAGTCGATGCATCTCAGCATGGGGACGATCACTTTTTCCCAGGGCCCACTGACATTCACTGGGATATCGCAGGCGCAATTGTGGAGTGGAATATGGGTGCCGATGCTGAGCAATATCTGCTGAGTCGATTTCGCTGGCAGAGTGGAGTCATTCCTGACAGAGCACGGCTGTTTTCACTCGCATACAGTACTTTTCGTGCTTCTTACTGCAAAATGGCTCTGATGGCGACCGGGGTTGAATCCGAGCGGCCCAGGCTTGAGAGGGCATACCGGTTTTATCGCGAAAAGATCAACCATTCGCTGCGGCAACTCGACGCTGCGAGAGCAGGATGAGCGCCCAACCTGTCCTCTTCCCGGAGGACAGGTATGGGGCCTCATTTATGCAGCCCTTCGGTGACTGGTGCTCTTCGACTTTTTCTTCTTCCCTGACGCTGTGGGCCTGCTCTGCGCCCGGGCACTCGATTTCTTAGCTGTTGAGCCACGGGCCGACGCTGATTTCTTTGCCCGGCTGCGGGAACCTCCGGCGGATTCCATGCTGTCACGGCTGACAATTTTGTTGAAGTTGCTTCTTTCGCCTCCTGCCGTTTGATCCTGAACGATCAAGGCTAGATTGTTGTCGTCGAATTTGTCGAACCACTCGTCCCATTCGATTTCTTCCAGCGAGTTTTCGCCAGAGTAGCCGGGAAAATCCAGGCGGATGATGCCCACGCTATCGTCGGTGTGGGTTCTTTGCACGGCAGACGGCCGCGCGTCACGCTCTTCAGCCCAGCGCCGGATCTCGTCGTGATCGGTCAGTACACGTGAAGGACTTCTTGATGCCATACTACTTCTCCTTGTAAGAACGGTTCCATATTAAGTTTCTACTTCGCTCACTGTGTGCGTGCTTACGCAGCCAGCAGCTTTCTTGGGATTACGCTCCCGTTGTTTGCAGCCCTCGTGAGGCTGCCCGCGCCGAGGCAAGAATCGGCGAAGCTACACAAACTCTGTTTCTCGCGGTCGAGCCCACGTAACTTTCGAATTGCTCGGCTCGACGAGCCGAACTGTGTTCCTCGAGAACTCTTTCCCGCGCTCGTGCTCCCATTCTTCTCAGTTGAGCGTCATCGGTTTGTTCAACCGCCTGAATTACTTGCCGCGAGCGCTCGGCCACCAGCACTTCTTCACCCACCGTGAAAATTGTGTCCAGCCCGGGCCATGCATCGGAAATGATCGGACATCCGCAGCCCGCGGCCTCAAACAGGCGGACCGACGGCGAGTAGCCCCATTGAACCATCCCTTGACGCGTCAAATTGAGCGTAAGCCTTGAAGACGAATAAAAATGGGGGTGCCAGCGCGGAGAAAGATGCCGGATAGTGCGCACATTTTTAGGCCAACGCAGCTTGGATGGATATTGCGAGCCCGCGATTATGAAACGTCGATGGGGCAGTTGTTGGGCCGGAAGCGCCAGGAGCTCATCCACCTTCGCTTGTCGGTCCGAGGCATAGGTCCCCATGTAGCTCACGTCGCATGCGTAGCGGCGGAAGACCCGGCGTGGATAGTAGTTTTCGGGTTCGAAAGAACAATAAAGCGGCAGAGCGCAGCGGGCGCCGAACTCGCGCTGCAACTGCGCCAGAATCGGTCCAGCCGTGAAGCTAAGGTAAAGATCGAAGCCGGGAATCTGCTGCGGCTTCAGGTATGCAGCGCCGCCGGCGCGAAGGCTGTTTAGTGTGATGGGGGTGTCGATATCGTAAAAAACTTTGACCGGCTTGCTGGCGCCAATGATCTCCTGGGCGGCTCGGATTCCCTCTGGAAAGAAAGAGCCCAGCACCGCGACATCGCAGTCGGCTAATTCGCGATGGACTGAAGGCAGTACAGCGCCCCAATCGTTGAACAGGCGTACTTCGCAGAAATCGGGTTTGGGCAGGTCGCGATTGGACGCGTACCACTCCTCATCCTTCTCAAAGAAGACGATGCGATGCTTGCGCCGGTGCAGGGCCGCGAGCAGGGCGCGATAGGTCGTGGCATGCCCATTGCCCCACGATGAAGTCACCGACAGGCCGAAGATGACGATTTTCAAGTGGCTCTCCTTAGGCTGCCAGAGGCGATATAGTTTGAGTTGCAGACACCTTTCGGCGGGGTTTGCGGGCTTTTGTCGTTCTCAACAACTTCTCCAGCTCGGTGTGTACTTGTTGCGCACGGGATTGGTAACTGTGATCGCGTAAGGCTCGGTTCATCATTGCTTGGCCGATAGTGGACGCCTGCTCTGTGTTCCGTCCCCTCAAGTGCGCGACTACTTCCTCTGCGCCGTTGGCAATCAGGATCTCTGAATCCGGAGTGAAGAACTGGTCCACTCCCGCCCATGCGTCTGTGATGACACAAGCTCCTGCTCCCGCCGCTTCAAAGACCCGCGTCGGAGGAGAAAAACCTACTTTCGCCATGGATTCGCGATTTACGTTCAGCACCATGCGGGCCGAACAGTTCACCGCGTTGTGGCGTTCGCTGCCCACATGGCCAATCCAGCGGACGTTTGGGGGTAAGTTCTTGCCACCCCAGCCTTCCCCGCCCAGGACGAACGACAGTTCGGGGGCGAGATGGGCGGCCTTCAGCAAGAATTCTTCGACGCGCGTCTCACGATCGGGTAGTCGATGCCCAACGAACGCCAGATCACACGACAGGCTCGGATCGCCCGCTACCGGGTGATGCGTTTCTGGATCCAGTCCGTTATAGATGGGTACGCATTTTTGTGCTCCAAATTTATCGTAGTGTGATACGACTGCTGGCCCGCCCCCGTAAGTGAAAATGGCGTCGTATTCGGGAATTACCGCCCGAAATGGATCCCAGGGATCGGATTCCACGCGCGAGAGTGTGGCCGGAGCATCTACATCCCAGAATATGACTCTGTTCTTCTGACTGCGGCAGTCGAGCACCTCATCTTCCAAACGGGAGTCGTCGGCCCCGATACCACTGTGCTTGATGATGACCTCTGCGCGCCGGGCTTGTTTCAACAGACGAGGAATATCCCGCGGCGTCTCATAGACAACAATTTCAGCGTACGAAATCTCCGCATCACGGTGCTTCTGGCGATCATAGATCGCGGGCTCAGCGAATGTGACTCTGTGACCGAGGCGATGGAGATTTTTGTATATGCCACGGTAATAGGTAGCCGCTCCGTTCCAGTAAGTGGACGTAAGGCTTGAGCCAAAGACGAAAATGTTCATCGACCCAACTCCTGGCAAATTTCTTCGAACTTACGTGCGCGATGCAGACAAGTATGGCGCTGCTGAATGGTTTCAAGCGCCTGCCGGGCGAGTTGGCGGCGCGCTAAATCATCCTTCAAAAGGTACCCAACTTCCGCCGTCATCGCCTGTCCATCGGAAACGCAGATGAAATCCTGGCCGGGACGGAACAGGCCCTCGAGATCTGTCCAAGGCGAGCACACCAGCGGAACTCCGCAGGCGAACGCCTCGAACATACGAATGGTCGGAATCCCGCTGAGGCCATTCGTGTAACACCTTCGCGGAATGTGAAGGGTCAGCGCGGACCGGGAATACACGCGAGGTGCCGAAAGATTAGGCAGATAACCGCGATACTCGATGCCGGCCTGCTCCAACTGAGCCTTTGCCGGCTCCGGGTAGCGAACCCCATACACGGCAGCCTTCAACGGCCGCAATCTGGCAAGAGGCTCGACGAGGTATTCCTGGAGCTCGCGGGTGCGTTCGTCATCGCCCCAGTTGCCGATCCAATTAACTTCGGAGCGTTGCTCGTTCCCACACGGTTGAAAGCGGGTAGTATCGGCGGCTTCATGAAAAGTCCAGGCGCGTTGGGCGTGGAAAGCTTGCAAGTAAATCTGCCGAATGGCGTCGCCGAACGCCAAAACGCCGTCGAACTCGGGAATCCGGAATTGGGCGATTTCTTTCGGGCTCGTGTAGGCACGGTGATGAGTGTCATGAAATAGAGCGCGAAATCCGTATCGTTCGCGTGCGGCCAAAACGGCGCTTACCACTTCCGGCGAGTTCCATTCATGGACGACCACTACGTCCGCGTCGCGCAATTCTTCATCGAGAAAGGTTTCGAAGTTGCGGGGCGCATAGCTCATGCAGTTTAGGTCGGGGAAAGCGGTGCGGAACTCCCTGAGGGATTGCTTCGCCCGTGGTTCTTTCAGCAGGTTGACGTACGACCAGCCGTTCTCCGGTTCGTAGCAGCGGACGTCGTGACCCAGTCCCCTCAACTCATCGGCAAGGCCGCGAAGAAAATGGGCATTGCCATGGTTCCAGTCGGAGCGCCAGGAATGAGCGAAGAGTCTAAGCCGCAACGGCGTACTCATGCACGCGCCCTCCGCGAACTAGAATCTTATAGAGACATTCGTACTCGTCGACCATGCGCTGGGAATTGAAACGCCCGCGCGCTCTCTCGTACGCCTCTTCGGCGTAGAGCCGGCGCAGCGGCGGATGCTCCGCCAAAGTTTCGATGGCATCGGCAAGAGCATCGGGATCATTCCGCCTGAAGAAAAGGGCCGAGTCGCCCCATAACTCGCGGAATGAGGGAATGTCATTCGCGATCAGAGCGCATTTGGACAGAGCAGCTTCGACCGGCGCAAGGCCGAATGGCTCGTACCGTGAGGTCGCCGCGTATATGGAACAACTCGAATAGAGCTGACGCAGTTGGGTTTCGTCTTGTTCACCGCAGATAGTCAAGTTCTCTTCGCAACTTAGATCCGTCGGGCGGTCAAATGATCTGTCCGGATGCTCCGGGGCACCGGCGATTGTGACCGGAACCCGCTGCTTGCGCAAGAACAGAAGCCTGATGTGCTTGGCTTCATCCCAGATCCGACCTGCGGCGAGAACGCAATTCTGTTTCTCGGCGGAAGAGCCGAATAAGCTCGGGCTACGTCCGTTGTAGATCACGCAGCCGTTGAAGCGGCCAGGGTAGTGCTGGCACACGGTGTCCAGCATCCACTGCGACGGAGCCACGACGATGTCCGCGCAGCGCAAACCTCGCGACACTGTGGTCCTGTACCAATCCATCCAGCCCGACGATGGAGGATCCGTATCATGTACAGCATTCCACCAGCTGACTACGTCACTGTGGGCCACCACCAGCTTTGGAATGCCACATTCGAGAGCCCCGTAGCAATACTGGTTGAAGTGCAGCAGATCCGGCTTGCTTTCGCTGATAATCCGCTGCAGATACCTCGCCGATTCGATAATTCCTTGTTCCGCATCTCGCATCCATTCCAGCGGAAAACCAGTCGGGTGGAAAGTGAGTCGGCTGTGCTGCATCCATGAGGTTTGAGACGCTGACGGAAGACGGCCGAAGCTGACCAGGGTTACGCGATGCCCACGATTGAGCAGGCCACAGGCAAGTTCGCGGGTATAGGTCCACACGCCGCCAACTGTATCTGCGGTAACTAAAACGTGCACTCTAGCTCCTCAAGAGAGGCAGGCTGAGATTCCTGAATGTCGCTATAACCTTTGTCGTGAAATGTGCTCAGGTAATACTGATGGGCGCGCTCCCAGGCGCGATCGTCGGGAAGTCCCCACATTCTCAAGTAGTCGGGAGTTCCCGGGAATAGGAACATGGGAACTGGTTCGCTGACCCACACGCCGTGAGCTTTCAGGTGTTCTTGCCACGCGCGAATGTCGCTGCGCTGATCGTGCTCAGTCAGGATCAGATTCCCTTGGACCCACGGAATTCGGGTGCGAGCGTGGATAAGCAGTTCGCTTAGCCGGTCAGTGCTCAGGCGGCAATTCTTGTTGAGCTCGTCGCGACCTTCGTCGGTGATGGATTCGATGCCGCATTCCATTGAAATGCAGTGCGCGCGTCCCAAAAGGTCCAGGCTGTCTTCATTCCAAAGATCGATGCGCGTCTGCAATCCGATCGTGATTTGGCGGTCGGCAAGCTGCTCCAGAAGCCGGTGAACGTTCCGTCCTACCCCAAAAATCTCATCGATGAAGTAGATGTATGTCACGCCTCGCGAAATCAGGGTATCGACTTCCTGCAAAACGGCGTCTACATCGCGCTCACGATACTTATTGCGGAACAGCGTCTTGTTACAGAACGAGCATGACCACGGGCATCCTCGGGCAAACTCGAGTTCCGCTCCACGTCCTGAGCCCTGGAACACGTGATGGCGGTGATAATGGTGCTCCACGCGATAGTTTTCAAAAGTGAGCGCCCCCAGCTTGCGCATGTCGGTCACGGACTGTGTGGGGGAGATGTGCTCGCCGTTGTCATCCCTCCAGCAGCAGCCTTCAATGCTCGACCAGGGCGTGCTGGCAAGCTGAGCAAGCGTCTGATCAGGTTCGCCGCGGAGAGCGACATCGCAGTTCAGCTTTCTCATCGTTGCCGCCGGAGTCGCAGAACTGTGCGGACCAATGGCCACCTTCACTGCTTTGGAACCGAGCTCTCGAAACCAGGTCTGCGGAACGCGCAGTTCTGGTGGGGGGCAACGCCAGAACAGGTAAGACGGGGCAGTCGGAATAACCAGAAAATTCGGGTCGAATTCGGTTACTCGCCTTTTCACCTGCTGGATGGAGAGTTGATCGGACTGGGCGTCTACGAGTAATGGCTCGTGCCCGGCGGCAGCAATCTGGTCGTGCGCGAACAGCAGCTCCAGGGGATAATGCGGTTCCTGGCAACCGAAGTAGATAGACCCGTGAAAATCCCATGCCGGATTGATCAATGCAAACTTCATGAAGCGATTCCTCCGACAGACTCGATCGCGACTTTCGAAGAGGGCACAGGAAAATCCGCCGGTACGAACACCATCCGGTTGGCGCTGTACCACTGCGAGATGTCATCGATGGTCTGGCTCAGACGGATCTCGGGGCGCCAATTCGTGTGTTCGGAAAATTTGGAGAAATCCGTGATGTAGATCGGTTGATCGCCCGGGCGTGCGGAGCGAAACCGGTACCTCACACGAATGTGCAGGGATCGCTCGATGCCGTTCAGGAGTTCAAGCAACGAGGTCGCGTTGTTCGGCCCTCCGCCGATGTTGTACACTTGTCCAGCCGTGCGGTCGCCGTTGTCATACGCTGCGGCAAAAGCGCGAAGCAGATCCTGCACCGCCAGCACGTCTCGTACCTGGTGCCCATCGCCATAGATCGAGATCGCCTTCCCTTGCAGCGCGGAATAGATGAAGTGCGCCACCCACCCTTGATCTTCATTCCCGAACTGTCGTGGTCCCGCAATACAGGACATGCGGAACACCACCGTGGGCAGGTTGTAAATGCGAGCGTAATCGTGCACGTACTGGTCGGCGGTGCCCTTGGAGCAACCGTAGGGAGAATAGAAATCAAGGGGCTGCGATTCGCTTACCGCATGACGCTCATAGCGGGTGGTGCGAGCTGAAGCCCCATCCAACGTCCCGATTTTCCCGTATACCTTATTGGTCGAGGTGAACAGGATGAACGGCCGATTTCCACTGCGGCGCGCCGCTTCGAGAATGTTGAGCGTGCCTCCGGCATTGACTTCGAAATCGTTGCGCGGATCGTCGAGCGACGTGGTGACCGCTACCTGGGCAGCGAAATGGTAGATCTCGGTCGCCGACGCGGCCGCCTGGTTGACCGCGTTGGCATCCCGAACATCTGCAATGGTGACCCGCAGCCGCCTGTTACTTTCCGCCATCTTGTGTAACCACTGCAGGTTGTGTCTGACTTTGCCGCGAGAAAGATTGTCAAAAATGTGTACTTGCGCATTGGTGTTGGTCAGCAGGTGGTGCGCCCAGTTAGAGCCGACAAATCCGGCGCCACCGAATATCAGTATGGATCGGATTGGTGATGAAGCCTTCATGATTCCTACGCCACCAGACCCCGTGCTGTGAGCTGATCCAGAGCATCTTCAGTGTGGTCATCCGCCTCTTGCGATTCCAGCCACGCGACCAGTTCGGCGACTCCTTCCCGAAAACTCACTTGTGGCTGATACCCAAGGGTGCGGCAGGCTCTGGAGATGTCGGCATAGCAATGGCGAATGTCGCCGGCGCGATACGTGCCTGCAATCTTTGGCTGGATGTTCGCGCCCAGCATCCGCGCAATCTCGTGCGCGACTTCCGCAATGTTTACCGGTTGCCCCGAACCCACGTTGAGTGCCATTCCATCGGCCCCCGAAGAATTCAGAGCCAGCAGATTCGCTTGCACAATGTCGCGGACATTCACGAAATCCCGCATCTGCAAGCCATCCTCAAAGATCACTGGCGCCTTGCGATTCATGAGCCGCGAAGCGAAGATGGCCGCAACCCCGGTATACGGATTCGATAGCGCCTGCCGCGGGCCGTAGATGTTGAAGTAACGGAACGCGACCGACGGGATTCCGTAAGTCTGGCCGAAGATGAGGACCAGTTCCTCCTGCGCCTTTTTGTTCTGGGCATAAATCGAAGTGCACTGCACGGGCTTCTCTTCGTCTGTCGGCGCGGCAGCCAACAATTGGTGACACGAGGGGCAGCGAAGTTCCCAGCCTTTCTCCCTCAGTTGGGCGATGGATCTCGGCGCCGGGGCAGTGGGTCCGCAACTTGGGCATGTGTATCGGCCTTCGCCGTAGATCGACATGGAAGAAGCAACCACCAGTTTCTCGGGTGTAGAGCGCGTGTCCAGAATCGCCTGCAGCAAATTGGCGGTCCCCTGGATGTTGGTGGCCGTGTAATCGGAAATTTCGTACATCGATTGGCCGACCCCGACCGCTGCCGCCAGGTGAAAGATCGCGTCAACTTTCGGCACAACTTTCTTGAGTGCATCGAGATCACGAACATCGCCTTCGATGAAGTTAACCCCGGACGAGAGGTACGAAGGAAAGCCGGACGCATGGACCTGCTTGCTGAGATTGTCGAAAACGGTGACCGAATGTCCCTGCTGCAGGAGCGCGTCTGCGGTATGCGATCCAACGAACCCCGCGCCGCCGAGTATAAGAATCTTCTTCATACGTTGGGCAAGACACGGCTGAGATGAGGGGAAAGGGAAAGTAGGTTGCTGCTCAAATGTAAATGCAGCGCTATAACCAGCAAGTTAACTTGCTGCGTGGAACGAAGCTCTAAACGGATTCAGATGCTTTTCCGGCGCCAGGCTCCTTAAATGAATGCTTTAACCGATCAACGGAAAGTCCGTTGTCCGCCCTACTTCTGGTAGGGGCCGCGTAACGAGCGACGGCCCAGTTGGCGAAATCCGCGAAGTCGGCGGCACGGCGAGGCGGACTTGTGTGATGCTTTGCTTCTCCCAGATGTTCCGGGGTGAAGCAAAGGGTTAAAGTCACATCGAACTCATTCAACCCACGCATTTGATGATCAAACCAGCGCTGCGCTTGAGGACGGAATGAGTCTGCCCAGCTCAGGCCTGTTCTTAGGTATTTCACTTTAAAGCGGTGCAACCAATCGATTGCGCATTCGAGCCTCGGGTCCTCAAAATGAAACCACTGGCAGATTCCCAAGCCTTCCGGAAAAGAACCAGCGGCCATCTTGGGCGTGCCGTCTTCGCGCAGAAGGCCCATATAGTAATGCCGATAGTAAGCGCTGCCCTCCGCTTCTTTGTGCCGGGTAGTGGCTGGCCAGGCGGCGGGAAGATCGAACAGGCTATACCAGTGAACACGTTCCGTGATGGGCAAAAGCAGTTCGGCCGTTCGCTTCAACCCGAACGCTTGAACTTCTTCCGCACCGAACGAAGACACTCCCGCCTCTGAGACCCAGATGGGTTTGCCGCGCGTAACTGCGCTGATTTCGTTGAGCTTCTTCGGCCAATCCTGAAGTTGCCAATGGTTCCAGTCGAGAGGAAAACCGTGTACTGCGACGACGTCAACGGCATCGAGTACACCGTAGCTTTCCATCAGTTCCATGAACTTGGGATCGATGGGAGAGATCCCGCCCAATACGATCTTCAGTTCGGGATTGACGGCTCGAATGGCAGAAGAAGCAAGCCGAACCATTTCGGCAAATTTGCGCCAATCTGGATCGAGGTGGAAATCCCAGTGCGAGAGATTGTTGGGCTCATTCCACAGCATTACGGCTTCCACCATGCAAGTCGTCTCCTTCCTCTTCCTCAGGGGCGAGTTCTCCAGCGAATTCCAGGTCCACCACGTAACGTCCATTGCGATGGGTGGATCGTGGCTGGCAGATCCACGTCTCATGCTCTGGATGGGAAATGATTTTCAACCCTGCGCTCCGCAGCATGGCTTCGGCGGCGCTGCGGTTCGGAATCCACCAATTCGTGGGATCAGAACAGTATTTCTTTTCGATGAAATACATGGCAGGAAAAGCGGGGTCCAGAAACATCTCGTCTTGCCAAAAAGAATAGTCCGATGCCCAGGAGCCAGTTTCATTGGAACCGCGCAGCATGCTCTGGAAGATGAACGTTCCCGCGGCCTTTTTCACCGCGAGGTCGAGGCCAAGCAGCGGGTAGCGCAGGTGGTAGAAAACGCCCATGAAGATTACGTAATCGAACTCCCCAGGAATGGAGTCAAGTTCGTACACCGAGCATTTGCGGAAATCAATGTCGAAGCCCAGAGTTTGCGAAGCGAAGCGCGCCTGGTTCAGATACCGATCGTCCACATCAATTCCCAGGACGTAGTCAGCACCTCGCCGTTTCATCTCGATGGAATAGAAACCGCCATTGCAACCGATGTCGAGGACCGATTTGCCTGCAACCGAGGCGGGAATCTCCTGGCAAATCTTTTGCCATTTTATGTTTGGAAAATCTCCCAGGAAATGATCCGGAGCCGTGTACACGCCGTTAAGGTTCAGGTTGTGAAACCACTTTCCCATCTCCTGAATTCGTTGCGCAAGTTCGGTCGGATCGTGGAGGTCAGAACTGTGATGGCTGCCTGTGCTCACTGGCGACTCGCTTCCTGACGGATGACCCTTGGATGAAATGTAGGGCAAATCAGGATGGCAGAGAATCGAGAAATATTTTCCACCCTAACCTTGTGGTTACAACAGGAAGGGCGAGTACATACATCCAAAGCTCATTCCGGAGGTTGCCGTGTCCGTCACATCGGTGGTGCCGAATGCAGAACTGATGCATGAAGGAGGGGTGAATGCTGTCGATGCTCGACTGATCGCGCAGGTGAAGAGAAAGCAGCTTCGCATTGCCGTAATCGGGATGGGACACGTGGGTCTTCCCACTGCGCTCGGTTTTGCTTCCTTGGGTTGGACAGTACTGGGGCTGGATTCGTCTGAGTCTCTGATTTCAATGATCCAGGCCGGAAAGGTGCCGTTCTACGAGCCTGGGCTCGACGAATTACTGAAGCAGCAACTGGGAAAGAACTTCTTTCCGGTTCTGGACATGGATGAGGCGATTCGACAGGCCACAATTTTATTTCTGTGCGTGGGCACTCCTCAGAAAGAAAATGGGCAGGCGGATCTGTCGCAGGTGGAGGCGGCTGCGCGTACCATCGCCCACAATCTGAACGGGTACAAACTGATCGTTGAAAAGAGCACGGTTCCCGCCATTACGGCGCAGTGGATTTGCAGGACCATCCGCCGGTTTGCGACTAACGGCAATTCCAACGCCAAGTCGCTGGACTTTGATGTCGCTTCCAATCCTGAGTTTCTGCAGGAAGGCGTGGCCTTGAGAAACGTCTCCCGGCCCGAGCGGATCGTTTGTGGAGTGGAATCAGCGCGGGCGCGACGCATGCTGGAGGAATTGTACCGGCCGGTCCCGGCCCGGGTGCTGATCACCGGGACCAGCACAGCGGAAATCATCAAGCACGCCGCGAACTCGTTCTTGTCGATGAAGATTTCATTTATCAACATGGTCGCGGACTTATGCGACGCCATCGGTGCCGACGTTGCTCAGGTCGCCGAGGGCATCGGAATGGACCAGCGCATTGGGTCCTCATTCTTGCAAGCGGGAATCGGTTTTGGCGGTTATTGTTTCCCCAAGGACTTGCGAGCCTTCATTTATCTGGCGGAAGAATATGGAATTGATTTCTCCCTGTTGAAAAAAGTCGAGGAGATCAACGAAATGCGGACGGAGATGTTCGTAAAGAAGCTCCGCAATTCGCTTTGGGTGTTGCACGACAAGACTATCGCTGTCTTGGGCCTGGCCTTTAAGGCGGGGACGGACGACACCCGGGAGTCTCCCAGTTTGAGAATCGTGGATGCTTTGCGCAAGGAAGGCGCGACACTGCGGTTGCATGATCCCAAGGCGATGCCGCTGCTCAGGAGAGTGGTCGCGGAAGAGGAAGGCAAATTGAGCTATTGCGAGTCACCGTATGCGGCGGCCGCGAATGCGCAGGCCTTGCTCATTCTGACGGATTGGGCCGAATATAAGCTCCTTGATTGGGCTCGGCTTCGCGAATTGATGGAGTTGCCCTTGATTGTGGATGGGAGAAATCTTCTGGATCCGGACACCATTCGCGACGCTGGATTTGAGTACATCTCCATTGGCCGGCCGGCGGCGTGAAGCGCGCCACTCGCCGCACAAAAGAACGTCGCTCTGTGATGTCCATCGTTCTTACAGAATCGCCTGTTCAGTCTGAGAGAGCACTCTCAGCGCTTCGTGATACCCATGGAGCGTTCCTACGTCTACGTAGACTTCTCCTCGCTTCACCGCGTTTACGGCCCCGCCTCTCGCGATGTACTCATTCACCAGGGTACCCATGTACTCGTCTTTGCGGTGGCGCTCGCACCACAATTGCTGAAGCGCGCCCAACGTTCTCCCGGGCATGCGGAAGGCGCCCCAGACCCAGTTCGTCGAGGCCCTTGGAGACTTCACCTGCACTTCGGTCACTCTTCCCTGGTCGTCGCAGCAGACCGCGTCAAACAGATGAGGGCTTTGCACTTCGAACAGCAAAAACGAGAAACGTCGTGCAGGGAGTTGCTGAAAACCATCCACCGGAAACCAGATTGTGTCGGGAAGGCCAATCAGAACATCCGAATCTAGGGGAATAAACGGCAACGCTGTAAATAGGGCATCGCACAATCCCTTCGGATCTTGCTGGACGGCGTAGCAGATTGCAGTATCCCCGAGACGTCCGCCGAAATATTCCATGATGTCGCTTTTACCCGGCGACACCACGAAGCAGATTCGGCTAACGCCGGCAGCGATCATGCGCTCGATCAAATACTCGCTCACCGCCCGCGGCCGCTGCCGCTGATCCTCCATGCGGCAGCCTACGGGCAGTAGTTCCTTTGAAAATGCCAGCGGTTGAATGCGGCTGCCCAACCCCGCGGCGGGTACAATACCCCAAATGTCGCTCATGCACTGGCCTCAATTAACGAGATCAATTCGCTCGCTCGCTGCGATGCAGTGTGCTTGGCGAGCGTGCGCTCTTGACATGCGAGCGCGATAGCCTGAAGTTCATCAGCCTCTAGATTGAGCGCTCGCTCAATATCCACAGACGATTTCGCAATCAGAATCTCCCTGCCCGGTTCGAAGAAGTGGTCCAACCCCTCCCACCAGTCGCTAACGATCGGAGTCCCGCAAGCGGCGGCCTCGAAGAGTCGTCCAGAGGGGCAATAACCCATTTCTGCCATGGCGGCGCGAGTTACATTCAGAGTCAACTTGGAGGATGAGTAGAATGCGGGGTGCTCGGGAGGCGCAACGTGGCGGACGAAATATGTGTTCCCAGTCCACGGGAAGTCCGGCGGATAGAGAGCGCCCCCAATACAGAACTTCTTTTGCGGACACTGGTTGGCCGGCTTCAGAAAAAGTTCGTCGAGTTGCTGTTGACGATCGGCAGCATAGGTGCCCAGGTAAGAGAAATCCGAAGCAAATCGCTCCTCTGTCGGCACCGGGTGATGCGTGCTGGGATCCACGCTCCCATAAAGCGGAGCTACCCGCTTCGCTCCCAATCGATTCTCAAGTTCACCCAGCGCGTTCCCGCCCGTGTAGCTAAGCACCAGATCGAACGGCTCCAATCCATAGCTGGGGATGTAGTCCACTGTGCCTTGGCGGCCTAGCGCGTTGAGAGTGATCGGCGTATCGAGGTCATAGAAAATGCTGAAAAGGTTGGAATTCTCCAAAACTAGATCGGCTGCGCGCCGCGCGTCTGGGCAGTAAGAAGTCACCATGGCGCAGTCGCATTCCTTGACCGCGCTCTCGACCCGGGGCTGAATTTCACTCCACTCCGAATACAGTTGCAGTGCGTACCCGCGCGGCTGGCCTAAATCGCGATGCGTTCGGTAATACGGAACATCCTTTTCGAAGAAAGTGATAGCGTGACCCGCCTCCGCCAGCGCACTACACAGCCCACGCCACAGCGTCGCGTGGCCGTTGCCCCACGAAGAACTTACGGTCAGTCCGAAGATTGCGATCCGCATACCCGCCACATCAAAGATGCGGAGCAGCCACAGGATGCTGCACGGGAAATTTGGGCCTAGGAAACCGCGGCTTGGGAAAGTTCGGCGGCAGAGTCCTTGACCTCAACCAGTCGCCCGTGTTCAAGGACCAGAATCATGTTGCAGTAGCGTAGTGTATTGAGGTGATGCGCAATCATGAATGTGGTTCTGCCTTGCATCAGCAGGGCAGTGGCATTCATGATCGAACTCTCCGTCGTAGTGTCCACCGAACTGGTGGGTTCATCCAGAATGAGGATCGGCGCATCGCGAAGGAAAGCTCGCGCCAGAGATATGCGCTGACGCTCTCCGCCTGAAAGGCTCGTTCCCCGTTCGCCAGCGTTCGTGTTGTATCCGCGATTCGTTTTCGAAATGAAGTCATGCGCGGACGCAGCTTTGGCAGCAGCGACAATTTCCTGGTCGGTCGCGTTGCGTTTCCCATAGGCTATATTTTCTGCGATGCTGGCGTCGAACAACACCGGTTCCTGCAGGACGACTGCGAACTGGCGGCGCAAGTCGGCGATTCGGTAGTGCCGCAAATCAACCCCATCGAGAAGAACCTCGCCCTCCGTCGGATCGTAAAAACGCATGATCAGGTTTAGCAGCGTTGTCTTGCCCGCCCCGGTGGTGCCTACGATTCCTACTCGCGAACCCGCGGGGATCTTGAACGACGTGCCGTGAAGTCCGCGGCCGCTTGTGCCGTATTCAAAGGATACGTTGCGGAACTCGAACTCGCCTATAGCTTTGTGTAGCGGCAGCGCGTGTGGGCTCTCTTCAATTTCCGGCACACTGTCCAAAATCGTGAAGCAGCGTTGCAGGCTTATCATCCAGGCTTGCAAGTCGCTGGTTTTGTTGGTCAGGGCTTGAAGCGGTTGATAAAGCTGCGCGATGTACGCCATCACGACCAGCAGCGATCCAACGGTCAAAATGCCGCCGCGCACGTGCAGCACCCCGATATAAAGCGAGGCCGCTGTTCCGCCCGCAATGGTCAGGCCAATGAGCATGTTGTAGACGGCCTGCGAGAGAGCAAGCCTTACCTGTCCCGTGCGCCTCAGCGTCGATCTGCGGACAAACCTTTCGTGTTCAGCATCTTCCTGCGCGAAGGCTTTGATCACGCGAATGCATCCCATCACCTCCTGAATGACCGACATCGCCCGCGTGTCCAGAGCTTTCACGGTTTCGGACTGTCTGCGCGCATGCTGGCTCGCAGCAACCGTCAACATCAGCAGGATGGGTGTGATGCCCAATGCGACCAGAGCCAGGGAAGTGTCGATGCGGACCGTCACGAAGATCATTCCCACCAGCGTGAACAATGAGGTGCAGAGAGGAATCAGACCTTGGATAACTACATACTGGACCGCGGGAGCATCGTGTTGAATACGATAAACCGAATCCGTCGCGCCGTAGCGGTCATGGAACGACAAGGGAAGGCGCTGCACATGGTTGAGGAGTTTGGCGCGAAAATCCCAAACCAGTTTTTCTCCCACATAAGTTTGCAACCACCACGAGGCCAAACCTTGCAGATTCACCACTACCGCGATCCCGAGAACCAGAGCAATGGCCACGAACTCAGCTGAGTGCAGCGGGAAGATGTTGGCGAGAAAGGGTGGCAGAGGCCGGTGGCTCAAAACATTGTCCACCACCAGTCTGAGCGGCAGCGGATAGAGCAATGTCAGTGGCAGCGACAGCAGGCTTAACCCCGCAATCAGGAGCAAGGGCACTGAAGAATTGCGCGATTCCGAGAGGACGCGCATCAGGACCGGAAATCTTTTCATGAATACAGAAAACACTGTAGATGTTGACTCTGACCGAAGCCTACGCCGGGTACTTAGCTGCGGCAAGAGGTCGCGACCACATGCCGCACCAAAGTCACCAAAGCCGCCCCAGCATCTCAGCGCAGGATTTGCAGCAGAGATCTGGTTTGAAGCGCGCCAACTCTGCTACCGAGAAGATCCCTGTACCAACCGCGACTATTTGTGCATTCACCATGCGGGCAGCGTCGATATCGTCCGGGGTGTCCCCGAAAAAGCACACCGAAGCCGAACTTCCCAGCCGGCTCTTCGCCGTCGAAACTGCGTGATCAAAAATCCCCACGCGCAATTCAAATCCATCGCCGAAGCTTCCACAGGTGAAGAAATGGCGAATACCGGCAGCTGTAAGCTTGTGCCAGCCAACGTTCTCCAGATTCCCGGAGGCGACCCCAAGCAACTTATCGAGTCCGCGAATTTCCGCTAGCAACTTCGGGACCGAGGCGCATACATCTGGTTTGAATCCGGCCACATTAATAGAGACTTCTCTGCGGATGACTGCCAGCGCCGACGGCAGTTTGTCGTAGAAAGCGGAATCTGAGATCCCTCGCCGCGTAAGTGCCATTCGCAGGATGGCAACATCCGTCTTACCGTGGTAGGGAATCCCGTCGAAATTGGCATCCAGACCATATACCTCGAGCATGGCTTGATGCATCGCGTGCCAGTGCACCAAGTCACGACTCACCATCAGCGTGCCATCGATGTCGAAGAAATAGGCGTCCGCCTTGATCTTGGGACTAGCGGAGGGCGTCAAGGTGGCTTCGCTCAAGGCTGTCTTCCTGGTTTTCATCATAGAACACCACGCCCGACGGTGGGGTTGTTCGGGGCCTTCCTGCCTCCGCCCTACAGAAAACTGCTGATTGAGGAAGATGCTGGCAGCAATAAGTATTGATAGTGGAGAAACAGCATTAGCCGCCCCTAGACTTGCAATGGGTTTGATCGACTTGATCGCGAGTTCCCCTCTTCAGCACCATGCCACCTCGGCGCAGTGCATCCGTTTCCTCGACGAACTCCTGCGGGACTATCCCAAACACCATCTGCAAGTCCGTTTCTGGGACGGCCAAGTCTGGGGCACGCAGTCCCCTCGCTGCACGCTGGTACTCAAATATCCCGGAACCCTTCGGCGATTGTGTACTGATCCGAGCGAACTGAGCTTGGGCGAGGCTTATATATACGACGATGTAGATATTCAGGGAAACATCGAAACGGTATTTGAGCTTTCCGATCATCTCTTGGCGTTTGGGGACACTGGCGTTTCGGATCGTTTGCACCTACTTCGACGTTTTCGGGACTTGCCGAATCAGGATGACGGCCCCTTGCCGGAGCACCGCGGCAGGACTTTGGCCGGTCCGTTGCATTCAAAAAAACGCGACAGCCAAGCCGTCCGATATCACTATGATCTTCCACCCGATTTTTTCGCTCTCTTCCTTGGCAGCACAATGCAATATTCCAGCGCCTATTTCCACACCTGGGACGAGCACGACCTCGAGGCCGCGCAAAAACGGAAACTCGACTATATCTGCAGAAAATTGCGTCTAACCCAGGGCGAAACTCTGCTGGATATCGGTTGCGGCTGGGGTGGTTTGCTGACCTACGCTGCCACTCATTTTGGAGTGCGGGCAGTGGGTATTACCTTGAGCATCTCACAGGCTGATGCCGCGCGAGAGCGCATCAGAGATGCAGGCCTGAACCAGCAATGCCGGGTCGAAGTTTGCGATTATCGCGACTTGGAGTCGGATCAGTTGTTCGACAAAATTGTCAGTGTGGGCATGTTCGAACACGTCGGCGAGAAGCTGTTGCCGGACTTTTTCCAGATGGCATCGCGAAGGCTGAAAACTGGTGGCCTCTTCTTGAACTCTGGCGTCTCCGCCAATGCCATGGAACAACGCCGTGGCGCATCGTTCGTTGATCGTTACGTCTTTCCCGATGGCGATCTGGTCCCCATCAGCACCGCTCTTACAGCTGCCGAAGGAGCGGGGTTCGAGGTCAGAGATTTGGAGAATCTCCGCGAGCACTATGGCCTCACGCTGCGCGAGTGGGTGCTGCGCCTCGAGGAGCATGCAGAGCAGGCTCGACGCCTGACCGACGACACTACGTTTCGGATTTGGCGCTTATATATGGCGGGCTCGGCTCATCGATTCCTGGCCGGGCGCTTGAACAGTTATCATACGTTGCTGTTGAAAGGCTTACCCGAGGACGGCCTGCCGCTAACGCGTCATGGCTGGTATCGCGACTGAGAAACTGGATCCATGGTGAAGCGTGCTCGCGCTTGAGGATGACGCCGGTCCTCGCCTCCAGTTTCTTGCTGCTGATTCTTCATCCACCGCTGGCCGCTCAATCTCCGGCAATTTCCGCGAACGATCTTGCTCGCCGCGTTCTCGAAAATGAGGTGCGCGTCGAGGATCAGGACAAAAGTCACTGGATGTTTCGCATCCAAACCCGCAAGCCCGACTCCGGCAGCGAAGTGGACGCAGTCATACAGACCCCCAAAGGCGAGTTGCAGCTTCCGCTTCTGATCAATGGTCATCCGCCCGCCAGGACGGAACAGGAAAAAGCTGAAAGCCGCATCCAGCAGCTCGTCAACGATCCGGCGGCCGCGCAAAAATCGCGCAAAGAAAAGAGTGAAGACTATTCCCGAAGCCGCCGGATGCTAAAAATGCTCCCAGAGGCATTTATCTACACCTACGGCGCCCGCCAGGGCGACCGGGTGCAGCTCAAATTCAAGCCGAACCCTCATTTCCGCTCCCATAGTTTCGAGGAGGAAGTCTTTCATTCCATGGACGGCAGCCTATGGGTAGACGAGAAACAAAACCGGCTCGCGGAAATGAGCGGACATCTCACCAATGGGGTCAAGTTCCTCGGCGGCCTGCTGGGGCATCTCGACAAAGGTGGCAGCTTCGAGGTCAAACAAGAGCCAGTCGCGCCTGGATATTGGGAATTGACTGTGCTGAACGTGCACATGACCGGCAGGGCACTTTTCTTCAAAACCATCGGCGAGCAGCAACAGTTCTCTCGCTGTGAGTTTAAGCGCGTGCCGGACAATCTGACTCTGGCGCAAGCGGAGGAGATGTTAAGGAAAGAAGTTGCATCGTACCGGAACCGGCCGCAAGACAAGCAGGGGTTTTGAGCAAAGGCGGCGCCTATGCCAGCTTGTGGAGTAGGCGCGGAACAGATCTCCTGTCCAGCTTACGTCCACTACTTCTCAATCCCGCAAAAATTGCGCTGGCCGCTCCAAGCGTGAAGCCTGCCGCCAACCATGCGCGGTTCAGGCTTACACGGAGTTCCCAGCTCTTCCCGCTAGCATGCTGGTCAAACGACCCGTGCGCGCCATGATCTCCGGGCAGGGGGTCCCATAGATTATTGGGACGGTCCGGGGAGTCTGGCTCGGAGGTTTGCTGCGAAGCGTAACCCGTCCTTCCTAAGTAGCGATCCAGCGTTCCGGGCGCGATCTTGTTGCCTACGATCGCTTCCACAGTAGACATGCCCACGTACAGCTCACGTCGCTTGTGATGCGCCGCCCAGTACACCGCCCGTGCGCCTACCTCCGGCTGGAAAATCGGCGGAACAGGTTGTGCCTTATTTTTCAACCGGCTCTTCACCCACCCAAATTGTGGAGTGTTAAGCGCCGGCATGTGAACCATGGTGACGCGAACTTTGCTCTTGTCGTGAAGCAGTTCGCAGCGCAGCGAATCCGTGAATCCCGAAATCGCGTGTTTGGCGGCACAGTACGCGCTCTGCAAGGGGATGCTGCGGTAAGCCAAGGCCGATCCTACTTGAACAATGGTTCCGCGATCGCGTGGCAACATACGCTTCAGCGCGGCCAGCGTGCCGTAGACGAATCCCAAATACGTAACTTCCGTTACGCGCTTATATTCCTCGGGCAACATTTCTTTCACCGGCGAGAAAACCGAAACCATCGCGTCGTTAATCCAGATGTCGATCGGGCCCAGCTGATCTTCGACCGTAGCCGCCGCTGCTTCCAGCGCTTTGCTATCCGCTACATCAAGGGGCAAGATAAGCGCGCGACCTCCGAGCTCTTCGATTTCACGTTGCGCCGCCTTGAGCCCATCGATTCCACGCGCAATCAAAGCTACATTCGCACCATGCCTTCCGAATTCTCTGGCAATGGCTCTACCCAGGCCGGCCGATGCACCGGTGATTACCACTGTTTCTCTTTTCACTCAATAATCCTTTATCGCGAATTTCACCGCCATCGCTTCGCGTCGAATTGTCATCTCTAATTTGTAGAGTCGAACAACATGGATGCGAGAGCAATAGGGCATTTGCTGGATCGTGAGCAATCATGAAAACCCAGCCATTCCGCGTGCCTTCCGGCGAGGTGGCGATCGAGAAAGTAGCGGTCAAAATATATCGTATCCCGACCGATTTCCCTGAATCCGATGGAACTCTGAAATGGGACAGCACAACCATAGTGCTGGTCCGGGCTACGGCAGGTGGCCAGACTGGCATCGGCTACACCTATGCGGATTCAGCAACCGGCCAGTTGATTCACGACACCCTCGCCACAGTCGTCGAAGGCCGCGCTGTCACGGCGATTCCCGCTTGCTGGGACGCGATGGTGCGGCGTACGAGAAACCTCGGCAGGCCTGGAATCGTGTCCATGGCCATTTCGGCGGTGGATACGGCACTCTGGGACTTGAAGGCGCGCTTGCTCGACTTGCCTTTGGTCACGTTGCTCGGAGCGGCACGGCAAGCGGTGCCGATTTACGGCAGCGGTGGATTCACCTCGTACTCCGATTCGCAACTCCAGAAGCAGCTCTCTGATTGGGTGGAGCAAGGGATCCCGCGCGTGAAGATGAAAATCGGTCGGAATGCGCAAGCTGATATTCATCGAGTGCGGGTGGCTCGCCAGGGAATCGGCCCTGAAGCAGAACTCTTTGTAGATGCCAACGGGGCCTACAGCCGAAAGCAGGCATTAGCGCAGTCGGAGAAGTTTTCTGAGTTCGGTGTGACCTGGTTTGAAGAACCAGTCTCTTCCGATGATCTCCCCGGTTTGCGATTCATGAGGAATCGTGGCCCCGCGGGAATGGAGATAGCGGCGGGAGAGTATGGCTATGAGACGTTCTACTTCCGTCGAATGCTGGATGCGCAAGCCGTTGATGTGCTGCAGGCCGACGCCACCCGCTGCGGCGGCATCACTGGATTTCTGCGAGCGGCCAGTGTGTGCGACGCGTACGGTTTGCCTCTTTCCGCTCACACCGCACCCGCCATACACGCTCACGTCGGTTGTGCCGCTCCCCGCCTGCGTAATCTCGAATATTTTCACGACCACGTTCGCATCGAAAACATGTTCTTTGACGGCGTATTGCAGCCAGTGAACGGGGAGTTACGGCCCGATCTGTCACGGCCCGGCATGGGAATCGAACTGAAGCAAGCTGATGTGCAGCGCTTCGCTGCATAGGGGAGGAAATCATGTCTGCGAGCCGAATTCCGCTCGTCTCCACAGAAGAGTTGCACCGTTCCTGGCGAACACAATCACGCGACATCGACGTCCCAGCGCTGGAGAAGGAACTGCAAAGGAACGTTGAAGGGGAAGTCCGTTTCGACGCGGGCAGTAAGGCTCTTTACGCCGCCGACGCGTCCAACTACCGCCAGGTTCCGATCGGCGTGGTCGTCCCCAAGTCCCGAGAGGATGTCGTGCAGACCGTGGCTGCATCGCGCAAGTTTGGTGCTCCCGTGCTGTCCCGTGGAGGCGGCACCAGTCTTGCCGGGCAGTGTTGCAACGTCGCTGTCGTGATCGACTGGACCAAGTACATGCACCACATTCTCGAGCTCAATCCGGCGCAGAAGTATGCCCGCGTGCTGCCGGGAACAATTTGCGACACGCTGCGCAACGCGGCAAAGCCGCACACCCTCACTTGGGGCCCCGATCCCGCGACGCACAATCATTGCACCTTCGGCGGGATGCTGGGAAACAACTCCTGCGGCGCGCACGCGCAAATGGCCGGCACCGCAGCGAACAACGTCCACGAGATGGATGTGTTGCTCTACGACGGTACCCAAATGACCGTCGGCTGGATGGACGACAAGAAGTTGGAAGAGGAGATCCGGCGTGGTGGCCGAACGGGAGAGATTTATTCACGATTGAAAAGTCTGCGCAGCAAATACTCCAAGTTGGTAGCGGAGAAATACCCGCGCATCCCGCGGCGCATTTCGGGCTACAACCTGGACCAGTTGATTCCCGGTGAGGATGGACGCTTCAACATCGCCCGGGCGCTGGTGGGTAGCGAGAGCACTCTGGTGACGATTCTGGAAGCCAAAGTGCGCCTGATGTTCAGCTATCCCAAGCGTGTGTTGCTGGTGCTCGGCTATCCCAGCGTGTACGAGTCAGGCGATCACGTTTCTGAACTGGTGAACTATGGTCCGATTGCCCTGGAAGGCCTCGATGAACGGCTGATCGACAATGTCAAGAAAAAGAAAATGCGGCAGATGGAAGATCTCTCTGAATTGCCGGAGGGCAAGGGCTGGCTGGTTGCCGAGTTCGGTGCGGGCACTAAAGAAGAGGCCGAAGAGCGCGCGCGAGAGGCCATGAAAGCATTGCAAGCCGCCGGACACCCCAGCATGAAACTGTACACCGACGAGGCCGATCAGCAGAGAATCTGGGAAGTGCGAGAGTCTGGCTTGGGCGCAACCGCATTTGTGCCTGGCGAGCCGCTCTCCTGGCCGGGATGGGAAGACTCGGCCGTCCCTCCGGATAAAGTCGGGAATTATCTGCGCGATCTGCGCAAGCTGTATGACAAGTATCAATATAATCCGGCGCTCTACGGGCACTTTGGGCAGGGATGCATTCATTGCCGCGTCGATTTCGACCTGTTCAGCGACGCCGGCATTCGCAAATGGCGCTCCTTCATGGAAGAGGCCACTGATTTGGTGACTCGCTATGATGGCTCCCTCTCCGGCGAGCACGGCGATGGGCAGGCTCGGGCTGAATTCCTGTACAAGATGTTCGGCAACGAGTTGATTGAGGCGTTTCGCGAATTCAAGTCGATCTGGGATCCGGATTGGAAAATGAATCCGGGGAAGGTGGTTGACCCCTATCGCATTGATGAGAACTTGCGCTTGGGCGCCGAATATCATCCCTGGAACCCTGAGACTTATTTCAAATATCCCGACGATGAGGGGCAGTTTTCGCGCGCGGCATTGCGCTGCGTTGGAATTGGGAAATGCCGGCGCCACGAGGGCAAAGGCGAGCAGGACACCATGTGCCCCAGCTATATGGTCACGGGTGAGGAAATGCACTCGACCCGCGGCCGTACTCACCTGCTCTTCGAAATGATGCATGGCGGCGTCATCACCAATGGATGGCGCGACCAAAACATCAAGGAGGCGTTGGATCTTTGTCTCTCTTGCAAAGGATGCAAGGGCGACTGCCCGGTCAACGTTGACGTGGCGACGTACAAGGCGGAATTCCTGGCCCATTACTGGGAAGGTCGCATTCGTCCAAAATACGCCTATGCCTTCGGCTGGGTCGACAAATGGGCGCGCCTGGCCTCCATGGCTCCGGGGTTTGTGAATTTGTTTACGCAACTCCCAGGGCTGTCCACAATCACGAAGTTAATTGGTGGAGTTCCCCTCAAGCGACAGATCCCGGCATTTGCGGCGGAAACTTTCCAATCATGGTTCCGCAAACGTGACACCCGTCCACACAGTGGACAAAAGGTTCTCCTATGGGCCGACACGTTCAACAACTATTTCATGCCGGAAACCGCGCGGGCGGCAGTTGAGGTGCTCGAGCACGCGGGTTGTGACGTGCAGGTGCTCCAAGGCCACCACTGCTGCGGTCGTCCGCTGTACGACTACGGCTTTCTCGACACGGCGAACGCTTATCTGCAACGGGAGCTGAAAGCTCTTGAGCCCTACATTTCAGCCGGAACTCCTATGGTCGTGCTTGAGCCGAGTTGTTGTTCTGTATTTCGCGACGAGATGCACAGTTGGTTCCCTGACTCGAAGCAAGCCGGATGGCTGAAGGAAAACACCTTCACCTTGTCCGAATTTCTGGATAACAAATTGCCCGGGTACCAGCCCCCCAAGCTGCAGCGAAAAGCGATGGTTCAAGGACACTGCCATCACAAGGCGATCATGCGCTTCAAGGAAGAAGAAACGCTGATGAGCAAAATGGCGCTCGACGCTCAAGTCCTCGATTCCGGTTGCTGCGGGATGGCCGGTTCGTTCGGATATGAGAAAGATAAATATGAAGTCTCAGTGGCGTGCGGCGAACGTGTTCTGCTGCCTGAGGTTCGAAAGGCTGGTCTGTCCACAATCATTATCGCGGACGGATTTAGTTGCAAGGAACAGATTGCCCAGCAAACGAATCGCCGCGCTCTGCACCTTGCCGAGGTGTTGAAAATGGGCCTCGACGATAGGACGGGAACCATGGACGGCATGTATCCGGAGAAGCAGTTTGTGGACCCTCGAAAACTCGACCAGAAGAAATCCATGGTCCGCGCGGCGGTAGTCACGTTGGGCGCGCTCGGTCTGGCGGCCGCGGGCTTGGCTTTGGCGAAGAAAAGAGGATGAACACTAAATCCCAACGATGAGTAAACCCGCGCGTTCAGGTCACTCCGACCATATGAGTGAGCGCCCCTACAGGTCGCTTGCCAAAATAGAGCCTCGGCCCAAGACAATTTATTGCAGCCAGGGGCGCGTAGTGTTGGCCACCAACCTCGACGGCTCAATTGATGCATACCCCAGACACGGACTATTTGCCTATGAGACCCGGGTGCTCTCGCGCTATCGCTATTACGTGAACGGTTGCGAGCCGCAAAGAGTCGTGGTTTCCAACGTGGAGCAACACTCGTGGCTCGGTTACTACATTACTCGTCCCCCCGGGCTGAAATGGAAGGAAGATACCGGGTCCGGAGAGATGGAGCCGCAGTCTGAAGAAACCCTCGAGCTGCGGGTGTCCCGCACCGTGGGGCTGGGGATCCATGAGGACATCGATTTCACAAACTTCACGCAGGCCGACACGAGCTTTGCATTTGAAATCGAACTAGACGCCGACTTCTCCGACCAGGCGGAGACCTTCAAGAGAAAGCAGCATGGCAAGTTGACGCGGCGTTGGCGAAAACTGTCGGCGCGGCGGGCCGAACTGAGCTACGACTATCGCGCGAAACACACTTACTCCCATCAGGGAAACACCGGTACAGCCCGAATTCATCGCGGATTGGTCGTGAGCATCGAGAACGCGGATTCGACTGTGCAATACCGCGACTCGAAACTGAAATTTGAAATTCGCCTCAAGCCGGGCAAATCCTGGCATACCTGCGTCAAGTTCACTCCCAGGATTGAGGAAACCACGTTGCCGCCTCTGTATCACTGCCGCCAGTTCTTCGGCACCCGCAACGAACTCGATCGGAAGCGGCATATCTTTCTCGACGAGAGCACTCACTTCCAAACCAAATCTGATCCGATCCTGGCTGGAGTAGTGGAGTCAGCGCTCTTGCAAGCCAAGCACGATCTCGCAGATCTACGGCTCCCCGACCTGGACCATGCCGACCGGGCATGGGTCACCGCGGCAGGCCTCCCGATTTACATTGCATTCTTCGGAAGAGATACCCTCACCGCAGGCTGGCAGGCGGCACTTGCCTCCACGCAGATGATGCAAGGCGCCTTGTGCGAACTGCCCAAGTGGCAGGGGCGTGTCGTAAACGACTGGCGCGATGAACAGCCGGGCCGCATGCTGCACGAGGCTCACACCGGACCGCTTGCCTCGCTTGCTTACAATCCCCGGACCCGCTACTACGGCGCAGCCACCACGTCATCGTTCTATCCGGTGGTCTTGTCTGAACTATGGCACTGGACCGGAGACAAGCGCTCTATTCAACCTCTGCTGGAACCCGCGTTGCGCGCTCTGAGGTGGAAAGATGAATATACGGACCTGTTCGGGGACGGGTTCTACGACTACAAATCCCGCAGCCACCAAGGCAATGAGAATCAGGGATGGAAAGATTCCCGTGACGCCATTGTTTACGAGAACGGGCAAATCGTGGATCCGCCAATTTCGACCTGCGAAGAGCAGGCCTTCGTTTACGTGGCCAAAATGCGAATGTCGGAACTCCTTTGGTTTATGGGAGATCGCCATCTGGCGCGCCGAATGTTTCAGGAAGCCGGAGAACTCAAAAAGCGTTTCAATGATCGCTTCTGGATGCCCGATAAAAATTTCTTTGCTCTCGGACTCGATTCCAAGCGCCGGCAAATCAAGTCGATCGCGTCGAACCCGGGCCACTTGCTGGCCTGTGGCATTGTGCATAAGGATGCCGCGCTGAAGGTTGCCCGTAGAATCTTGCAGGACGACATGTTCAGTGGTTGGGGTGTGCGCACTCTGTCGGCGGATCACCCCGCTTACGATCCTTACAGCTATCATTGCGGCGCGGTCTGGCCCGTGGAGCACGGCAGTTTCGCCATGGGCATGATGCGCTTTGGCTTAATCGACGAGTTGCACACCATCGCCCGTGCGATGTTCGAGACCAGCACCCTGTTCGACTATAACCGGCTCCCGGAATGTTTCAGTGGACATCCTCGCGACCCTGAGCATCCCTTTCCGGCCCTCTATCCGAAGACGAATTGGCCCCAAGCCTGGTCAGCCGCAAGTCTATTCTCCATCGTTCAGGCAATGCTTGGGATTTATCCTTTTGCTCCCATGAAGACGCTGCTGCTTGATCCGGAATTGCCGGACTGGCTTCCGCAAATCACTTTGCGAAATCTGCATGTCGGCAAGGCCGTCGTCAGTATTCACTTTTATCGAAAGGGAAATCGAACCCGCTTTGATGTGCTCGACAAACGCGGCACACTGCACATTCTACGGCAGCCCAGTCCATGGTCTTTGACGGCCAATGTTTCCGAGCGCATTGAAGATGTCATGGAGAGTCTGATCGCTTAGAAACCCGCATGAGGTCGAATCAACAGAAAAACGTGTTCTGGAGGAGAAAATGAAGGAGCCAATCGGACAAAAGTACTGGGCGATTGCTGAAGGTTACATTCCGGCCGCGAGTCATGGTAAGGAGCCGGAGATGACCAGCCACGAGACTGCATGCCTGCTCAATGCGACCGAGAAGGACGCGCACGTGCACATCACGATTTATTTTTCTGACCGCGATCCGGTGGGACCGTATTCAGTCACCGTTCCCGCCAGAAGAACCAAGCATCTGCGATTTAATGACCTGCGGCATCCGGAGCCGGTTCCCCGGGGAAAGGACTATGCCAGCGTGATCGAATCGGATGTCCCGATCGTGGTGCAGCATACCCGCCTCGATTCCCGGCAGGACGCGAATGCTTTGCTTAGCACGATTGCTTACAGCCAGGCTGCCTGACCGCCGTAGCCCGCACAATCGAACGATGATGTATGTAGTCCGCGCTCACAGAGGAGACGGTTCGTCTTCTTTCTCCATCCTTCTCTCGCGAAGAAAGCGGTTTTCCAGAAACTGCTGGGCCAAATCCTTGCCGCCGATTCCAAAGGCTATGGACAGTCCCAGCATGACGGCTCCGAACGCGATTCCAAACGCCAAAAGAACAGTTTGATCAGCTACTCCGAGTTCTTCGGAAACCATGGACAGAACGAAAATAATAATGATCGTGCGCGCAGAGATGCTGAGCAGGCGCGGCGAGGGAAAATTCGCGTTGACCGATGCCAGCAGGACTGCGCGCGCGAAAAAGCTGGCAACGAGCAGTCCAAAGAAGAGGATGAGCAGGGCAACAAACAGCCGGGGCAGAAAGAAGAAGAATCTCTCTACATGCTCCTGTAATCCCCCAATCCCCAGGACGCTGATGCCGAGCATGATGAAACCGATCCATGCGATCCAGAAGACGAAGCGGCTCACTAATTCCGTGGGAGTGGGAAGTGCCGCATGCGTGAGCAGTTGCGATGCACCCGCACGTTCGGAGAGCCGGTCGAATTTTGCGAATTGCAGGATGCTGCGAAGAATGGCCCGGATGATGTAGGCGATGAGCCATCCCACGAACACGATGACCAACATGACAATGAGCCGCGGTAGCAGGTGGGCAAAATCCCTGAAAATCTCCTGCGCTGCTTGCGTCAGTTCTCCTACAATGATGTCGCGCATCGTTGTCTCACTTTCTGCCATTCCACAGTTCGAGTAGATAGGGCTTGAGTCGCTCGAACTCCAGGCAAAGGCTTTCGATGTTCTTGCCCACCTCGGCTGCCGAAGCAGTACGGTTTTCGACAAGGAAGGTGAACATTCGTCCGCGATACAGTGGGACCAGAGCTTGCACAATGTGGTCACGGCTCATGACCGCCTTGTGGTATGAAGCGGCGAATTCATAGACGCTCTTGACCCATAGTTCTGCATGGAAGCGGAACTCGTCTTCGGCCGCTTTTGCGAGCTGCTGAAGTTCGCTGAGCGTCCCCGAAGTGAGGATGGACTTGAGAACTGATTCCAATTCGATCACGCCGGCTGAAAACATTTCTTTCAGCTGCTTGCGATTGACCCGCAAGGGATCGACGGAAAGCTCGAATTCAGGCCCGTTTGTGGGCACCGGTTGCGAGGCAGTCTTCCCGCTCCACATCGCGAACGTGCCGTCCAGTGCTGAGAAAAGGACACCGACCGTTTGGCGCATCGCGTCCACCAGGTCGCGAGCTTGCCGCTTGGTTGGGCTGCGCGTGCCCAGAAAAGTTTGGCAGACACGACAACCGTCTGAGAGCGCGGTAACCGTGAGTTCCAGTTCCGGGTCGTAGTCCTTGAACTCTTCACTCCATTGATGCCGGTTCAGAAACTGGCTTCCCAAACGGCCGGAGAAGGCGAATTCGGAAGCATAAGGCTCGCGCACTCGCTGGCCGAATAGAGCGCGGGTCATGGGATAGAGCAAATTCGTCAGCAGGACGCCTTCGAATTTGTGCCGTCGGTAAATCGGCGCTACGAAATCGAAGTGCTCGCGGTAGATCGGGCGCAGCAGGTTCGCGACCCCCTCCGCCTCAATGTTCGCAGACTCCGGACAAATCACGGTGCACGCTTTCGCGCGCAGCAATTCGGCCGCCGCCAGTATGGTGCGCAATGCCGCCGCGCTGGAAGGATTATTTCCGTACCGCGTGCTGATGGCGTGCAGCGTCCGAAGGGTGTATCCGTTGAAGCTGCGATGCAGTTCATCGATGGACGCTCCCATGATCACGTCGGGAGTGCCGTCGTTCGATCCCCCGTCAGCGTTGAGGATGACCGCTCGCTCCCGCGGGAACGTCTTTACGATCCCCTCCTGTATGGCGCGGATGGCGGGCTCGACGGTCTTGGCGTCGTTATGCGTAGGTACCCCGACGAGAATATCCACCTCGCCCACGTCAATCAGTTGGCGAATGAAATCGTCGCTCAGTATGCTCTCGTCTGCCATCTATTTACGCGACCATCAAATCAGATTCGCCGCAGTTTGAACCAGTAGAACTGGTATGGTCCCATGGTTAAAAGGTATGGCAGATCTCCGATGCGTGGGAAGAGATTGCCGCCGAACATTTCAATCAGTATTTTGCCCTTGTAGCGCCGCAGATCCAGTTCAACCGCCTGCGCAGAACTGGAAAGATTGTTGACCACCAGAATGGCCTGATCCCCCTGCTGGCGAACGTAGGCGAGCACACGATGGTTCTTAGGATACAGAAATTCGATCGATCCTGAACCGAACAGCGGAGTTGAGCGGCGCAGCCTGATCATGTGCTGCATCCAGGAGAGCAGTGAGTGTTCACTGCGCTTCTGCGATAGGACGTTCACTGCCTGATATCCATAGACCGGATTTTGAATCAGCGGAAAGTAGAGGCTCTCGGGGTCAGCGTTGGAAAACCCGCCATTCCAGCTGCCATTCCACTGCATGGGCGTTCGCACCCCGTTGCGGTCGCCTAGATTCACGTTATCGCCCATCCCGATCTCGTCTCCGTAATAAATGATGGGCGTCCCGGGAAGCGACATCAGCATGCCATTCATCAATTCGATGCGCCGGCGATCGTGCTCCAGCAGCGGCGCCAGGCGCCGCCGAATGCCGAGGTTCAGCCGCATCGTCTTGTCCCTCGCATACGAGTCGTACATGTAATCGCGTTCCATGTCTGTGACCATTTCCAGGGTCAGTTCGTCATGGTTGCGCAGGAACAGCGCCCATTGGCAGGAGGCTGGAATCTCCGGAGTCTGGGCCAGGATTTCCGTGATCGGCTTGCGGTCTTCCAGCTTCAGTCCCATGAACATGCGCGGCATGAGGGGGAAATGGAAGGCCATGTGGAACTCGTCCCCGGTACCGAAATACGGGCGCAGGTCGGCGGGCCATTGATTGGCTTCCGCCAGCAGCATGCGGCCGGGATATTCCCTGTCGAGTTTGGCGCGCAGTTCCTTGATAACGATGTGAGTTTCTGGCAGGTTTTCGCACGAGGTGCCTTCGCGCTCGATCAAGTACGGAACCGCGTCCAGGCGGAAGCCATCCACGCCCATGTTCAGCCAAAACTTCATCACATCCCACATCTCTTCTCGCACCGCCGGATTGTCATAATTCAGATCCGGTTGGTGACTGAAAAAGCGATGCCAGTAGTGCTCCTTCGAGATCGGGTCCCACGCCCAGTTCGACATCTCGGTATCGATAAAGATGATCCGCGCGCTGCGGTATGGAGTATCAGTCTCGCTCCAGACGTACCAATTCCGCCGCGGGTTGTCGCGGGAACTGCGCGACTCCTGGAACCATGCGTGCTGGTCGGAGGTGTGGTTTAGGACCATCTCCATCACCACGCGGAGCTGCCGTTCGTGCGCCGCGGCAAGAAAGTCCTTGAAGTCCTGCAAAGTCCCGTAGAGCGGATGGACTGAGCGGTAGTCCGCAATGTCGTAGCCATCATCGCGCAACGGGGAAGGGAAGAAAGGCATCAGCCAGATGGCATTGATCCCCAGGTCCCTTAAATAATCGAGCTTTTGAGCCAGGCCCTGGAAGTCCCCGACGCCATCTCCGTTGCTGTCGTAAAACGCGCGCACGTGTACCTGATAGAAAACGGCGTTCTTATACCAGAGAGCGTCCTGCGTTTCCGGCAAAAGCGGCCTCCCCAAGGCGTCTGCACTAGAGTAATCGAACTCCTCACTTCGTGGACTTGGAAATCGAAACGACACTTTCGGCAGGCAGGTACAACTGGGATAGGACGATCTATCCGCCAAAAGAATGGCTCCTCAGGTAGGACTCGAACCTACAACCCTTCGGTTAACAGCCGAATGCTCTGCCATTGAGCTACTGAGGAGTGTGGTTGACCCCATCATCATAACATCGCGACGCGGCTCCTGAAAATACGGTACGCTGGGTTTGAGGTGGGTATGGGAGGGCGTTTGCTTCTCTTCGTTTGTTCTTTATTGCTGGTAGGTGCGGATTCAAAGTCTTCTTCGCGGGTGCCGGATTCGCCTCCCGTGGCGACACCTCGGCCGCTGGCCGATTACTTTCATGGTACGCGGGTGATTGACAACTATCGCTGGCTTGAAAGGGCGGACTCTCCTGAAGTGCAGAAGTGGGTCGCTGAGGAGAACGATTACACTCGCGCTCTGCTGGATCCTTTGCCGGCGCGCGCTGGAATTCAGAAGCGGCTCACAGAACTGCTCTCGATCGGCAACGTCAGCGCTCCGGTGCTTGCCGGCCATCATTATTTCTATACTCGCCGCGAGGGCTTGCAGAACCAGCCGGTGCTGTACGTACGCGATTCTGTGAACGGGGCTGATCGCGTTCTGGTGGACGCGAATTCTCTTGCCGCCGACGGCACCATCGCTCTCGACTGGTTTCAGCCTTCGGAGAACGGCAAGTATGTGGCGTATGGGACTTCTCCCAGCGGGTCGGAGATGTCGACGCTGCATGTGATCGAAAGCAAGACGGGTACGATTCTGCCTGACACCATTGAGCGCACGCGCGCGGCTTCGATCGCATGGCTGCACGACAACTCCGGTTTTTACTACACGCGTTATCCCAAGAAGGGCGAGGTGCCGGCGGGGCAGGAGATGTACAACCGCCATGTTTATTTCCACCTGTTGGGCAGCCCGGTAGAAACTGACAATGCAATTTTTGGCGAAGGGCGCGGCCCCGAGGACTGGCCCGGCGTTGCCCTTTCCAATGATGGGCGCTGGTTGCTGATCAACGTTTCCGAGGGCTGGACCAAGTCCGAGCTGTTTCTGATGGACCTGAAAGGGGACAAGGCTCCCATCCGCCTGACCACGGGCAAGAACTTTCTTTATAGCGCCGACATTTATGATGGCAAGGTTTACATCACCACCAACGAAGATGCGCCGCGCTATCGCGTGTTCGTAACTGACGCCGGCAACTTCGATCGCGAAGCCTGGAAAGAACTCATTCCGCAATCCGAGGCGGTATTGCAGGGCGCCGCGGTCTTCGGGGGCAAGCTGTTTACCCAATACGAGCAGGACGCCTCTTCGAAGCTGAAGATTTTCGATCTCGACGGGAAGAAGCTGAACGATCTGGCGCTGCCCGCCATTGGAACTGTCTATAGCGCGGGCGGCAAGTGGAACCACGACGAAGTGTTTTACGGATTTCAGTCCTTCACCGTCGCGCCCTCGATCTATCGCTACAACTTGAAGAACGGCTCCACGTCGCTGTGGACCAAAGTCGATGCACCTTCAATCGACGCGTCGGCGTATGACGTGCAGCAGGAATGGTTCAACTCCAAAGACGGCACCCGTGTCCCAATGTTTGTGGTGCATAAGAAAGGTCTGCAGAAGAACGGGAAAAATCCTACGCTGCTCACTGGGTATGGAGGATTCAATGTCAGCCTGACGCCGAGCTTCAGCCGCACGGCGTATTTATGGTTGGAGCACGGCGGAGTCTATGCCGTTGCGAACCTGCGTGGCGGGGCCGAGTTTGGTGAGGACTGGCACCGCGCCGGCATGCTGGATAAAAAGCAGAATGTCTTTGATGACATGATCGCGGCGGCCCAGCATTTGATCTCGGGAAAATATACAGACAAGCAGCATCTGGCAATTCAGGGCGGATCGAACGGCGGCCTGCTTATGGGCGCAATGATTACGCAGCGTCCGGATCTGTTTCGTGCGGTGGTGTGCCAGGTGCCGCTGCTCGATATGCTCCATTACCAGGATTTCCAGATTGCCAAATTGTGGATTCCCGAGTACGGCAGCGCAGAAAATCCCGAGCAATTTAAATGGTTGTACGCCTATTCGCCATACCATCACGTCAAAGCGGGAGTGGAGTATCCCGCAGTGTTGTTCATGACTGCGGATACCGATACACGGGTAGATCCGATGCACGCGAAAAAAATGACGGCGTTGATGCAGGCTGAAGCCAGAAATGGGTCGAGCGCGACTCGCCCAATCTTATTGCGCATCGAGAGTAAAGCTGGCCATGGTGCGGGCAAACCCGTGACAAAGCAAATCGAAGAATTTACCGATGTCTATTCGTTTCTGTTCTGGCAGCTTGGAGTGAAGGACTAGTGAGGTAATTCAGTAGTCAGTTCTCAGTTCTCAGTATTCGGTACTCAGAACATGAGGGCTCCCGCGTGGCGACGAAGAAGGGACTGCAGGGCCCCACAATGAGCACTTCAAGATTCGAAGAGGAGGTCTTGGGTTGCGTATGACAAAGAAGGTCATCATCATAGTCGCAGTTTCAATTGCGTCCAGTCTCGCTACAGCACAGCCTTCCAGAAAGGGAGAAAGCGACTGGCGGGCGCGTGTTGCTCAGGAGTTGCCCTTGATGGGGCACCGCAATTGGATTGCGGTCGTGGACTCCGCGTATCCGTTGCAGACCAGCGGTGGTATTGAGACCGTGGACACCGGAGACGATCAACTCGATGTTGTCCAGGCGGTGCTCGAGGATATCGGCAAATCGAAACATGTACGGCCAGTCATCTTTACCGACACGGAACTGAAAGTGGTGCCCGAAAGTGACGCGGCGGGAGTCACCGCTTACCGCGAGTCGTTGAGCAAGCTATTTGGCCAGATCAAAGGGGGAAAAGTGGAGGCGCAATCGCTGCCGCACGAGGAAATCATCTCTAAGCTGGACCAGGCGGGCAAGACGTTCCACATCTTGGTGCTGAAAAGCACGATGACCATTCCCTACACGTCCGTGTTTATTCGGCTGGATTGCGGATACTGGACACAGGAGCAGGAGAAGAGGCTGCGTGAAAGCATGGGAGCGAAGTGAGACTGCGTTCCGGATTGTTGATGCTAGGCGCGCAATTGGACCAACCGTGGGGCGGCGTCCGCATCTAACACCTATCTGCCGCGCTGGAAAATTACTGTTTAAGTGAGGTTGTGATGGAAACCAGAGTTAGTGGGCAAAGAGAAGATCGCGTGACCGGGGCGATTGAGAGCCAGACGTCGAAAGTTCCCTCATCGGCATTCTTAGGAATTGCGATTGGCTGTATGGCGACTTCCTTGGTGCTGAAGATCCTGGGAAAAGATGACTGGGCGCTGTTCGTGGGCCAGTGGCCGGCGCCTCTTCTGATCATGGGCAACTACAACAAGATGGTGAAGCAGCACGGTTCCGACTCGCAGTCGAACCTTGCGGCTTAGAGAATCGCAACGTCCATCTCTTGCCGGCACACAAGTGCCGGTTTTTTTATTGCAAATCGGCGAGCATGGCTTCCATCTCGGACTGTGCGTGCAGGTTGCCCGTGCGCCGGGCGGAGGCGATGCCGTCCTGCAGCATCTGCTTCGCGTCATCAGATCTTTCCGCGCGGACCAGCGTCTGCGCCGCCATGAAATAGCCGGCCGTGTAGTCGGGATTATTCCCCAGCAGGAGCGCGAACTCGGCCAAGGCCCGATCGAAGTCGCCCTGCCTGGAATATTCCATGGCGAGACCGTAACGTGCAAACGCATCCTTGGGATTTTGCGTGAGCACTTCGTTGAGGGCGGCAATGCGGTCCATAGAAGCGGGCGTCTCTCGAACGAGATTACTACAAACCGTGCGGCTCGAAGTAACTGGTCAGAAGCGAGGCTTGTGAATACAATAATCATTCCCCGAAATTACGCGCGCCGAAAATTCGAGCGCGGAAGATTACGACATTGGCTTGTCCCTATTTCATGCCGACAGCAAGACTGGAGAATGGCAACTGGCCACATCCGGCGAGACTTCCGCTCGGCTGTGGCTGGACGGGGCAGTGCACCGCCCCCGGGCATAAAGGCGAATCACCCAGCCAGAACGTTGTCGAGGCATTCTGCAACCTGGGGTATGCAAGCAGTTGCGCGTGGGCTCCGCCGCAGCGTGCGTGGGATGCGGTGCGGTTCTCCGTGTCGACTCCGGAGGGCCGCCATGCCGATAATCCCGCGCGCGTGCTTCGTTTGCTGTACGTCTGCGAGCGCGATCATCGCCCAGTTGCGCATGGCGATCTGCTGATCGATCTGGAATCCGGAACCTGGCAGCGCGGTCACGATGATGCTCGCATTCAGAAAATGGCGGAATGTTTCCTGGAATCTTATCTGAAGAAGAAGTCCTGAGATCCAATTCTGAGTAAAGTCCCGCAAGCAAGGAAAAACGATGCAAGATGACAATCTGGGACCGAGGCCGGTGCGCGATTCTCAATCTGAAATGGCGGAGATCGTTCTGCCCAACGATACCAACCCTTTGGGTGCGCTGCTCGGCGGACGCTTGATGCACTGGATCGATCTGGCCGGAGCCATGGCGGCCCACCGGCATTCGCGTAATTACGTGGTCACGGCCTCGGTGGATCACATCGACTTCCTCGTTCCGGTGCGGGTGGGAGATCTCGTGATCCTGCGCTCCTCGGTGAACCGCGTATTTCATACTTCGATGGAAGTCGGAGTGAAAGTGTATGTGGAGAATTACATTGCCGATACCGCTCAGCACGTGGGCTCTGCCTACCTCACATTCGTGGCGGTGGACGCGGCAGGGAAACACCTCAAAGTTCCAGCGGTTATTCCTGAGACCGAGGAGCAACAGCGCCGCTACACGGATGCGGGCCGGCGCCGGGAGATCCGCCGGGAGCATCTGGAACGCCGGCGCAAGGCCGCGCGATAACTTTTCCAGCAACTGTGATTTGAATCACACCTCACCGCCCCGCTGAACATTTAAGCTCTCGTCCATAAGGATTTCTCATGGACAGCGCACTCCTGGTTCACCGCCTCCACTTTGCCTTCACCGTCACGTTTCACTATCTTTTTCCACAACTCACCATGGGGCTCGCGCCCTTGATTGTGGTGTTGAAGACACTCGGGCTGCGGCGCAATGATGAGAGGTACAACCAAGCGGCCAGATTCTGGGCGCGCATTTTCGGCATTAACTTCGTGATCGGCGTGGTAACCGGCATTCCGCTGGAATTTCAGTTCGGAACCAACTGGTCGCATTTCTCGCGCTTCGCGGGAGGAGTGATTGGCCAGACTCTGGGGATGGAAGGCATGTTCGCGTTCTTCCTGGAGTCGGCGTTTCTGGGGCTATTTTTGTACGGCGAGAAGCGCTTGAGCCCGCGCGCACACTGGTGCTCGGCGGTGGCCGTATTCCTGGGTTCGTGGCTGTCGGGATTCTTCATCGTCGCGACCGACGCCTGGATGCAGCATCCGGTCGGTTACGTCAAAGCCGCAGACGGTTCGGTGCAGCTCTCCAGTTTCTGGGCGCTGGTGCTGAATCCGTGGGCCTGGTGGCAATATGCGCACAACATGAGCGGAGCCGTGATCACGGGTGCGTTCGTCATGGCGTCAGTCGGCGCCTTCTACCTGTTGTGGGGCAAGTTCGTGGAGTCTGGACGTATTTTTGTGCGCACCGGCGTGGCGGCCGGTTTGATCTTCAGCGTGCTTCAGCTTTTTCCCACGGGCGATGGGCAGGGGAAGCTTATCGCTCAACACCAGCCGGTGACGCTGGCTGCCATGGAAGCATTGTTTGCCACCCAGCCGGGAGCCCCGCTGGTTCTGGTCGGTCAACCGAACCTGGATGAGAAGAAGATCGACAATCCACTCGTGATTCCCAATGCGCTCAGCTTTCTCACTTATCGGGCGTGGAAGGCGGAAGTCAAAGGCCTGAATGCATTTCCGCAAGACGAGTGGCCGACCAGCATCGCGCTCCTTTATTACAGCTACCACATCATGGTAGGACTGGGCACGCTGTTTATCGCGATCATGGTGGTGGCTGCTTTTCTATTGTGGCGCGGAAAGCTGTTCGAAAGTCGCTGGATTTTATGGGCCCTGCTGCTTGCTCTGCCATTCCCATACATTGCGAACACGGCCGGATGGATCACAGCGGAGATCGGACGACAGCCATGGCTGGTGTACTCGCTGATGCGCACCGCGGATGGCTACTCGAGGACCGTCTCCGCCGGCAACGGCATGTTTACGCTGCTGGGATTCATGGGCATGTACACCGTGCTGGCAATCCTGTTTCTGTTTCTGGTGCGGCGCGAGATCGAGCACGGGCCAGACGAAGGACAGGCTACGGAATGTCTTCCGAAAGGCTCATTGACGAGGGTGGAATTGGAACCGCCGGCACTGGCGGGCGCGTCGCACAGGCGGGAGGATTGAAATGGAAACTGTTTGGTTCATGATTGTGGCAGTGATGGTGGCGGCCTATGTGGTGCTGGACGGCTTCGACCTGGGCGCCGGAGTGATCTACCTGGCCGCGACCAAAACCGCCGACGAGCGCCGCAGAATTATGCGTGCCATCGGCCCCGTCTGGGATGGCAACGAAGTGTGGCTTCTCGCAGCTGGCGGCACTCTCTATTTCGCATTCCCGCTGCTGTATGCCTCGAGTTTCAGCGGATTCTACCTGCCGCTGATGATGGTGCTATGGCTGCTTATGTTGCGCGGTATCGGCATTGAGCTGCGCTCGCACATGCACAACCCGGTGTGGGTCGGCTTCTTCGATGTGATCTTCAGCGTCTCTAGCGCCCTGCTGTGCATCTTCTTCGGAGCCGCCTTGGGCAACGTGGTCCGCGGAGTGCCGCTCAGACCTGACCAGTACTTCTTCGAGCCCCTATGGACGAATTTCCGGGTGGGTACGGAGAACGGCATTCTCGACTGGTATACGGTTCTGACCGGGGTGATCGCACTCGTGACGTTAACCGCTCATGGGTCGCTGTACGTTGCGGTCAAGACCGAAGATGACTTGAACGCTCGCGCGCGGAAGGTCGCTCAAGGGTTGTGGCCGGTGCAACTTCTGCTGACAGTTACAGGTTTGATTGCGACGGCCGCGATTCGTCCAGGAGTGCTGGAAAATTATAAACATCACGCGGTGGGATTTGCCATTCCGGTGCTGGTGTTTGGAGCGCTCGCGCTGATGATGCACGGCATGATCAAGCGTGCAGACAAGATGGCGTTCGTGGCCTCTGGCGTGTATATCGTAGGCATGCTGGTGGGAGCGGCGTTCGGGCTCTATCCTGTCGTGCTGCCGGCGAGCACGGATCCTGCGCTAAGCCTGACCATCTACAACACGGCCGCGGGCGCGCACGGGCTTAGCGTCGGACTTGCCTGGTGGTCCCTGGGCATGATTTTTGCCTTGGGATACTTCTTCTTTCTGTTTCGAATGTTCCGCGGCAAGGTGCGACTGGAAGGCCAAGGATACTGAGAGCCGCTTCGACCGCAATAATACAAACACTCTTGTTGCCGACGTCCGATCGTTCAAGGGTGAACGACGTTGACAGGAAAGAACGGGAAGAGTTTGCGGATCTCCGCCTCGGTGGGCTGACGTCCATATTCAGTAATCTCGAAGGCCTCGACGTGCTGGATGTGAGGCGCTTCGGTGCCATAGCGCTTCTCCAGTGATTTCTGCCATTCGGGTAAGGCATCTCGGAGCGCCCTCGACTGTTTGGCCAGCCATTTCTTTCGCGCAACGGCGTCCTTAGGGACCTGGTCGAGAGTCCCGCTGGTCCATGGCAGCCACTCATAAAACTGCGAAACATGCGCATCTAGCATGTCGATCTTCTTGTCGAACACGTCGTCGATGGAAACCACAATGTCCGGTTGGAACGGTTGCGGCCTGGTGAAGCGGTCGCTGTAATACAGAAACACCGGGTTGCGGGGCAGCGGCGGAGTATCTTTCACCACGTTAGGGACGATCACCATGTAGGACGCGTCCTGTACCAGCACCCCGGTGTAACGATGATCGGGATGGTAGTCGTTAGGCCGCGGCGCAATGACAATGTCCGCCTTCCATTGACGGATCTCGCGAATCACTTGCTCGCGGACGTCCAACGTGGGCAAGAGTTGGCCGTCGTGGTTGTCCAGCACTTCATATTCGATGCCGATGCGTCGTCCGGCCTCTTTGGCTTCAGCGCGGCGCCGATTCGCGAGCTCTATTCCGCCTTGCGACTGATGGCCGGCATCACCGTTGGTGAGAGAAACGAATTTCACTTTATCGCCAAGTGCGGCATATTTGGCGGCCAAGCCTCCGGCGCCGAGATCACAGTCGTCCGGATGCGCGCCGAATGCGATGACCCGCACCGGTTCACTCTGAGCGATTAGGGTGGCGACTAACCCGAAGCTCAGAAACAATGCGGGCCAGAGCCTGCCATGAAACAGCGAGCAAAGTGATTGGCGGAGCCGGTTTCGCATGGCTGAAACACCTCGGCCCAGATCATAGCCCCGGGATGGCCCGGTCTCAAGCTTGGGTGGACGACGGATGATTTCTCCTGCTCGAGGCCGTGTCCGCGGAGCTTCGCGATTTTGGGGAAGTTGAGGCGGGTCGCGCCGCGGCCAAGGCGCACAGGACGTAAAACATAGCGGCATTCGCGGGAACGTGCAGATTGAAGTCCACTAGGCTATGCAACAGAAGCCCGGTGCATCCCAGCAGGGCGGCAAGGGAGACTGCTGCGTCCCACTTGAATTCCCAACGGCGTGAAGTGGGGAAGCCATGACGATAGAGGCGAAACACGAACCACAGCATCAGACCGAAGCCGAGCAATCCAGTTTCCACCAGAACTTGTGCGTAGTCGTTGTGGGCCTGGTTGACGAACAGGTTGGTGTAGAAGCTGCGAAAGCTCGGGTAGATGGTGGGAAATGTACCCAAGCCCCATCCCAGGAGCGGCTTGTGCGCAAAGATTCTTAAGGCATCTGCTGTGATCTTCAAGCGCATGTCAGGGCCGAGATCGCCCAGCCGTCCCAGCACTTCCCCTTTCCCCAGAAAGAGAAGAAAGCCGAGCACCGCGCTGCAGAGAGCAAATGTTGCCATCGCGATCCGGGAATTTCGTTTCTGGTACAGCGTCAAGGCGGTGAAAGCGAGGACTTCGAAGGCGAAGGAGATCATGCCCCCGCGGGATCCAGAGAGAACGATGGTGGTCGCCATCAGCACTGCGCAGAAACCAACCAACACCCTCTGCGCCCCGTGCAGCATGCGCCCCATGGCAATCACGAGCGGGAAGGGAACCAACATTTCCATCAATCCGGCATAGTGATCGTGATTGACATAGCTTCCGTAAATGGAGCCGTGAAACCGTGGCGTATAGAACCAGAAGAATCTTCCTGACGACGTGAGCTCCTGAGCCATGGCGTAAAAAGCGTAGAGGACGCCAAAGCCGATCAGGACATATCCGAATTTCTCTCTCGTATCCTCCTGCCGCAGGCATTCGCTGGCGATCAGCAGGACAATTCCGTAGGAGATGTAGCGCAGCAACTCGTACTTCGTCGCGTACGGGTAAGCGGAAATAGGCAACAACAATTGCACGAGCAGCAGCGCCAAAAAGCAAAGCGCGGGAAGGTAGAGAGGGCTGCCTGCCGGCTTCAACTGTGCAGAAAAAATCTGCTTTCCTGCCCATCCCAGAAAAAGAAATCCCGCACCTGCTTCGAAAACGAAGGTGGACCATTCGTCCACGGCGCCGAAGGCGAGAATGCCGAAGAACAGGAGGGCGCACAATCCTGTCACGAACAGCCATGGATGGTTCTTCGAACCAGTATCCCGCAGGAGATCCACATCGATCGAGCCTCTGGTCTCGACCACCAGCTGGGATGAGAGTTTCAGTGGGCGGCCTCCGCGCGGGTGAGTTCGATCAGCCTGACGTCGTCTACCCAAAGCTTGCCGCGGATCAGCGGTCCGGGAGGTTGGCGAGTAATTTTCACGAAAATCAGATTGGTCGCGGGGCCGGTATGGAAGCGTGCCTGTTGCTTATGCCAGGGATTGCTGCCCAGAAGATCGTCAGTCAGCGCGTACGAGGAAAGAGTATAAGCGTCACCGATGACGAAGCGCGGACCACTGGCACTGTCAATATCCTGTGTCTTCGATTGGGCGCTGAATTCGTAATCGGTATTCGGCTTTACGGGAACGAGTTCCGTGATGCCTGCATCGGCCGCATTGCGCCCGTTGAAGGTCACTGACATGGAGCGCGTACCCGAAAAAAACTGGCCAGTGTCGATGGCCAACTTGGCGTTGGGGTTCGCGTCGTACCACCAATCGAAGCCGCCATTCAGCAGATTCTCCTCAAATCCACCGTTCACAATCAGGTTTCCGGAAGCTGGCAAATAGGCCCGGATTTGCTCGTCAGTCTGGGCCAATTGCCGCCACGCAGTTACCGCGGAAGTGACCTGCTGAGTGGCGAGCAAGAGCCGGAAGTAAGGTAGCGCCGGTCGCGCAGGGAATGGCTGATGTAGACCGATCAGGTGATCCCAGGCAACCTGGGCAGCGGCGGGTTCCTGTTTGGCAACCAGCAGACGCAAGAAGGAAAGATAGAGATCAGCTCTCTGGGGCAAAGCGTGATCGAAGATCTGATTAGCATCGCCGGTCGCACGCCAGCAAAGTTGAAGAGCCGAGTCGGTGGAATCGGGGTCGTTGGCCAGGACGGTGTGGAAATAAGGAAGAGCTTTGGAAACCTTGCCTTGCAAAAGAAAAAAATTGGCGGCCTGCCACGCGACATGCGGTGTCATGGGATCCGCGGCGGCCGCGCGCTGAACGGCCTCCGCCTGTTGATCGGTATCTCCGGCGAGTTGATATGCACCCGCGAGGTCGAGCCAATAGCTGGACTGATAAGGGTTCAGTTTGACGGCAATCTTGAAATTGCGAATGGCCTCATTCAGAGTTGCCACAGAGAGCGCCTGGTTACGAGCGAGGACCGCGAAATATTCCGAGTTCGAGCGCTCCAGGCGAATGGCTTTCTGGATGTCGGATTCGCCGGGCCGGGTCGCGAGGTGTGCGGCCCAAAACGCGCGCGCGGCAAAAGTGACATAGACTGCGACTAAGAAGAAAGAAAGCCCAGCGACTGCAACGCGGCGAACTGGGGAATGCAAGTCCATCTGCATCGAAATCGGCGTGCGCCGTGCCTGCCACCATCAAGAGACTTTGCTGATGCTCTCTTGCGATTCGTCGTAGTAGCGGTCGGAATAACGGCCGCCATAGTAGTAGTAGCCTTCCGTGGAGCGCGTATTCAGACCGTTGAGGACGATTCCCATGACCCGTGCGTTGACCTGGGTGAGGAGGTCGCAAGCGCGGCGCAGAACGATTTTCGTGGTCTTGCCCGAGCGGGCCACCAGGATGACACGATCCGCTTCCGGCGACAGCACGACTGCATCGGTGACCGACAAGCAGGGTGGGGAATCGATAACGACATGATCGAACTCATGCCGCCAGCGTGCCATGTAATCCTTCATCACCGAGGAGCCGAGCAATTCCGCGGGTTGAGGCGGAATAGGACCGGCAGGCAAGATGGTTAAATTGGGGCAGTCCGCGAAGGGAAGAGCCACTTCTTCGAACGTCTGAGCGCCGCTGATGAGAGTGCTAAGCCCGGCGCCGGAGCGGAAGCCAAACATGCGATCGATGCCGGGGCGGCGGAGATCGGCATCCACCAGCAACACGCGGCCACCGCGCTGCGCCAGTACCAGGGCCGAGTTGGCGCTGATCGTAGTCTTGCCTTCCTGCGGCACCGCGCTGGTCACCAGAATGATTTTGGGCGGCGCGCCGTAGGAAGAAAGGAGAATCGAAGTGCGCAGCGAGCGGTAAGCCTCGGCGGCTTCCGAGCGCGGGCGCGCGTGGGTGATCAAAGCAGACTCGGTCGATTCCAGTTCCACCGAGGCGGTCTTCAGCCGCTTGCGCAGAGATCCGTTCAGAGAGCCTTGAATCGGTATCGTGCCCAGCGTAGGTAGCGTGGAAACTGCGCTGATCTCTTCGATGGTCCGAATGCTGCTATCCAGACTCTCCAGCGTGAACGCCAGCCCAACGCCGCACGCCAAGCCCAGCAGAAGCCCGAACTGTATATTGCGTGGAACGTTGGGTGTGATCGGGCCCGTCGGAACTCTCGCCACATCAACCACCCGGATATTGCTGGAGCGCAGACCGGCGCTGACGCCAGCTTCCTTCAGCCGCTGCAGCAGATCCTGATAAAGCTGGCGATTGGCTTCGGCATCGCGCTTGAGCACCGAATACTCAATCGCGCTTTCGTTGAGCTTATTGGCCTCCTGCTTCTGCTGGTTGAAGGCGGTCATGAGGAGGTTCTCGCGTTGCAGCGCGGCCAGGTATTCATCGCGACTTTGATCGCGCAGACGTCCATTTTCGGCAGCGATTTCTTTGTCGATCTGCTTCAGCTGATTATCGATTTCTGCAACCTTGGGGTAACCACTGCCGAATTGCGTAGTCAGCTGCGCCCGCTGGGTGTCGAGTTCAGCTTGCTTGTCGTGTAGCTTCCCCATCATGGTGATCTCGCCTTCGCGGTGACCTTTGAAGGCTGATGGATCTCCACTGGCCGACAGCTTGTAGGTAGCTTCCTTCTGGATGCGATCCATTTCCGCCGCCGCCAGTTCGCGATTGAGTTCGTCCAGCTTGGCGGTCACGATGTTCTGCTTCTCATCCACCCCTAGAATGCTGTGATCTTTCTGGTAGCGCACCAGCTTTTCTTCGGAAGTCTGGACTTTCAGGCGCAGATCGTCGATCTCGGTGTTCAGCCAATCGGAAGTCTGGGTAGCGGCTTCGTACTTGGTTTTGAAATTCTGCTCAGTGAACGTCCGGACCAGCGTGTTAACAATCTCGGTCGCCAGCCGAGGATCGGGATCGGTGTACGAGATCTGAACAAGCCGCGAATTGGGAATCAGCTGGATGCCAAGCCCCCCGTGAAAGCGGCCGAGAAGCGCGGTGGTGCTTGCGGAATCAAGCTGCAGGCTGGCATCTTCCGCCAGATCCCCCGTGCGATGGCGCGGCGAACTGGTGAATTTGGGATTCTCATCCAGGCGCATCACCTGGATCACCTGCATGGCCAGCGCATCGCTCCGCAGAATGGCCGCTTGCGTCTCCAACGCCACGTCGTACTGATAGTCAGTAGAATTCTCGTCGAAATTCTTGAAGCCCAGAACATTGGGAGTCTCGGGGAAAATGGCGACCTTGGATGAGGCCTGGTAAAGCGGAATGGTCTTGAGCGTGGCAATCACGGCCAGGCTGAAGATGATCGCGGTGGTGGCCAACACGATCCAGCGCCGTTTTTTGAGGACACGCAGGTAGTGCAGGAGGGGACTGTCTTCGGAGGAAAGATAGGGCTGCGGAATTGGACGGCTCGGCTCAAGGATGGTTGCTTCGGTCGGCTGTAACGCTTCAGACTCGACAGAGTCGTGGCGTGGTGGTTGAAAATCCATCAATCAAGCCCCAAAATTCCCGCGATCACTTGTGCTGTGCCTACTCGACGTTGGCGCAGTCGGATTTTGTCTAGAAGGAGTAGTGCGGATTTTAGCACCTTCACAGCCGATTTGGCGGGAGATGTCCCTGTGCAAATCTAAGGAAAAACACGTCGTGAACTTCCAGCGTCCACGGGCCGCATGGCCCTGAAATTTTGGCAATGCCGCCTTTGGGCGGACAGTTCGCGGCAGCAATGAAATTGTTCTTTGTGCTTTGACACTGAAAAACAAGCCCTATATATTTCTGAAACGACCTCAGTGAACTGTCTCCCATCAAGCTGTTGCAGATCCGGCGGCAGGGCCCAACTCTGTGCCTTCCAGCCGCGCTGCGGAGTTCGGTCCGGAGAACTCCTGCATGCCTGAGATTGCCGCCACCGAAGCACCTCTCGCCGAACTTCGGGAACTTCCCTCCTTGCAACCGGCAGAACTGCCCCACATCCGGATCGAGCCGAAGAGAGGCTGGGTATCGGTCGACCTGAAGGCTCTCTGGGATTACCGCGAACTTCTGTTTTTCCTGGCCTGGCGCGATGTGAAAGTTCGCTACAAGCAGACCGCGCTGGGGGCGGCATGGGCAGTAATTCAGCCGCTGTTCACCATGCTGCTATTCACGCTTTTCTTCGGACGGCTGGCGAAAGTTCCCTCCGACGGCATTCCCTATCCCTTGTTCAGTTACACGGCGCTGCTGCCCTGGCAGCTCTTTGCCTACGCTCTGACTGAATCGAGCAATAGCGTGGTGGCGAATGAGCGCCTGATCACGAAAGTGTATTTCCCGAGACTGATCGTGCCGCTGGCCAGCATCCTCGCGGGCCTGGTGGACTTTGCCATCGCTTTCGTCCTGGTCTTGGGCATGATGGTCTGGTATCACGCGGTGCCTACGTGGGCGATTCTGACCCTGCCTTTCTTCGTGCTGTTTACGATTGTGACCGCGCTGGCGGTGGGGCTGTGGCTCTCCGCCCTCAACGTGCAATATCGCGATGTGCGCTACACTCTCACCTTTATCGTCCAGTTCTGGCTGATCGCGTCGCCGGTGGCATATTCGGCGACACTGGTTCCCGCAAAATGGCGCGCCTTTTATGGACTCAATCCCATGGCCGGAGTGATTGAGGGATTCCGCTGGGCGCTGCTCGGCAGGACTCCCCCGCCCGGTGCAATGCTATGGGTCTCGGTCGCGGTTGTGGCCGTGGTACTGGTCGGCGGCCTGTATTACTACCGCCGCATGGAAAAAACTTTTGCAGACTTAGTGTGACCTGTGTTGTGTGACCTGCGTTCGCTCTCCAGACTGGAAGCTACCGCATGAAGGTTTTCGGACGGGCACGCCAACGATTTCGAAGCCCGCTGGAATGATTTGCGAAGCCCGCGGAAATGATTTGCGAAGCCCGCTGAAATATTTGCGAAGCACTCGGCAATGATTTTGCGAAGGGCACCGGTTTGATTTTGGGTAGGGCACGGCTTCAGCCGTGCCGTTCCCAGCCGAACCGCCGAGGGCTTTAGCCCCTGAGGTTTATGACTGACATAGCCATTCGCTGCGAGGGACTCGCCAAGCGATACGAGATCGGAGAACGCGAGGCCTACAAAACGATCCGCGACGTGATCACCGACGCGGTGGCCGCGCCCTTTCGCCGCCTGCGCTCTGCCGCGCTACGTTCCTCCAACGGAAATGGCAGCCAGGATAAGCCCACCATCTGGGCGCTGAAAGACGTCTCATTTGAAATCAAGCGCGGAGAAGTGGTCGGCATCATCGGCCGCAACGGCGCTGGCAAGAGCACGCTGCTGAAAATTCTCTCCCGGATCACCGAGCCGACTCGCGGCAGCGTGGAAGTCTGGGGCCGCGTCGGCTCGCTGCTGGAAGTGGGCACCGGATTCCATCCCGAGCTGACGGGCCGCGACAACATCTTTCTGAACGGCGCGATTCTGGGCATGAAAAAGACGGAAATCGCGCGCAAGTTCGACGAGATCGTAGCCTTCGCCGAGGTGGAGAAGTTCATCGATACCCCAGTGAAACGCTATTCCAGCGGCATGTACGTGCGCCTGGCCTTCGCCGTGGCGGCCCACATGGAGACCGAGATTTTGCTCGTCGACGAAGTGCTGGCCGTGGGGGACGCGCAGTTTCAGAAGAAGTGCCTGGGAAAGATGGATGATATTGCGAAACACGGGCGAACCGTACTGTTTGTGAGCCACTCGATGGCATCTGTCCAGACTCTCTGCGAGCGCGCGGTGCTTTTGAATCGCGGCATGGTAGAGACCGACGGCCGCGTAGATGAGGTCGTTACCATTTATCTCTCCGGACAGTTGCCGGAGCTTGCGACATCTTCAAGTCCGGAGGGAGTTCGGATTACGAAAGCGACCGCATTTTGGAGCGAAGACATCGGTATTCACGTCGAAGTTTCCTTCACTTCGCCCTTCGCGCTCAGACCACTGATCTTGGGTCTTCTTATCAGTGATGAATTGGGGCGTCCAGTTTTTGGAACCAACCCACGATTTGATCGGCACGAGAGCAGGCCCGAATCTATGAGCGTCGGAACTGTAAACGTCGACGTGGGCACGACGGTGCTTCGCCCGGGCTTTTACACGGTATCTGTGTGGCTGGGGGACGAAAATCGCGATTATTGCAGCGTCGAAGACTCGATCCTGGTAGAAGTCGGGGGAAAAGTCAATTTGAGCCAGCCGGCACTGCAGAACATCGGCAGCGTTAAGCTGCCAACCGTGTGGACTTACCGGGTGGGAGAGCCTGTTTGTGAGCTACGTTGAGAGAATCGTTCCCGGTCAGCCCGAATGGAAAGCGTACATAGCAGGGCATCGCCATCGCTATCGGTTTGCTGCTCAGTCTGTTCGCGGGAGCCGAGTTCTGGATGCTGGTTGCGGGGTCGGGTACGGCTCGCGGATGCTCGTGGATGCAGGTGCCGAGGAGGTAGTTGCGGTGGACATTTCTGACACCGCGTTAGATCAGGCCAGACAATACTTTGCCCATCCTCGTGTCAGTTTCGTGCAAGACGACTGCGAGACGCTGTCGCGGGTCACTGGTTCCTTTGACACGATCGTGGCTTTTGAGTCCATGGAGCACTTTCATGAAGCGGGAAAGTTTTTAGAGAGGGCCGCACATTTGATGTCGCCCAATGGGGTGTTTATCTGTAGTGTCCCGAACTCACTTGTGTTTCTCCCGGCCGGCGACGGCCGACCGCTAAACCCATTTCATGTGCATGAGTACGCGCCGGATGAGTTCCGCAAGTTGTTGAGTAGGCACTTCGAGGCGGTGACGGTGATGGCTCAGCATTTTACCGCCGCCTACGTCTTGGCAAAGCAGGCGGCACTCCTGTGGTCCAATCCATTTTTTAGGGCTGGCAGTTTGATTCAGAGATTATGGGGTCACAAGTTACGCTGGAATCCTCCCGTCCCGGAATGTACTGAATCTGACTATGTCATGAGAGAGGATGAGCTTGATTCTGCTGAGGTGCTCGTCGGAGTTTGCCGTGGTTCGCTCCTGCGCAGCGACCAATCGACGCAAAGCACTGATTTGGAAGAACCCGCAGTTCCACTGAAGAGGTGATCTAGTAAGAGTTCTAGTCTGAGAGATGTTGTCATCTAGCCAATGGATACGATGAAGAGAGTTCTATTCACCTGCAACCCGCACTGGCTGGGAGGCCCAACCACATGGCTGCGGCGCGCGTCGGAATATCTGCCAAGGCATGGCTGGAGCTGCAAGCTCGTTTTGCCCGGAACCCACAAGCACTGCGCCGATGATTGGAGCCATTGGCCATCACCTATCGAGATGCTGAAGCCGGCGTATTCGGGACCCGCTTTAGTCGGGGCACTTTCAAAAACGATCGAGGAATTCGATGCAGATGTGGTATTGAACGTAGCTCTCGATGCCACGCCGAATGCCATCCGCATGTTGCGTCTGCGGCGACATCTTCAGCTCCCGTATGTTGACTGCCTGCATAATGACAACGCGTTCGAATGTGAACGCTTGCGTAACCACGTAGACGTCATTAGCGCCGTCGCTGTCCCCAGTGAAGGGTGCGCGGAACGAGTCCGTACTCAGATTCCAGAATTGTCTGACAGAGTGGCTCGGTTTTGGTGTCCAGCGCCATGCGACGCGTCCATTTCGCGAGCTACCGCCGAGGGTCCTCTCAAATTGGTCTACCTGGGACGACTGTTTCAGCACGGCAAGCGGATTCTGGATCTTGTGCCCTTGTGCGCAGAACTCATGAAGCGAAACGTGGATTTTCGGCTGACCGTGATTGGCGACGGGCCCGAGCGCAACGCACTGGAACTTGGGCTACGTTCTGTTGCCGGCCTGAGCCCTCGAGTCCGGCTCGCGGGATGGATGGCGAATGATAGTGCGATGCAGCTTCTTAAGCAGCAGCATGTCCTGATTATGCTTAGCGACTTGGAGGGGCAGCCCATTGCCATGCTGGAGGCGATGGGGTCGGGGGTTGTGCCGGTAGTCACCGATATTCCCGCTTTGGGGGAGGTGATCGAGCATGGAAGGAATGGTTTTTTACTTCCGGTTGGCAATTCGCAAGAGTTTGCCAACACATTGGCGAGCTTGGCTCACAATCGGGACCGGATTGCTCAAGTGGCGGAAGCAGCCCGGACTCATATTTGTGGCACTTGGGAGACCGGTGTGGCGATTTCCAAATTGTCAGTTCTCCTCGATGCTGTTGTTAGCCGGCCGGACCGCCGTAAAACTACTCTCAGTCCGATCTCTTATCCCGCTTCACGAATGACTCAATTTCATGTTCCACATGCGGTGCAGGGAATTAAGCGACGGCTGCTGCGGCAGGATATTGTGTTCTAATCACTTCGACTTTGAAAATTCAATCTGCGGTTGAGGCATTAATGAGCAAACGGGTCTTGGTTACAGGCGGGCTGGGTACCGTAGGCGCCGGCATTGTCTCCGACCTGCGCAAGCGCGGCCATCATGTCGTTTCGTGTGATATCGCCCACCAGGCGGACGAGGTTGGCTTCACTGTCCGCACCGACGTGACAAAGCCTCTTTATGCACGCTGCGATGTGGGCGAGTTCCGCCAGATTGAGCGGGTCATCGAGACTCTCGGGCCGTTCGATTATGTGTACCACTGCGCTGCGGAATTCGGCCGCTGGAATGGTGAAGATTTCTACGAGATGCTGTGGCGCACCAACGCCGTGGGCACGAAAAACGTTATCCGGTTGCAGGAACGGCTGAAGTTCCGGTTGATTCATTTCTCGTCTTCAGAAGTGTACGGCGACTGGCCCGATCTGATGGTCGAGTCCGTCATGGACGAGTACGAAATCAAGCAGATGAACGACTATGCCATGACCAAGTGGGTGAACGAGATGCAGATCCGCAACTCGGCGCAGCAGTTTGGGACCGAGTCGGTGGTCGTGCGCCTGTTCAATACTTATGGGCCGGGTGAATACTACAGTCCCTATCGTTCGGTGAACTGTCGCTTCCTTTATTGCGCTCTCAATGGGTTGCCCTGGACCGTGTTTCGCGGGCATTCACGCACTTCGACCTATCTTGCCGATACAGTACGCACGCTGTGCAACATCGTGGATCACTTCAAACCAGGGGAGACCTACAACATCGGCGGAAAGAATCAGCACACGATCGAGGAACTGTCGGACGCAATCCTGAAAGTGACCGGAGCGGACCCGTCGCTGGTCGTCTACCGCGACTCTGAAATGCTCACGACCCATCACAAGCGAGTGGACGTCGCCAAAGCCGTCCGCGACTTGAAGCACGAAGATTCCTATAGCCTCGTAGAGGGCCTGCGCATCACGACAGAATGGATGCGCCGCGTCTATAACTTGAAGACTCACAACCTGGTCGCGGCCAGCTTCGAAGGCTGACGGGATGAGTGCGGCGCAGGTGCTTTCAGAGCAGGAGCAGGCGTCAGCTAATGCGGTGCGGTTGCTCTATGTCTGCGACTTTCCGCCCTCGCACGCGGCGGGCGGAAGCATCCTGTTGGCGCGCCTTCTGGAGTCCTATCCCGCCGATTCCCTGATGGTTCTAACGGGCTCGCATGCCTCACGTGTCTCGACGACCGAGGGCAGGCTGGCGTGTCCGCAAATTACGTTTCCCACCTCCCGAGGCTGGGGCCGGTGGGGTCTGGGCCGGATCAGGGTGGCACTGGACTGGCTGCGGCTTCCGCTGCTCACTTTACTTTGTATGCGATTGATCCGGCGCCATTCCAGCCAGGTGGTGATGACGCTGCTCCATGGCCGATTTTATTTTGCGGCCTGCGCTGCCGCACGGCTGACGGGCACGCCCTACGTCCTGTTCGTGCATGATTATTATCTCGACGACAAGGACTCGATGTTCGCAAGCCTACTTCGGTTCGGAACCGGCATGGTGACCAGGCATGCTGCGCGGTTGTACGCCGTGAGTGCGGGGATGCAACAGAAACTCAAGAACGAATTCGGCGTGGACTCCGAGCTGCAGCTGCCTGCCACCAGGGCCGCCGTTATCGCCCCGAGCGAGGTCGTCAAAGTACGAAATGAGCAGTTCCGAATCCTCTACGCAGGTGCGATCACAACCGCCGTCGAGGATTCGCTTGATATGTTGATACGAATTGTCGCCGATGGGGGGCTGAAGGAATCTGGAATCAATTCAGCCATGCTGCAACTTTTCAGTGTGATCAAGCCAAATCAATTACGGCGCCGGAATTGGGACGATCCCAATGTTCAGGTGAGCTCTTGGATTCCACAAGGCGAGATTCCGCAGACGCTCTCAAGAGCGGACATGCTGTTTTTGCCGTTCTCGTTTCGGGAGGAAGAGCGGGGGACGACAGAGACAGCCTTTCCATCGAAAACTGCCGACTATCTGGCGAGCGGTAGACCGATATTGGTGTTCGGGCCGAAGTACTCGACGCTGGTCAGGTATGCACGCCAGGAAGGATTTGCGGAGATCGTGGATGAGTTCGATGCAGCCGCACTGCTGAACGGCATTCAAAACATAGCGCTGTCACAATCACGGCAACACGAGTTAGCGAGTCGCTCGTTGGAAACGTTCGCGAAAAATCATGACATCGAGCGGCAAAGGCGCGAGTTCCAGAGCTCCCTTCGAGCGCTATCGCGCCTGAAAACTTCGCACCGATAAATGCCTCGTTATATTCCACGCTCAACGCCGCCAAGCAGATTGTAGGCCCTAGTTTTCCACAGCCGAGTCGCTTCCCGATGTGACCAACAACCTTGACCGTGCCGATAAAAGGCGCACAATATCAGTGTGCGCAATGCACTGCAGATGCATTCGGTTCAAGGACGCCAGCCCATCATCCCAAACGTCCGGCAATTGGGCTAGCTAAGTCCTTATTCCCTAGTACTTTGCGTGTAACTGCTTCTTTGACAATACTTTGCCGTGAATCAAGTGGGTACCTACGCGGTAAGCCTCTGCTGCTCAATACTTTGCGGGATCGGGGTCATTAAAAAATTCCAGGAACTAAGAGCAAAGAAACCGCCACAGCAGTTCAAGGTGACGAACAGCCGATGAAGAGGGCACAATATCCCCCTTACGCATGTGCACAGCAATGATTCAGTGAGCGAAAGGACTCGACCCATCCGGCGACCCGCGATCGAGCCATGTAACTCATTATTCTGGAATACTTTACGTGTAACTCTTTCGTTTCGAAGACTTTGCGGGGAAGTAGATGGGTACCCCGAGAATAAGTCTTTGTGGCCCAATACTTTGCGGAATCGAGGTAAAAAAAACTTCTTGGGACTAAGACTCTTCTTGGGACTAAGATTAAGGAACCGCCCGCTGCCGCTCGGAAATAAACCGATCAGCCTCCCAGAGACGAAGACAAAGACGTCCGGCTGCGGAGTTGGTGGATCAGTTACTCACTGCAATCAAGTTAGCCGTCCATTCTACGTAGTTCATCCCCGGCACGGTTCTCGATGACCAGTTACCCGCGCCCAGGAACTCTCCCCGGATAGCGGCCCCCTTACCGTTTTGCTCGAACCACGGCGGGAGGAGCAGATGAACGCGCATGGGCTTGGATGTCCGGAAGGTTCTCTTCAGCGCATCAACCGGAAGAAAGTCGGCATGCTGCAGGATCGCGCGGCCCGGAAGGTCCATCGCGGTGAAAGCCTCGGTCAAGTACCAGACATCGGACTGGGGGTTGAAAGTAGCTGTCAGTTCGGCCAGGGGAGCCCTTGCATCGCTTGTGGCAAATAACGGGTTGTAGAGTCCGCTCGGACCGGCTCGGTAGACAGGTGTTCTGGCAATCTTGCCGACAACGGAGAACGCGCCGTAAGCCATCGGAATCGCTAGATAGATGATGCCGCCAGCGAGCAGCAGCGCGCGAGTCGCCCGCCGAAGTTTCGGAGCAAGCTGCAAGGCGCTCTCAATAGCCGCCGGGATCAGCGCGATTCCGATTGCCGCGATGTAGCGGGCTTCCATAGCACGCGCACTGAAGACCGTCATCACCGCGACGAAGAGAGCCGACAGGGTAAGCAGCACGTCCCGACAGAGGAGAAGCGCCGGGCTGGAGTGGCGACGGACCAGCAGCCAGAATAAAGATAGACCACCGGGCAGTCCGAGATAACACAAGGTGAGGTAATTGAACGGAAGCAAGCTTCGTCCCGGATGGAACAGGACATAGCGCGCCAGCCCATCAGCATCGGCCATGGACATTGCCATCAATCCGATGAAATTGAACGGCAGATGCCAATCGAGAAGGAAGGATGGGTTTTCGGTGACGGCATTCATAGCGGCGCCCATCACATGATTCAGCAGGTTGAGAACGCCTGCGACCAGACAAAAAAGTCCGCCAACCATAGACAGTTCGAAGAACCTTCGACGCCTGCCTTGCCTCCAGACGGTGATCGTCAGATGCGCCAGAGCGCCGAGCGAGATGAAAACGGCAGAATATTTCAGCCAGTAGGCGAAGCCGAGCAGCACACCGTATCCCAAGAGCCACAGGAGCTTTTCATTGCGCTGCTCCATCCAGCGAGAGCGAAGCCGGAACGCTCCGACGAGTAGCCACGGGCAGATTCCAAAGACGAGACCTTCAGCCGCATATTGAAACAAGGAAAGATTCGCGTAACGAATCCAGGGTGTGCCCAAGGCGAGTGCGATTGCAAGCCATTGAGGCAGGCGAAAAATCTTCACCCAGTAACCAAAGCCGACCGAACCTAAGACCAACGCGAGTGCGGCGAGCACGCGAACCGCAGTTCCTATGGTCAGGCCCATGCGCAAGACTGGGTAGACGAGGACATTGGTGCCAATCGGCCACCAACTGATCCATTCAAAGTGATCCTGGGATATGTCGTGCGGATCCGGCTGAACCAGTGTATTGATTGTAGGAGACTGCCCGGTCAGATGTTGTTGCAAGGCTTTCAATTGCCAGGACGGATCGGAAAACAGAGACTGCGGAGTTCGCCAGGTGGCGAGAACTACGATCAAGCTGGAGAGCAAGGCGAGGAACGGTAGAAGGCGGGGGTGGCCATCAGAGAGCGCGGCGCGCGCGTGTTCGAGGCTTTGCGGATCGGCAACAGATTTTTCCACAGCAACTGCCGAGAGGTTCATGGCCGAATACCGATCGCGCGAACGCGGTGGAGTGTGCGGTGGTAGGTTGCATTTAGTCTGCGAGCAGCTTTCCAGCCGAGCAACTTCTTCAGCGCGTTTCCTTTCCACGTTCCCAGGGGTGGGATGTAGTCCGTGCCGCCCATCTCGCGCGCTTTGCGCAATGCCTCGTTCGTGACCTGGGGGAAGTCGGGGTAGGCGGCGAATGCGAGGTCCATGTAACGGTTCGCCAGCGCCCGGTACGCTTTCGCATCCTGGGTGCGCGCCAGCAGGTGTCCACTCTTGCTATTGAGGGAGTACAGGCGTCCGCGAAGGTTGCTTTCGCTGTACGTCGTACTATAGCTGCCGCCCTGCCGGAATTTCCGGTAGTAGTAGCAGCCGGCATGCGAAGCGCGGATGCCTCGGCTGGCGAGCATTACTCGGGAGAAGTATTCGCCGTCATCGTCGGGGGAGCGAACCGCGTCGTCCCACGGCCCTGCGGCGTCGGCGACAGCTCGCGGCGTGAGCCATGCGCCGTAGGGGATGGTCCGGGTGGGTCCTTCGGAGCCGAGCAGTTGTGCAAGGAATTCGACTGGATCATCGCTGTCGAGCGCGCCGGATCGTTCCAGCAGACCGGCCTTGGGATTGTCGCCATCGAAGAAGTACATCGCCGACGACACAGACACATAGCCCGGGTGCTGCTGCAAGAGCAGTACCTGCTCGCGGATCTTGTCGGGACTCAGCAGGTCATCGGCATCGATGTATTGAAGGAAATCTCCCTGGGCCTGGCGCAGCGCGGTATTGCGAGCGGCGGCAGCGCCGCGATTTTCCTGGCGCAAGATCTTTACTCTTGCGCTCTCGTAGCGTTTGGCCACTGTGTACGTCTGATCTTTGGAGCCGTCATCCACGACGATGATTTCCCTATCTGGCCAGGTCTGATCCAGCGCGGATTGCAGCGCGGCGCCCACAAAGCGCTCGGCATTGTATGCCGGAATGAGGATGGAAACTTTACTCATTAAATGATGTTGGATTTTTCGGGTGAAACGCTTGACGAACGGGAGAATCCCACTGAAAATAACACAAACCAACACAGAGCGGCGGACCAATTATCCATCGATTGAATGCAGCCGTCCCAGCCCGGCCACTGCTTCCGCGAGTTTTGTGTACTCGATCCATCGCTTCAAGAAACTCAGAGGATTGATAGATGCAGCGCTCGCTGATCACCGGTGGTGCAGGGTTCGTCGGGTCTCACCTGGCGGAAGAGTTGTTACAGCGGGGAGACGAGGTGTTTGTCATCGACGATCTCTCCACGGGCCGAATCGACAATATCGAGCCGCTGAAGCGGCATCCGAAATTCCATTACATGATCGACTCGGTTCACAACGAGCGGGTGCTGGCGGAGTGGATCGATCGCTGCGATGTCGTGTACCACCTGGCTGCCGCTGTAGGAGTGAAGCTGATCGTGGAGAGCCCGGTGAACACGATCGAGACCAATGTCCACGGCACGGAGGTCGTGCTCAAGGTGGCGAACAAGAAGAAGAAAAGAGTTCTCATCACATCGACGTCGGAAGTGTACGGGAAATCCACATCCGTACCGTTTCGCGAGGATCAGGACCTCGTGCTGGGGCCCACGACCAAGGGACGGTGGAGCTATGCCTGCTCCAAGGCGATCGATGAATTTCTTGCGCTTGCTTACTGGCACGAAAAGCGGCTACCCGTGATTATTGTTCGGCTGTTCAATACGGTGGGTCCGAGGCAGACGGGGCGTTACGGGATGGTCATTCCGAATTTTGTCCAGCAAGCGCTGAACAATGAGCCGATCACGGTCTATGGAGACGGCGAGCAATCGCGCGCGTTCGGCTATGTCGGGGATATTGTGCGCGCGCTGGCCGATCTGGCACGGCATCCGCAGGCGGTGGGTGAAGTCTTTAACATCGGCAACACCAGGGAAATCACGATGAATGCGCTGGCCGAGCGCATCCGGCAGATGACAGGCAGTTCGTCGGAAATCGTTCACATCCCGTACGACCGGGCCTATGAGCAGGGGTTTGAGGATATGCCCAGGCGGGTGCCTGATATTTCGAAGATTCAGCGCCTGACCGGCTATCAGCCTAGCGTGGAGCTGGATGAAATACTGGAGCGGGTCATCGCCCATTTCCGCAACAGCGAGGAGCGCGAGTTCGCTGCGGCTGAGAAGACGGCTTAGGCTCGATATGCGAGATGGCGCGCGCTGCGCTCGCGCGACTAATCTGGGTAATCGTCAACTCCGATCAATTCTGCTATGGCTAAAATCTGCCTGCTGACTCCCACGCAGCCGTCGGTGAATCCCCGGATTGTAAAGGAGGCCGATGCGCTGGCGGAAGCAGGTCATCAGGTACACGTGTTGTGTGGGCACACGATCGCGTGGGCTGACGAATCGGACATGCTCCTGCTGCAAAAGCGGAATTGGACGTGTTCCTACGTTGGTGGTGTGCCCGGATCGGCGGGTCACTGGTGGACTCGCGTGCGTCACGGAGTAGTCCGGCGGTTTCCGCACGCATGGAAGCTGAGCAGGGAAATTGCCTGCTGCGCCCTGGGGCGAATCACGCCTGAATTGCGGGCTGCGGCTCTTAGAGTCGGCGCGGACCTTTATATCGCGCATTACGCGGGTGCACTGGCCGCTGCTGGGACGGTTGCCAGGCGACGAGGAGTCCTGCTGGCCTTCGACGCCGAAGACTTTGAAAGCGGATATTACGAGTACAAGAGCGGCCCCAGAACAATCGACCAGTTAACCGAAGGCATGGAACGCGAGTACCTTCCAGATTGTAGTTATGTGACGGCCGCATCGGCGGGAATCGGCGTGGCATACGCAGCCAAGTACGGCATCGCGAAGCCCACGACGGTGTTGAATGTGTTTCCGCGAAGCGAGCGGCCGTTGACTTTCCGTGAGACAGACACGAATGCGCCAATGAAACTCTATTGGTTTTCGCAGACGATTGGCGGCGATCGGGGGCTGGAGGATGTGATCGGCGCGATGGCGATGCTGCGCGATTGCAAGATTGAGCTTCATCTGCGCGGAAGGTGCGTTTCCGGCTACCAGAAGCAGTTGCTGCAATTCGCGAAGGAGAGGGGAGTTGACCCCGCTACAATCGAGTTCTCACCACCGGGTGTTTCCGAAGAGATGATCCGGCTTTCCGCTGAATATGATGTGGGATTGGCTCTGGAGCCACCCACAACGCCGAATCGAGAGCTGTGCGTTGCCAACAAGATTTTCACTTACCTCCTCGCGGGCAATTCCGTGGCTGCTACGTCGACGACTGGCCAGACGGCTATTGTAGAGAATCTTGGGGCTGGTGGCTTCTTGTATGAATCGGGAGATTGCGAGAGCCTTGCCCGCGGTCTGCGGGTGTGGCACGATGACCGCTCGAAGTTGGAACAAGCGCGGCGGGAAGCGTGGTCGCTGGGCACGAGCACATTCAATTGGGATTTGGAAAAAAAGAAGTTGGTGGAAGTTGTGGATTCGGTTCTGAATTTGCAGGAAAGCGGAGTGGCGGCGAGGAGCAGTGCCGTTGGATAAGAGCGGGTTGAGGAATGTCATCATCGTCGCTCCCGAGTTCACGCCGAGCAGCTATCCGCCGGCGTTGCGGGCACGCTTTTTCGCGCAACACCTCGCAGAATTCGGATGGAATCCGATCGTGCTCACAACGGATTCGCGCAACTACGCCGTACCAGCCGATCTCGAGAATGAAAAGCTGCTGGATCCGGAGTTGGAAGTGGTACGGACGCACGCGTTGCCCCTGAAGTGGACCCGCAGGCTCGGATTCACCGACATCAGCCTGCGCACGCTGGGGCCTCACTGGCGGGCATTGAATGCGATTTGCCGGAGCAGAAAAATCGATCTGATTTTCATTTCCGTGCCACCGAATTTTGCCATCGTTCTGGGCCGGCTGGCGCTTGCTCGTTTTGGAATTCCATACATACTCGACTACAACGACCCCATAATTAGTGGTCATTACGACGATCTGCCCCGAAACCAGCGTCCACCGAAATGGGGCGTGGTGCGAAGGCTGTACGGCATTTTGGAGCCGTTCGCTCTAAGGCGCGCTGATCAGATCGTAGGTGTGGCAGATTCGTACATGGCGGGCCTATTTACGAATTATCCGTGGCTTCGGGGAATGCGCACTACCGCGATTCCTTTTGGAGTGGAGCCCGGCGATTTCGAATACGTGCGCGCGCACCCGCAGAAGAATTCGATCTTTAATTCTCGCGATGGCTTTTTCCACATCAGCCATGTCGGGGCGGGCGGGCCTCAGATGGCGAATGTTCTGCGCGCGTTCTTCAAAGGCGTTCACAAATTGAGGCAGAGCAGCCCGGAGCTTTTCCGGAAAGTCCGCATGCACTTTGTGGGCACCACGTATGCGGCGAATAGCGAGCAATACCAAATTTTGCCTTACGCACAGGAGTTTGGGTTGGACGATCTGGTTCAGGAGCAGCCCAAGCGAGTGCCGCACCTGGAAGCCATCCAGCTTATGCTGGAATCGAATGCGCTGGTGATCGTGGGTTCGGAAGCGCCACATTACACGGCTTCGAAAATCTTTCCCTGCATGCTGGCTGGGAAGCCCTTGCTGGCAGTGCTTCACGAGGAGAGCCATGCGGGGAAGCTTTTGCAGGAACTGAACGCCGGAACAGCGGTGACGTTTGGCTCGACGCGGCCGCTAACGAGTATTCATGAGGAAATTGCAGGCGCAGTAAGAGAACTGGTATGTGCGCCGCCGGACTGGCGTCCTGCGACGTTGTGGGACAAGTTTGAGCCCTATACCGCTCGGGCGGTAACGGCGCGCCTGGCGGAGGTGTTTGATCGCAGTGTCCGATCAGAAAGCGCGGCGGAAGCAAGTCGCGCGATGCGGCCGGAATTCCTGAAGTAGGCGATCTGCAGTCATGGCAAGCAGTGTAAAAACCCACGAAGTACTGGAGACGGCGGCCTCCAGCGCTGTGCCTGCGCCGAAGCGGGCAACGAGCGTGTTCATTCCGCTGGTCACACCGTTTTTGTATGGCATGGAGCGCGCGGTGATTGAGCTCTTCGACGCGCTGCGACCAGAGGTGGAGCCTTACTTCCTGCAAAGCAACCGGATTTTCGAGCGACGGCCTCCCATCATCGAGGAAATGATCCGGAGAGGTTTCTCGATGGCACTGTTGCCGGATCGCGCGGACTGGGAGCGTCTGGCCAGGCCACGATCTTTAAAGCACGTCGTGCAGATGGTCACGGCGAGTGTGCGCAGCAATCTGGCGACACTGAAGGGAATGCGGGGGAAGGACGTGCTCTACGTGCCGGGGATCAGCGCGGCTTCGAGTTCACTGCTCGCGGCGATCTACTGCCGATTGACGGGGAGACGAGTGATTCATCACTTTCATGATCTGGGGACTAGCAACCGGCTGTTCCCGGTGTGGGTGCCCCTGGTGACGGATTTTGTTCACAACACGGAGTTCGGGTTTCAGACGGTCGCAAAGAGCATGCCAGCCATCCGGAGCAAGCAAAACTTCATCGTGCCGTGCCTCGTGGAAGTGGACGAGCGCCTGCCGGACAACTTCGATGTGTCTCGTGAGCTCTTGAAGTGGCGCAATATCTTTTTTGTCGGACAGATCTCTCCCCACAAGGGTGTGGATCTTCTCGTCGAAGCGTTTATAGAGATCGCAGCGAAGCATTCGGATCTGAAGCTGCATCTGGTCGGAGAAGGTAACCCGGAAATCCGTGCGGAACTTGAGCGACGGATTCATGCGGCAGAACTGGCGGACCGTGTGAAATTCTGGGGCTTTCGCCAGGACGCGACGCGGCTGCTGCGGTTCGCCTATCTGTATGTTCACAGCAGTCCGCCCAGCCGGTTTCATGAGTCCTTCTGCCGGAGTGTAGTCGAGGCTATGGCTCATGGAATTCCCGTCGTGTGCTTTCGCAGCGGAGCGCTGCAGGAGATCGTGTTGCATGAGAAAACGGGATTGATCTGTGAGGAAACTTCCGAGCAATTGGCGGAAGCCATCGAGCGGTTTTTGCGGAATGATGGGTTCCGCAATGCGTGCAGCGAGAGTGCCCGTGAGACCTTCAATAATTCGTACAGCAAGCCGCCAGTTCTGGTCCGCTGCCGCCACGTGTTCTCAAGGAGCTAGCGGCTTGCACGAAGTAATCGAACCTAGGCGGTGACGTTATCAGCTGCTGGCTGCCGTGACAAGGGGCGTTGGTTCTTGGAGTAGATGACGTCGAAATACAACTTAGCGATCCTCAGTACGCACCCCATCCAATACCATGCGCCGTGGTTCCGGGGAATGGCGGCGCATCCCGATTTGGATGTGCATGTGTACTTCTGTCACAAGGCGACGCCTCAGGAACAAGCCCGCGCTGGCTTCGGCGTGGAGTTTGATTGGGACGTGGATCTCCTGGCGGGCTACCCACATTCCTTCCTCAAAAATATTGCGAACCCGGCGGGGCACGGCAGGTTTGGCGGTTTCGATACGCCCGAGATCGGAAAGATTATTCGCGAACGAAGATATGACGCTCTGCTCGTGAATGGCTGGAACTACAAAAGCGCATGGCAGGCGGTCTGGGCGGCGTGGAAATCTGGGGTCAAGGTCATGGTTCGCGGAGATTCGCACTTGCTCACAGAGCGCACCGTCGCTCAACGAGCGGTGAAGTGGCTGGTGTATCGCCGGTTCATACCTCGTTTTGATGCATGCTTAGCTGTCGGTCAATGGTCGCGCGAGTATTTCCTGCATTACGGTGCTCGGCCTGAACGCATCTTCTCAGTACCGCACGTGGTCGACTTTGACGTAACTGGAAGTGATGCCGTTAAGGTGCGAAGACGGTTTCGCCAGGCCGCCGGTCTGAATGCTGACGCAGTAACCTTCATGTTTTGCGGCAAATTTGTCACAAAAAAACGTCCGATGGACTTCGTAACCGCTGTGTCTAAGGCTGCGGAACGAGGGGCCGCGATACAAGGTCTAATGGTGGGTGACGGACCGCTTCGTGACGCCTGTGAGCAGTTCGTGGCTTCAACAAGAGGGCCCATCAGATTCGCTGGCTTTTTGAACCGATCTAAGATTTCGGAAGCCTATCTCGCTTGTGATGTCCTAGTGCTACCTTCCGATGCGAGGGAGACGTGGGGACTTGTGGTTAACGAAGCAATGTCGTGTGGGAGGGCGTGCATCGTAAGAGATCATGTTGGTTGTGGCCCCGATATGGTTCGTCCGGGGGCTACTGGTATGATTTATCCGCTTGGTGACGTAGAAATTCTCGTTGCTGTGATGAAAGATCTCGCCTCGGATGCGGCACGGCTAAGTGATATGGGAAGGATGGCGAGACTTACAGCGCAAAATTACAAAGTGAGCAACGCTGTTGAGGGCGTGCTGCAAGCCTTGCGGGCGACGGTTGGGGCGAGGGAGGCAGTATGCCTGCAGTGACGCCCCTGGATACCCGTTACCGTGCCGACGCGCTGATCGATGTGGCGGTTCCTGCAGGTTTCACGATCGTCCTGGCATGGCTCAGTTCGCACGAGGTCAGCATCACGCAAGGGGCTTTAGCGTTTCTTCTGTGCTGGATGCCTTGGCGCGCGTACAGGAACTGGCTGCGTAGCGACCGCAAGAACATTCCCTTATTTTCACTGCTCGCGACCATGTTCAGCCTGGCCTACGCCGTTCCGTTGTTCTGGGCGGACCACGTTGTGACCGGTATCTTCGGACGCCGGATACTTCCGGAGAGCGCCATCACGGCCGCGCTGTTGCTGGCAGTATTGGGAGTAGCCTGCATCTGGCTCGGGATGCGAGTGGCGCAGGCTTTTCATTGGGTTCCCAAGATCAAGAAGGACGTCGCGAGCGATCCCTCACGGTGGGCTTATCTGCGCGTGATTTTTGTGGTGGGAACGCTCGTCAAGATTTTCGTGCCCATCACAGCGCTGGGGATGGGTGGGCGGCAGTTCGTCGCGAGCTTTGAAAACACCGTGCCCGTGGTCACGTTTGCCATTTTCACCCGGCATTATCTGCGAGGCACACTGCGGAAGCCTGACAAACTTCTGGTGGCAGGATATGCGATCGTATCGGTGATCGCGGGTATCTCGTCAGGCTGGCTGGGGAGTGCAGTGAACTTGGGTCTGGTTTTCATCGTGATCTACGTATACGAAAAGCGCCGCTTCCCTATGGCTGCTTGTCTGGCCGTTCTGCCAGTGCTCCTATTCTTCCAGCCGGCAAAAACCATGTTTCGGGAGCGTTACTGGGCGCGTCAATCGACCGATTCCTCTACCCAGCGCGTCAGTTACTGGGTGGAGAATTCGTGGCGGCTGTGGAATGACGCGATTACCAGTCGCGACAACGAGCAGTTGAGAGAGCTTTCCAACAGCACGTTGAGCCGATTCGATCTGCTACGTCAGACAGCACACGTGATCGAATTTACCCCGAGCAGGGTGCCCTACCAGTACGGCAGCCTTTACTCCTACATGCTGGTGACGTTCGTTCCCCGATATTTCTGGCCCGACAAGCCTTCGGTGAATGATGCGAATCGCTGGTACCAGGTGCGATATTGCCTTACCGATCCACAGAATCTTTCAGTGGTGTCGATTGCCGTGGGAAGCGTGGCCGAGAGCTACATCAGTTTCGGCTGGCTGGGGTCTCTGCTGGTGATTCTGCCGCTGGGAATTTTTCTGGGAACCTTCGAGCGGATCTTCCTGCATGCGGACTCTGGAGTTTTGTTCAGTTGCGTGGGAGCGGTGCTGTTTCCGCAGTTGCTGGCAATCGAGTCGCAGATGGCACAGTACGTCGCCGGATTGGCGCAGCAGATTGCCTTGATTTTGCTGGTGCTGATTCCGACGCTGGAGGCGCGCCCGACCGCAGGGAAAACTCTGAGGCTCGCTGCCATGCCCTACCCGCTGAATCAGCGCCCGAAGCCGGATTCCAACCTCCCCGCGCCTGCGATTCTGCGCCGAAGAACGGTTGGCAAATAGCAGCCGCATGAAAATTCTTCATGTGAGTCCCTCGTTCTATCCCACTATGGCGTATGGCGGGACAATACGCTCCAGTTATGGATTGTGCCGTGGGCTGACGCAGCTTGGCTGCGAGGTCCGGGTTCTGACGACCGACAGTGACGGAATCGGCCGGAATCTAGAAATCGCGAACGATCGCGACATCACCGTCGATGGTCTGCAGGTTCGTTATTGCCACAAGCTGTTTCGAAATTCGGTGTCGGTCAGCTTGCTTCGGGTGCTCGGCGAGTACGTCGCGTGGGCGGATGTTGTGCATCTGATCGCGGTGTACTCGTTTCCGACATTTCCTACACTGGCCTATTGCCGCAGGTTCCAAAAGCCGCTGGTATGGTCGCCGAGGGGATCGCTGCAGCGGTGGGAGGGATCGACTCGCGTGGCGACGAAGTTCGCGTGGGAGCGGGTATGCCAGATATTGGCTTCGAGAGACAGAGTAGTCCTGCACACTACTTCCGAAGAAGAAGCGCGGCAAAGCCAAGCGCGGTTCCCTGGGGTGCGCACAGTGGTAGTCCACAACGGAGTGGAGTTGCCCGCGTATGTCCGCAGAACTTACCCCGGCGCCGAATTGCGCATGACGTATCTTGGGCGCTTGCATCCGATCAAGGGAATTGAAAACTTGCTGGACGCGTGCAAGTTGATGGAGGGGGATGCTGATCGCTGGCAGTTGACGATTGCCGGCAGCGGCGAAGGGGATTATTCAAAAGTCCTCATGTCGAAGGTGGAGAAGCTCGGGTTGCAGGCGCGTGTGGACTTTGCCGGCGAAGTCTTTGGAGACGCAAAAGAGAATCTCTTCGCTGAGTCCGACGTTGTTGTAGCCCCGTCATACGTGGAAAACTTCGGCATGGTAATCGCGGAGGCCCTGGC
>DASVAE010000088.1:0-63511 GCA_036376495.1 Candidatus Sulfotelmatobacter sp. | reverse complement strand
TCCGCTGGGATGACGGTTGGCACGACATTATCGCCAAGGTAGGCACACGGCACGAGAAGCGGGCGTATGAACCGGGGCGGTCCTTTGAAGAAACGCCGTCCAATGTGAGCTATGCCCGGAACACGGTGGCAAAACCGATCTAATGTTTTGAACGCCTGCCATGTAGGGACAGCCGTCCTCGGCTGTCCGGTCGAGCGAAGCTCGACTGTGCCGCCTCCTAGGCGGCGGAGGTCGTGCCGTCCGGGCTAAACTTCTGCATGGCGTCTCTTCGACCTCTGTCGCGAGGTTTCTACGATCGCAAGCCCCGACAGGTTGCGCGCGAGCTTCTCGGGAAGGTCTTGGTGCGGCGCGAAGAACACGGCTCCTGCCTGAGCGCCCGCATCGTCGAGGTTGAGGCTTATTTAGGGGAGCGCGATCCCGCCGCACACGCTGCAGCCGGCAAGACTCTGCGCAATGCAGTGATATTTGGTCCGCCGGGCCATGCCTACGTCTATTTCATCTATGGCAACCACTATTGCCTGAACGTGTCCTGCGAGCCGGAGGGCCTGGCGGGGTGCGTCCTGTTTCGAGCCCTGGAACCGATTACCGGGATCGAAGAAATGGCGCGGGCCCGCGGTCTCGAACTGCATGGGCCTAAGGATTGGCGGAAGTTGACCAGCGGGCCGGGGAGGCTGTGCGAAGCCTTCGGAATCACGCGAGTTCGCGACAATGGGATGGATCTGACTGAGGGAGCTGGCAGCCTCTGGATTGGGGATGATGGATACTGTGCGCGCGGAATTGTGGCGACCCCGCGGATCGGGATTGTGAAAGCGGCGGATAAACCCCTACGTTACCTGCTAGGCGGAAACCCATTCGTCTCCGGAGTGAAGTCACCGCCCCCATAGGAGCGTGCTTCAACTCACTGTTTTTGCACCCTGGCCGATGGAGAATACAGAGGTGTAGGGATCGAGTGGCATCTTTGCCCTGACTTCATCGGCAGGTGAAAGTGGCTCAAACTCACTCCTTGACAACGGGTGTAGACTGTCGACCGGGTCTGAGCAGGGGGAACGCCGCGTCTGCGAAGGCTTTTGAGCCTTGTAGTCTCATAACCCGAAAGCGGGCGGACTGCTCAAATTGGCCGCATCCCTTTCGAGAGTTCATTCATCTCAACCGGTAGGAGAGCCCGGTGACCCGCCTCGCACGAGTTCGACTGCTGTTTCCGGGCGTGCTCCTGTGCTGCGCGCTGGCGCTACCCGCTTTTGCTGCGAATGGCGCAATCGAAGCGCAGCCTTCGTCGAAGATCAAGTACATTCTGGTGGGATTTGCTGGTGGCTTCGTGCGGCACAACAATCCCCATCATGGTCCGGTGCAACTGGCCCAGCGCCTGCGGCGAGAGGCGCCTTCGGGTACTTACGTTGAAGTCTTCGAGAACCGGCGTCGCAAGAAAGCTTACAGAACTATTCTGTACTTGCTTGACCGCAATCGGGATGGAAGCTTGAGTAAGGAAGAGAAGACCCAGGCGCATGTGATCCTCTTCGGCCACAGTTGGGGAGCGTCGGCGGTCGTGCTGCTGGCGCGTGAGTTGGATGATGCCGGCGTTCCGGTTCTGCTCACTGTGCAAGTCGACAGCGTAGCCAAGCCGTGGCAGCGGGATGGGGTTATTCCCGATAATGTGGCGGCAGCGGTGAACTTCTACCAATCCCATGGCCTGATTCATGGACGTTCGGAAATCACGGCCGAGAACGGAACCAAGACGCAGATTCTCGGCAATTACCGCTTCGATTACCGGCAGCATCCTGTGCAATGCGAAGCAAGTTCGTGGTTCGATCGCACCTTCACACCCAGCCACATGCAGAGCCAATGTGATCCGCAGATCTGGAACCGTGTGGAGGATCTGGTCCGTGAGCGGATCGAGCCAGCGCCCACCTTGGCGGCCGTTCCAGGCCAATAGCTCTCAGGTATACTTTAGTGAAGGTCAGAACCTGAGCTACGCCCGCATTTCTCGCAGCGTAATTTGAGGCAAATCCTGCTCTTAAGCCCCGCATTGCAAGTGTTCCGAAAGAAGGCACACCCCGAATGGCCCAGTTCCTTGTCCTATGATTTTGCGCAGGGCAATTACACTATTTTAAAATCCCGCCGTCGCGGCCTACTGGAGGCGAGATGATCTCCAACGGGAAGCTTATCCTTTTTGTCGGTGCCGACCCTCGGTGCAAACGGCAATTGGAGTGTTCAGGGTTTTCCGTGCAGACAGCAGCGGACGGTGAAGATGTGCTGGAGCTGTTTAGGACCCGAGATCCAGCTGCCGTGGTTGTCGATGAGACTACGGTACGAAGCAGAGCCGACGATTTTACCGAGGCCATTAAGGAACTGAGCCCGCGTAAGCCCGTTGTCATCGTTTCCGATTCAGGCCCGGTGACGGAGAAAATCCAGGCGCTCGCTGATGCCATGGTCCTGAAGGCGCAGCCTGAATTGCTGCTGGAGAAAGTGGAGTCGCTGATCCGGATCCGCAGTCATTCTCATCCTCAGCTGGACGGGAAGTATGTTGTGTTCAGCAACAGCTCCCGGCACTACCTCGATTGCTCGGATGGCGTTTGCGAGTTGCTCGGGTATACGCGCATGGAATTGACCAGCATGACGATTGACCAGGCAAGCTACCGTCCGCAAAGAACAAGTGGTTTGTTTGAGCAGTACGTCCAGAATGGAAAGCTGGAGGGGCAATACATTCTGCGGCACAAGAGCGGCAAGCCGATTTTCATTCAGTATCGCTCCGAGATTTTTCCTGACGGATGCATGGCCGCGGTTTGGCAACCAGTGGAGGATTGGAAACAGCTGTATCAAAGCGCCATGCTGGAGTTCGACCGCTCGAAACTGAGAGATAGAATCGAGACAGCACAGCAGGCGGTGGAACACCGGATGCGAGAACTCGGGGAAAGCACGATGGCGACTCCCGAATATCAGCAATTACGGGATGCGCTTTCCGGGCTCAGAGTATTGGCACGGGACATTCCTCAGGCATAAGTTTCATGCGCTGTGCCCGGCGCACTGCATCACGCCCAAATAGGCGGTCCAGGGCCCCACTGCTTCGCGGTATTGATGGGCCATGATCCTGGAGATCTGGTGCAAATGAGTCAGGTCATGCACCGCCCATGTTGCCAGCAACTGCGAAAGCGTAACCGTACCCAGCTCGGGATGCAGGCCGCGACGGTTTAAATCCTGCTCGGTGAGATTCAGGGCACGCAGTTCGGCAAGATTCTTGACCCTGAGTCGGGCAAATTCATCCAGCAATTGTGGAAGAGACTTACCTTGGCTGTCGCGCTCCTGGGCGCGGCGGTCGAAGCGATCGAAGGCGCGGCTTTCGCCGAATTCTAAGATTCTTTTCGCGCGGGGCATCCAATCGGTGCGCTCTCCGTGAATCAGGTGCCCAAGCACGTCGAACGCATTGAAGGTGTTGCCACCTTCGTTCCGCATCGTCCACTCCTCCGGCAAATCACGAAGGAGGGCGTCGAGCGTGGCGGGGGTACAGGCTAGAAGCGAGATGGTGTGCTGCAGGTTCTGTGGCATGAATCTCCCCAGTTGATTAGCGCTTTACCAGAAGATTGTCGATCAGTCGGGTGCTTCCTATGTAAGCAGCGACTGCGATCAGCGCGCCGTTGCTGATGTCTTCGATTGGGTCCAGCGTGTCCGGATTCACAATTTCGAAGTAGTCGAGGCGGACGGCGGGCTCAGCGGCAAACTCCTTTCGGCCGTGAGAGGCAAGAAGAGTGGCAGAGACTTCCCCCAGGTTGATCAGTTCTCGCACGCGAGTTAGCGAGCGGTGTAGGACCAGCGCTCTGTTTCTCTGCTCTGGATCGAGATAAGCGTTGCGGGAACTCATGGCCAAGCCGTCGGGCTCACGGACGATCGGGCAAACAGCGATTTCAACCGGCAAATTCAGATCAAGTACTATGCGCCGGATGATAGCGGCCTGGGCCGCATCCTTTTGCCCGAAGAAGGCCAGATCGGGCTCGACGATGTGAAAGAGTTTGGAAACTACGGTGGTCACCCCTCGAAAGTGGCCCGGACGCGAGCGGCCATCCAGCTTATCGCTTAACTCCTCTGCGAGGACCCAGGTCACCGTGCCGGAGGGATACATTTCCTCCACGGAGGGCGCGAACAGCCATTCGACACCTTCCTTCTCCAGCAGTTCGCAGTCGCGCTCGAAAGATCGCGGATATTTCGCGAGATCTTCGTTGGGACCGAACTGCGTGGGATTCACGAAAATGGAAGTGGCGACTACATCCGTGGCCTGGCGAGCGGCACGAACAAGCGATAAGTGGCCTTCGTGCAATGCACCCATGGTGGGTACAAAACCTAGACGCTTGCCGGAGCGCCGCGCTTGGCGGGAGGCTGCGCGCATTTCGGCGATTGTTCGAAGGATTTTCAAGCGAGGCGATTCACTGCCATAGAACCGAGATGCGCTCGGCCGCACAACCGAGGCGGCTGTCCCTACATTCTGAAAGCGAAAGAAGATGGTTCATGTTGTGGGGACCCACTTCACCGCGATGTGAGCCCCCTCCAGGATGCCGCCGATGATGCCCTTGTTGCGCCGGATGGCCGCAGCGTCCTGGTCCGAGTTGCGAGTGGTTGTTTCCGCGGCAGCGACCACCCGCCCATAGGGCCAATTCGAGGCCGGTAACTTAGCCAGCGCGGGAAGCAGTTCGTCGGGCTTCAGCCGGATCTCGGCACTGTCAGCGACGTCATAGATGGCCACCCCATCCGAACGCACGATCAGGTAAGGATTCCGCCATGTCTTCATGTCTCGAATGTGTTCGTATTCCGCCGAGCTTGCGGCGGGGATTGCTTGCAGCAGAATTTGCGGGTCGGGCGCCGAGGGCGCTTCCTGCTGTGTGCAGGCGAACAAGGTTGCGGTGGCCAAGATCAGAATTGCGAAGCGCGCGTGCAAAGAGTTCCCCCGGGTTTACCTCGCCACCACCGCAACGTCACTCTTTGCTGCCCAGACCAGAGCGACGATCCAACCGATTACGCTCCAGCCGAGGAAGAGGTTCAGCAGGAAGATGGCAAGCGTGTCCCGCTTGCTGCGGGCCAATGCAATGATGGACGGCAGGAAGTACATCACGAATCCGAAGCCGAAGAACGGGAAGAAGATGAAATGTCCGAGAAGCATACCCACCTCCCTCTAATAGCCTAGCACTATCCAGTGCTGCGGGGGCAACGCCCCAATCGGAGGCGACCCACAAAAGAGTACGCAAAAGGAACAGTTATGTTCCGCGAAAAAATTATCCCACCGTGAGAGCGGGACGATGGCGATGGTGCTCAGCAATTTACCTGCGCATGGCCCACTTGCGGTCGAGCACAGTGTCGAGTCCGGCCTTGGTGTCTTTGGGCAAGTGGTAAGACTCCTGGTCGGAGGGATACTGGTGGGAACGCACGTCGGCACGAAACGCCTGCACAGCATTAGTGATCACTGCGGCTAGATCTCCGTAGCGCCGCACGAACTTGGCGGGCGGGCCAAACGTCAGCGTCAGGATGTCGTGAAAGACGAGCACCTGGCCGTCGCACTCCGGACCCGCACCAATGCCGATGGTGGGGGTGCTGACCTCTGCGGTGATCATCGCGGCCACTTCGCGAGGTATGCCTTCCAGATACAGGCATGCCACGCCGGCCCGATCAAGAGCCGTGGCATCGCGCATGAGTTGCTCAATCGTCGCCAAGTTCTTGCCTTGGACTTTGTAGCCGCCCATGACATTGACCGATTGGGGCGTCAGGCCGATGTGGCCAGCGACTGGAATCTCGGCATCGATAATGCGGCGGATCAAATCGGCGCGCTTCTCTCCGCCTTCAATCTTGACGACCTCGGCGCCGCCTTCCTTGACGAAGCGAGTGGCATTGAAAAGTGCGTCTTTGGGATCCACCTGATACGAACCGTATGGCATGTCGGCGATGAGAAGAGCGTTTTTCACGCCGCGCCGGACGGCTTTCACATGGTGGAGCATCTCGTCCATCGTGACCGAGAGCGTGTTTTCGTAGCCGAGCATAGTCTGGGCCAGCGAATCGCCGACCAGGATCATCTCGATGCCAGCTTCATCGACCAGGCGCGAGGTGGCGTAGTCGTAAGCGGTCAAGCAAGAAATGGGTTCGTGTTGGAGCTTCAGGTCCCGCAGGGTCGCGGTGGTAACCTTCCGGCGAGGCTCGCCGATGGGGGTCAAACTCATGATGTCCTCCAGTGCCCCTCCGCCGCCGGCGGATAGAGCCTGTGCGCGCATCGTAACGTCTGCAGGTTGGATGACGCTAGGGCTATTTTAGCTGCAAACGGAGATAGGGTCGACTGGCGTTGTGACTGTATTTTCAATAGGTTATAGCCAAGACATTGCTGGAGCCGAACGGAGAGCCATGAGCGCATGAGCAAAATCGTGAGGGAGCGATTCCGATATTCTCGTTACTCCGCGCGGTTCAGATATTTGCTAGTAGTCTTACAAGCGTCATATTGGCCGCAGCCCCGCAATATGCCCGCGGGAGCTAGGCGCTGGCGGCTTCCTGGCCGCCGAGCGGCAGGAAATATTGCGTGCCCTTGATGGGTTCGGTGACTTTGCGGAGCAATTCCTGCAGGTCCTCGTTGCGGTCCACGAAATCAATTTCTGAGGTATTTACGATGAGCAGGTCGGACGAAGTGTAGTGAAAAAAGAAGTGCTCGTAGGCCTTGACCACTTCCTCCAGATATTCTTCGCTGAGAGCACGCTCGCCCGATGCATTTCTCTTTTTCAGGCGCTTCTTCAAAACCTCAGGTGTGGCTTGCAGGTAGATGACCAGGTCTGGCGTGGGTAGCTGATCGCGAAAGTGATTGTAGTAGCGGTTGTAGGTGTCGAGTTCCTGGTCGTTGAGGTTGAGATAGGCGAACAACTTGTCTTTTTCGAAGATGAAATCCGCGATTACCGTGCGTTGTGAACTCGGACCGAGATCGAGCGCGCGCAATTGCTCGAACCTGCGGACCAGAAACGTGAACTGCGTCTGAAAAGCGGCGCCGCGCTCGCCTTCGTAGAAGGGTTGAAGAAAAGGGTTCGATTCGGGTTCCATGACCCGTTGCGCATTCAACCGCTCAGCCAGGATTCGCGCCAGAGTGCTCTTGCCGACCCGGATCGGACCTTCTACAGCGATGTAGCGGGGCAATTCGAAAAGATTGGCCATGGGCTAGAACGTTGTACTCGGAATTGGCAAGGATATCTCGGATGAGCCCGAGTGGCAATTGCGGGAAGAGTTAACAGGAATTGGGTAATTTCGTAATTGAGTAATTGAAAACCGAGTTCGCGCAGCTCTTTAATTACCAAATTACGCAATTACAAATTTATCCAATCACTTTAGCGCATTTACAATTCCGGCATGCTGGGCAGCGTGCTGGCGGGGACGGCGGTCGCGGGGGCGATCGGTGCGGCGGGGTATCAGTCGATGGCGCCAACCGGGCAGTGGTACGGGCGCACGTTTACCGGCAACTCTGCCTCAAAAAAACAGATCGCGCTCACCTATGACGACGGGCCCAACGATCCACACACGCTGCGCTTGCTGGAGGTTTTGGCAAAGCATGAAGTTCTTGCGACTTTCTTCCTGATCGGACGCTATGTGCAACAGCGGCCCGACATTGCTCGCGAAGTCATCCGCTCGGGACACATTGTGGGCAATCACACCTTTACTCACCCTCTGCTGATTTTTAAAACTGACGCGGAGATCCGCAAAGAATTACAGCAGTGCCGGCAGTCGCTGCTGGATGCTGTTGGCGGGCACTCCAATTTTTTTCGTCCTCCTTTCGGGGGCCGCCGCCCGGGTACTCTGCGAATCGCACGTGAAATGGGGCTAGAACCGATCATGTGGAACGTGACGGGATACGACTGGAATGCCCCGCCAGCTGCGGTGATCGAACGCAAAATCTCGAACCGGGTGCGTGGAGGGGATGTGATTCTCCTGCACGATGGGGGGCACAAGCAGTTGGGGGCCGACCGGTTGCAGACAGTGCTGGCCACCGAGCATCTAATTTCCCGTTATAAGGGGGAAGGTTATGAATTCGTGACTATCCCAAAGATGATAGAGAAAGCCTTGGCCTGATGATTCCGTGAGGGCAACTAATCTGGAAAATGTTAGTCGGCTGCCGTCACTTCTGTGCGACCAACTCCTTGGCATGACTGAGCTCTGGCCGGGTTGAACTTCCGCCCTCGCACGACTTCAGCAGAGTGGCGTAGTATGCGTTCGCTTCTGACTGCTTGCCCGCTGCCTCGGCTGCGCGCGCGGCCCCGTATAGCCCATTGAAGCGTTTGGGGCGGAGCTTCAGGTCCGCTTGGTATTCGACCAATGCTTCCTGTGGGCGCTTCAGCTCCAGCAGCAAATCTGCCAGCATTTCCCGCGCCGAAATGATTTCGGGATTGTTGTCATTTTTGTCGGTTTCGTCTGCCAGCTTGCGAAGGCCGACGAGGGCTTCGTCGTCCTTGCCTTCGGCGTGCTGCACCCACGCGGAAGCTTCCTGGTAGTCTCGCGCAATCACCTCGGCCACATCCGTTTTCTTGTCCACCACGGATTTTTGGCGGATTCTTTCGATCTGCGCGAGATCCCTTTTTGCCTGCTCTATGTTCCCAGTTCGTGCCGCTCCGATGGCACGGGCCCAATAGGTGACTGATGAATCCGTAGCGACCTTCTCCAACGGCTCTGGCAAGGCCGCCGCTTCGCTCCAATGATGGAGCTCCATGGCGTAGTTCGCCGGGAATTCAATCAACGCGTAGGTGCGCGGATCCGTTCCCATGCCGTACATATCGTGCATTGGGGGCATGGCTTTGACTTCTTCAATCAAGCTCTGTGCGTCGGATTCCCGTCCGCTTTGCAGGTAGGCATAGACAAGGAAATCCATGGCGTGGAACTGGTGTCCTTCGCCGCCCATGCCCATGGCCGCGGTTTTGCGGGTGGCAGCGACGGAAGCAAGATTGGAATTGATGTCGTCCTGCCAGAGCCCGACACGGGCGAAAATGTGCGATGGCATATGCAGCGCGTGAGGAGCGGCAGGGGCGATCTGAGCATAGCGCCGCGCCGCCGGAATTCCGAGTTCCGCCATCGCGGGGGTGTCGTAGGTATGGATCAGATAATGCGCCACGCCGGGATGATCGGGTTCGATGGCAAACAGCTTTTCCAGAACTGCGGCCGCTTGCTTGCGATGGTCCATGTTCTCATCGGAGGCCAGCAGCGAGAGGGCGTAGAAGGCCGCCGCCTCGTGGTCGTCGGGATATGTTTCGTACGTCTTTTTCATCGCTCCCGAGTAGGCCGCGGCGCGTGTTTTGTAGTCTCGCTTCTTGGAGCCGGAGTAGAATGCCTTGGCCGCGCCTAGATATGCCTGCTCGCGCGCAGTGGCTGTCTTCTGCAGCTTCTGGCCAGCTTTGATTTCCTTTGCGCCCCTGGCGATCACCTTCGCGTCCGGCTGATTCCAGAGCTGGTGCCACAAGCTCATCGCCACTCCCCAATGGGCCATGGCACACTTGGGATCATCTTTGGCGATGTCGAGAAATTCCTTCTCCGCCTCTTCATACCAGAACGAATGCAGCAACGCGACTCCGCGCTGGAAAGGCTGCTGCACCGACGCCGCACAGGAGATTGGAAAATGAACCGTGCCCAATTGAGTTTCAGTGAGGTCTTCGTGATGATGGTGGTCTTTGTCCTTCTCGTCGTCAGCAAACGAGGTGAGTTGACACAGGCTGAGCAGCAGGAACAAACATGCGATTTTCTTCATTGGAATCCCTCACGTGCGGCGAAACGAATTCTAGTCATGCCTGAAAGCAGGGTCAAACGTCCTTGCGGCCGGAGCAGGTGAGCTCAGGCCTGCTTAGATTCGCTATGCGATACTGAATATATGCAGTCCCCGCTTCATCTGCCCACCGCCGCGACCGATCCCAAGTCTGTGAAGGTAAACCTCACATCCGGTACCGGGGTGGACATTGAATGGAACGATGGTCACGTTTCGCATTACAGTTTCGTCTACCTGCGCGATGCCTGCCCTTGCGCCATGTGCGAAGAGGAGCGAGGGAAAGCTGGGCGTCGTCCTGGCGACCCTGCCGGCAGTCCTCCTGGCCAGTTGGTGATTTTTAAGCCTGCGGCGAAACCGGTTTCGGCCGAGGGCGTCGGCAAGTATGCCATCAAGTTCTCCTGGAATGACGGCCATGACCTGGGGATCTACTCGTGGAAGTTCCTTAGAGAGGTCTGTCCTTGCGAGGAATGCAAGAAAGCGCGCGCCGCGCAGTAATTAAGGTCACGCCCAGGGAACCGGAAAGCCGAAGTTCGCGTCCAAGACAGTGGGCCTCAGCCCGGATATTGAACCGCGCTCCAAAAACTGCATAATCCTTATTGCCGATGAGTTCGCATACCTCAAGCCCGGCCCTGCAGGCGATTGTCGAGGAACTGTTGCCGGAGTTGCATGCCAAGGCCTCGTGCCAGCAGGTTGGACTGACCGCGCAATCGTTCTCGGAAATCTTGCTGGAGGTGGGCAGTAAGTATTCGGCTTCCGCAAGCGCTGGTGAACTCCGCACTTTCTTTCTGTCCCTCCGGGTTGACGAACTCGCCTTGGCACGAGCATGCGCCGCCGGCAACAACTCTGCCTGGGAAATTTTCCTGACTCGGTTCCGCGAAAAGCTCTACCTGGCGGCGTTGCGTATTGCCCGGGAAGATTCGGCGGCGCGCGATCTTGCCGATACCCTTTACGCCGACCTCTACGGTACCGTTACCCGTGAAGGCCAGCGGGTTTCAAAGCTTGCGTCCTTTACCGGACGCGGCTCGCTGGAAGGTTGGCTTCGGATGGTGTTAGCGCAGGAATATGTAAACCGCTATCGCCGTGCCAAACGCCTGGTCAGTCTTGAAGAAGAATCCGAGGAAGGACTGCAATTGGCAGCACCGCAAGCACCACCCTCCGCAAGCGCCGACACTCGTCTGGAGCAAGCGACCGATGAGGTTCTTGCCCACCTGTCGCCGGAGGATCGGGCGGTCCTCGCTGCTTATTATCTGGATGAACGTACTCTGGCGGAGATTGCCCGCATGCTGAGCGTGCATGAATCGACCATCAGCCGGAAGCTGGATAAGCTGGCCAAGTCCTTGCGGAAACAGATCCTTGCCGGCCTGACCCGCCGGGGAATGTCGCGCCGCCAAGCTGAAGAAGCGATTGAAGTTGATGTTCGCGACCTAAAGATCGATATTCGCCGTAGTCTGGCGCAAGATTCGCCTCCTGCCTCGTTCTCTAAGAAGACGGTAGAGGCCAGAGTCCGGGAGGGCGAAGGGTAGGTACGACCAGTGTTGTCTGGATATAGAGACTGAGATGTCTGAGATTCCAAAAATCGTGCGCCAGCGGCTGCAGCAGGCAGACAACGCGTCAGTGTCGCATCCCGACGCGAACATGCTTAGTGCCTTTGCAGAAAGCTCTTTGCCGCCGCCGGAGCGTTCCGCTGTGCTCGATCATCTCTCGTACTGCGCCGAATGCCGCGAAGTTCTCGCGCTCGCGCTCCCGGCCATGGAAGCTGCGCAAGCGGTACTTCCAGTTCCTCGCAAGAGCAGGCTAAGCTGGCCTACTCTCCGCTGGGCGTTTGTGAGTGCCGGAATTGTTGCACTCTCCGTGTTTGGCTTCGTTGAATATGGACACCGCGACGACTCGCTGAAGGTGGCAAAAAACTCACCCCCACCTGCTGTGATCCAACGCGATCAATCGGTGGCTGCACCGGCCGTCCGAGCTGAACGGAGCGCAAACGAGGAACGATCCCAGCCTACCGCGGCAGTGAGTGCGCCCCCCGAAAGGGAGCGGCATGAGCCTCGGCAGGAAACCGAACTGGCCAAAGATGCTAGCGCTCCTGCTGTTCACGGATCTTTAGCCCACGGCCCGCGACAAATCAGTCAATTTCAGCAGCAGAATGCCAATACCTTTCAGATTCCCGCTCGGGTGCAGAATGCCCCGGAAGCAAAGCAGGAGCTTCGACCGCCGACTGCAACCGGGGGCTCCGGAGCAAGCGAGATGGTTGAGGTTCAATCCCCGTCCATTCAGCTGGATGTGCAATCGCAGGCGACTGATTCCGTCCTGGCTGCGAATAAGCCAACGCCACAGCCCCTATCCCCCAGCGCCTCGGATGGTGAGGTCAGCCGGGCTAAATCCGCTCCGGCAGCGCCACCTGCTCAGGCCTTGTCCTCTGCATTGGAAACCCAGGGAAGGGCATTCCAAGCGCTGCATTTAATAACTCCCACCTGGACGGTGAACTCGGGCCGCCTGCAGCGCTCGCTAGATCAGGGACAAACTTGGCAGGACGTAAATGTCACGGCAAGCGCCGACACCGGAGCTAGCGCGGAACTGGCGATCTCTGCCAGCAAGGCGGGTAAGACCCGGAAAGACAAGAAGGCGATGTCGATGGCACCCGTGTTCCGAGCAGTAGCCGCAAATGGAGAGGACGTCTGGGCGGGGGGTACTGCTGCAGCCCTGTATCATTCCTCCGATGCTGGCGCTCACTGGGCGCGAGTCGTTCCCGCCTGGCAATCTGCAACACTGAGTGGCGATATCTTGAGCTTGGAATTCGCGGATGCCCAGAACGGCAGGATTTCCACCTCAGCCGGCGAGGTCTGGACTACCGCTGACAACGGACAGTCCTGGAAAAAGCAGCAGTAGCGGCCTGATCCGCCCATGACCCGGCCAATTCCGTTACCAAAGTGACGTTTACACGTGTAGGGGGCCGCCCTACTATCCAGATCGTAGTTTGGCAGTTCTGGGGGAGGGCTGCCGAGGCGTCCTGGACTGAAAAGTCAAGGGCGCTTTTTTGCTTTCCGCCCGATACCGATCCGTTGTACCCCCTTCCCGTTCAATCCCTTTTTTTACCCGCCCTCTGGCAGAAGTTGGACAAAATTCGGGATATTCCGGCACGCTAGTTCCGATCTTCCTGAGGGGCGTATATCCAGATATGAGAAGTTTTCGTTGCGCGGCGGTGTGCCGCATCTCCGTGCTGTGGTTTTGTGCCGGCCTCGGCAGCTGGCCTGCATTGCTACAAGCTCAGGAGAGCTACTTCGTCACCTACTCGCATCAAATGGAGGAGCCGGGGAATCTGGAGATCGCGGTCACGAGCGTCACCGGCGCTCCCAAGGGAGGTAATCCCTTCGTCGCCACGGCTCTTGAATTGGAATATGGCATCAATGGCTGGTGGACCGCTGAACTTTACATTGACGGGCAAGCCACCATTCACGAAAGCACGGTCTTTACCGGCTTCCGTGTCGAAAATCGAATCCGTCCGCTGCTTCGCGAACACTGGATCAATCCGGTCCTCTACTTTGAATTCGAGGACCTCAACGCAGCCGATAAGGCGTTGCTCGAGGTTGTCGGTCACGACACGAGAGAGGATTTAATTCCCCGCAACAGCCGCGCCGAAAAAGAGCACGAGGCCGAACTCAAGCTCATCCTCTCCAGCAATTTCAAAGGCTGGAACGTCTCGGAGAATTTCATCGCCGAAAAAAATCTCGGCCCTTCGTCTTGGGAATTTGGCTACGCTCTGGCGACGAGTCGTCCGCTCGCTCTCAAGGCGAGTCCGAATGCGTGCAATTTCTGTCGTGAAAATTTCGCGCTGGGCGCAGAGCTCTACGGTGGTCTTGGCGAACGCCACAGCTTCGGGCTTTCGGAGACCTCCCATTACATCGCCCCCGTCCTGGCGTGGGACATTCCGCGCGGACCATCCATTCGCTTTTCCCCCACTTTTGGTTTGAATCGCAACAGCAATGGTTTTCTATTCCGCTTCATGTTGTCCTACGAGATCGACCAGTTCTTCTCGCGGCTGCGAGGCCAACCGTGAAGCGCAGAGGAGTCATGGCTTGCCTGTTGCTAGTGGGAATGGCCTTTGCGGGAGCGGGGGACGGCAGTTGGTTGCGCAAAGTCTCTGAAAAGGATCGTGCCCGTTTGAATCCCTTAGCCAACGACCCCGATGCTGCGGCGGCCGGGGCCAAGATCTATGCGGAACATTGTGCCTCCTGTCATGGTGATAATGCGGAAGGCAAAATGCAGGGCAGGCACTATCGCCCGAATCTCCACTCCAAGCGCGTCAAAGAGGCAACTCCAGGGCAACTTTTCTGGATGTTGACCAATGGCAGTCTTCGAAATGGAATGCCATCCTGGAGCCGCTTCCCCGAACCGGAGCGCTGGCAATTAGTTACCTACCTGAAATCCTTGGATTGATGCATTGGCGAAGAGGAGGCGAAGTCATGGGCTTGCGACTTTCCCTGCTGCCCGGACATCTAACGCAGTGGTACGATAATAAGTTGGGCTCCCTAGGGATGCACTCATATAGATCGCCCACAACGGCAACGCCAGCTCGATGCAGCGTCGGCCGACAGCGCGGCGTTTACAGCGAGGAGAAAGCATGGCAGGCAACGGAATTGTTGAAGTGACGGACGCGAATTTTGATCAGGACGTATTAAAATCGGATAAGCCGGTTTTGGTGGACTTCTGGGCGACCTGGTGCGGCCCCTGCCGCGCTATCGCGCCTATCGTCGAAGAGCTCGCGAGCGAGTTCCAGGGCAAAGTGAAAATCGGCAAGATGGACGTAGACTCCAATCAAGCCACCCCGATGCGCTACAAAGTTACCGGCATCCCGACTTTGTTGGTCTTCAAAGGTGGCCAGGTGGTGGAGCAGCTAGTCGGCTACAAGCCAAAGGACGCGATCAGCCAAGTTCTGAATAAGCACATCGGCTGAAGACAAGTAGTGCCTGGGTACGGCGCCTGGAGATTCCGGGCGCTTTTTACTGCTGGCAACTTGGGATTTGCTAGTACTTCCGCAGCACGCCAATGACTCTGCCCTGCACATCGACAGAAGCCGCCGGCACGATGATGGGCTTCATGGTTGCATTCGAAGGTTGCAGGCGAATTTTGTCACCTTCGCGATAGAAGCGCTTCAGGGTCGCGTCCGCGGAATCCACCAGTGCAACCACAATGTCACCATTGTGGGCAGTCCGCGCTTTCTCTACCAGAACGTAATCTCCATCGAGAATGGCCTCATCCTGCATGGAATCGCCGCGCACTTCGAGCACGAACACTTCTTTCGAGCGCACGAAGTCCGCCAGCGAAATGGTTTCCGGATTTTCGACGGCCTCAATCGGTTGACCCGCCGCAATCCGCCCCATCAAGGGCAGCACAAGGCCGGTGTTCACCGACATAGACTGCTTCAATTTTCCCTTCGCGGGAAGAAGGTCAATCGAGCGGCTCCGGTTGTAATCGCGAGTGAGCAATCCCTTCTTTTCAAGATTCGAGATGTGCTTGTGAACCGTGGCCAGCGAGTTCAACTGGAGGCCTTGCCCGATCTCTTCAAAGGATGGTGAGTAGCCGTGCTCGGTCACGAACCGGGAGATAAAGTCATACACTTCGTGCTGCCTGCGTGTGATCGCCATGCATCATTATTGGCGAAGATAAAGCGAAAAAGCAAGAGAAATGCTAGGACTCACCACGCAGGGCACGGAGGAACACAAGCAGCAAAGCATGGCGACACGACATACCGCGGGCTTTTGCGTTGAAACCTTTTCGTGCTTGGCAACTCCAATGTGGCAACTCTGATTTTCAGAAGGAGAAACGAAATGTCCGCATTCACGAAGGCGGCTGTCGCTCTGCTCGGATCTGTCCTCGGTGCGACGGCGTGCAATGCTAAGGCCAACCCAGCCGTGGCCATTCCTGCTCCCGCTGTGGATGCCCCGCGCGCGTCCATGACCGCAAAGCAAACGGCCGTCTTTTCCGGCGGATGCTTCTGGGGAGTGCAGGCCGTGTTCCAGCACGTGAGAGGCGTCATCAGCGCGACCTCCGGCTACTCTGGCGGGTCTGCCAAGACGGCCCAGTACGAAAAGGTCAGCACTGGAGAAACGGGACACGCTGAATCGGTCGAGATTGTTTACGATGCTTCGCAGATCACTTACGGAGAGCTCTTGCGCGTCTTCTTTTCGGTTGCGCACGATCCCACAGAACTAAACCGCCAGGGACCCGACGAAGGCACGCAATACCGTTCCGCGATTTTCTACAACGGCGACGAACAGAAGCGCATTGCGGAGGCCTACATTCAGCAGCTCGAGGGCGGAAAGATCTTTCCGCACAAGATTGTGACCCAGGTTGTGCCGCTACGGGCTTTCTATCCCGCGGAAAGTTATCACCAGAATTACGCTACGCTGCACCCCAATCAGCCGTACATCGTGTTTAATGATGCTCCAAAAGTGGACCATTTGAAGCGGGAATTCCCGGATTTCTACACAGGAACGGATTGAGCAGGTCGTGACAGCATGCCACTATGCTTTCCGAATTTTGCGTGATTTGGGTTCTTCTTTACCGGGTTGTGAAGGAGCCTCGAACCCGATCCGCCGATGGCTAGCGGGAAGCGGAGCAATCAGTTCGCGAACGGCTTCGACGATGTCCTGGATTTCCGCATCGTGGCTGTCCAGTCGTTCTTCGAGTTCAGATAGCTTCAAGAGCACGTGCTGGTTCGCGATCAGAGCCTGGCGCATCTGCACGAAGGCGCGCACGACGAAGACACTCATTTCGATTGCACGCGTTGAGTTCAGCACCGTCGCCGCCATAATGGCGCCATGTTCGGTGAAAGCATGCGGCAAGTAGCGCCGGCCGCCACGGCCATTTGAGGTCACATTTTGTGACCACAAACTTTGATGTTCTACTTTTGTCAGAGTGAATACAAAATCGCTGGGGAAGCGGTTGGCATTTCGCTTCACCTGTTGGTTTAGCTGCTTGACAGGAACGCCGTAAAGTTCGGCCAAATCTGCGTCCATAATCACCTTCTGATTGCGCAGCACCAGGATTTTTGCGCCCACTTTTTTGGTCAGGACGATGGCGGTTGCTTTCATGATTCACCATGATGTTTGAGGTCACAGTTTGTGACCTCAAACGAAATTAGAAGGACAACGCATGATAGCAAGCCTAAACGCGCAAGGACATAAAGAAGCATAGCGAACGAAGCGCGGTGTTCCTAATTTGGAAACTTCGCCCGCCAACATCGTAGCGCTTCGCGGATTGTCAGAGGCCCGCCCCCCCGCCTTGGGCGGTGCGATAGAGCAGGAACGGACATGCCATGAAGCGCAGCGAGCGGTAAGCCACGGCGAGTGGAAGCAATCGACGCTCAAAGGGAGTCGCTCGTAGAGTACATCCGAGAACTGGAGCAAGCGAAGCGGGAACGGATGGTGCGCCCAGGCTATGTCACGATTGTTACGGGAATTTGGTGCTAAATAAATTCCAGATCGATCATACTGCCGATGGTGAACTAGCCCAGACCTGCCGGACCGAAGCCTCTGCTTAGCGAGCAGATGTCAATCGACGATCACCGTTCGTGATCCAGTTGCCCCGCACTCTTGAGTGTTACATGATCCTGCGACAACTCGCCGCTCTTCTGCACGGGCGGAGTTTGCGGGTGAGGATCAGGCTTTGCTTCCGCCGGAGAGTGCGCGACTTGCTGAACAAGGGTCGGATGAACGCTGCTGATGGGATTGATCATTTGCGGTCTCCTGAAGTGTGAAATCGGCAGCCAGCGGCCGAACTTTAGCGCCGCCCATCCCCGTCGCCACACGTGAGTAACGGTTACCGCCAGATCACTAAATCCAAGCCTCGGTTCCGAGAGGCGGCGGGGAGAGGTTGCCCAAGGCAGCGCAAGATTCCATCTCAGCAATCGCGGCGGACGCTTAGGCCTTGGCGGCCATAGCTTGTGTGTTCAACTGGGACTTCAATTCGGGGGAGGCCTTGAGCGTTAATCCACAAAGGTTGCAGCGTACGACGTAGTTGTTGCCGCCGAGGGGAATCACGGGGATGAAAAACAAGGTGAGCCAGCGGCGTGCCTCGACGGCGGTGTGAACCGTGGGCCGCGTGCATTTGGTGCACCCGCGCTGGACCTGTCCAATTGCCTTCGCTTTACTTCGCACACCGATCAGGAAAAACATAGCTACTTCTCCTCAGCAGAATTCGGCAATACATCCGACCAATGATCGCGACTCTATCAAGCGATGCGAAGCGTTGCAGCGGTACTACGGTAACTCCTGTGGAGCGGTGGAATCCTAAGCGCCTGCTCCAAGGGACTTCTCTTCCGGACTTTGGCTGGTTTCATCCTCTTCGGTACCGGCAGCAACGTCCTGCACAAATTCGCGGCGACGTTCCGGGCCTTTGCGTTCGACCTGGCGGACGCGGCGGCTCGGCATAGTGCTGGGCTCGAGGCTCACGATGCGCCCTTCGCGCACGACGATCTGCGCACGGAACCAGTCGGTGCGATACATCCGTCCGGCGGCGTAGAAGGTGACGGACGCGGCGAGAGGCCCTTCAAATTCGTATCCGGTGCAAGCGAGGATACGCTTGCCCATCTCCTGCGACCACGTCATCCCGCCGACCAGAGGATCGTTCAATCGGAAACGCTCGAAGGGCATGGCGTGCGAGAGCTTGCGCAATTGGAGGAGTTGCAGCAGGACGGAGGTTTTGGCCAGGTTGGTGACGATGACACGCGCTTCCTCCGACGAGACGCGTTCCAGCTTTATGTGCAGGTCGGGATTCCATTCGCGCTCGAATTCCTCGCGCGCCAGAGCCAGGCCCTTGTCGGTAGCTTCAACCTGCCGGAGGGTGGCGCGTGCGAGAACAATGCTGAAGAACGTGGTCACGATAGTCGCAATTACGGGGATGTAACTCATCAGCGTGCCCCAAGGGACACGGAACGAATTCACCATCTGCAAGGTGTGCATGAAGCCTGTGACTCCTGCGGATGCGGTTGGGGGGAGCATCCGACCGGAAGAGTCTATCGAGGCATGGGTTGCGGCTCCAGATGCGGTTGGGGATGGGACGAGGCGTCGGAGAGTGTTGGGCCTTTAGTAACCGCTGGAGACTGCACCACAGGGTCACAGAGTTCACAGGGGAAGTTCTTCCGTGTGGGTGCGCGCCTGGCCGGTAGAGTGTTCAGGCTACTCCAGCACGCTATCGTCGAGTTTCTTCTTCCCCCAGTCGGCGGCGGCCTGAACAAAGGCCAAAACGATGGGATGCGGATCTTTTTCTGTGGACGAGAGTTGCGGCTGGAATAGAGTTGCGACGTAAAAGCGGTGCATGGGAGATTCGATGGCCCGGATTTCGCCTTCTGGTCCGCGGGCCACGACGGGGAATCCGGCCTCCATTGTCGTCCATTCGAAATCCGGATTGATTTCGAAGTTGCAAAAGAATTGTTCGGTAACGGTCTCTATCTCTTTCCCGTAGAACGATTGCAGGTACGAGCCGGGACGAAGGCGTATTTCGGGAACGGCTCCGGAGAGCTTCGGGGCGTTGCCTTTGCCGTCAGGAAGAGCACAGGCGACAGGATAAATGATGATGTTCTTCGAGCCGGAATTGTTTTCGGCGCTATCCGCATCAGCGATGTTGAGGACGTTGCGGGCGAATTCGATGAAGGCATATTGGAATCCGCCGCAGGTGCCGAGGAATGGCCAGTCGCGCACGCGGGCGAACTGGATGCCCTTCAGCATGCCTTCAAAACTTTTATAGGGACTGCCCGGGGAGGCCCAGAGTCCGTCGAAAGATTCCAACCTCTTTTCGGAAGCCGGCTGCGCGAGAGAAACAGTCGGAATCCACTCGGATTGAACTGCGATGCCGAGCTTGCGTGCGGCATGCTGCAGCGCGTCGTTGGTGGCGTGATGCGAGCGGAATTCAGGGTTGAAATCGCCCAGAATCCCGATGCGTACGGCGTCGCTCACGCGTTGATTGTACTAGAGCGTAGGCCAAGGACTTGGGAGGCAAATGCTTACCCCGGGTTTAGCACCGTGGTGCTTTTGGGAGTAACGCAGGAGAGATTACAAGTCGAGTGCGCTAGGAGAGCTAATGAATGACTCTGGTCATGCTCAGAAGTACATAGAGGCTAAGCAGCGCTAGTACCGGGCCTCCCCAGATCATGAGCGTGCATTTCCACGCCAGGGCGCGGGCCACTTCCTGCTGGCTTCGCCATGAGATCAGGAACGTCTTGTCGTTCTCGCCTTTCCTCAGCACGACCGGGGGATGAGGATCAAATCCGTTTGAGCCGCCGCCGTCTCTCGACGAAGTAGAGGCTGGGTCGCTCACGACTTGTACGCCGGATGCTGATTCCGAAGGAACACCGGCAACGGACCAGGCTGCCGGGCTACTGATACCAGCCTTGACGAGCGCAGCGGCAATTTTCTGTTGCTGCGTCATCTCGGAGCTTTGCATCGGAGCGCTATGGGATGGCAGGCGGACGACTTCGTGTAAGGCATCAACTCGAATGGCCACCGGTTCAGTGAGGACGGGGATGTGGTCATCTCCGCCGATTGAGTTAAATCCGGTGGGAGTCAGCGAAAGCGAGAACTTGCCGATGCTCAGCGAGCTGATCTCCGCGCTCTCGCGAATCGGCTGAGGAGTGACGTCGAGCGCGGTATTTTCGGCCACGGTTCCCAGCGCAAAGAGTGCGTTTTTGGGCTTGATGCAGAACTCTTCCACCTTGATCTTGTTGTCCGTCATCACGCCGTGACGCGCCAGAAAATTGCGGACGCTCTCCGGGGCGGGATCTTTAGTAGTGAAAAAAGAGTCACAGAATTCCTGCTGAAAATCGCGGTGGAGATCGAGATCGGCGCCACGCGGATCGATGAGCATGCGCCCAGTGTTGTCATCCAGGAAGAAAGGTAGGTGCATGCATTCCCCGGCGATTTTGACCCACTCCTTGTTCTTGCCATGCTGCTTCCACTCCCACGCCAGAGTGCGGAAGTAGTAGCAGGGGCGCCCGGTGATGGGTGCCAACATGGTGTAGGGTCCGGTGGCGAGTCCGCTGATTTCGGCCATGCCGAGGGATGCGCTGCGTATCTTCGAAAAGGGGGTGTCGAGAATCAATCGGCGGCGCTGAAGCAGGCGAAATCCATAAAAGAAGAGAACGCTGCCGGCGCAAAAGCCGATTAGAGACCAGACGAGCAGCCCGCTCGCGTCGGAAGATCGGTAAATGGTCAGTGAGGCCAGCACAGAAGAGACTTCTTCCTGTGGTCAGGCTAGCGAAGCGAGGCGGGGATCGCAGCTTACGTTGGTAACGATTTCGCGTGTCGGGGTTGGCTGAGTTTTTCTGGACAGTCACTGCCGCAAATCAAAGGTCAAACTCAGGGGGCAGGGACTGGGGCGCAGGGGGCAGGATTCTCACACTTTCATTACTTTCTGAAAGGCGGATTGGAATTTCGCCATTTCCTCCTGGGTTCCTACCGTGACGCGGACCCAAGTGGGCATGATGGGCCAGATGCGTCCGATCATGACATTCTCCTTGGACATGGCGTCGCGCAGTTCCTGGCCGGGACGCTTCACATCGACCATGAAGCAATTCGATTCGGAGGGGATGTAAGAGAAGCCGTTGCGGTCGAGGAATTGGAATGTCTGCTGTCGGATGCTGGCGTTGATGCGGCGGCGCTCGGCGACCAATGAAGAATCCCGCAGGCTGGCGGTTGCGGCAACCACGGCTGTGATGGGCATGAAGTTGAAGCCGCCGCGCTGCAGAACCCTTTTGCCAAGATCGGGCCGGGCAATGAGCAATCCGCAGCGGATGCCAGCCATGCCGTAGACCTTCGAGAAAGTGCGCAGAACGATGACGTCTTTGCCCGCTTTGACGAGATCGAGCGCTGAGGGGGCGGCCTCGGTAAAGTGGATGTAGGCTTCGTCAACTACGACCACCGAGCCGTTCGGCTTGTTGGCCAGGAGGTACTCGATATCCGCTCTTGGAGTGAGGGTACCGGTTGGGTTGTTGGGATTGCAGATGTAAAAGAGGCCGCCATCAGGGGCGGCAGCGAGCATCGCTTTGACGTCATGGGCATGCGTCTTGGTAAGCGGTACTTTGATCACGCGCGCGCCGTTATTTTCGGCGGTCATCATGCCGAGTTCGAATCCGGGATCGCCCGTGACATAGCTTTTTTGCGCATTGCAGAAGGCCATTACGCTGAGCGCGAGTGGAGGCGTGGAGCCGACGGTGGCGGTTACGAATTCGGGATCGAGGCCTTCCATCTGCGCGAAGGTCTGGACCAATTCGTCGGTCAGATTGTCGGAGTAACGCCCGCCTTGGGGAATGATGGCGGCCATGGCGTCGCGGGCGGACTGGGAAGGTCCCAAAGGATTCTCATTGGAATCGATCATGACAGCGTCCGGGGCGTGCGGCTTGCGTCGCGACGCTGCGGCCAGCATGGGTTCCGTCGCGAAGCGAAAGGTGGCGGCGGCCGAGGCAGCCGCGGACAGGTGCAGGAAGGAACGGCGGGAGAAGCGTGGCATGCGGATCCTCCGTCTGGGGAGTTTGAAGCACCAGCGGAGGAAAGTCAAAGGGGCAACGGCGATTTATACCCTCTAGCTCCGCTATGGGTTTCAGGGGAAGTCAACGTCCAGCTTGTAAATGTCTTGCGTGCTCACATCACGGGTGAACATGACGGAATTGTCAGGGGTGAGGCCCGCCCAGACACCGAGGCTTGTACTGTAAAGAGCGGCATTCTGAATTGTGAATAAATGCTGAATGGCATTGCTTCCCAGCATCACGCGCTTCAAGCCGGATCGGTTCACGTACACGATGGACTGGGCATCGGTAGTCCATGCCGGATAGCCGATTCCATCCGGGTCTTTTGCCCAGTCCGACCATTTTCCGCTTTGAAAGTCGAACAGATGAAGCACCTTCGAGTTTCTCATGAAGTCCAAAGCGGCGAGATGGCGCCCGTCGGGCGACCAGCGGGGGCTGAACATGCCGGTGGAGTTTGGAAGCATGGACACCTGATTTGTATTTAAATCGAGGACCCTGATATCGGAGTTGTTCGCGGTATCGGGAAGACGAGAGAACACGAAGCGGGTACCATCCGGCGACCACGCGGGATCGCTTTCGGCAGTGTCGGAAGGCAGCAATTCCTGCGGCGTACCGCCCTGGGCCGAGATGATGAAGGCTTTCCATGGCTTGCCCAGTTCCGCTGAGAGAAAAGCGATCTTGCTCCCATCCGGAGACCAGCGCGGCAGAGCGCTGCGCCTGGGAGGGTAGGTCATTTGAACTTTTTCAGAACCATCTACTTTGGCCGTCCAGAGCGTGTCATCCGCAACGTTGATGTAGGCGATCGACTTTCCATCTTTAGAGAAGGCGACATGGGTAGCGGAGATCCCTCCTAAGTAGGGCAGGATCTGTTTGCTGGCCGGATCGTAGCGGACGATTTCGCCTTTCTGGTTATACCCTCCGACCAGGAGATGTTTGCCATCGGGAGTTATGGCGCCCATGGCAAACGATAGAGGACCGAAGGTCAACTGAATCGGGGTGGAGGATGATTTGCGAAGAAAATGGCGGCTGTCAGGTATGGCAAAGATGTCCCCTGAGGCCGTGGTCTCCGCAGAGCTCTGAAATACGTAATAAGCCCCGTCCGGGGTCCAAGAACCGCAACACTCGCGGGGTGGATTGTGCCATCCCGGCAGCAGAGCATGCGGATTAGATTTGTCGACGCCAATCTCCCACAGAGCGGAGGTATTGTCCTGAGGATTCAGGAGGGTGAATCGAACGCGCTTGCCATCGGGGGAAAAGGCAGGAGTAATCAGGCGAGCAGCCGGTGCAGAAAATAGACCACTGGTGTTGCTGCCATCAGCGTTAGCAATCCAAAGATCGGAACCTCTTGCGTAGACCAGGCGCTTACCATCGGCGGATAATTTTGCGCTGTTCTCATCCACGACAATATCTCCCACCCGTCGCGGAGAGCCGGAAGGCAGAGGCACAGCCCAGAGGGCATTCCCAAGGCCGGCATCTCCGCCTGCCCCCACCAGGAGTTCAGCGCGGTCAGGAGTGAGATCCACGACGAGCACCTTCTTTAGGGGGGTCGAAATGTCGGAACTCTCACCGCCCTTAATGGAGACCTGTGCAGGGATGCCATCTCCGCTGCTGGAGTCGAATCGACTGAAGTAGACGCGGGAGCCGTCGGAGGCGATGCAGCACATCTGCGAGACGTCGCGAGTGACCTGGGTCGAACCGACAATGTGCGGTGGTGAAATGGGTCTGAACCACCATGCGGCCATAGCCGCAAGGATGACGACTGCTGTGCCGATCGCCCAACCGGCCATGCCACGGCGCGCGGGTTTGGATGATTCCAGCGCTGCTGGTATTGCGGTGCCTGTCTTTCCTGAACTGATATCGCGCTTCAGGCGCTTCAGATCAGCGCGAATCTCCGCCGCGCTTTGGCAGCGAACATCCCGATCCTTCTCCAGTGCCTTATTGACAATCCTCTCCAGGTCGACGGGAAGCTCCGGCTGGACCCGAGTGAGCGGCGCGGGTGGCTTGTTCAAGATGGCATCGAAGATGGCGGCCGTCGTCTCGCCGCGAAAAGGAAGAACGCCAGTCGCGGTCTCGTACAGAACCGTGCCAAACGAAAACAGATCAGTCCGGGGATCGAGTTCCTTGCCCAGCGCCTGCTCCGGTGACATGTAGGCAACGGTGCCCAGCGTGCTGCCCGCGGTGGTCAGGTGCTCTTCGGTGACGGTAGGCGCGGAACTGAGCCGATCGGGCCCTGCCAGGGTCATCTTCGCCAGACCAAAATCAAGAATCTTGGCGTGCCCACGATCGGTCACAAAAATGTTGGCGGGCTTAATGTCGCGATGCACGATTCCCCTGGCATGGGCGGCATCGAGGGCGTCGGCGATTTCGATGCCGAGGTCGAGAAGCCGCTCCAATTCCAAAGGGCGGCCGAAGGCGAGTTCGCGGAGAGTCTTGCCTTCCAGGTACTCCATCACGATGAATGGACGTCCTTGGCCTTCTCCGATTTCGTGAATGGTGCAGATGTTGGGGTGATTGAGCGCGGAGGCGGCGCGGGCTTCCCGCCGAAAGCGCTCAAAGGCTAACTCATTCGCGGCGACATCGTCGGGCAGAAACTTGAGCGCTACGAATCGCCCCAGCCGGGTGTCTTCTGCTTTGTAGACCACGCCCATGCCGCCTCCTCCAAGCTTCTGGACGATGCGGTAGTGCGAAACGGTCTGGCCAAGTGGCGTCCCGGCTGACATTTGGACGTATGGTAGCAGAACTGAAAAGGGCTTATGGCCGTTTACAGCCGCGATGAATGCCCGTCCTCAATCGTGCTCTTTACCTGCGTAGTATCCAGCGCGAGCCTGCACCTTGTAGCCCTGCTTGGCTTTGATTTCGACCTTGCGGTAGGTCCCATCCTTCTTTTCATTGGTGGGCGTGTAGCCGATGTTGTACTGGCTGCGTAGTTCGGCGGCGATCTGGTCAAAGGCTTCGCGCAGCTTGTCGAACTTGTTGCCCACGTTGATGACGCGTCCGCCGGTCTGCTCCGTAAGTTTGCGCATGTCGCCTTCACCGGAGTAGCCAAATCCGCCATAGAATCCTCGATCAGCGCATAACAGGACGTAGACGATTGCGTCGGCTTTTTGCGCGGCTTCGATGGCGTCTTGAAGCTTCAGGCGACTGCCTTCATCCTGGCCGTCGGTCAGGATGATCATGGCTTTGCGACCCACTTCTTTCGACAGCATGTCATGCGACGAGAGATAGACCGCGTCGTACAGAAGTGTCCCGGGGGAGTTTCCACGTTGCGGCACTGGGCCGCCGCCCATGCCCGGGATGCCGCCGCTGCTGTAATCCACATTGACCTTGGCTTTATTGAGGGCGGCTTGGAGACGGTGTGTGTCGCGGGTGAAGTCCTGCAGCAGGTCGACGGTGATGTCGAAGCTGATGACGTAGGCCTCGTCTTTATCCGTGAGGATCTGGCGGAGGAAGGCGCCGCCGACTTCTTTTTCCATGTCGATGACGTTGCGCTGGCTGCCGCTGGCATCAATCATCATGCCAAGGGTCAAGGGCAAGTTGGACTCCGCCGTGAAGTACTTGATGGTCTGCGGCTTGCCATCTTCATAAATCTCGAAGTCATCTTTCTTGAGGTTGGGAACCAACCCACCGTGCTTCTCCTTTACGTTGAAGAAGAGCTGGACGACGTTGACGTTGACCTTAAGGGTGGTTGTAGGTTCCTGGGAATCCTGGGACTTCTGGCTAGTCGAAGGTGGCTGCTGGTTCTGGGCGGACGGCTGCGCAGCGTTTTGCTGAGCCACGGAAAATGGCGCTGCCGCTAACAGCGCACACGCAAGCAGAGACACTAATCGCAATGGGGACGGTAAAGGATTTCGCATCCGGGACTCTCAGGCCTTAATTTGTTAGTCTAACCCTGAAGGATTAGATGCACCAAATGAGGTCGGATTGGCATCCCACAGTCCAGTGGGAGCTTTTTTTACGGATGAGGGAACGCTATGGGCGGGCAGAGCGGCAGCAAAACTTCGGGCAAACGAGTAATCTGGCGGCTCGCAGCGATTGCAATAGCGATGGCTCTGGCGGTTCCCGTATTGCAGGCGCAGTCCAGCGCGGGACAGAATCCGGCATCGCAGCCTTCTAATACCCAGCCGGCGCCGGACATTCCGGATGCGCCTTCGACGGTTCAGCCGCCTCCAACCAAGATTGCCCCTCCGCCGGACCTTCCCCAGAATGAAACAGGGCAATCCTCAAGCCAGACACCGGCTCAGGAGAAGCCCGCGCCTCCGCCCATGCCGCCGGTGGAAACGGTTCCGGCAGGAACGAGGGTGGAGAGCGGGCCGCAGCAGCCCACTGGACCGAGAAATCAGCTCAATCCGAATGAAGGCCTCTACACGATTCGGACCCCCGTTAACTTCGTACTGCTGCCGGTGATGGTGAAAGATAAAGACGGGCGGCGGGTGGACGGGCTGCTCCCAAGTGACTTTGTGGTCCTGGAAAATGGGAAGCAGCAGAAGTTGAGCTATTTCACGAGCGATCCGTTCCTGCTTTCGGTGGCGGTTGTGCTGGACGTGGGCATGGCCGACGTCGCCCTGCAGAAGGTGAACCAGACGTATTCGGCGCTTGTGGGGGCGTTCAGCCCGTATGACGAGTTTGCGCTGTACACGTACAGCAGCACCGTGACCCGGGTGACGGACTTCACCGGGCGTCCGGAGAGGCTGACGGCGGCGCTGGATGCGATGAAACTTGTGCGGGGAGGCAGTTACGGGCCGCCGGTTCTGGGAGGGCCGCTTTCCAATCAGCCGCCGATGGTCAATGGCATCCCAGTTGGAACTCAAGGGCCACCCCCCGTGATGACTCCTCCCAAGGAGGCGCACGTGCTGAACGATGCAATTCTGAAGGCGGCGTTGGACCTGAGCAAGCGGGATCGCACCCGCCGTAAGATCATTTTCGTGATCAGTGATGGCCGCGAGCGCGGAAGCCAGGCCAGCTACAAGGACGTGCTGAAGCTACTGCAGACGCATGGAATTCAGGTCAAGGCCGTGGTGCTGGATCAGGGTGCGCTGCCGGGTTACAAACAGGTTGAGAAACTGCATCACGTCTTCCGCCAGGGATACGCCGACATTCTGCCCAAGTACACGAATGCGACCGGGGGGGGAGACGTCTTCACCGAATTAACCCGCAATTCCATTGAAGGCGCTTATGCACAGATCACCTCGGAAGCCAGGAACCAGTACACCTTGGGATACAGTCCGAAGGCAGTGGCTGGCAGTTCGGCATACCGCGGCATCGAGGTGCTGGTGAATAAGCGAGGGCTCAACATCTATACCAAAGTCGGATATTATCCTGTTCCCACCGCGCGGTGAGAATCACGAATTCAAAATCCAGCCTGTTCGCGTAAACAAGGGCGCACTAGCGTGGACAGCGTCCTGTTTTCCTCTGCCGCATTGCCCTAGTGATGTCAATGGGCCCTGGGGGTCACCTGAGTAACCTGCGGCTCATACCTTCCGTATGATATAAAGACCGCGAGCCTGCAAAAGAGAGTGGTGCGCTGGGCGAACCCGGGAGGGTGTGCCCGCATTTTCGAGGAAAGCCTTGAGTTTTATCAACTTCGCAGCCCGCGAGATCAACTGCAAAATCGTGTACTACGGCGCTGGATTGGGCGGTAAGACCACCAATCTGCAGGTGATTTATCAGAAGACTGCGGACCAGCAAAAGGGAAAGATGATCTCGCTGGCGACTGAGACCGAGCGAACCTTGTTCTTCGACTTTCTGCCGCTCGATCTGGGGTCCGTGCGCGGCTTCAAGACACGAATCCACCTCTACACCGTGCCGGGACAGGTCTTCTACGACGCCAGCCGTAAGCTGATCTTGCGGGGCGTGGATGGGATTGTCTTTGTCGCGGATTCGCAGGAACAGCGCATGGACGCCAACGTCGAGGCGCTGGAGAATCTTATGTCGAACCTGAAGGAACATGGGTACGACTTCAACAAAATTCCTTATGTGTTGCAACTGAACAAGCGCGACCTGCCGAATATCCTTCCAGTTGATATGCTCGCGACCGAACTGCGCAAAAAGAATGAACCCATCGTCGAAGCGGTCGCATTCCAAGGCGTCGGCGTGTTCGAGACCTTAAAAGAAATTGCCAAGCAGGTTCTGACGGAACTCAAAGCCGGCGGATAGACCGCTGACGGAGTGCCAGTTCCAAGCCGTATACTTACACTCATCATCGATTCGTGTACTCAACGAACCTTCTTGCCCAGGGCGGCGACGGCATGGGCGGGAGCGAGGCGAACCGCGAACTTGTCATCGTGACCACAACTGATCACGGTGGTTTGATTGGAATATTCTCTGACCCAGATTACCCGTTCGGGGTTCACAAAAACTTCCATGCCATCCACGTCCTCAAACATTACAAATTCCATGTTGCCTCCTTGGGTTACCTAGTCATGCTGATTGTGCGAAGGTTCGCGCCAGCCGCAATGAACCTTAGCTCAAAGCTTCGTTCCACTGCACCACCCGTTTTTCGCGGCTGCTTTTGTGGGCCAGCAATAGCGCGCGTTCGGTTCGGAGCGCCTGTTCGGGCGGGACATCGAGGGGAGCGCCGTTTTCGATCGCGTCGCGCATGTTGACGTAGAAGCCGCGATAATCCCCGCGCTCGGTCTTGATCTTCTTTGTTTCGCCATTGGTGAGGCTGAGCGTTCCCCATTGCTCTTTCGGATCCTCTCCCCAGTGCTCGCCCCAATCGAGGCCGTCGGGGTAGTTCGGGCTGCGCAAGATTTCTTCCTGGGGATCCATGCCGTATTTCACGAACGAACCCGCGGTTGCGTGGACCAACAGATGATGGCTGGGCTTGAAAGCGATGATGCGGGCGTGCAACAGGACGCGGGTGCGGGCGTACTCCATGAAGACGTCAAAGGCATCGTCCACGGTGGAGTCTTCGCGCTGCCAAAAGGCCGTGGCCCAGATCGATTTTGGCTCGCCAAAAAGGACCAGCGCGCCATCAATGAGATGAGGGCCTAGATCCCATAGGACGCCGGCGGCGGGAAAGTCCGGCTGCTCGCGCCAGGCATTCGGCTTCGCGCCGAGCCGGAAGCGATCGAACCGAGCTTCGTACTCCATGACCGTGCCCAGGACGCCGGATTGAACCAGCTTCTTTACCGTGATGAACGCACCGTCCCAACGGCGGTCCTGGTAAACCGAAAACAATTTTTTGCGTCTCGCAGCCAAGCCTACCAGTTCTTCGGCTTCTTTCATTGTTGGCGTGAGCGGCTTGTCAACGACTACGTGCCGGTCGGCTTCGAGGATCGCTTTGGCGTACGAGTAATGGGAGTCATTGGGGGTGGCCACGACCACCAGGTTGATGGTTTTGTCAGAAAGCAGTTCGTCGAGGCTACGGGCGATGCGGACGTCGGGATAGCGCTGCTTGGCATTGTTCGTACGGCGCTCAAGGACGCAGGCAAGTTCCATTCCTTTCACCCCTCGAATCATCGGGGCGTGAAAAGCCTGTCCCGCCAGTCCGAATCCGATTAAGCCGACTCTTACCATTTTCTTCCTCTGTGTAGTTGGTTCAGCGGTACTTGATCAGCGATCTTTCAGACGACGCACAAATTTTAGTCCAGACCAGACATCCGTGATCGCGCAGACTTTCACGTCAACGAGACCGCCGGCCAAACCTATGTTCCGGACTTTATTTTCATCGAGGTCGGTGGGAACGCCGGAGCTTTTCTTCGGCCAGCTTATCCAAATCATGCCGTCGGGCGCGAGTGACTTCACAAGACGATCAAAATCGTCCAAGCCCGCCTTTGATTTGGCAAAGCACAGGATGAAGTCGACGAGCTTTTTCCCATTGCGATCCATTTCGCAGGTGGACAAGGCTGCCTTCAATTCTGCGCGCACGTCGGCGGGCATGCCTAACAACGAGACGCGAATCCCGTCCTTGATCCCAAGTTTTTTAAAAAGCGGCGTGCCTGAATAGCCGGGCATAAAATGAACCTCTCCAGCCCAAGAAAATTACCACAGCGGAGAGCACTAGCGGGTACTGAGGAGCCTACTGGGCGGGAGCGTAGTAGCCACGACGCGCACGGACCTTGAAGTTCTTGCGATCGTTGGCGACGATTTCAATGGTGCGGTAGTGGCCGTCAGATTTGAAGTCGGCGGGCTTGTAGGAAACCGCGTACTGGCTGCGCAGTTCGTCCGCAATTTCGGCGAAGTCATTGGATACATCGCGAAGCTGGAAAGGAAAGAAGGCACGTCCACCGGTGGCATCGGCGATGCGCTCGAGCACCTTGTCCCCGGGTCCCTTGGTGCCGCTCACGTTGGTGGAAATGGTGTAGACGATGGCTTCGGCGCGCTGAGCCATTTCGATAGCTTCCTCACGGGTGACGTGGCTCTGGTTATCGTCGCCATCGCTCAGGAGAATGATGGCGCGGCGAACGGGAGTGGACTTAGGAGCTTTGAGCAATTTGTCGCGGCAGGCGAAGTACAGTGCGTCATACATCGCGGTGCCGCCGCCCGGACGCAGTTCGTGAACTCCGTGGGCTAACAACTCTGTGTTATCCGTGAAGTCCTGGGTCACTTCGGGTGTCACGTCGAATCCAACAACAAAAGCCCGGTCCTTACTGGGGTGGACCGTCTGATTGAGGAACTCGATGGCGGATTCCTGCTCGAACTTGAAACGGTCGCGGACGGAATTGCTGGCGTCGATCAGCAATCCGACTTGCAATGGAAGATTAGTCTCCGCGGAGAAACTGCGGATCTCCGCCGGCGCCTTGTTATCGTCAACGATCGTAAAATCATTCTTCTTCAGATCGGTTACACGATGACCGCGCTTGTCGGTGACCGTGAAGACCACGTTGACTTCATTGGTGGTGGTGCGCAGGGTGGTGAGCTGGTCGTCGCTGCCGGCCGGCGAAGTTCCATCCGTGGCCGTTGCATTGTCGGCCGGAGTGTTGGTGGCTTGTGCCGCCGGCTGCGGCTGAGTCCCGGGCGTCGCGGGGGAGGTCGCCGGAGAAGATTGTGCTGCCGCATTCGCGCCCAGTACGGCCAGCAAAACACCGGTTCCGAGGGCCAAATTGATCCCCAAGGTTGGCATCTGTCCCCCTATTATAGCGGTTCTCCGCCCGGTAAATCGCGCCGAAACACCGACGAGAGCCCGGCTGGCTCAGTGGGGACGGTGATCAGCACCATGGTTTGCGGGTTCGCGTTCCAATGCGGCTAGAAAGGTCTCCAGCGTTTGCGGGAGAGGCGCCTTAAAGCTCAACTGCTCGCCGGTTCGCGGATGGAAGAGGCTCAGCTGCGCCGAATGCAGAAAATTGCGCGAGAGGCTGATCGCTCCAGCCTTGCTCACCCGGATTTCGCGGGGCGCTCCGTACAGCGTGTCGCCGACGACGGGATGTCCCAGCGATGCCAGATGCACGCGGATCTGGTGCGTCCTTCCCGTATCGATTCTCACCTCCAGCAGACTGAACTTGCCGTGTGGAGTATCGAAGCGGCGAAGGACGGTGTAGTGCGAAACCGCGTCCCGGCCGCCAGCACCGCGCGTAGTCATGCGGATGCGGCGGATACGGTCCCGGCTAATGCTGGCCGAGATCGTGCCGGAATCCTTTTTGATCGATCCGTGAACCAGTGCCACGTACGTTTTTTTTACTTCACGGCGGGCGAACTGGGATGCCAGCCTGCGATGCGCCTGGTCGTGTTTTGCGACGATGATTAAGCCGCTCGTCTCTTTGTCGAGACGGTGAACGATGCCTGGCCGCATCTCCCCGCCCACACGGGAGAGCTGCTGGAAATGGTGCAGCAGAGCGTTGACCAGGGTTCCATGATTACGCTGATCTTCGGTGGCGCCGGCGCCCGCGTGCACCATCATGCCTGCGGGTTTATCCACGACGGCGAGATCGTCGTCTTCAAAGACGATATCCAGCGGGATGTCCTCGGGAATGGCGCGCAAAGCAGGACGTTCCGCGGTGCCGACTATGCTTACTTGTTCGCCGCCACGCAACTTGAGGGATGCCTTAGTGGGCTCTCCGTCGACCAGAACTTTATGTTGCAGGATTAGTTCCTGAACACGGGCGCGGCTCACGCTTTCGAGAGAGGCGGCAAGAAATTGATCCAACCGTTTGCCGGCGTTGTCGGCGGGAACGGTCATCTTTGTGGAAGCAAGTTCGCTCATCGGCGTTGTCGAGAAGGATACCGCGAATAGGAATTCGGGAGCGTAGACAAGGGTGGTCGGCCCTGCCCGGATCCACCCTCCCCAAGTAAATCTCATCCAGAAGCCCACGAACCCGCATCTAACCCCAACCCATGGACCAGATCAGAAATTCGTTTGCCTTCTTTGTAGTTTATGCTGCCGTCGCTCTTTACCCGCAGCAAGGCCTGGCGCAAGTTCACGGCACCGATCTGCCGGATAGCCCATCGGCGTCTCAGTTGGAACGACATCGTAACGATCCCGGGGCCGCGCGCGAGGTATCATGGCGGTCCCTGCCCAAAGATTTTCTGCACGATCAGAAAGAAATCTGGAGTTTTCCCATTCAGTTGGGCAAGGGGCGGCACTGGGTGCCGACCTTGGCCATTAGCGCGCTTGCGGGCGGACTTATCTTTGCCGATCCGCATGCGATGCCCTATTTCGAGTCGCACGCCCGAAACCTGGACGACATTAACGATGTGTTCGATCCACTTATTACCACCGGAGAGGTCATTGGGTTGCCATTGTCGCTCATGGTTGCCGGCTATGCGCGTCATGATACCTATCAAGTCAGCACTGCACTTCTGGCCGCCGAGGCTTACGCGGATTCAGCGGTGGTGGATCTCGCTATGAAGGCGGTGACCCGCAGAAAAAGGCCGAGTGATGTGCTGCCGGGCGGATCGTACCATGACACTTTTTTTGCGGGTGGAAAGTCGCCGTTCAAGGGCAGCTCTTTTCCGTCCGGTCACTCCGCCGGCGTCTTCTCGGTGGCGACCGTAGTGGCCAGCCGCTACCAGCATCACAAGTGGGTGCCCTGGCTAACGTACGGCTTCGCCACCGCGATCACTTTGTCCCGCGTTAGTACCAGAGCCCATTTCCCTTCGGATGTATTTTTGGGAGCTGCTCTGGGCTACACGATCACGAGGTATCAAGTATTGCGGCCGCGGTGAGGCGATAATCAGCCGTAGCTTACCGGGCGGCGCCGAGCGTATGGGCTGCCATGTGCTTCGCACCGGGACGCAGCCACCAGATGAAGCCTCCGGCCAGTACCATGCCAATCGCGATCAATTGCGTGCCCGACATCGCGCCGCCGAATACCGTTCCGCGGCCGGGATCGTCGCGGATGAATTCCAGGAAGAATCTCGCCACCCCGTAGATGAACAGAAAAGCGCCAATGACCTGGCCGTTGAACTTCCGCCGCTTCAGCAGCCACATCAGAAGGAGAAAATTGGCGAACTCTACTGCTGATTCGAACAGCTGCGTGGGTTCGAGCGGAACATTCAATGGCGTGCCGGTAATGGAATTCGCGAGCGGATTGTGGAAGACTACTCCCCACCAGTGATGGGTAGGCTTGCCATAGCAGCATCCCGCGGCGAAACAACCCAGGCGGCCGATGGCGTGACCTAGAGCAAGACCGGGCGCAAACGCGTCACACGTGCCGAGAGGGGGCATGTGATGTTTCCGGACGTACCAGGCGGCGGCGATAAAGGATGCGAGCAGACCGCCCGAGAAGACCCCCCCGGCCTGGAGCGTGTTGATGCTGAAGATTTCCGAAACGTGAGATGAGTAGTATCCCCACTCGTTGATGATGTAAAGAATCTTTGCTCCCAGGATGCCGCAGAGGACGACGAGAATCCCTAGATTCCAAGCGTGTTCGCCGTTGTATCCGAGGCGCTCCGAATTGCGAACGCTGATCCAGAGGCCCAGCAGGACCCCGAGTGAGACGAGGAACCCGTAGGTGGGCAGGAAGAACTTGCCTATGTGAAAGAGTTGTGGGAACACTGGTTTTATTAGATGCGACGCATCAGGAATCGCTACGAGATCAGTTTAGCAGGAAGAGCGCATTCGAACGTTGCTCAACTGGAGCGCCCAAGAGGCTGTGCCCACGTAGTACCACGAATTCTGAGAAGAAGCCGACCCACTTGGCCGTGTGACGGGGCCGAGAATGAACCCGTCGGTAGACGTTGGGTGCCCGCCGAGACCCTTTAGGCATCTGCGCATGGCGCAGCGTCGCTCACCGGATCCTAGTTCGAGTCGAGCTCCCGTTCATTCTGCATTGGTTCAAATATCGGTTACCCGCCATCACCAACCTGGCAGGCCGGCTTACTGATTGGATGCTAGGGGAAGGTCGCCGGACTTGGCAAGTGCCGGAAGGTAAAAAGATGGCAGACGGGTTGCTCTAAGGCGGCGATTTCCGGGGGATGTTAAGTAGGGAAGCACACCAATTCATAGAATTGGATGACGGAAATACTTGATTCTGCGGCACGAGTGTGCGTTCATACTCAGGACCGAACGAAGTGGGCCAGTTGCTGAGAGGGGCAGCGCTTGTCCGGAAGGTGTTTTCGATGTCGAGACTTCGCGCGTCGGCGTGGGCGATTGCAGCTCTCCTGATCAGTGTGCATGCGGGTGTCCTGCTGACGCGGTATGGCAGCGAGAGCGCATCGGTCTGGGGAGACTGGATCGACGCAGTTGCTCCGTTCACGGCCGCGGTGGTTTGCTGGCTGGTGGCGCAGCGCTCCGGTCCATTTGGCAAGCGAGTTTGGCGCCTGGTATCACTCTCCGCCCTGCTCACCTCCATAGGGCAATCTCTCTACACCTATAGTTACGACTATAAGCACGCGGCGCTGGGTACGTTGTGGCCGAGCGACTTCCTTGTTTTCTTCTGGATTGTGCCCGCCGTGATGACACTCTTTCTGAGTGTGCGCGATTCGGACAGCCGGTTAGAGTGGCTGCGATTCTTCGACTTCGTACAGGTCTGCACCCTCGCCCTGGCCATAGAGTTAACGCAAATCTACGTTCCGTCGCAATGGCAGGCATCCGGGCAATCGATGCAAGTGCGGGCGCTCCATGCGGCTGTCTTGTTCTTCGGCTTACTGGCAATCACTTTCCTTGTGCGTGGGCTGCTGAGCGAAAATCGGGTGGAGAAAGCATTCTTCCTGCGTATGGGCGGATTCCTGGTGGTGTATGGAATCGTCTTGAACGTCACCCTCAGCGAGCAGGCTGGCGGTCATTATGTGCAGGGGACGTGGCTGGACCTGACCTGGACTATAGGTTACGTCCTCCTGATTGCCCTTCCTACGGTGTGGGATGAACACGAAGAGCCGCCGGGCGTTGAGCCGCGTTCAAACTGGCTGCAATTGCTGGCGCTGTACAGCCCTCTGCTCATTCCCGCCATAGTGTTTCCAATGTTGCTGACCCTGGTCCAGGAACAGTTCGCCTGGTCGGTGGCACTGGTTCTGGTTTCATTCGTCGCTGCGGGAGGACGGATGTTCGTGGTGCAGAGGCAACTGCTGATCCGTTCCAGAGAACTGCAGCACAGCGTTTTGCTGCTGCGGGGCATTACAGAAGGGACAACCGACGCCGTGTTTGTGAAGGATCTGCAGGGGAAGTACCTGATGATCAACTCCGCGGGCGCAGCCTTCGCCGGCAGGAGCGTGGACGAGATTCTGGGCAAGACCGATCTTGACCTCTTCAGCGCCGATAGCGCCGAAGTCGTCATGCAGAAGGATCGCCAGGTGCTGATGCAAGGTGTGACCCAGACTTTCGAAGAGTCTGGCACGGCGAACGGGGTGAGCCGGGTTTACCTCTCGACCAAGGGTCCATATCGCGATGCGCATGGGGCGATCATCGGGCTGCTTGGGGTGGCGCGGGACATCACCGAGCGCAAGCGCGCCGAGGAAGAAATGCGGCAGTCGCAGCAAAAGCTGCGTATTCACTTTGAACATACGCCGCTGGCGGTGGTGGAGTGGGATCTGGATTTTCGGGTGGCGGCATGGAATCCTTCAGCCGAGCGTATTTTCGGCTATTCGCGACAGGAAGCGCTGGGGCAGCATGCGCGGTTCATTGTTCCTGCACAGTACCGCGAAGATGTGGACCGCGTATGGCAGGCGTTGTTGAAGCAGTCGGGAGGGGCGCGAAGCACAAACGACAACCTGACCAAGGACGGGCGCACCATCTCTTGCGAATGGTACAACACTCCACTGGTTGACGATTCCGGGCGCGTGTTGGGAGTTGCGTCGCTGGTGCAGGATGTGACCGAGCGCGTGGCACTGGAAGAGAGACTGCGGCAATCGCAGAAGATGGAAGCAGTGGGACGGCTGGCGGGAGGTGTAGCGCACGATTTCAACAACCTGCTGACAGTCATTCTCGGATACTCGCAAATTCTTACCGATGGCTTACCAAAGGGCAGTCGCCTCGCGGACAATACGGCGCAAATAAAATCGGCGGCCGACCGGGCCGCTGCCATTACGCGCCAGCTCCTGGCCTTCAGCCGCAAGACCGTACTTTCGCCGCGGGTCATCAACCTGAACGAGATCGTACTCAATCTCGATTCTCTGCTGCGCCGCCTGATTGGCGAAGATATCGAAGTTCGAACACTGCCGGCCAGCGATCTGGGATGCGTGAAGGCGGATCCTAGCCAGATCGAGCAGGTCGTGATGAACCTGGCCCTCAACGCTCGCGACGCGATGCCGAAAGGGGGAACCGTGACCCTGGAAACGGGGAATGTCACCATGGACGGAACGTACGCGCGCGACCATCAGCCGGTTGAGCCCGGAAGATACGTGATGCTGGCAGTCAGCGATAGCGGCGAGGGCATGACCCCGGAAACCCAGGCGCGAATTTTCGAGCCATTCTACACAACCAAGGAAGTCGGCAAAGGCACCGGCTTGGGGCTGTCCATGGTGTACGGCATCGTAAAACAGAGTGGTGGCTACATTTGGGTCTACAGCGAGCCGGGCCTGGGTACGACATTCAAGATCTATTTTCCGCGCGTGGATCAGCCGGCTGAAGTCGTGAGCGGCGACAATCGTTCGACCAAAGTGCAGCGCGGTACCGAGACCATTTTGCTGGTGGAGGATGATGAGCAATTGCGAGCACTGACTTCATCGGTGCTCACCCATTGCGGCTATAACGTGCTGGTCGCCCGCGCTCCGGAGGAAGGTCTGGCGATTTGCAAATTGCCTTCGCACGACATCCGGCTCTTAGTGACCGATGTAGTGATGCCGCGCATGAACGGACGGCAGCTGGCAGAACAGGCGCAAGGGATTCGGCCCCGAATGAGAGTGCTGTACATCTCCGGCTATACCAACGATGCCATTGCGCATTATGGCGTGCTCGATCCCGGATTGTGGTTCCTGCCCAAACCTTATGCGCTTTCGTCGCTGATCGCGAAAGTTCGCGAAGTGCTGGACTCAGCGGCGGAACCCTCGGCTGCGGCCACTTAGCGGGACTTCGCTTCTCCAGCCCAGTAGCTTGTTCGCGAGAGCACCACGGCATCTTTGCCGTCTTTTACCCGCACGCTGAGCAGGTGAAGGCCGGGATGCGGTTCCTTGGGAGCAAAACTCAGTAGATAACGGCTGTGCAGGTGATTGGTGAAGTCGTTCATGCGGACTTCGAATTTTTTGCGGGTGGCGAAAAGTTCGTATTCGCCACCAGTCATATGAGTGACGGTTTCCGGCATATTCTTCCGCATAAGCTGGGCGGTGCGGTAGGCGAGATCGAGGACGTTGACCCCTTCGTGCATTTCATTTTTATTGTTGCCGCGCGCGGTGTCGAGGATGTTCGACAAGCCAGGTGAGAATGCCAGCGCATACATCAGAGTATTGGATTGGCCGATGGCAGCGACGGAGTCCTCGACCTTCGTATGGCTGCCGTGGTCGCGGGTTTCGCTGATCAGCAGCAAAACACGAAGGCGGTCATCGGGCTCTTTCTGCAGCAGGCCAACGGAGTAGCGAATTGCATCCAGGATGCCGGCGCCGGCGTCTCCAGCCTGCAAATTCATAAGGTCGGCGTCGATCAGGCTCTCATCGCTGGAAAAATCTCGGGTCAGATTTACCTGGCTGTCGAACTCCACGATGGCCACCCGCGCGGTGCCCAGGGCGAATAAAGGATCGAGCATCGTCTTGAGCCCCTGTATGCGGGGGAATTCGTACGAAGCCCGCCGCCCCCTCTGAATGGCCAGCACCAGCGAGATCGGTTGGCCTTCGGGAGTTTCGTCGAGATGCGGGGACTGTTGGACTCCAGCATCTTCGACGAGGAAGTCCTTGACTCCGAGACCGTAGATCACCTGGCCCTGCGAGTCTTTGACCAGGGTCGGAAGCAAGACGAGGTTAGCCTGCGAACGGAGAGTGGTTTCCTGGGAGGATGCAAGGGCAGAAAGCAGCGCAAGGACAAGGAAGAAAAGAGTGCCGCCCCGCAGATTATCCCGCTTTCCGCTTATCCTGCAGGACCTCGTCGAGAGCACAGGCTAATAGATGCGCGCGCTTCTGGTAGTCGGTTGGCCCGGGCTCCTGTCTTTTCTTCAAGAGATGGTATTCGTCGGCTATGTTGAGCGCGGCCAGCACCGCCAGGCGGACGGTGTCGATGGTATTGGTGGCTTCGGCGACGGCGCGGATTTTTGCGTCCACGTATTCGGCGAGCTTCAGGATGTATTCCGGGTCGGAGCCGCGCAGATTGTAGGCCTGATCGAAAATCTCAACCCGCACGCTGGAGTTCTGTGGGTCTTTTACCAGTTGGTCTTTTGTCGCTGTAGCCATTCCCTGATCTCCGATGCTGGCGTCCGTAGTTTTGTCATCCTAGCTGGCCTGCGCCAAGGACTCGATCTGAGAGAGCATTTTCTCGACTCGGCTGCGGATATCCTCGCGTTCTTTCTTCAACTGAACGGTCTCACGGCGTAGCCGGACCAGTTCCTCTTCGCGGTCCTCAAGTTGCTGCCGCAGTCGTTGGGCATCGCGCTCAGCGTTGGCCTGTCCCTCGCGGGCGGCCTTGAACATCTCTATAGTGCGATAAACTTTCTCTTCCAGTGCCTGGAAATTGTCGGCGGGAACCTGCTCGGATACCTGTTCCACTGCATTCAAAGCCATAACTCCACATTCCCCGAAGAAGAATAGAAACTTTCTCGCAGTATACTCCACATTCCGGCGCAGAAATCACCACCTGTAAGTTCATTTAATGCCGAGCGCGCTTGGGTATAATCGGCTCGGGAAAGAGCAAGAGGAGGTCGAGGCTATGAGAAGCATTGGCTGCGTAATCGGGTTGCTGGCACTGGTTTCCCTGAGTGCCGCCAAGACCAAAGTGGAACTGAAAGACGCTCAAGGCAAGGACGTGGGTTCGGTGCTGATATGGGATCAAGGTCCGGGCGTCGCCCTCGAACTTAACCTGCATGACCTTCCGCCGGGAGAACATGCCATCCATTTTCATCAGGTGCCGACGTGCGAAGGTCCTGACTTCAAGTCAGCGGGCGGACACTTCAATCCCGGCGGCAAGAAGCACGGATTTGACAACCCGGACGGGCATCATGCCGGCGATATGAAGAATTTCACGGTGGGTGCAGGTGGAAAAGCGAAGACGCGAGTCGAAAATGCGGACGCGACCCTAAAGGAAGGGCCGAATTCTTTACGGGCTAACGGAGCGGCGGTTGTGATTCACGCGAAGGCGGATGATTACAAGACCGATCCTGCCGGGAACGCGGGCGACCGGATCGCCTGCGGAGTGATTGAGAAGAAGTAGTCATTTGTGCGGGTGCAGCTTACTTAACCGGCGTGCGGCTTCGTCCAGCGTCTCTGGTTTCTTACAGAATGCGAAGCGCACTTGTTCGGCGCCATCTTTCGGATCGCGATAGAAACTGGAGCCTGGGACGGCAGCCACACCGATTTCCTGAACCAAGTATCGGGCAAATGAAACGTCGTCCTGGAACCCAAACGCCGATATGTCGGTCATCACATAATAGGCGCCGCGAGGGCGGAAGCATTTGAATCCCGCGGCGGTCAGCGCCGGCATGAGATGATCCCGCCGGACGCCGTATCCCTGCGCCAGTTTTTCGTAGTAAGCAGGAGGCAGGCTCAGGGCGGAGGCTCCAGCTTCCTGCAAGGGGGCGGGTGCCCCCACGGTCAGGAAGTCGTGGACCTTGCGGATGGCGTTCGTCAGCTTCTCCGGGGCCACGGCCCATCCTACGCGCCATCCCGTCACGCTGTAGGTTTTCGACATGCCGTTGATGGTGACCGTGCGATCACGCATGCCTTCCAGCGAGGCCATCGAGATATGCTCGGTTCCGTCGTACAGGATGTGCTCGTAGATCTCGTCGGTGATCGCCAGTACGTCGAATTCGACGCACAGGTCCCGGATCAATTCCAGTTCGGCGCGGGTGAATACCTTTCCCGTAGGATTGTTCGGCGTGTTGAGGATGATGGCTTTTGTGTGTTTAGCAAAGGCCTGGCGGAGTTCTTTCTCTTCGAAGGTCCATTCCGCACCATCCTCTTGGGGAGGGCGGAGCTTCACGAATCTCGGTTTTGCTCCGCTTAGGACGGAGTCTGGGCCGTAATTTTCATAGAACGGCTCGAAGATCACGACCTCGTCTCCCGCGTTGCACACGGCGAGCAGGGTTGAAATCATGGCCTCGGTCGAACCGCAGCAAACCGTGACATCTTTTTCGGGATCGACATCGATGTTCTGCCAGACCTTCATCTGCCGGGCGATTGCGTTGCGCAGGTTTTTGGCGCCCCAGGTAATGGCATATTGATTCACGTCCGAAGCGACGGCCTCCTGGGCAGCTCGTTTGATCTCCGAGGGAGCGGGAAAATCGGGGAAGCCCTGGGCCAGATTCACGGCACCGTGCACCATCGCCTGGCGGGTCATCTCGCGGATTACGGATTCGGTGAAATGTTCGACTTTGTCGCTGAGGAAGTGCTTTGAAGCTTTTTCGTGAATCGGGGTGCGACTCGCCATAGAAGGCAGACTAGCACAATGGTTCAGGGCAGTACGCGCTTCGGGTTAGGATCGGGCTTTCTGCACGGCCCGCATGCTTGCGCCGCTTGCGGCTCCACGTCATCGGGCTCTACTGTGGGTCCTGACGGGCCATCGTTGTGGCTCACGGTTTAAATCCCACGCTCTGCCACAATTCGGCGGTGTGATACATCGTACCGTTGGTGATTACGTACTCCACGTTGCGCGTATTGCGTATGTCGTCGAGCGGATTGCCGTTGATCAGGATCAGGTCGGCACGTTTTCCTTTTTCCACGGTACCGGCGTCCTTTCCGAGGCCCATCACGCGAGCGGGCACGAGAGTCGCAGCCTGTATGGCCTCCATCGGGGTGAAGCCCGCCTGTACGTACAGCTCAATTTCGCGATGCAGACTGTGTCCGGGCACAGCCTGATCGGTGCCAGCTACGATCGGCACTCCGGAGCGATGGAGTGCGCCGATAATGGCGACGCTTTTCTCGAAGAGTTTTTCCCCGATTTCGGAGTTCTCGGTGGGCGGGCCAACGTCCGTGAGTTGCTGCGCTAATACCTCCGGGATCTTAGTGATACCGGGTTCGAAGCTGGCGGGCGGTTTGGCCGTGGTTGCGGTAAACAACTCGAACAGGGCGATGGTGGGATCCACCACAGTGTGATGATCCTTTAGGAAGGTCAGCGCCTTCTTGGCCTCGGCCGAGTCCAGGTTCAGATTGGCGGCGGCATTTCTACGTTCGGCCCGCGTAGCATTCTCGGGAAGCGGAGGCTCCATGATGTCAGCGATATAGGAGATGTGATTGATCTGGTCCTCGCCTGCGGGAATGGTCTGATACGCAGTGAGCCGTTGAGGCACATGGCCGGTCACCGTCATGCCAAGACGATGCGCTTCGTCCGCGACTGCTTTCAGATTTTCCAGAGTGACCGAGCTGTAGATCTTCATCTGCTGGAATCCGGCTGCATGATATCGATTGGTCCACATGCGCGCCTGCTCGGGGGTATCCACCCGCTCCACACCAATGGCCATGGGCCCCGAGCCATCCACGATTCCAGCTAAGAGTAAACGCGGGCCAAGGCCGCGGCCCTGGGCGACAGCGTCGCGCACCGCTGTAATGAATTCCAACTCGTTCCCGCAGTCGCGCACCGTGGTGACTCCGGCGGCGAGGTAGATTGGTCCCCACTCGACCTGCTCGAAATGGGCATGCATATCCCACAAACCGGGCAGCATGGTTTTGCCATGTGCATCCACAATTTGTGCGCCATGAGGGATTTTCACTTTGGCCCGTGGACCCGCCGCTACGATGCGACCGTTGTGAACCACGACCGCGGCATCTTCCACTGGAGTCGCCCCGGTGCCGTCGATCAGGGTGGCGCCAGTGATCGCCAGCGTGGATGCGCGGCTGCCGGGAATGCCTCTCGAGATCTCGGCTAGCGCGGCCATGCCGTCGGCTCCAGCGCGTCCTACAAAGTCTCCCAAAGCGCTTTCGTATCCATTGCGGATGGCTTCGAAGTGATCGAATTCCGCATCGGTGCTAATGGCCGCGACCAGGTTGCGATGACTATCGAACCAGAGGGTCTCGCGGCCCCAGATCAGGCCCTCGATGGTGTAGCGGTCGAGCCTTTCGTCGCGTCCGCCTACTTGAATCGTGTCCTGCCCTCGGGGCTCGATCTTCACTGAGCCGCCGGGGAGAGTAGCGAGTTGTGCCGGCGAGCCGTGCGCCGCCCAATAGCGCACCATCAACATCTGCATAGTGGTTGGGGCATAGCCCGCAATCGTGAAGAATGGTCCCGTCGGTGCATCGGCCTCGCTTCGCTTGTCGCGACTCCGCGTCTGGACCTTTCCGTTGTCGATGCTGATGGATTCGTCTATGGAAACCGGCCGTGCGGTGCGGCCCTTGATCTCAAAATCTTTTGGCGTCAGGTCGACAGCGCTTCGGAAAGTCGTAGTAAGAGGTACTGCAGAGCCGCGGTCAGTGAAATTGAAATCGACTTTGACCGCGAGAGAATCGCTCTCCCGACGGATCTCGTAGGCCTCTTCTCCTATGGGCTGCTCAAATTTGTGGAGGGTGAACCTGCCTTGCTCGAGTAGTGGAGACTCATTGGAGGCCGTCTGAGCTCGAACTACGACAGAGGAGAGAAGAAGAATCAGACCGCTGGCAAAGACAAAAAACCGCTTGTTAGGCATCGGTAGGGAACAATCCATGGAATGCTGCGTAACTGCGGGAAGATTGTAACGGATTCGCGCGCAAGTCGAGTTCGTTGCGGATTGCAGTTCCGACCCAGGACTACGTAGCGCGCGGCCCCTGACCCGCCGTGGTTTCTACAAAGGGAAGATCGGTGCGCACGAAGTCTGGGGACGAGTCGCTCGCTTCGCGGAATTAGCCAAGGGGCTGTCCTACCCGTTTCGAATACGGTGTTTTCGGAGAGGAAACTTGGCTGGGCCGACGTGAGGCGATCTTGTCCTAAGGGCCGAGCGGTTCGTCCAGGCGGCTTCGCCGATCCTGCTTATCGGCGTCAGTGCCTTGCAACAATTTGTTACTGGCAATTATGCGCATTCGTTCCACCTTCCGGTGGATGGCTTCCAGCAGCTTTTGCAACAGAATCTCCACTTCTTGGTCCGTGCTGTGTGGGTCGCATCCGACTGCCGATATCTGGGTACAAATCTCTCGGATCCGATCATCGAGTCGGCGTGTGGGCATAGGGGAGGGGCGCCACGTAAAGGATGCCAGATTGTCCCTAATTGTTGGATACCCTGCAGACTGTAGGCGAGGAACTTTATTCCGGGCTCAGACGCTGATCGGCTATTGCAAGGCTAGCGAGAAGCTGCCGGCAGTTACTAGGCTCCAAAGCGCTGGGTGGCCCTAACCCTGGCCTTTGCCGCCTCTTCTTCCCTATTTTTCGGCGGCGCGGTGGTTTCCAAAGAACGGAGCAGACGCTTGGAGATTGCGGCGACCTCATCCACCGCACCCAGGAACGCAGCTTCGTTAGACTTCGATGGCTTGTTAAATCCGGTGATCTTGCGCACGAACTGCAGGGATGCAGCTTGAACCTCGCCATCGGTCACCGGCGGATCGAAGTTGAAGAGCGTTTTGATGTTTCTACACATATCAGTGAGCCCCTGAATCGGTACTTTTCATCCTGCGTCCCACAATCTCAAACTTGGCGTCCAGCACGACATTGATGGCTTCAGTATAAGCCAGGTGTTCCTGCTGCAGAATGCGGGCTGCAAGCGTGCGCTCATTATCGTCGTCGCGCACGTGGACTGCTTTCTGCACGATGATCGCACCGTGGTCCAGTTCCTCGTCGACGAAGTGCACGGTGCACCCGGAAATCTTAACTCCATACGCGAATGCCTGCTCCTGCGCTTCGAGTCCCGGAAAGGCCGGCAGCAGGGAGGGGTGGATGTTCAGAATGCGCCGGGGAAATTGCTGCACGAACCACGGGGACAGTAGCCGCATATATCCGGCAAGGCAGACCAGTTCCACCGTGTGTTGTTTCAAGTTAGCGGCTACTTCGCGGTCGTGATCTTCGCGTGCTTTCCCTTTGGAAGCGATCACGAGAGCATCGAGGCCCCGGTCTCGCGCAATCGCAATCCCCGGCGCATCCGGCTTATTCGAGATCACGACTGCAATGCGGGCATCAGGAATGCGTCCTGCAGCGATGCTGTCGGCGATGGCAACAAAATTTGATCCGCGACCGGAAAGAAGAATGCCGATATTTCTCATGGGAGGCCCGCCACAATCTTAATTGATTCGTGCCGGTGGTAGCGGCAGCCCACCTACTCGCGCTGAATTTGGGCTACGCGATCTCTTTGCTTGTTAGTTTTTTCTAGCAGGGATATAGAAGGTCAGCTGTAAGTGACTTTGCGCTCGCCCTTCACGACGCGTCCAACGGTATAGTACTTCTCCCCGACGCGCTCCAGAACCGATTGCGCCTTCTTAAACTTTGCCGAAGGCACCACGAGCAGCATGCCCAGCCCCATGTTGAAGGTGCGCAGCATCTCTTCCTGAGGCACGTTCCCAAGTTGCTGCAAGTGCTCAAAGATGGGGAGCACAGGCCACGATCCCAGTTCGATCACCGCCGCCATTCCTTTGGGAAGCACGCGCGGCAAGTTCTCCGTAATGCCACCGCCGGTAATGTGCGCCATCGCCGCTACGCACTGACCATCAACTAGTTTGCGAAGAACGGGCCAATAAGTCTTGTGGGTGCGCATCAACTCGTTGCCCACTTTGTTCTTGATCTCGTTGACGTAGGTTTCAGGCGAATAATGCCCCACTTCGAACAGCAGTTTGCGAGCGAGGGAGTATCCGTTTGTATGCAATCCATTGGAGGGCAGGCCCAGGATGATGTCGCCGATCTGAACGTCTTTGCCGGTCACGATCTTCTCGCGATCGACAACCCCCACAATGAAGCCCGCCAGATCATATTCGCCGTCGGGGTAAAACCCGGGCATCTCCGCGGTCTCGCCGCCGATCAAGGCGCAGCCGTTGTGCTTGCAGGCGTCGGCGATGCCTTCCACAACCTTCTCCGCAACGGCGGGATCCAGTTTCCCCGTGGCCAGGTAATCCATGAAAAATATAGGAGCCGCGCCTTGCACCGCGATGTCATTGACGCAATGGTTCACCAGGTCCGCGCCTACCGTGGAGTGGAGGTCCATCTCAAAGGCAACCTTCAGCTTCGTCCCGACGCCGTCCACACTTGAGACCAGAACGGGGTCGGCGTACTTAACCTTATCCACCGAAAACAGGCCGCCAAAGCCGCCAATCTCGCTCAACACGCCCTTGGTAAAAGTCTTGTGCGCCAGATACTTGATCCGCTGCTTGGTGCGGTTGGCGCGGTTGATGTCCACGCCGGCATCGGCGTAGGTCACCGCCGTCGGGCTGGATGTGGGAGTCTTGGGCACAGATTCCTTCTGTGTTTTTATTCCTTGCGTGGGGTTCAGTGCTGAGTGCTGCCGCTGCGAGAACCTAAGGCCGCCAATTGTAGCACGTTCTTACCGCCCTGCTTTGCAGCCCGGCAGGAGGCAGTGAAGCTCATCAGGGAAACACACTTATCGCTGATCCGCAGGCGCGCACGCCCGTTCGCTACTACAGTCCCGGGAGTTAGTGAGCGATGAAGTCCGAGAAGAAGTAGGCTAATACTCCAAATAGCGCCAGTCCGGAAATGCCGTAGGCGGTCAATACCCAGGCACCGCGGCCTTCGTGGTGGTGCTTCACATTTGCGGTAGAGGACTGCTCGGCAGGGAAAACGACAGGGGCCCGATCTTCCATGAAAACCTCCGAACGGAAAGATCGTGGCGCAAAGGTACGATTATGCGTCACGCCTGCCCGGCAAAACATGGCCGGGCCAGGACCATTTGCGGATTGTAGCCCGGGTATTCAGGGCTTCCAACATAAAAATGTGATTCAAATCACAGTATTATAGAGAAAATTAATTATCCTATTATGAAACAATGACTGTTCGTCTCCTTCAACGCGCCGACCCAGAGCATGGGATAATACGAACAAGTTCCCCTTCAAAAACTATGCGTCATTTCCTGGTCACCCTTCTAGTGCTTTGTGGGCTGGTTCTTGTCACGAGGGCCCAACAGTCCACCCCTCCTGCCCCTGCGCAGAGCCAATCGCAAACGCCCAACGCGGAAAAACACGCGGCTGGTCCCGAAGCACCGAAGCCCGAAAGCAAGGGGCACGATTACTCCCGCGAGTCCTTTGTCATCGAGAAGATGCATTCGACGTATCGCTTTGAAGCGGACGGCACGGGACGCAAAGAAACTATTGCGCGCATCCGGGTGCAAAGCGAAGCCGGAGTGCAGCAGTGGGGGCAGTTGCAGGAGGGCTACAACTCCGCCAGCGAACGCGTCGAAATTCCTTATGTGCGCGTGCTGAAGCAGGACGGTTCGGTCATGAAGGCGGGTGAGGACTCCGTCCAGGATCTTAGCGCGCCGATCGAGCGCGAAGCTCCCGTCTACACCGATTATCGCCAGAAGCACATAACGGTACCGGGCCTGCGTCCCGGAGAAGTTCTCGAGTATGACATGGTAACCGTGATTCACACGCCGCTGGCCGCCGGGCAATTCTGGGTGGATTATGAGTTCGACAAGAACAACATTGAGCAGGACGAAACGCTGGATGTCGACGTTCCCTCCGGGCGCACGCTGAAGCTGAAGTGCAAGCCCGGCATGGATCCCAAGATCACGGAAGCGAACGGCCGGCGCGTCTACCACTGGGAGAGCAAGCACCTGGAGCGGGATGATGACGAGCAGGCAAAAGAAAAAGAGAAGAAGAAGAAAAGGCGGCGTCCTGGCGAAGAGCGTCCCGACATTCAGCTAACCACCTTCGAAAGCTGGGAACAGCTAGGCCGCTGGTACGCCAATCTGGAAAAAGATCGGCGCATGCCGACGCCCGAGGTGCGCACCAAGGCCGAGGAACTCACCAAAGGCCTCAATAACGATCTGGAGAAGACCGAAGCCTTGTACGACTACGTTGCCAAGAATTTCCGGTACGTGAGTCTCTCGCTGGGACTAGGACGGTACCAGCCGCACGCCGCGGCAGATGTTCTGAAAGATCAGTATGGCGATTGCAAAGACAAGCACACCCTGCTCGCATCGCTGTTACAGGCCGAAGGCCTGCACGCCAGTTCTGTCCTGATCAATTCCACACGCAAGTTGGATCCCGATGTTCCTTCGCCCTCACAATTCGACCATGTGATCACGATGCTGCCACTGGGCGGCCAGGAAGTCTGGATGGATACAACCGCCGAGGTCGCTCCGTTTCGCCTGCTGGCCTATACCCTGCGCAAGAAGCAGGCGCTGGTGATTCCTCCCGCTACTTCTGGCTCTGCTCCGCATCTGGAAGACACTCCCGCGGACACTCCCATGCCCGACAGCGAGCGTTCCGAAGTGACCGGCAAAATCAACGATATCGGGAAACTTGAGGCGCACGTGCAATATGAGTTCCGCGGCGATGAAGAACTTATGCTGCGGTCGATCTTCCGGCGCGTGCCCCAGTCGAACTGGCAGCGCGTAGCCGAAAACATCAATGTTGGCTTGGGCGGCGACGTTACCCATTTAATTGTCAGCGATCCCGCCGCTACCAAAGAGCCGTTCACGCTCTCTTACGATGTTTCTAAGCCCAACTTTTTGGACTGGTCCAAGAAGAAAACGCAGATCGTCTTACCGCTGGTACAGTTCAGCCTGCCGGATGCCAGCGATGACGATAGCGATGCCGACGCGGAGCCTCTGAAGCTGGGACCAAAGGGGGAGTATTCGTACCACGTCAAACTGGAGCTTCCCGCGAAATATAGTGCTCGGGCGCCGCTGGCCTTTTCCCTCAAGCGAGATTACGCCGAGTACCAGGCTACCTATCAGGTGCAGAACGGGGTTTTCACTGCCGGGCGCACGCTCACGTTGCGCCAGGATGAACTTCCGGTGGCGCGCGTTGCCGATTACCAATCTTTCCGTCGTGCCGTTGCCTCTGATCTTGCCCAGCAGCTTGCCGTCGAGAATGCGAGTGCCGGTGGAATGGTTCCCCCGGCGGACATGAAAGCCGACGATCTCATTGAGAGTGCGCGTGCCGCGGCTGACGGCGGAAACCTGGCGCTTGCCGAAGTCCTGCTCAAGCGGGCTACCGAAGTGGATTCCAAAAACAAGTATGCCTGGAACAATCTCGGGCTGGTGTACCTGCAGACGCGCCAGAATGATCAGGCTATCGCGGCCTTTCAGAAGCAAATCGAGGTCAATCCCTACGACGAGTATGCCTACAACAATCTCGGGCGGGTGTATTGGCAGGAACGTAAGTACGATGATGCGGTGAAGGCCTTCAACAAGCAGCTAGAAAATAACCCGCTCGATAAGTTCGCGCATGGCAATCTCGGCGCCATGTATGCCGAGTGGCACAAATACGATTTAGCTGCGCCGGAGTTGGAAAAAGCCGCCTCGCTGACTCCTGAGAGTCCGGAGCTGCAGGTCAGCCTGGGGGATGCGTATCTGAATCTGGGACAGGATGACAAAGCGCTGGCCGCCTTTGACCACGCGGTGGAAATGAGTGCGACTCCGCTGGTCTGGAACAATATCGCGTATCAGCTGTCGCTGAAGAAGACTCATCTGGATCGCGCGCAGCAGTACGCCGAATCGGCGGTGTTCGCGACCGCGGCCGCGCTGCGCAACGTTTCGCTCGATCGCCTGACGAAGAATGATTTGCCGCTAGTTTCTTCGCTGGTTGCCTACTGGGACACGCTGGGCTGGGTGCATGTCGATGAAGGTCAACTCGACAAGGCGGAAAAGTACGTGGCCGCGGCTTGGGCGCTCGGACATCACGGCGAAGTCGGTGACCATCTCGGCCAGATCTACGAAAAGCGCGGGCAAAAAGATCTGGCGGAGCGCACTTATGCGCTCTCCATGAACGGACTCCGTCCGACTCCAGAAACGCGAACTCGGCTGGCGAAACTGGTTGGAGGGGAGGCCAAGGCCGATGAGGCCATCGCGAAATCCAAGACAGAACTGGGTCGGCTCAATACCATCGATTTGGGCAAGGCTTCCGAAACAGGCAATGCAGACTTCTTCGTGCTGCTGAGTGGTGGGGCCGGCGATGTCGCCAAAGTGGACGCCGTGAAGTTCGTCAGCGGAGACGAAAAGCTGAAGGCCTACAGCGCCGCGCTGCGCACCGCAGAGTACCACCTAACTTTCCCGGATGACACTCCGGTAAAGATCCTGCGTCGCGGCACGCTGTCCTGCTCCACCGCAGGCGGCGGCTGCAAGTTCGTAATGATGCTGCCGGATGACGTGAGAACAGTGGATTAGGCGTCGCGCCAGCCGGGCTCCGCTGCCCGCCGGGTTGAAGCCCGGCTACTCTTTAGGAGCCACGTATTCCTTCGGTCTGGCCGAGCCTTCGCCGAAAAAGAACATCTCCAGCTGCTTCACGATGACTTCCTGATCCTCGCGCCGCGCCGGATTCAGGCGGTACTCATTCAGCAGCATCTTGCAATGTTCCATCCACTGCCGCCAGGCTTCCTGCGACACGTTGTCGTAAATTTTCTGCCCCAGTTCGTTATCGAACGGCGGCTCGTCCAGGCCGGGCATCTCTCTCTTAAACTTCACGCAAAAAACATTGTGCGCCATAACTCCCTCAAATCTTAGATGTCAGAGTTTATCTTACAGGAGCAGCAGAGGACAGGTAGCGACAGGCCAAAAGGGGCTCTGTAGGTGACCAGGGTTTGGCTACGCACGCCTCTGCGAGCGAAGGAGCCGCACCCAAATAACTCCCGCAATTCCCCAGATCCCTAGCAGCGGGATCAAACTCGCTATCCCATGCAGCCCCAATAGCTGACCCACATTGAATGCCCCGTATCCACTCGCAGCCTCTGCTGCGGTCAGCATCGACTCGCGATTCATCGCCATCTGCCCCGACCAAAAGGCTGGCCAAGAGGAATGCACGATCGGGCAGCTATTCTGCATGGCCAACTGCGATGTAGTAGAAACCACCATAAGCGCCACAAAGAGACTGATAATGCCGAGCGCCACGAGCACGCCGCGCCACGCTTTCGTCGCATCTTGCCAAGCTCTGGCTACCCCAAGGCACAGGATCGGAATGGCGGCTCCCGCATAACGTGGACCAAACGTCAGGCCTGCCTTCCACCAGTAGAACGATGCGTTGAACAGGAAGTAATAGAGCGCAATGCTCGCGGCCAACAGCGCGGCGCCGGAGCGCTGCTTCTTCCACAATCCCCAGAGTCCAACCGGAGCCGCCAACATCACGGGGGATGCGAAGAACAACCCGCGCGCACAGCCGAACAGCAGTTTTAGCAGCCGGTCCGGATGGGGATAGGTCAGCCCCATATATCCGCGCTGCTGCATAAAGGAAAACGAATTCGGATCGTAATACGAATAGCTCGGGCGAAATGATCCGAACGCGGCGTGCAGGTAGCTGAAGAGCACCACGGCACAGGCCGCAGCTCCGATTCCTACCCCGGCGACCACGCGCCACCTAGCCGCCGTTCCACGTGTCCAGACCTGCGAGACCGCGAACAGCGCCAACAATGCGGAGGCGGGCAAGGCAGGATATTCGGTCACCGTGGCCCATCCCGCAGCCAGCCCCAGCGCTAGCGCCCACCAGAAATCCGCTCGTGGGCTGGAACTGTCTTTCAATTTCAAGCCCGCCGCAAATGCAAACAGCAGGCACGCTCCCACCAGCGCATGCGCCCAAAACAGGCTGGCGTAGGCCCATAGCGGAGTGCCCAAACTCATTGCCATGCCGGCAAACGCCGCCGCCGTTGAACTGCAGCCCAATCGCATGGCGAGAAAAAACAGGCAAATCACTGTCACCGCCGTGGGCAGCGCAACAGCCCACGCGGTCACCAGATACGACAGCACAAATTCGGCGCACGCAGAGTCCGGATCAACTCCCGCTGCGTTCATGCTCGCCCGTGCCACAACGGCAAACGGCACCGCCAGAAACACCAGCCCTGGAGCTTTATCTGAGTAATAGTGTCCGCGAAAGTGAGCTTTGTCCTGAGTATTTTCGGCGTAAGCATCAATCTGCAGGGTATGTCGCTCAACGATGGCGCGCAGCAGGTCAAAGCGAGAGTTCTGATTCCACCCGCCAGCCTCGTAGAAATAGAGAAATGACAGGAAACTCACCGCCCCGAGCAACCAGGCAGATTTCCAGAGGGGGAAAGAACCGTTGGGAGGGCGCCTCATGCCCTTGTTCCCGACCAAGCTGAAACAGAGCTGTAACGACAAAGCCGCGTGCTGACGCACGCGGCTTTGGGTTTCGAACTCGCGTTACTGCTGTCCCGCTGCCAGCAGAGATTCTGCCACAATCTTTTTTGCTTCCTCCACCGCGGCCGCCGGATCCTGGGGGGAATTGGCCGCAGCCATCTTGTTCTTCAATCCCACATACACAGCGTCGTACGAAGTGTCACCCAGGTTCTCGACGCGGTGTTTGAATGGAGGATACCATCGCGCCTCGCCGGGCTTGGAAAATATCTCGCGCACTTTACCGCTCTCGTCGGTGAAGCGCAGGTGCGCCTCTGTGAGAATGACGACCACGCCCCCGGGGTGCTCGTGCAATGCCGATTTCTCATGCGGCGCGTAGTGCACCGAAACAACCTGCACTCGATCGTTCTCAAAATCCAGCTTGTAATGCTTAGGCTCGACTTTCGTCGGATCCTGCCCCCATGCCAAACATGTCAGGCAGAGCACTGCCCCGAATAGGTACGCACGCATACCCGCCTCCCGCTCCAGCTTCTTGTGAATGGAATGTGAAATCCTGTCGCGAATCTACGGGGCGTAATCCCGCAAAGTCAATCGCAGTCCGCCGCAGGTTCCACCAAGGTAACTGCACAGCAACGAGGATACAAGGCGTGGTGGGCCCACCAGGATTTGAACCTGGAACCAACAGATTATGAGTCTGCTGCTCTAACCGTTGAGCTATGGGCCCGTGAGCCCAATCTAGCACATCCGGGGAGGCGACTTAATTTGGGAGAATGCGGGTTGAATATCGGCGGTTCGCGGGTCTATTAAGCACAATCGTGTTCCGCTGTCCAAAGCGGCCGAAGTCCGGCGGTTCGCGTGACCTATCAAATGTGGTCGAGCTGTTCTCGACCCGGACAGCCGTTGGCGGCTGTCCTCCATGATTAGCGTTACACGGCTATGCACCGGCAGCGCGCGTTGCTTTCTTTCCCACAGCAGCCAACTCCGCCAGCGGGGGCACGGATTCGGGTGCGGTTATTCGGTTCTCCGGCAGCGTGGTGCCGTTCTTGAAGGCTTCGACCAACATCTCGATGGCCAAATCTGTATTCGGAGGAATGAAGATCGTCGCCGCCAGCGTGCCATTCTTCACCCAGGTTTGTCCTGTCTTCGGCATGCCATCGCAGCCGGTCACCGGAACCCTGAGCCAGCGCGCGCGATCGCCCTCGCCTAGTTCCTGAAACGCTTTTCGAGCCCCCATCGCCATGCTGTCATCCTGCGCCGCCACGACATCGATGTGACTCTCGAGCGAGGTGCGTAGTCGAAGCCAGGAACTCACTGTGCGATAAGCGCTCTCTTCGGTCCAGTTGGCTCGCATCGACTTGATCTGAACATTGGCTGGTTTATTCCTCATCATGCCGGTGGTGCGCTCTTTAGCCGCGGAGCTATTCGCCGGGCCCTCGATGTAGAGCACCGTCCCGCCATTGGGAAGCAGCGCGGCCAGTTGCTGTCCTTGAATTTTGCCGACCTCCTGGTGGTCGGAGCTGATGGCGAATACTGGAACCTTATAGGTCCGCCGCAACTCGTGGACGTAGTCAACGTCGTGGTTCAGCACCACCCATCCGATTCCTGCTGCCGCGGCCGCGCGCGCCACCTGCGGAAATGCGGTCCCGCCGGATGGCTCGAACATGATGGCATCGGGCCTCACCACCGACGAATCTTGCACGTAGTGGAGCAGTTGCTGGCTTTGCGCCAGGGCGTCATTCCCGGCATGAATGATCTTCACGTCCACGCCCCATCGCCGTGCCGCTTTTTCCGCCGCTGCCGCCTGTTCCAGCTGATAATCGTTGTCGTTGTTGGTGAGGGAAACCACAAAGCTAAGACGTTTCATAGAATGATCCTTTCCCGGATCATAGGCCGATCAAGCACCGTACCCAACGTAACCGGAGTAACCAGGAAGCCGTTGTGGGGCTTGCAATGAGGGAATGTCCTCCTGAGCGAGGCGAGAGATCACTTGCGCACTGCTGGGGATGAAAGGGGAGTTTGAGGAAGAGAAAGGAGAAGCCTACGCGCCGCTACTCGCGGCCTTGGCCTCTGCGCCAATGAACGCTTTCAAGCCGGCGTCCAGCAAATCGCGACTGGCGTCCGGCAGATCTACAAAGCGAAACGGTTGCATCCAGCCTTGGGTCGCCCACATGGGAAACAGCATCTGAGCTTTGCTGTGAATGGTTTTTTCCCGCAAGTGAAAGATCAACTCTACTATCAGCTTCTCATCAAGCGGCTTTTCCAGATGAATGACTCCGCCGCTGATTGATAGCTGATGAAACGCCCCCCGCAGTGAACGTTTATTAGGCAAGCGCAACAGGACCAGCACCGATCCGCGCAGCTTTACGCGAAACGGGCGCTGTACCAGATACTCTTTGCTGTCTGGTTGAACTGGCGAAGGTGATTCTGGCTGCTCGGACATATCTTCGCCAAGTATCGCAGTGCTTTGCGACTGTCAGAAGTTACGAAAGAACAACGATGCTGAATGGTTCTTTGATTTTGGTTAAGAAGGGTTTATTTGCGGCCCAGCGGAGCTTCGGCGCCGTCGGAGAAAACATTATAGGGCCACGCTTTTTTTCGAACGGGCAGCCTTGCCGGCGCGCTCTCATGCGCCGTCGGAGCGCTGGCTGCTGGCTTCGCGGCAGGATCCTCTTTGGCCGCCAAGGCCCAGTCCGCCGGAGCATTGGCGATGCCCCAAACATTTCCGTGGGTGTACAGGGACGCCCCCACGAGAAAATACTTGCCGTCGCTACCCATGGGAACACAGTTGGCGACGCGTGCAGTTACGCTCCCCCCGCCCGGCAGATCGCTGATCATAATCGGCGTGCCCGCGAGCAATTCCTCGGAAGCGCGGAAGCCGCAACCCTGTGCGCTCACCACCAGCACCAGGCAGCGGTCGCCAAAAGGGCGCTGGCGATCGAGACTGATCACGCTCACCGGAATTTCCACCCGGAGTCGCGTACTGCGCCGGGTCGCTTTGGGGGTTAGAATTTCCATGCTTCGACTTCCACTCACTCGGCAGGACTCCAGGTTCATTCTCACAGATTCGGCCTGGCTTGGAACCATGACCAAGGTAATAACGCCTGTGTGACGACGCGCTTTCTGATCTCGAATTAGATCGGCTAAGTCGAAGCCGGAGCTGTCTTGTGGGTCTTCTCAGAAGCACCGATGCGCCGCGCTTGCTTCACGCCAGCCCGTATTCCCCTCTGCACTGCCTGTCTATACCCAGCTTTGTCCATCGCTGCCATACTTGCGGCTGCGATTCCTCCGGGAGTGACGGCCTCCTGTAAGAGTTCATCGACGGTCAAAGCACTTTTTCTCCAATAATGAATGCCGTCGGCCAGCGCATGGGCTGCGGCGGTCAGCGCTGTTTTGCGGTCCAGACCAGTGCGCTGGGCAGCGGACGCGAGCGTTGCCAGTGCGTGATATCCATGGCTGGATGAGTAGGTTGCGGTGAAAGCATCGAACCTGCCCTCGGGAACTTGAATTACCTGCCCAACCATCTCGAATAATTCGCGGACTCGCTTACGCTCTGTTGTCGACACCGCAGTCTCGAAACTGATTGCGGTCAGTCCTCGGGCGATGCGGGATACCGGGCTGGGCATGGCGCGCACCCAGTGCGCAGGATTGCCAAGAGACCTTCGTAACGCCGCCAGCGGAATGCCCGCAGCCAGGCTCACGCATAGTCGCGGCCAAGTTCCAGTGCCGGCGATCTCCTGCAATATTCCCGGCACCGACGCCGGCCGTATCGCCACAATCAAAATGTCAGCGCGCGGCAGCGCCTCCTTTAAGTCATGCGCGATGGTCACGCGAGATTCTGCCCGCAACCCGCGCAGCTTGTCAGGATTGCGATCGTGGACCACGATTTCCCGCGGATATTTTCCCAGCCGCAATCCTGCGCACAAGGCGCTGGTGATACGCCCGCCACCGACGAACAGGATAGGTCTGTTGCGTGTCACCTAGTCCGCGGTCCCCCCGCCATCCACGACCAGGGCCGCTCCGGTCATGAACGACGAATCATCTGAAGCCAGGAACAAGACCGCCTTCGCGATCTCCTCGACAGTGCCCACGCGCCCCAGCGGACGTTTCGCGCAGCCCGCGATGTATTCCCCCCAGTTCAACCCGCGCATTTTCGCATCCGCCGGAAGCATAGGCGTCGCCACATCACCCGGGCAAACACAATTCACGCGAATGCCCTGCGCACCATGATCGATGGCCATGGCTTTGGACATGAGAACCACGCCACCTTTGGAAGCGCAGTACGCCACGGCGTGATCTCCGCCCACAATGCCCCATCCGGAAGCGTTGTTAATGATCACGCCGGATTTTCGCGCAATCATCCCGGGAAGAACCGCCTTTGACATCAGGAAAGTGCCTTTCAGGTTCACGTCAATCTGCTCGTCCCACTCGCGCTCGGAACATTCCAGAGCGGTCTGCGGGTAGTACACACCAGCGTTATTAAATAGGATGTCGATACGCCCTAACGCCCGCACGGTCTCATCGATGACGCGCTGACAATCGGCGGACGAACTCACGTCGGCACGCACCAACAACGCTTCGCTTCCACACTCCTTGATGCGGGCCACCACCGCGGACCCGCGCTCGCTGTTGCGTCCTGTAATGGCCACGCGCGCCCCCTCACGCGCGAAAAGCAAAGCCGTAGCCTCGCCAATGCCGGAGGTTCCACCGGTAACGATCGCAACTTTATCCTTCAATTTCATAGGATTCTTTCCAGGAGACGCCATTGTGCTGCGGCTTCCCGAAGTTTGTCCTCATGTCGCGTCACCGGCTGGCCAATCCTCCCGCAGTCTCTCCACCGTCCATCGTAAAGACGTGCCCGGTCGCAAACGCCGCGTCATCCGAGGCCAGATACGCAAATAGTGCGGCGATTTCCTCCGGCGTAGCGTGCCGGCCTAGCGGAATTTTCTGGTTCACCTCGGCGAGCATCGCATCCGAATATTCCGCGCGCTGCATGGGCGTCAAAACGTATCCCGGAGCCACCGCGCACACCCGCACCTTGGGAGCGAGTTCCAGCGCCATCGACCGGGTCAATTCGATCACGCCCGCCTTAGTCGCGTTGTAGTCCGCGTAATAGGGGTATCCGATGACTCCATTGGTTGAGGCGGTCTGCAGGATCACTCCACTCCCGCGCTCCCACATGTGCCGGGCGGCAGTCTGCGCTACGTAGAAGACCCCGGTGAGATTGACAGCAAGCACTCGATCCCACTCCTCCGGCGAGATTTCGAGAAATTTGTGGCGGATGCTAATGCCCGCATTGTTCACCAGTACATCCACTCCATCCATCAGCCGGATAGCCTCGGCGAACGCAGCTTCGACCTGCATAAGATCGGTGACGTCGGCGATGATGGCCTCACCTAAGGCAGGGAGTTCGTGTTTGATGTGTTCGCAAGACTGCGCATTCCGGTCGAGGATGCACACGCGGGATCCTTCTTCCAGGAACCGTGCGGCTGTGGCCGTACCGATTCCGCTGGCGCCGCCGGTGATGAGTACACGTTTGTCTTTCAAGCCACGCATAAGGTTCGTGTAGCGGCGGACGCCCCGTCCGCTGTCCTCGCGCAGCGAGGATGATAAAGCTTCGCCCCTTTTACCGCCAGGAAAGTATGAGACAAGAAGCGTCTGTGCTTACTCGCTTTGCCCAGGACGGACGAGGCGTCCGTCCCTCCACAACTCAGCATCCTTTGGCTCTTACCGCAATCGTGTGCGGGACGGCCTTTAATTGCGCCATCAATTCCTGATCGCAAGCACGATTAATGTCGTAGATGGCATAACCCAGAGTGCCGCGCGTATTCAGGGCCTGCCGCTCGATGTTGATCTCGCGATCGGCAAGGATGTCGTTGATCGCCCGCAGAATTCCGGGGACGTTCTGATGGATGTGCATCAGGCGGTACGATCCCTCTTCGTACTCGAGATGGCACTGCGGCAGGTTTACACTCAGCAGGGAATCACCCGTGCGCACATAATCGAGCAGCTTGGCCGACACGAACGATCCGATGTTCGCCTGCGCCTCCTCCGTGGATCCGCCCACGTGCGGCGTGAGGATGACATTGGGTAGGGCGCGCAGGGCGCTCTCGAATCCCGCTCCCGATTCAGGCTCTTTAGGGAACACGTCAATGGCGGCACCGGAAAGCTTGCCGGTTTTCAAGTGAGCCGCCAGCGCGTCGTGATCGACCACAAACCCGCGGCTGAGGTTCAGGAAACACGCGCCATCCTTCATGGCACGGAATTCCTGGTCGCCGAACAGATCCTGATTCTCTTTCTTGCCATCGACGTGCAACGTGACCACGTCGGACATCTCCAGCAATTCGCGGAAGCTTACCGGACGCGCATTGCCGCGCGCCAGGACGTGCGATGTATCGTAGAACACCACGCGCATTCCCATGGCCTCGGCCAGGTCCGATAGCTGCGAGCCGATTTTGCCATATCCCACAATGCCGAGCGAGAGCCCACGGACTTCATGTGCGCCCGCGGCCGACTTGTTCCACACCCCGCGGTGCATCTCTGAGGAAGCCTGAAACGTGCGCCGCAGGAGCATGATGATCTCGCCCATGACCAACTCGGCCACGGAGCGCGAGTTGGAGTGGGGGTCGTTGAAGACGGCGATGCCGCGCTCGCTGGCCGTTTTCTGATCGATCTTGTCGACGCCTATACAGAACGCGCCCACCGCCACCAGTTTGGGCGCAGCTTGCAGCACGGCCGAGGTCACCCGTGTCTTGGAGCGCACGCCCAATAGGGAGATGTCCTTGACCTTTTCGACCAACTCTTGCCCGTCCAGAGCTGTCTTGTGTGATTCCACTTCATAGCCCGCTTCGCGAAAGCCTTCCACCGCGACCGCACTGATGTTCTCCAACAGCAGAGCTTTCAAAGAGCCCTCCAGCATTCTTGCGTGATCCTGTCCACTGCCAATATCTTGCGTCAATGGACAAAACTTCGTGTCAGTAGACAATATTGCATGTCCACACGCCAATGTCTTGTGTCACTGGGCCGGGTAGCCACTCGGACCGTATTTATCCGGCAGGAGGTCAATGTCCGCCGTTTGCCTGTACAATTCCTGCGAGGGCGGGGTGCATGGGTCTAGGCCATGAGGTGGGACTCTGCCGTTCAGAAACCGCGGCCAAACAGTGGTCCGGCATTTGCCCCGAGTTGCTGAGCTGTTTCGTGTACTAGCTGTTTGTGTTGGTGTATCACGGTAGGCCAGAAACCTGTCTTTTCTCTTACGGTGCCTTCAGTGATGACTTGTCCGTTTCTTTCCATCTCAGCGATTGCCCACCTTATTTTCCTAGCTTGGTAGTCAGGCATGGTTTCCACATATTCATTGAGGACCGCCCGCGACTTCGGGAGATCTGCGGAGTATTGAAAATATTTCAGACACCCTGCACGGTATACAACGCGGTGTTTAGTGATCCGAATGGGAGGAGACGTCGACTTCAACTCGTGAACAACGTGTATAAATTTTTCCGCCAGCTCTGAGTCCAGCTGACCTCGGTCAAAGCGCTTTTTCCTTGGGCCACTGCCCCGTCCCCTTCGCCGCTGAGGGACGGTCTTGTCAAACCATTCTCGATCCTGCGCAAGCATGTATAGATAAGTTCCGGCTGCTCTCTCTCTAACAATGCCCCGCGAAGAGTGAAGATTACTCGCAGCGATCTCGAGCACACGCGCGCGATGTACATCACGTATTTTTCTGGCCGTTGCACTTTTCCGTGTGTTACTTAATCCAGGTGTGTCGAGTTCAATTAGTCGAATCGTCCGGACGGCCACTGCATGCATCCGTGCCACCTGCTCCTTTGCTACGCCGGCGCAGAGGTCGGACCGGATACTCTTAAGTTTTTCTCGCCCCAGTTTCATCGCCAGTTGGCTCGAAAGAGGCAGCCGTATCTTCTGTTTCAGCGCCTCATCCTCCACCTTTCCTTGTTTTACGCCTATTTGGGAAGCTATCGCGGGGATATTATTGAAGGAATGTGTGACAAGCAACTGCCGCAAATTCGTGCAGTCGAGGGGTACGCCTCCCGTCCGTGTTATAACCAACGATTCAGTGTCATCCCCGCATACCTGTGGATCCCATAACGGGAGTTCCGGGTGTGTCGCTTTCGACAACTGCTGCGGTGTCGGCATGGTTTCATCAAACCATTGGGTATCGTGTAGCTGCATGTAACGATGAGTTCCTCGAGAAATTTTCGCAAGTGCACTCCGCGATGCGTTCGGGTTGGCCGCTTTCAAATCGACCACGTGCTGGCGGTGTTCATTACGGATTCTCTGGGCCACTGCGCGTTTTTATAAATCGTGAATTCCAGGTTCATCAAGCTCAACCCACTGTATCGTCCTCTCTGTTACTCCATGTTTCTTCTGCACCTCTGACTTTGTCATGCCTACCTTGAGATCGGAACGGATTCTCTCGATTTTTTTTCTGCCTAGTTTCGCGACTGTCGCAGTTGGAAGAGGCACACGTATAAATTGCTCTCGTGCTTCGGCCGCTACAGTGCAACGGGAAACGCCTACTCGCTTAGCTACAGTCCGAAGTCTAAAAGAATGGTTTACGAGAAACCGGCGCAGGTCTGCTCGCCAGCCGCAAATCCCACAGTTTTTCCGCTCAGGGATGTCGGCTCAGATATGCTCGACGATGCCTCAAATGTAGCTACAGAGCTATTGAATAGACCCACAAAAAGAAGAAGGATGATCGTAGGCTTTCTCTTCTCTTCGTACCGATTAAACAGTCCCCGAACCCACGCGCTTGGCCGGCCCTCTGTCCAAAGAGGGTAGCCCAGCCAACTGAGTATGTCGACCCCGAATCTCTTTTCCAGGGCAGTTGCGATGTCCGCGTAATCTACCCTGGATCCGCGGCAGAGCCCATTGTCCAGCGTTTGCTGTCGAAGTTTCGCTGCCACGCAAGGACATCGCGTGCCATCGACAGACAACATGTATGCGCTCTCACATGCGAACCACTTCAGAATAGACGGGTCTCCGGGCAGCTTTTCTACAACAGCCAAAGGTGATTGTTCGTCAGCACAGAGACAACGACCAGGCATGCTCAGTCCTTGTCTCCGTACCGGATAAGGACCGCAGTTCTGACAACCGTGTGACAATACGCAACCGTGTTTCCAGCACACGACCACAGCAGGCAATTGGTGCTCTCTGCGGAAATAAGTAAATCCAAGCGCGGCTTCATCTTCCCTTTTGCACTCCACACAGAAACGGGGGTGTTTTGGTCCCGCTCCGCAACGGTACTGCGTCAGCCCTATAGACATTTCCACTGCGTGAGAGAAGTTATTTTGAACTAGCAGTTGGACAGCTTCGTTCCGTTTGCTCGGGGAATCGAAGTAAACGAAATATGGCATGCCAGTGTGAAGGCGAATGGTGGCCTCCAGATTCGTCCACGGATGGCTCGGTGGCAACGAGGATGCCAACCTTTTCAAGTAACCAGGCAAGGCGCCATAAAGGGGACTAGTCTTCTGTTGGCAGGTGAATTCTGCAAGGATATGTTTCTTGGGTAGCCCGGACCGTTCTGCGAAGCGGCAGAATCCTGAGTAAATCGTTTCGCCTTCGGCAGGCGTTGGGAAAAAATGAAATCTCATCACTCAGCGACTCGTCCTACAGTGACCTAGGTCAAAATGCCAGGAAGTGCGAGGGATGATCCCGTTACGCTGGCTGCCAGTTCCTTCGTAGCTTTGTTAGGACGCGAGGCAACACGTTTCTTTGGGGGGAGATCAATCCCAAGGTGATTCTCCTCATGCCGCATGATTTGTCCTTTAATTACATCTAGGCGGTCGAGAAGCGGATCTTGCTTCAGATGCGAGAAGGCATTGGTGTACAGGTCGTCATATCGGCTCAGAAGTCTATGATCTTTCAAACGCAGCGCCTCGACAATTTTATGGAGGGGCTGAAATCTTTTTCGCCAAACACTACGCAATAACTCTGCATTTACTTTTTCCTTCCCGGAGCGAATTGCTTCAGCTTGCGCAGCAATGAACACACTCAGCACGATTCCCGTTATACCCTGGCTGACTTCGTAAAGGACTGAAATGATGTTGTCACTGAGGTCGGAAGGATTACGAACCCATTGATGCTTCCAAATGTGGGTGTTGAAAAAGTCACTGAGATTAGCAGGTGAGATTTAGCGGAAACATGCTAGAAGGAATCATTCCTTCTCATGCTGCGCTGGATTTCGATCTTCGGAGGCCTGCTGATCATGATGGGGCACCACGCCCGCTCAGAAGCTCTGTTCTACTACTTCCGTCTGGAAGACCAGATTCCTGAAAATCATCTACTGCGGCTGATCGATAAGCACGTCAGTTTTGAGTTTGTGCGGCAGCAACTGAAAGACAGGTACAGTGAGACGGGTCGGCCGTCGATTGATCCTGAACTGCTGCTGCGCATTCTGCTGATTGGCTATCTGTACGGCATCAGCAGCGAGCGCAAGCTGGTGGAAGAGTTGCGCATGCATCTGGCGTGGCGCTGGTTCACCGGACTCGGATTCGATCAGGAGATTCCGCACCACTCGACGTTTTCCAAGAACCGGCACGGGCGGTTCCAGGAATCAAAGCTGTTCGAGCAGTTATTCGAGCAGATCGTAGGCCAGTGTGTAGAAGTGGGATTGGTAAAGGGCAAGGAACTGTCGGTCGATGGCAGCTTCGTGGAAGCCAACGCCGCAAAGGAAAGCCGGATTCCACGCGAGCGGTTGGGGGAAGCGGCGCAGGTTCATCAAACCGTGCGCCAGTATTTGAAAGAAGTAGAAGAGCAGAATCCGGTGGAAGAACCTGTGCATGAACAGGACCAAGTCTCGACGACCGATCCCGATTCGACCTACGCGACCAAGGGCGGCACGCCGGCACGGTTGGGGTACTACGACAACTATCTGGTGGACAACGATAGTTGCGTGATCGTGGGCGTGCAGGCCACGGCGGCACGCATGAGTCAGGAGACGGTGGCGGCGCAAGATATGTTGACCCGTTTCGCCCAGTGGCAAGGGCGAGCGCCGGAATCAGTGGCTGCCGACACGACCTATGGGAACGGAGAGTTCTTGCAATGGCTGGCGGATCGCAGCATCACGCCCTACATGCGTACCCGTGACAGTATTCACCGAAAGAGGAGTCCGTTCTTCGGTCCCGAGCGTTTCACGTTCCAGCCCGAACATAATCGCTATATCTGTCCCGCCGGCCAGGTACTTAATTATGGAGGTCGCGTATATCGGAACCGCGCTTTCAACTACATTGGGACACGCAAAAAGTGTGGCCCGTGCTCGCTGCGAGCACAATGCACCAGTGCCGCCTTTCGGGGCCTGATCATCCACCAGAATGAACCAGCCCGGCAACGTGCGCGGGAGTTGGTCAACACGCCAGAGTTTGCCAAAGCACAGCGGCAAAGAAAGAAGGTGGAAGCCTTGTTCGCCGAACTGAAGAATCAGATCGGCTTGCGGCGCTTGCGTCTGCGCAGATTGAGATTTGTGCAAGAACAGTTCTATCTGGCAGCAGTAGCGCAGAACATCAAGCGACTGGTGCGTTTCCTCAGCCAGCCTAAAACCCCGGTTCTAGCGGCTACAACTTAGTCGCACGGAAACAAAACAAACCAGCAACCCAAGCCTCGCAGATGAAACGACGCTCGTTGAGCTACTTTTTCAACACCCAC
>DASVAE010000087.1:0-84920 GCA_036376495.1 Candidatus Sulfotelmatobacter sp. | reverse complement strand
TGGGAGAGATTGGTCTGCGTGTTCGTCACCGTCACGCGTACGCCCTTGACCACGGCTTGCGACGGATCGCGCACCACGCCAAGGATCGAGCCGGTGACGTCGGCGAAGGAAAAGCTCGAGGCGAGAAACAACGCCAGAATGACGATAACCGGAGCGAACAACCTCTCAGCATTTCTCATGGACCCATCTCCCAGGGGCGACAGTCAGGCTCAACTGCGCACCCTTCAATCTTTATTTGTGAACCGTTGTTTTGTGAACCATTGGCAGGTCCGCACAGACCCGCTTCACGACTGGAACTACACCCACCCCACTCCCATGGCGCGAAAACATATTCCACTGCGTGGAACACTGTCAAGGAGAATGCCGATTGCTGGCCCTCCATGCATCACTACCTCTCACACCGTGAAAATCCGTGATGCAAAATCGTTCATGCTCGACGGCCAGAGTTGTCATTCAGCGCTTGCGTACCGCTATCAGCGACACCTGCTCTAAGCCGGGAAAGTGATCGTCCTTGTCAGCTTTTCGCTCCGTCGGCGCAATTTGCTGGACAACAGTCCGCGCCGGCGGCACGGATCCAAAGTATTGGGCGTAGACCTCATCGAATGCGGCTAAGTCCGACAGGTCGTCGAGGTAAACATTGGTAGACACCACCTGTTCGAACTTCATCTCCGCTTCCTCGAGATTGTCGAGTTGATTGCGCATGGTCTGACGCAATTGATGGGGAGTGGTAGTGGCGTAAACCCCGCCATGCGGCCCCGGTATGAAACCATCCTTGGCAGAACAATACAAAGTGTCTCCGGCAAAGACGCAGGGGCTGGCGGTAGGACTGGGAGGCATGTTCTTCGGGCGCACCGCTTTGCGCTGCGCCAGGTCTCGTACCGCCACGCCCGTGTACTCGATGTGGGCGCCGCCGGGAAGACTTGCCACTTCAATGGTGGCTCGCGCTGGAGTGTTTCCAAACTCAAAGCGCCGCGCATAGTGCTCATTCATGACCCGATGGGGAAGGTCGGTGGTCATGTAGGGATTCACGAAAACCATGTTGCCGAGGCTGAGGCCGGCTGCCTTGAGGACTGCTTCTACGCGATCGAGAGCCAGATCTACCTGGCCTCCCGGGTCATCCGGAACTTTTCCAGTCACTGGATCGCTGCCGGGCATGCTGGAAACAAACAGCCGGTCGTGCGTCAGCATCCCCGGAGGAGCAGGATCTTGCCCCTTCCAATTTGCGGGATAGATCGCCTTCTTATCCGCCACGCTGCGCACCGCAACCGCGCTGATCTGAATGGGCGATTCCGGCAGACGCGCAACTCCCAGCACGGCGCGCGCGGGAGGAGTCTTCCCGAAATATTCGGCAAAGACTTTATTCATCTCGTCGTAGTTGGAGATGTTGTCGAGATAAATCTGGATATAGACGACGTGATCGATGGTCAAACTCGCGGCTTCGACGATGGACTTTACGTTGTCCAACGCTTGTTTCACTTGCGCGGAAAGGCCCGTCGGAGAACTGCCATCTGCACGGCGCGGCCCCTGGCCGCTGATGTAGACGTAGTCTCCGGCATCCACCCCGGGCGAATAGACGCGATTCCCGGAGGCGCCGCTCTGGGCGGGAGCAACTGCCCGCACCTGATCCTGCGCGCAAACAACGCACGACAGCAGCATCCCGAGGAGAAAGAGCTGCATGAAGCGGCTGGCGACAATGGTTCGCAAGAAACCCTTTCGTTTCAGGCTGCCTTCTTCTGGGCTGCGCCCAATACAGCGCGCAATCGTTGCCCCACGATCATTTCCTCTCCCGGCTTAATAGTCATCGAGATTAATTCAATATGGTCAGGAGCCTTGCGCTCCTTGCGAGTGGGATTGGGATTGCCCTCGCGCACGGCGGTAACCAGACTGGGATTGTCCGGTCCCAAAACTTCGATCACGGGATCGCCGGAGCGCAGCTCTTGCACACAGTCATTGATGCTGTAATGCCAGCCCTCCTGATCCCACGAGACCTTCAGCGTGGGATAGCGGTTGCCGTCGTCGGGAACGTAAGTGTCCGTCTTTACTCCGGGCACGGTTTCGACCAGTTTACGAATGCGGTCGATGCGGCTATTCCATTCTGCATAGATCTTCTTCTCATCCATCTTCAGCCAGACTTCGAGTGCGGTGAGGCATCCAATGATTTCTTCTTTCCCGACCTTCATAGGACGGCAAACTGCGCCCTCGCGCGGGTTGGAATTCATCAGAGCCGCCTCGATCAAGTCTTTGCGCCCCAGGAGCAGGCCGCTGCATTGCGGCCCGGACAAGCCCTTGCCGCCGGAGAAGCAATACATATCGATGCCCATGCGGGCGTAGAGCTTGGCATTGTCTGCGGGCGGGATTCCCGCTGCGTCATCCAGCAGCATGGGTATTTTGTGGTCTTTGGCGATGGCCAATTCTTTTTGCAGTTTGTCGCCCAGGTCGGTGGTGTAAATCATGGCCGTGTTTTCGTTGAGGGCATTGGCCAGTTCTTCGGGCGAGTACACCAGCACCAGCTTTGCGCCGGCCAGGCGAATGGCGCTGTCGAACGCGCTGCGGCCGCCGACCATCACCACTTCATGTTTCAGCCCGGTCGTGTCTGGAAGCTGCCAGATCTTTTTGTCGTCGGTGCCTGCGATGCATGCTGCGGTAGCAGCGGCCATGGCGCCGGCCGAACCAGAAGTAACGATTCCGGATTCCGCGCCCGTCAGTTCTGACAAGCGCCGTCCTACGGCGCGCTGCAGGTCGATGACATTCACGAAATACCGCGCCGCTTCCAGCTGCGCCTGGCGAACTTCCGGAAATTCCAGCGAGCCGCTCAGGTAGGTCCACGTCCCGCGGCAATTGATTACGGTCTTCACCCCGAGACGCTTGTACACATTCTGACGCGGGTCCTTGCCCACGGCGGAGGCCGCTTGCGCATAGAGGTCGCGTGCAGCAATCTGGGTAAGCAGGGGTGTAGCAGCGAGCAGTTTTACAAACGATCTCCGGCTAGCGTTCCGGACGGGCATTATTCCTCCTGTGGCAAAACTTTCTCTGTTGCACGTTTAAATCATTCGCGGCTCGATCGCTTCAATCTTCCTCTTTGCTCAAGGGAATCAGCGATCGTACCGCAAGAATGTAAGCCTTCGCGCCGGGCTTATTCTGGTTGTAGAAACCTACAGTGCAGTTCGAACGAAAGTAGTAAGCGTCGCCCGGCTTCGCGGGATGCCGGCCTTCCACTCCGTCCATGCCGCCGCCTGCTACCATGTCGCCTTCTCCCTCAATCACCAGATAAATCTCCTCGGCCGTTTCATGGTGATGCGGAAAATTCGTGCCGCCGGGGGCGAAGTCCATCCAGAAGAGGCTGGTCACAACGTACGCGTCATCGATGGCATCGCGGGTTGCGCCCCGTGGACCGACCATAAGTTTGTACAACACCGAGTCGGGATGGCCGGAAACCGTTTCTTCCTTCAGATCGTCCAAGTTGATGACTCGGACCTGCGGCGGCGCAGGCGTGATCACCTTCTTGGCGGGAATTTTGAAATCCATGATCAAAACGCGCAACGGCTTGCTGGAGTTATTCGCAAGACCATGCTTCATGCCCGGGGGAAGGTAGGTGAAATCCCTGGCACGCAACGGATGAGTATCCTCGGCATACGACAACTTGCCAGCGCCCTCGAGAACAAAATCGAGTTCCTCTTCACGATCGCGGACGACAGTCTGGCAGCTACCACCGGCGTCGATCGACACTTCCGCAAAACGAGAAACACTTCTCAAAATTCGACTGTCTGGGTCGCCCGTCCCGAAAATTGGTTTGTAATGGCAGGTGGGAGAGGATAAATCGGTTTGGACTTCCTTCACCTCGGCCACTGAGCGGCGCAGCCAGGTGGGGTCCACTTTGCGATCCTGAGCGGTGACATTGGCCGAAAGCAGCAACAGCAACGGGAAAATCCAGAGCCTGTCTAACAAGAGGAATGTACCCACAGTTTTTTGCCGGTGACACGGTATACCACAGAATGTTCTTGACGCCAATCGAAATCTTTCGTTTTATTAGGATTCGTTTCGTTTAATTCATCCTGTGAAACCGCGAATATTTTGCGTGTTACCCTCATCGCGCAGCGCGAGGGCTGGAGAGCAATGTCGAGAATTGATTCTGGGCTTTGGACGGAAGTGGGGAAGTTGTGTTCAGGATTTGTCAATCTTACCGTAGCGACTGCCCTCCTCCTCTCTCCAGCATGGAGCCAATCGAATGCGGCCAAGAGTAATTCCTGCCGCGTGGAGGCCGTTGACTACAAAGGATGGAAGGCGCAGCAAGTCTCCAACCGCTGGGTGCAACTGGTAGTAGTTCCGCAAAATGGCGGCCGGCTCATGCAAGTGACCTTTGGCGGACACTCTTATCTATTTGTGAATCCTAAACTCGTTGGCAAGTACTTCCCTCCCAGTTCCAACGAGTGGTTCAACTACGGTGGGGACAAAATCTGGCTCCTGCCGGAAGGTACCGAGGACGAGCAACATTGGCGCGGCAATTCTGACGTACTGGATGATGGGCCATTCACGTTTCGCAAAGTTTCGGAAGGAGAACACTGTGAAATCGAACTGACCGGCCCTGCCGATCCGCAGAGCGGAATTCAATTTATTCGAACCATCCGTTTAGATCCTGATTCACCGCGCATTGCGTTTCACGTAGTGATGAAGAACATCACCGGCCACCGGCTGGAGTGGTCAATGCAGTCCGTGTCGCAATACGATACTTCAGGGGCCGGGGGACAGGGATCAGGGCAGGCGAATCCCGATTTCTGGACATTCACCCCCGCCAACCGGGACAGCAGCTACTTGAATCGCTATCACGTCCGCTTCGGTTCCGCGCAGAATCCTGCAGTCTCGGTGAGAGATGACGACCTTTTTGCTGTGCACTATGCTCACATGGCTGCCGAACTATGGCTCGACTCGACCGAGGGTTGGCTGGCGGTTGTTGATGGAACCAGCAAGTACGCCATGGTCGAGCGTTTTGAATATGACAAGAGCAGGCCCTATCCCGGGAAAGCTTCCGTGATCTTCTGGACCAACGGTCCCGAAATTCGTCTCAATAAGGATGGAGTCCCTTCTATAAGCACGGATCCGGACGCCAGCCCCTATTATCTCGAAGCCGAACTCAATAGCCCCATGTGCCGCTTGCGTCCCGGCGAGAGTTGCACTTTTGAGACAGAGTGGTTCCCCACTAGATCGGGAAACGAATTCCACGGCGTAACCGATGCGGGAATCGTGGTGCGCCCATTGCGAGCGACGGGATTGGAAAATGGCCACGTCACGCTGTCCGGCGCTTTTGGAGTTTTTTATTCCGGGCGGCTGATGGCCCGTTTTTACGATGATCACGGACGGCCGGTCGGAATTATGCCGGTCACGGAGGTGTCTCCGACGGAACCGGTATCTCTGCAGAGCGAGATCACTCCGCCGGAAAAATCCGCACGGGTTTCCCTGCACCTTATGGACGAAGCAGGAATCGACCGCGGAGCGCTTCAGGAAGTACCAGTGACCCAGGACAAACATTGAGATGAAATGTCATGCTGCTGCAATCTTCGTTCTCTTTCTCACGAGTTTCACCGGGGCCCAACAGCCGCCGTCCACGCAGCCGACGCTTCATGTAAGCGCGGAAGACTTGCTGGCGCGGCCCGTAGCGGAGAACTGGACTTCCTATAACGGAGACTACAGCGGACGGCGCTACAGCGGGCTGAAGGAAATTAATAAGTCCAATGTGTCGCAACTGCGTGCCGCTTGGGTCTTTCACCCGGGCAATTCCCAGCGGCTCGAAGCGACTCCGGTCGTAGTGCGCGGCGTTATGTACGTGACTTCCGCCAACGATGTGTTCGCTCTCGATGCCCGCACCGGACGCAGTCTCTGGCACTACTCTCGGCCTATCAGTTCGGGATTGCTCGACGATGCCGCTGCTCACAAAAGTCGGGGCGTGGCTGTGTGGGACAACTTTGTCTATTCCCAAACCGACGATGCACATCTGCTCTGCCTGGACGCACGCTCGGGAAATTTGCTCTGGGACGTGCAGATCGCCGACAAGGTGAAGCAATACGGAGGAACCAGCGCGCCTCTGGTGGTTAAGGATGAGGTAGTCGTCGGCACGTCCGGCGGCGATTCGGGAGTGCGCGGATTTCTCGCCGCCTATGAGGCCAGGACGGGCAAGTTCAGATGGCGTTTATGGACCATTCCGGCGCCGGGCGAGTTTGGCTCCGACAGTTGGCCGGGAGACTTGTACCTGCATGGGGGCGCCACGACCTGGATGCCGGGCACCTATGATCCAGAACTCGACACCCTGTACTGGACAACGAGTAACGCCGCACCCGACTTCGATGGGACGGTGCGGCCCGGCGACAATCTTTATACGGCGTGCGTTCTCGCCATCGATGCCACCACCGGGAAGTTGAAATGGTATTTCCAGTTTACTCCGCACGACGTGTATGACTACGATGCCAACGAAACGCCCGTGCTGGTGGACGTCGAAGAGAATGGAAGCATACGTCACTTGCTCCTGCAGGCAAACCGCAACGGTTTTTTCTATGTTCTGGACCGAAGCAACGGCAAGTTCCTGCGTGCGACGCCCTTTCTTGAAAAAATTACCTGGGCCAACGGAATCGATGCTTCCGGGCGTCCGCTGCTGTCCGGAAAAGTTCCGACCAACGAAGGCACGACAATCTGCCCCGGCATCGTTGGCGCTACCAACTGGTTTTCTCCCTCTTACAATCCCGACACGGGTCTTTTTTATGTGATGGCGCTGGAGAATTGCGATCTCTACTTCTCCAAAACGAAGGAGTTCACCCAGGGTGAGACCTTTTACAGCACCGGGACAAAGCGTTCCCCAGACGGACATTCTCAGAAAATTCTGTTGGCAATCTCTCCGGGGGACGGGAAGAAGGTTTGGCAATATCCGCAGGTAGGCCGCGGGAACTCCTGGGGAGGAACGTTAACTACTGCTGGCGGCCTCGTCTTTTTTTGCGATGACGCCAACTCCCTGGAGGCAGTGGACGCCGGGAATGGACATCCTCTGTGGTACTTCAATACCGGGCAATCGTTCGTCGCGTCGCCTATGACGTATGCGGTGGATGGAGCTCAGTATGTCGCGATCTCCGCGGGCAGTGATGTCTTTACCTTTACCCTGCCCCACTGATTCGGGACAGCAGCAGGCTCTTCAAAAGCTTTTTTCCATGTGCAGGAGGGCCTCCTTGCGCTCGAGTCCCCAACGGTAGCCGCCCATGCTACCGTCCTCGCGCACTACGCGATGACACGGAATTTCAACCGCAACGGGATTAGTGGCGCAGGCGCGGGCTACCGCACGGCAGGCGCTTGGACGACCTATCGCTTGCGCGACTTCGCTGTAGGATTTGGTCTGGCCGAACGGGATCGATTGCAGATAGGTCCACACCTGGCGCTGGAAAGCTGTGGCGCGAATGTCCAAAGGCAACGAGGCGTCCAGACTTTTACCCGCCATGTGCTCCAGCAAAGCGCTGGCCCAGGAGTGCAGCCCGCCTTCATCTTCTTTGCGCAGGGCGAAGGGGAATTCCCGCTTCAAGCCTTCGAGCAACTCACTGTCGGAGCGGCCGAACTGGATCGAGCAAACGCCTTTGTCGGTGGCCGCGATCAGCATTCGGCCTAGCGGAGAATCGGTGCACGCGTAGCGAATGGTTGCGGCGATCGCACCGCGTCGATATTTATCCGGAGTCATGCCCAGTTGCGATGCGGTGCGCTCGTAAAGGCGGCTGCTGGAGCCGTATCCGGCGTCGTACATCGCGCGCGTGACCGAGTCTCCAGCCCGCAGGTTACGCTTCAAAGTTTTGAGGCGAGAGGAGTCTGCGAACTCGCGGGGCGTTATACCCAGCACGGCTTTGAATTTGCGCTGCAGATGAAACGGGCTCTGCTTGAACTCTTTGCCCAGACGGTCCAGCGTGACGGGTTCGTCCAGATGCTGCTCAATGTAGCGGCAAATGGCGCGCACCATTTTGAGTTCTGGGCTGCCGCTGAACGAACGCGGACGGCAACGCAGGCAGGCGCGATATCCGGCGCGCTCGGCGGCCTCGGGAATGGGGAAGAACTGCACATTCTCGCGCCTAGGGCGTCGGGCTGCGCAGGAGGGGCGGCAATAGACTCCGGTGGTCGCGACGGCAAAGACGAACTGGCCGTCGCGGGCGGCGTCGCGGGCGAGGACGGCTTGCCAGCGGTCATCTTCTTCGTCGTGCGCGGTTGGGAGCGGCATCTTCGGCATTTCCTCTGCGAGTATGGCATTGGTTGTCATAACAATGAAAGGGTACGGGGGCCGGGAAAAACGCGATATCCGAATCTTGCGCACAAAGCGACATATGTGCCGATGGCGCCCGTGATTGCGTGGATGCTTCAGAAAAGGTTACAGTTTCGGGCGAGTGGATTCTCAATCACGGGGCAATCACGATGAGACGATATCGTTACATCACATTGGCATTCATCACGCTCGCACTGGCTGGCGCGGCTATCTCGCAGGAAGGATCAAAACATGTGCTTAGCAGTGATGAACTGAAGAAGGCAGTGCCGGCGGAATACTTCTTCCGCGGGCAGAAGGCGCCGGTGCAATTGCGCAATGCGGTGGGATTCCAAGGGGCAGAGGGGAAGATGGTGCTGGCCGCGCTGGTGGACGCCTCCGGGTACTCCACCGCGATCCAGCAGAAATATCAAGGAATGCTCATCACCGAGATCAAGCTGAACATTGGGGGAACAACACTCCCGCCGGGACAGTATGGATTCGGGTTCACTGCCGATGGAAAGTTTATGGTCATGGATGTGGGGAATGATGACGTGCTGAGCACTTCGTCGCAGACGGATTCGGCGCTCCAGCATGCGGTGCCTTTGAAACTCATCCAAGATGGCGCCGCATACAAACTTTATGCGGGGAAGAAGTGGGTGGGGATCAAGCCGGAGTAGCGTTTAACGCCACCGAGATCACAGGGTCTTGCAGAGTAGAGCTGTGTGGAACTCTGCGAACTTGGTGGTGAGTTTTTGAACTCAGTGGCTCAGGGGCTGGAACGGGCCCAGAACTGCCGTGATTCCGGCTCGCTTCCGTAATTCATTCAGCAAGGCGCTGGCCGCGTTCTGATAGGTCTGGCCGGGGTCGGAGGGATCGGCCCAAACGGCGTCGTAGACGATTTGTGCTGCTTCTTTGAGGTCGATGTGCAGCGCGGCATCGAGGACATCCGCGCGCTCCTGCAGGCGCTCATAGCAGCTGGTGCAAACCTCGGCAGGGGCTTGCTCTCCAGGATGGTGCTCGCCCAATTTGCAGATGGGTTCGGGGGCGTCCATGACTCCGGCGTGCGCTTCCATAAGATGCGATTTGAACTGCCGCAAGAACTCTTCGCGTTCCTGCTCCAGCATGGCGGCGTCCGGAAGCTGTTCTGCTTCGGCTTGCACCGGTTTCGGGCGGATTTTGGGAACCGTTGCCGAAACGCGCTCCGTGTGGTGGCAGGTTGGACAGTAGTCGAGATCGGCGGGATAGTACAGGTGGCATTTGGCGCAGGGCAGCCCGTATCCCGAGGACTTGTGCGCAGGTTCGTCTTTGCGGCGGGCGGCATCGCTGGTTAGCGCGGGTTGCACTGCCGCCGCGCTTCCTGCTTGGGCTCCTGAAACGTTCGCCATAAATAAATCCCCTGTTCTAGAGTGCTGCGATCCCGAATCTAACGGCGGCGTGCCGCGGTTGCCATGTTCCATCAGTACAGCGGCACGCCTGCCCAGCCGGCCAATCCAACCGCGAGTTACCGCGAGTTGGTCTGCATCAGTTTGAGTAGTTCCTCGCGACGCGCGCGATACAGCTGGCGATCGGGATCGAGCCGGGTCGCGGTCTCGATCTCCGACAGCGCCTCCTGGTACCGATCCATGCTCATCAGGCACGCTGCCAGCGAAAAATGATTGTCGGCGGAAGCATTCACCCGCAGGGCTTCGCGAAATTCTTTCTCTGCTCCCTTGAGATCCTGTTGTTGGAACAACACCGTACCGAGCAGGTGATGGGCCACATCGGAGTCAGGATTCAGCGAAACCGCAATTTCCAGCTCGTGCAGCGCCTCCTCGGGCTTGTTGTCGAGCATGAGAACCTGGCCGAGAACTCTGTGCTCATTGGCTCCGCCGGGATTCTGATGCACCGCAATCTTGAGCTGCTCCACGGCGGCGTCGTAATTGTCTTTCGCCATGTAGGCGCTCGCCATGCAGGAGTGCCCCTGTTGCCACTCGGGATGCTCGCGATAGAGTTCTTTCAGCTCCGCGATGGCCGCGTCGAAGTTGCCCTCATCGCAGTAGGTATTTCCAAGATTGTTGCGGACCGATGCCTCGCCAGGAGCGAGTTTTTTCGCGACTCGGTATTCCTCGACCGCCAGAGCCAGATCGCCTTGCTCGTGGCGGATCAGGCCAAGATTGGAGTGCGCTTCCCAGAAGCCAGGCCGGAGTTGAATGGCGCGCTGGTACGCGGTGATCGCAGCCGGAAGATTCCCCGCCGCGTGCAGCGCGATACCCAAGTCGTAGTAGGTATCCGGATTGTCCGGATCGCGCTGGAGCGATTCCGTATACGCGTGGATGGCGGCCAGATACTGCCCCAGCGAGTAGTGGCTCAACCCAAGGAATTGGTACGCTTCCGAATTCTTGGGATCGATGCTCAGCGCGGTGCGAGCTTCGGCTATCGCATTGGGCCCGTCATCAAGGCGGTAAAAAAGATAGGAGAGGGCGCTATGGTTTTCAGGGAGATCGGGCATCAGCTTGAGCGCGGCCACGAGCTCATCGTAGGCGTCGTCGTATTGCTCCTGCTGGCGCAGCATGGTTCCCAGGGCGAAATGCAAGGCGGAGTTAGTCGGGTCTGCGGCCACCAGGGCGCGAAGTTCGGTCTCAGCTTCATGGAATTTCTGCGCTCGGGACTCAGCCGAGGCTCTCAGGAGCGCAGCAGGAATAGCCGGGCCAATGTGTGCCGACTGAACATTTCCGGAGCTGAGAACTCGCATCAGGTCTTTGCCGGCGCCCGCTGAATCGACTTGGCGAAGCTCGCGGTTTGTGGGCAGAGTCGCTAAGCCACGCTCTCCCACCATGCGGGCCAGACGCCTGCCGGAGACCCCTGCGGTAAGCCACGCCACCAGTTCAGTCGTGGTCAGCGGCTGAATCGGGGCGTTCTGGGAAAACCCAGGCACCGCCAGAACCAAAAGAGATAGAGATACAAATGCTGATAATGAAGCTTTGACTCTCACCGGATTCCCCGACACATGGAATGCCTTGCGAACCTGGGGTTCCCGAGGAGCATGCAATGGCGACGCCCGCGGAAATCCCTGCTGAAACATAGCCCGGGAGCGAACTCAGAGGTAAGGTCACGGAGGTAACCTGAGCCAAAGCTGACGGCCCGACCGGCTGTTCTCACGTGGCTCCGAACAAACCCGGACAGCCCGAGGGGCTGTCCCTAGGCGGGCTTTTTCTCTACATAGGCATTACTCGCGCTGTGTGATGCCGATCACATCTTGTCGTACCAGGCTTCACCGCCGCCCTGCCCGCCCCCTTGCAGGATGTAGCAGTTGTAGTATTCGCGATCTGGTACGGGCCGGTTCTTCCCCCGTTGCCTTACAATAGCGTATGATCTAACTTGGCTTGTATCTCTCGGAGGATCCGATGTTTGAAGGTTTATTTCAACCGATGCACCTGCTGGTGATCTTCGCAGTCGCGCTGCTGGTGTTCGGTCCCAAAAAGCTGCCTGAGCTCGGCAAAGGTCTGGGTGAGGGAATCCGCGCGCTGAAAGACGGAATGAAGGATAATCCGCCGGCGCAGGCATCCACTGACCAGACTAAAAAGACCGAGACCAAGAGCTAGTACACATCCTCGTCAAACGATTCGGGTCGGGCGGCACCTGCCGCTTTTTCGGCTCTATTTCTGCCTGCCAATAGCAACTCTGGGTCCTAAAGTCGTAACTAACTTCTTCTGCAAGCGGAGGCAGTCGTGTTGCGCCACATTGAACTTCTCCTTGTTATTCCTCTTATTGCGTTTTCTTCCTCTCTCTTCGCTGACCAGGTCACGTTGAAAAATGGTGATCGACTCACCGGGACGGTAGTGAAATCCGATGGCAAGACACTGGTGCTGCACACCGATGCCGCCGACGATATCACCTTAAAAATGGACGCCATCCAGGACATCAAGACCGAGGCCGAACTCCATGTCACCCTCAAAGACGGCAAAACTGCCGTGGGCCCCGTCGCGACGACCGATGGAAAGATCGCCGTGGCTACGAAATCCGGAGGCACGGTCGAAGCCCCAACCAGCGATGTGACCCTGATCCGCAATGATGCCGAACAAGCCGCCTATGACAAATCCCTGCACCCCGGCCTCATGCATGGCTGGCAAGGGGGCACGAACGTAGGCTTTTCGGTCGCTCGCGGGAATAGCCAGACGGAAAACCTGGCCCTGGCGTTCAACGCGGTCCATCCCACAGAACACGACAAAATCACTATTTATGAGGGGTCGATCTACACCCGGAACGATCTCGCCAGCCCCAGTATCGTGGCGAACCTGACCACGGCCGGAATCCGCTACGACCACGACCTGCTGCCCAGACTGTTCGCCTTCGGCGCCGCGGACTTCATGAGCAACGCACTGCAGTACCTTGACCTGCGCCAGGTGTACACCGGCGGATTTGGTTTTCACGCCATCAAGAACGACAATACGATTCTTGATTTCCTGGGTGGCGTGAACTATACCCACGAAACCTATTCCAACGGTGCACCCATTCCCGGCACCGGCGCGTTCGTCTCCTATGGCCTGACCAATCGTCTGGTCGCTCTCACACTGGGCGAAGAATTGAATAAGAAGCTCGGCAAGAGCACGGTACTGACTCAGAACGTCGACTTCTACCCCGATCTTCAGAAATACAGGGGTGAATACCGCTTTACTTTCGGCCTGGGCACCGTGACTAAAATCAGCAAGTGGTTCGGATGGCAAAACCAGTTTGGAGATATCTACGTCTCCAACCCACCTCTAGGGTCTAAGAAAAACGATGTGCTGCTGACCACGGGGCTGAATATTTCGTTTACGCCACAACCGTGAGGCGAAGAAGTTTCGAGTTTTCGAGTTTCACCTCTGGTTTGAATTGAGGCCTCTGTTTTCTTGAAACTCGAAACCTTACTTCCTGATCAGCTTCGCGACTTGCCTCAGGGTTTCGACCGCCTCGTCAGGTAACCGTCCCGTAGTATCCGGCGAAAGATTCAGCAGGAGATTTGCCTTGCGGGCTTTGCATTGGCGGTACGCGTCCGCAATCACCTGCGCATCTTGCGTCTTGAATCCCGGGCGCCAGAACCAGCTATGCATGGGCGGCATCGGTTTGTAGGGAGGCCCCGTCGGAATCCATGACTCCATCGGCATGTAGCGCGTCACGCCTTCCACCTTGATCTTGGGATCGTGGCCTTCGGGAGGCGGCAGCGTGTCTTCGCCATTGATGACATCGCAGGGCCAACTCGGGATCTCGCAGATGCGTCCCAGATTGCGGCGGCTCTGATAAAAGCCCTGGTTGTTGACGACGATGCAATCCGGGCTCATCGACTTGATGAGACGGTAAAGTTCCCAGCGCTGCTCCTGCGAAACTTTCCACGTAATGTCGAGCAACTGGTAAAACGGCGTGCGGTAGCGAGTGTGCAACTCGGTGAGATGGTGCTTGATCAGCTTGAAGTAGCCGTCGGGCACAGGCGAGTCCCAGTCGAACTTGCCTTCGTTGTGCGGGTCGAGGATGCAGTAGTAAAAGCCCGGCTTCAGTCCGTACTCTTTGCAAGCCGCCATAAATGCGGCGACTACGTCGGTCTTGTTTCCGCTGGCAGCGACGTCGTAGTCGTAACCTTCAGAATCCCACAGGCAGAAGCCGCACATGTGCTTCGCCGTCAGCACGGCATATTTTGCACCCAGATCGCGGGCAATGCGAATCCATTGCCGCACGTCAAGTTTGGTGGGATTGTACGTGCTCGCCGGAACTCCACCGGTTTCGTAGTCGTTGCCGGTGAAGGTATTCATGCTGAAGTGGTAAGAGACGCCGAACTGCAGTTCTTCATACTTGGCCAGCATGGGTGTGCGCGTGCCGGCCGGTTCGGCTGCAGAAGAGGCCCAGGGACTGTTCACAAATGGGCGGGCAAGGATTCCTGCCGCCAGCCCGGCTGCTCGATTCAATAATTCACGACGGTTCATCATAGGGATGACTCGGCAAACCATGATAGCCGCATCCACGGCACGCAAAACGATGAACTGCTGCCGCATCGCCTATGGGCCAAAGGAACACGCGTAAGATGTCCTTCGGTGACGCTGCAATACGGCCAACCGCACGTATGCTCGTGAGAACTCGCACGTGTGGTCCAGGCTAAAGCTATGGAATGTCCGCACTGCTACAAGCAGATCAAGGCCCAGTCGAAAAGCTGTCCAGCGTGTGGCGGATACATCCCTCCCGGACAGCACCTGCTGGAGGAGGCCGGACTGGCTGAGGCTGAAGCGCCGTCCCCCGCCCCGCCAGTCACAAGTTCGCGCAGCGCCTGCTACTCTCCCCGGCTCGCTAAGCTCAGCGATCGATTCAACGCTTTCCTGCTGGATGCCCTGGTCCTCTCTGGCGCGTTCGCGGCGGCGGATGCCTGGATTCTGATGCGCTGGAGTTCATTCGACACATCGGAATTAAGCCTTAGCTGGGCTTCGCTACTGGCGGTCATGGGGACCAATGCGCTTCTCTTCTTCATTTATGGGTGCCTCTTCGAAGCCAGTTGTGGCGCTACTCTGGGAAAAGTGATCGTAGGGATTCGGGTAGTTCGTACCGGACGCCGCAATGCCTTGGCCGCTTCAGCCATCCGGAACCTTTTGCGCTTTATCGATGGCCTGGGCTTCTACGTGATCGGCATGATTGTCGCGGGTTGCTCGCCCTGGCGGCAGCGGCTGGGAGATCTATCCGCGGGAACCACCGTCGTGGACGAAGAATTTGGGACCGTCTCAAAAACTCTGGCGATGGTAGCGGCAGCGGCTGTGTTGTGCGCTGCAGGCTGGGTTGTCCCCAAAATATGCTTGGAACAGAATGCAACCCGCCAGGCTCCCTACCTCAATCAAGTGGTCCTGCGAGTGGGCCGCACCGAACATGCCGCCTATTTGCGCGTAGCTCGGATGCAGTTCGATGTACAGCTTGATCCCAAAGTGCAGGCAGCGGCCGTGCGTTGAGTTGTATAGCTTTGCAAACTCGGTGGCAGACTGTCTTCCTCACCTCGCTTTGGCACGGTTCGTTCGCTGCTCAGACAAAACATCGGCAATCGGGACCACAGGACTGTGTTTCTTTAGTACTCTGCGCCTCCTTGATGAGTGATATGGGGATTCACGCCAGTGGACAGCGGCGTCACTTCCATGGCCGTCCCACCACGCCTTTCCGAGTCAGGCCGACTCAACGGCACTCGTGAGACCCCAATCCGATATCATTGTCGTCTGAGTTTGGTGATGAAAGGGACACCTGAAGCCAGTGATAAAGCATCGCCACCTCGTGCGTCTTGTGCAGCTCGCAGAAGCTGGGTTCCTGTTTCTTATATCGGGTGGAATGGCGGTTGGAGTACTGCATGACGGGCACGAGCTCTTTCAGTTCTCGCGGGGCAATTTTAGCCTGCCTTTGATAGGTGTCATCTGGTCGGCCTTGGCCATTGCTTTTTTCGTTGCCGGTTGCCGCCTCACGAAGAAAGCAATGAGACCTGACGGTTTAAGGCCGCACCTCCCTTCGCAGTTTCCGCGTGACGGAGCAACTGATCCAAACAGTCGATGACATGGCCTCATTCGGCACCGACGATGCTGAACTAGGCTTCGGCCGGCTCAATGAGCGTTATAGGGATTTGCAACAAATATCTGCCGCGAGGCGCATACGATCGCTGCTAACGCACGCTGCGAGTCAAATGCAAGCGCTTAATCTTGATCCAAAACAGCCGCCCCCAGACGTCCGGCTAGTGAGTTTCCAGACTCTGCTGATGTGTACGTGTGGGGTGAATGCGATAGGGTCGCTGAAGCGTGATCCACACGACGCGCGTCGGAGAGACGATCCATTCCTTTTGATGTAGTCGTACTTCAGCAAGTGGCGCAGAACTGCCCCAAATCAGCTGATTTCACTCAAGTCACCGGCCTCGGCGGCTCGTTGAATATTCCGCTGTGCTCAGTTTGTGGCGGGGCCCGAGGGAAACTCTGAAGGCTTAATTCTGGTCAGTTCGGGAGTAACTACACGCTGCAATTGTCCTATCTGCAAGTGACCTAAACCTTTCGTAATCTCGGCCCAGCGGCCTTTGTGCGATACGGTAAGCATTCCTCTGCGCATTCACCTATGTTCCCCAGACTAAATTCCAGGCAAGACCGCCGTCTTCAAAAACGCCAACTGCTGAATACTTCCGTGCGCGTGATTACAAAGCTGGGTGCCATGGACGCACTCGGCATCAACATCAGCGACGGCGGCATGGGGCTATTTACGATCGCCAATCTGCCGGTGGGCTCCCACATCGAGGTGGAGTTCCGTACAGCGGATGGCCCGACGGCGTTTACGCGAGTCGCAGCGACGGTTCGCCATCGTGCTCTGTATCTTTATGGAATCGCGTTTTGCCCGCCATCAGGTGCAACTGGCCTGGGCGCCGAGGATAGCACCACGAGCGATAGCCCGAGTTCGCTTCTCCCTAGTTGATCTCTGTCTCTTGCAATTTCCACAAGCACGATGTGACATCTGACCTTGACCGCAAAGCCCGAAAAAGCAGAACATTGCCAAGGCGAAAGCGGCACGTGCAAACCGTGCCATCGCATCTGCAAGTTCTTTGGTCTCAAGATTTTGAGCCCTAAGTCTCTGCGGCTCAAGATTTTGCACCTCGAGTTTTGTGAAACCCGCGTCGCGCGCTCGGTTCAGAGAGGCGGAGGGGGAGGGGTACCCTTGAGTAGCCGGCGTTTCCCGAAAAGGAACCGACTCGAAGTGCTCGTTTTCTCTTTGTTTCTTACGATTTTTTCTCTTGGATTTCCACAGCCCTGAAATTTACCGTCGCGAAACCGCAACGCTAGTCAATCCCATGAATCCGCATGCTGACGAGTTGATCGATGCTCAGGTCGCGGATTCCTCGCGACCGCATGTCGCTGATGTATTCCGGAGTGACATTGTGAATCCGCATCGCGATCAACTGGTCCGGATCAGGATGCTTGTAACCCAGCGCTTGCACCTTGTCGATGAACTCCGGCGAGACACCGTGAATGCGAAAGGCAATCAGCTTCTCCAGGTCGACGTGGTCGTAACCGCGCTGCTTCATCTGCTGCATCCATTCCGGAGTCGCGCCATGGATGCGCATGGCGATTAAAGTATCTTCGTCGGGGGAATAACCTGCCTGATGCAACGCGCGCACCATCTCCGGAGTCACGCCATGAATGCGGAACGCAACCAGCTTGTCGCTGTCGGAAATGTTCAGGCCTTCCGCGCGCAGATCGTGGATGAACTGTGAATCGACGCGGAAGATGCGAAAGGCGATGAGCTTGTCGGTATCGAGATCGCTGAGATGCTCGCCCTTCATCTGCTTGGCGAAATCGGCACTGACGTCCTGCACGGCCATCGCGAACTGCTTCTCTTCATCCACGTCAAACCCGAGCGACTGCATCTGTCGCGAGTAATTCGGATCAGGTTGGAAGTGGAACAGTCCTGCGCCTTCGCCATCGTTGAGAAAGCCCTCGCAATCGATCTTGCCCGCATCGCGAGTGATGGTGAAGTGAACGTCCTGGCGTCCTGCCTTGGAGAAGTCGACGCCCTGAAACGAACTCATCGGCCAATCGGTGCTGTGATTCGATTGGCCGCCGTGATGATGCTCGATGAGCGAGAACTCGACCTTTCCCGGAAGATCCGATTTGCTGATGGTCCAGTCGCCGCCGCGAACTTCCGCTGCGCGGTTTTTGACGGCCGCGAAAAGAACGAGGCAACCGAATACCATGAAAGCCAGAGTGCGACGCATTCTCATAAGTGATCTCCGTAGAAGTCGTTTGTAGCCGAAGCATTCCGTGGCCAAGCGAGCCAGCGCCAGCGAGCGTCCGCTTTAGAGCTCCGCTTTGGAATCCAGAATCCCCAATTGCCGCATGCGGATGATCTTCTCCAGGCTCAGGTCCTTGAAGCCATGCTGCTTCACGCGAGCGATGAATTCGGGCGTAACGTCTTGCACCCTGGCATTGATGATGTCGTTGATGCTGGGATTGAATCCCGCCGCTTGCAGGGCCTTGACGTATTCCGGAGTGACATCCTGCACTTTCATGGAGATCACCTGGTTGGACGACGGCGTGAGCCCCAGAGCCTTGATACCGCGCACGTACTCTGGCGTGACGTCCTGCACGCGCATGGAGATGAGGTTGTTCGCATTCACATCCATTCCCTGCTCGCGCATGCCTTTGAGATACTCCGGAGTGACATCCTGAACCTTCATCGAGATCACTTGGTCCGCGGTTAATGCCAGACCTGCTGCACGAAGTTCGCGGACGTACTGCGGAGTTACACCTTGAACTTTGAGGGCGATGAGGCGATCAATGTCAGGATCGATCCCCGCTTCCTTGAGCCCGCGGTAGTATTCGGCGTCAGCGCCCTGAACCTTGAGCCCGATTAACTGATCTACGCTGGGATTCAGGCCCGCAGCGCGAATATCGCGCACATATTCGGGAGTGACGCCCTGCACTCGCATGCCAATCAGTTTTTCCGCATCCGGATGCAGACCTTGTTCCTGCAGGCCGCGAACGTATTCGGGAGTGACATCCTGGATTTTGAGAGCTATGAGCGTGTCGACGCTCAGGGCGGTCAGACCTGCATCCTTGAGGCCATCGACATAGCTGGTCGTTGTGGTTGTCTCGCTGCGCGTGCTGGTGCTCGTCTTTGTTCTTGTGTCGGTGGTTTGCGAGACCGAATTGCGAGAGGCCGAAGGCTTCGGCGCGGCCGCACGTTTACCCGTTGAATCAGAGACCGTCTGCGACCGGGAATTCGCGCGCGCCAGTGCGGGATGAGCAAGATTGAGCAACGTATTTCCCGCGGCCAGTGCGGCGCTGAGGCACAGCACGCTCCCTATCAGGCCGATGCCGCGCATTCCCGCTCCTAGCGTCTTCAGCCCGAGGACGCGCATAATGCGGTCCGTGAGAGGACCACGATTAGCAGCCATGGCAAAGGCCGGAGCGCTGCGCCATTCCTCCATCAAGGTCAGGGCGCGGGCGTATTCCACTGCGTCCCCGCAGACTGAGACGGCAATGTCGTCACAGCAGTGCTCGCGTTCGGCGCGGATACGCTGGTTCAGCCACCAAACTGCAGGATGGTAAAAGAGCAAGGTCTCCATGCAAACCTGGAAGACATTCACGAAAGCATCCATCCGCTGAATGTGCGCCAGTTCGTGCGCGATGATGGCCTGTAGCTGATCTTCTGACAACCCTGTCAGCGCAGTTGCGGGGAGAAACACGACTGGACGGAACCAGCCAATCACCGCAGGAGCGTGCAGCCACTTGCACTCGCAATACTGAATCGTACGCGAGATGCTGAGTTGATCCTGCAGCGTGTAGCAAATCTCGAGTACTCGCTCGCCTACTACCGAGGAGCGCTTGCGCCGCTCGCGTTCCAACAGCACGAAGCCTCCGGCGGAACGCAGGCTAAAAATCGCTACGCCAAAAAGCCAGCCTTGCACCAGCCACGCAATCGCATCCACGGAGGCCGAAACCCGCAGAGTTCGGCTCGGAAGCGAAGGGATTGCAGCAGCGGTATGTGGCCACGCTGCGGAGACAAGCGGAGAGGGGCTTGTGCCGTTCAAGGGAATATCTGTCTGCTGCAGGTACCAGAATGTTGCCAGGGGCGCGACGGACATCAGGACCAGAGCCGAAACGCCAACGACATATCGCGCTGAACTGCGTTGGCATAAGGCCATCAGAACGGCAGCCAAGGCCGCGAGAGCAGTTCCCTGCCACAGAAAATGAAGAAGAGACCAGCCTAAGGCGTGCATGGCGTGGGGAGAGAGCCAGTGTGGGATGGCGGTAATCATCGGCGGTTCCTTTCGTAGTCGTCGAGCAGCCGGCGCAACTCGTCAATCTCTTCGCGCGAAGCCTTGCGTCCGGCGAGGGCGTGCATCATGAGTTGGCTTGCGGATCCTTCGAACACCCTCTGCAACATGTCGCCGGCGAGCTGGCGTTTGGTCTGCTCGGCGGGCAGCCCTGCTTCATAGACGTGCGCCCGCTGGGTTTCGTTTCGGCGGACTGTTCCTTTTGTGGTCATAATCTGCAGCAGCTTCAAAACCGTGGTGTAGCCCAGAGACTTTTTTTCGCTAAGTGCTTCATGGACCTCGCGCACCGTAGAGGGGCCGCGCGACCAGAGAACACGCAGGATTTCCAGTTCCGAGGCCGTGGGTTTCTGCGGAGAGTGCGCCATGGGCAGGACCATACTACGAAGACATTCGTAGTGTCAACGAAAATCTTCGTAGATGAGCGAGAAATTTCAGGGAGACAGGTCATGAGCCGAAACAATTCTCAGTGGCCGGCAGTCCATTTGATTCCGGACGCGGGTGCGAGTAGATTGGTCTGTCCTATGACATCCACCCAGGACATTCCAGGAGATTTTCCAATGCTGAAACGATTTAGTGTAGGTATTTTTCTGCTCGTGGGTCTAGTCACGGTCGCGTATGCGGCGGACGAAAATCAGAATGCCTGCAAGGGCGATCCCAACCAGTGGCGTCAACTGTTCGACGGCAAAGACTTGAATGGCTGGAAGCATGTCGGCCCTGGCGGGGACACCGTGGAAGATGGATTGATTCGGACCCACGGCGGAATGGGACTGCTCTACTGGACGGGCGGCAAGATCGGCAACTGCGTGATTCACGTCGTCTACAAGATGCGCGACGAGAACGACAATTCCGGCGTCTTCATCCGTATCCCGGTGGAGCCTCGCGAAGAGTGGATGCCGGTGCACTATGGCTACGAAGTGCAGATTGACAACCATCCCGAGAAATCCAACGAAGATGAGTATCACGAGACCGGGATGATTTACTCGCTGACCAAGCCACTAGTGAAGAACGCATGGAAGCCGGGGCCGGAGTGGAACACGATGGAGATCACCCTGGACGGGCCGCGCACGATAGTCACGGTCAATGGGAAGAAGGTGACGGATTATAAAGAGGGCGATCCGGTGCCGGAGAGGAAATTTGATTTCGAGCCGCAGCACGGAACGCGCCCGAATTTCGGGTGGTTCGGGCTGCAGAATCATAGCGACAATGACATTGTGTTCTTTAAGGAAGCGGCAATTAAACCGTTGAAAAAGTAGCTGAGCAGGGCAGGTCGCAGTCAACTCAACCGGAGGGAATGGAATGAAGCGCATTTTTTCGCGACGTGCGTTCTTGAAAGGCAGTGCGGCGGCGGCAGGCGGGGTAGCGCTTTCCAAGACAGTGTTACTGGAGGCGAAGGCGTTTCCCCGGGCGGTTGCACCTAGCGACCGGGTTCGGTTTGGGATGGTCGGGATTGGGATGCAGGGATCGGGGCTGCTGGGCATGGCCATCACGATTCCCGGCGTCGAGTGCGTTGGGGCGGCAGATTTATATGATGGGCGGCACACGCTGGCGAAGGAAATCACCGGCAATCCGAACCTGCCGACGAGCCGGGAATACAAACAACTACTGGATCGCAAGGACATCGATTGCATCGTGGCGGCGGTTCCGGATCACTGGCACCGGCGAGTGGTGGTGGACGCCTGCAATGCGGGCAAGGACATCTACTGCGAGAAGCCGATGTCGCACAACGTAGCGGATGGGCTGGCAATGGTGGAGGCTTCGCAAAAAAATAATCGCATCGTGCAGATCGGATCGCAGCGTGTGAGTTCCTTGCTCTGCGAAACGGCGCGCGATCTTTATCAGAAGGGCACCATCGGCGACGTCGAGATGGTGGAACTTACGCTGGGCAGAAATGATCCGACGGGGGCATGGGAGTATCCGCCACCTCCGGATCTGTCACCACAGAATTTGGATTGGGACCGGTGGCTGAATGATGCGCCGAAGATTCCGTTCAACCCGCTGCATTTCGCGCGCTGGCGTTGCTGGAGGGCTTACGGGACGGGCGTTGCAGGCGATCTGATGGTCCACCTGCTGAGCGGAATGATGGCCACTTTAGGATGGAATGAAATTCCCAAATCAGCGGTTGCCATGGGCGGAATCTTCCGCTTCAAAGATGGGCGCGACATGCCGGACTTCCATACCGTGCTGTTCGATTATCACGGGATTCCGGTATACGTGCGGCTGGATCTGGGCTGCGAAACGCCGGAACTGGCGCGGTTCATGGGTCCCAAAGGCATTCTCGATGCGGGCGAGTTCGATCTGAAGCACTACTTCCAACCGGGCATCGATCTGGCACCGAGCTATTACGCCAACAGCTTCCCGGCGAAGATGCGGGAGGCTTACTTCAAGCAGTGGCATGAGGAGCATGATCCGCCGCTGGGCAAGGAACCCGAGTACCTGGATACGTTCTACAAGGGGCATGACTGGGACGACATGAAACCGCACCTGAACGTGTTCTTCCAAGCCGTGAAGTCGCGCAAGGACGTCACCGAGAACGCGGTGTTCGGCAATCATGCGGCGATCGCGTGCCACATGGCGAACGAGTCGTACTTCCGCGGCGGGAAACCTGTCACCTGGGACGAGTCGTCGAAAACGATCAAGTCGTAGGCATGGAGAGAACATGAGCTCGAGAACTTTCGCCGGGCAGAACCGCAGTGCGGTTTTGCTCGGCTTTCTTCTTTTCAGTGCAGTTGCGTTTGCGCAAGAGCTACCGGCTGCCAAGCCGGAAGCAGTGGGATTGTCGGCGGAGCGGCTGGAACGTATCAGCAGCGTGGTACAGCATGAAATCGATGACAAGCGGATTGCGGGCGCGGTCACGCTAGTGGTGCGGCGTGGCAAGGTCGCGTGGTTCAAGTCGGAGGGCATGGCGGATCGCGAGGCGGGAAAGACTATGCCCAGCGATGCCATGTTTCGCATCTGCTCGATGACGAAGCCCATCACGAGCGTGGCCGTGATGATGCTGTATGAAGAAGGCAAGTTCCTGCTGGAAGATCCGGTATCGAAATATCTGCCGGAGTTCAAAAATGCGAAGGTGCTGGTAAAGCCGGCGAAGGGCGAGCCTTACACGATTCCGGCGAAAAATGAGATCACGATTCGGGATTTGCTGCGGCACACGTCAGGGATCACTTACCAGTGGAACGAAGATCTTGGACCGATGTATGAGAAGGCGAATGTCGCCAGCGGATTGCTGCAGTACGACGGAACCATTGGCGACAGCGTCAAGAATCTCGCGGCGCTGCCTCTGCTGTTTAATCCCGGGGACCGTTTTGAATACAGCCTTGGCGTGGATGTGCTGGGGCGCTTGGTGGAAGTGGTATCGGGAAAACCGCTGGATGAATTCTTTCGGACGCGGATTTTTGAGCCGCTGGGGATGAAGGACACATACTTCTACCCTCCGGAGAACAAAGTGGGACGGCTGGCGACCGCATACACCTACTATGCAGACAAAGGATTGAACCGGTTCCCGGATACTCCCATTCGGGAAGGGTCGTTCGTGTATTCGGCGGACTACCCGGTGCGCGGGCCGAAGAAGCTGTTTTCCGGAGGAGCGGGCCTGGTCTCTACCGCGATGGACTATGCGCGCTTCTGCCAGATGATGCTCGACGAGGGGAAGGTGGGGAACACGCGACTGCTGAGCCGGAAGTCGGTTGAGCTGATGACGCATGACCAGTTGGGAAAGATTGGGCCAGATCAGGGATTCGGACTGGGCTTCGGGATTGAGGGAATCAAGACTCCGTTATCTGAGTTGGGAACTCCTGGCGCATACAGCTGGGGTGGGTTCTTCTACACGGCATTCTCGATCGATCCGAAGGAACAGATGATTGTCGTGTTCATGGCGCAGCTGCATCCTACTGGGGATTTGACGCTGGATCGGCAAGTGCATGAACTGGCTTACCAGGCGATCAACGACTGAGGAATTGATGATTGTTGATTGTTGATTGAAAAGCTCGCGGCTCGTGACTATGGCTGTTCAATCAGCAAGCATCAATCCACAATCCTTGAGAGGTATATCATTTTGGTAGGGCAAGTCTCCGCAGATCATAGGGCAGTTCCCTCTTCTGGAGTTCGGAATGGCAACGACTCGGCTTGCGATTAATCAGAAATCTTACTCGGTGGACGTTGATCCTCAGACCAGCTTACTTACCGTTTTGCGAGAGAATCTCGACCTGACGGGAAGCAAGTACGGGTGCGGCGAGGGGCAATGTGGCGCCTGCACGGTGCTGATCGAGGGCAAGGCCCAGCGCTCCTGCATTACGCGCGTGGGGAGCGTGGGGCAAAAACAGGTCACCACGATTGAAGGCCTGGCGGAGGGTGATCAACTGCACGCCGTGCAACGGGCGTTTCTCGACCTGGGCGCGCTGCAGTGCGGGTATTGCACCTCGGGAATGATCATGTCGGCGGTGGCTTTGCTGAAGAAGAATCCTTCGCCTTCTGAGAGCCAGATCGTCGATTACATGGATGGGAACGTTTGCCGGTGCGGGACATATGCGCGGATTGTGAGCGCCATTCAGAAAGCTGCGAAGAGTGGGAGCGCCGCCCCTGTGGCGAAAGGAGCGAGCCGATGAGCACGAAACCAGGCGTGGAAATTCCGATTGAGCCGGAGCGATATGAACTGCGGGCGGCGGCCCCGTATCGCTTTGATCTAGACCGGCGGGAGTTTTTCAAATTCTTGGGAGCGGGGCTTGTGGTGGTCTCGGTTTTGAAGACCGCCGCGGTGGCGCAGGAATCGGGCAACAACCGGGCGAGGCGCGGCGAATCTCTTCCCAACGACATTGACGCGTGGCTTCACATTGGAGAGAACGGAAAGATCACCGTGTATACGGGGAAGGTTGAGGTTGGACAGAACATTCGAACTTCGCTGAGCCAGGCGGTTTCGGAAGAATTGCATGTGCCGATCGACAAGATTGAGATGGTGATGGGCGACACGCAGCTGACGCCGTTTGACATGGGCACGTTCGGCAGCCGCACGACGCCCACCATGAATCTGCAGCTGCGTAAGGTGGCTTCGGCGGCGCGCGATGTGCTGGTCGGATTAGCAGCCAAGCAATGGAACGCCAGTCCCGAACAGCTGATCGCGGTTGATGGCACGGTCAAAGATCAGGCCGGGGCTCGTTCGATTGAGTACGCCGCGCTGGTCAAGGGACAGCAATTAACGCAAGAGCTTCCGGCTGAGGATCCGCTGATTCCTGCGGCCGATTGGAAGGTTGCGGGACGACCGGTGCCGAAGATGAATGGGATTGATTTCGTTACCGGGCGGCATCGCTATCCTTCGGACCAGAAATTTCCCGACATGCTTTACGGGAAAGTGGTGCGGCCGAGCGCGTTTGAAGCGCGGCTGGTCTCGGTGGACACGCAGAAGGCGGAGCAGATGGGCGTGACCGTTGTGCACGACGGGACCTTCATCGGAGTGGCTGCTCCGACTTCCGAGCTTGCTTCGGCAGCAGCGGGATCTATTCACGCGGAGTGGAAAGCCGATCCGCAGCCTTCGAATCAAGAGCTGTTCGATTACTTGCGAAAGAACACGGTCGAGGGGAAAGATGCTACAGGCGACGGGGACCGGTTCGACACTGGTTCGGTGGACGAGGCGATGAAGTCTGCGGATCACCGGTTGCAGCAGACGTACACGGTGCAGTACATCGCGCACGTTCCGCTGGAGCCCCGAGCGGCGGTGGCGAAATGGGATGGAGACCGGGTGACCGTATGGACAGGAACGCAGCGGCCGTTTGGGGTGCGAGGTCAGCTGGCTGAGGCGTTTCATCTTCCGGAAGAAAACGTCCGCGTGTTGATGCCCGACATGGGGTCGGGATATGGCGGGAAGCATACTGGGGAAACGGCGATTGAGGCGGCGCGACTGGCACGGGCGGCGAAACGTCCGGTGAAAGTCGTGTGGACTCGCGAAGAGGAATTTACGTGGGCCTACTTCCGCCCGGCTGGCGTGATTGACGTTAGCAGCGGAGTGAAGAACGACGGCACGATTACGGCGTGGGAGTTTCACAACTATAACTCCGGGTCGGCGGGGATTCGCCCGTACTATGAGATTCCTAACCAGCGGATCGTGTTTCATGCGGTGAAGACGCCGCTGCGGCAGGGATCGTACCGAGCGCTGGCCTCGACTGCGAACCACTTTGCGCGTGAGTCCCACATGGACGAACTGGCGCATACGGTGAAGATGGATCCGCTGGAATTTCGGTTGAAGAATTTGAAGAATGAACGGTTGCGAGCCGTTTTCGAGGCGGCCGCCAAACAGTTTGGCTGGGGTAAGAGCAAGAGCGCCGGGCGGGGATACGGCATGGGCGGCGGATACGAGAAGCTGGGAAACATCGCCACCTTCGCCGAGGTCCAGGTAGATCGAAAATCTGGCGAGGTGAAGGTGCATCGCGTAGTATCCGCGTTTGAGTGCGGTGCGATTGTCAATCCCGACGGGTTGCGCAATCAGATTGAAGGATCGAACGTGCAGGGCTTGGGGGGAGCGCTGTTTGAGGCGATTGAGTTCTCGAACGGAAAAATTCTGAATGGCAGACTGTCCCAGTATCGGGTGCCGCGATTCAGCGATCTTCCGGTGATCGAGACGGTGCTGCTCGACCGCAAGGATATTCCGTCGGTCGGGGCGGGAGAGTGCCCCATGATTGGACTGGCACCCGCGATTGCGAATGCGATCTTTGATGCTACCGGCACGCGCTTACGGGCGTTGCCGCTGGTGCCGAATGGAGTTAAGAGCAGTTAACGCGTTTTGGATCGCGATTGAACCCAAGGGGCTGTGGCTATGGATTTTTTTTGATTACGTGTTTGATTGTCGATTCAGGTTTTATTTTCCATTGGAGAGAACATGACTGATTCGTCTGGGATGAACCGGCGCGATTTTATCGGGAAGTCGGCTGCGCTTGCAGGAACAATGGTCGTGCCCGGCAGCGCGTTGTCTTACTCGAGAATCGTTGGAGCGAACGATCGCATCGCGCTGGGACATATTGGTAACGGGAGCCGCGGCCACGACCTGGATCTGATCGCGTCGAAGCTGAAGTCCAACCACAACGTGGAGATGGTTGCGGTGTGCGATCTGTGGACGGTGAACCGTCAAAAAGCTGCCACCACGAATGCGGGGTACTACGGGCGGACTCCGCGGGCGGTGCAACATCCGCAGGAATTGCTGGACATGAAAGATGTCGATGCGGTGCTCATCTCGACGCCGGAGCATTCCCATTCTCCGATTTTGAAGATGGCCACGGAGGCGCGGAAGGACGCGTACGTGGAAAAGCCGATGGGCAACGTACTGTCGGAGGTGAAAGCCGCGCGCGACGCGGTGCTGCAGGCCAATACGATTGTGCAAGTGGGAACACAGCATCGCAGCGAACCCTATCCCCAGGAGGCATATAAGGTAGTGCGCAGCGGTGCGCTGGGGGATATTTCCAAAATTGAAATTGAGTGGAATTATCACGGGCCGCGCTGGCGCGGGCGTCCGGAGGTGAAAGAAATTCGCGAGCAGGATACGGATTGGAATGCGTGGCTGATGAACAAGCCGGCGCGTCCGTTCGATCCGCAGAGGTACTTCGAATTCCGGTTATACCGAGAATTCTCCAGCGGTATCCCGGATCAATGGATGAGCCATGCCATCGATCTGGTGCACTGGATGATGGACGATCACTTCCCGGTTTCTGTGGTCTCGCACGGCGGAGTGTTTGCCTGGCACGACGGGCGCGAGAACGCGGACACGTTTGAGACGCTGCTGGAGTATCCCAAGGGCTTTCTGGTCAGGTATTCGACAAGCTTCGGCAACGATGCGCCCAGCTTTACGCGTTTCATGGGGAAGAAAGCTACGCTATTCAACCTTGGAGGCGAAGGGAGCCCGCGATATCAGGTGGTAGAGGAGAAGGGCACTCACGAAGACGATGCGGACGTGGATCGAAAGCGGGCATCCAGATACCTTCTGCTGCCGGGGGAGAAAGGCTTGCCGCCGATGGGCATTGACGACTTGACTCTGGAACACATGGGGAACTGGTTCGACTGCGTGCGTTCGCGACAGCAACCGCACGCTACGGTGCACGATGGGTTCGCGCATTCTGTGGCTTGCATGATGGCGACGGAGGCTTATTGGTCGGGTAAGAAGATTTATTGGGATGCAAAGAGCGAGACGTTTTCTGATGAGCGGCCGCAGGCTGCCGGGCTTCGCCCGGCCGGACAGCCGGGGGCGGCTGTCCCTACATTGTCGTAAATAGATTATTCAACGTCGCAGGCTTTCGCGTTTCCCAGGCATTGGCCTACTACTTTGGCGTAGTCGGCTATGGCGATCTCTGGATCTTGCAGATCCGGGTGCCAGACTTTTTCCCATTCGAAACAGTAGAAGCCTTTGTAGCCGATGGACTGCAGGGCTTTGATCTGGCGGGCGATGGGGACGGTGCCGCGTCCAGTTAGTACATACTTCCGATCTTCGCCTTCACCGACGGAATCTTTCAGGTGCGTGTGGCGAATCCATTGGCCGAGTTGCTTGACTGTGTATTCCGGATCTTCGTTTGAGGTGGCGAAGGTGTGATGCGCATCCCAGAGCAGGCCGACATGGGGAGAGTCAGCCGAATGCATAACATCTTTCAAGGTGGCGGACGAGGTGAAGTGATCGTGCGATTCCAGAATGACGGTTACACTCCGTGATCCCGCATACTCGCCCAAATCACGTAATGCTGCGGCTACACGTTTTTTGGTTGCGTCATCGGGAGCAGGAGCTTGGTCGTCCGGAGCTTTGCCACCGAAGACCCGCACGTAAGGCGCTCCCAGGCTTGAGGCGAGTTCGATAAAACGGCGGGCATCGGCCAAGTCCTTGGCGCGTTTTTCAGGATCTTCCCAGTACAGGTTCGCGGAGCTGCTCACGCAGGCGATCTTCAGTTTTGCGGCGTGGATGTTGCTCTTGGTTTGAGCGATGCGATCTGCGGAGAAAAGCGGGTTCGAGGGCAGGTCCATGTTGCCCTGCAGCCCGCGCAGTTCGATCGCGGAGAATCCGTGCTGGCTCGCGAAATCCAATATCTTCTTCCAATCCCAGGCTGGACAGCCGAGGGTCGAAAAGGCAATCGGGATGCGCGTGGCGGGAGCCTTCGCGATCACGAGCGGCGTACATGCGAGAGCTGCCAGCGCGGCAGATGAGGATTTCAGGAATTCCCGGCGACTGGTCATTACAGTTCACCTCGCTTCATTTGCTGGACGGCATAATCACAGGCGCGCGCGGTCAAGGCCATGTATGTAAGTGACGGATTCACGCAGGAAGAAGATGCCATGGCGCCCCCGTCGGTGATGAAGAGATTTTTAACATCGTGCGATTGATTGAAGCGATTGAGCACGGAAGTTTTAGGATCGCGTCCCATGCGGGCAGTGCCCATCTCGTGGATGGCGAATCCGGGCGGCTCGTTCTCGGCATAGGGCTGGATATCGCGGGCGCCGACCGCGGCCAGCATTTCTGCGGCGGCGACGGCCATATCACGACGGAGGGCCAGCTCATTTTCTCCCCAAGAGGCATGAATTTTGAGCACTGGAATTCCCCAGGCGTCGCGCTTTTCCTTATCGAGCTCGACGAAGTTGTTGTGATTGGGCAAGCACTCGCCATAGCCGTAAAAGCTGAATTGCCATGGGCCGGGCTGGCTGAGGGATTTTTTGAATTCGGGGCCGAAGCCAACCTGCCCGATTCCGCGGGCCCAACCTTCGCGGAAACCCTGGCCCTGAAATCCGTAACCGCGCAGGAAGCCTGGATGCCTGGTTTTCACATTCCGGAAGCGCGGGACATAAATGCCATTGGGACGGCGACCGATGATATGGCGATCTTCCATGCCGGGGAGGACCGCGTCAGCTCCGCCGGTCTTCACATGGTCCATCAAATTGTGGCCGAGCTCGCCGCTGGAGTTTGCCAAGCCGGTCGGGAACTCGGTCGTCGATGAGTTGAAGAGGAGGCGAACCGATTCCAGGGTGGAGGCACAGAGAAAAATGACCTTGGCGTGAAATTCGAGCGGCTTGCGATCGCGCGAATCCAGCACGCGCACCCCTGTGGCTTTGCGAGTTGTGGCATCGAAAATGACGCTGTGAACGACGCTGAAGGGGCGCAAGGTCATGCGTCCGGTCTTGGCAGCGGCGGGAAGGGTCGCGTTGATGCTGTTGAAATAAGAAAGCGTGATGCATCCACGTTCACAGGGGCCGCAGTAGTGGCACGCGGCCCGCCCTTTGTGAGCCTGGGTTAGGATGGCGGACCGGCCAATGGTGAGCACGCGCTCGCCGTTGAAATGCTTGGCGAGTTCGCCGCGCACGAATTTCTCCGCGCAATTCAGTTCCATCGGCGGAAGGAAGTGGCTGTCGGGCAATTGTGGAAGGCCCAGCGCCTCGCCCGAAATTCCTGCGAAATCCTCGACGTAGTCATACCACGGCGCGATGTCCGCATAGCGGATCGGCCAATCGATGGCGATGCCGTCGCGCAGGTTGGCTTCGAAGTCCAGATCGCTCCAGCGGTAGCTTTGGCGTCCCCAGGTGATCGAGCGGCCGCCGACCTGGCGACCGCGAATCCAACGGAAGGGCTTGCCGGGCGCGGTGGTATAAGGATGTTCTTTGTCGCTGACGAAAAATTTCGAGGACCACTCATCGCACGCATAGCATGTGCTCTGGACGGGTTGATCTTCGCGCAAGCGACGGCGGTCTCCCATGCCGCGGAACTTCATCTCCCAACTGGGGACGTGCTCCACGTAGTCTTCTTCCGGAACGATGGGACGTCCGGCTTCAAGGACCAGCGTTTTCAGCCCCTTTTCCGTCAGTTCCTTCGCGGCCCAGCCTCCCGTGATGCCGGAGCCGACAACGATCGCGTCGTAAATAGATTGATCGCTCACGGCTGCTTGGGCTCCTTGGCTGGGGAAATGTTGCAACCCTGGTATTGCTCCGGGATCACCTCGTAATGTAATGCCTGGGTGGCCCCGGCCTCAGAGGTGTAGTAGGCGGTCAGAGCCAGGCGGCGAAAGTCGGCATAGAAGTTCGTTTTTGGCGGAGCGGGGCGCTGGACGGACCGGTGCCGGCTGCCGGGCACAGCGCCCTCCAGCATCTTCGCGCCGAGTTCGGTTAGCAATTTCCCTTTCTGTTCGGTCGAGCAGTCGATGAAATTCTGTTGGAATAAAGCTCGCGATTGAGAATCGACGGTAGCCAGTCCATCCAGAAAGTGTGCGCGTTCGAGGTCCTCGTACCAGTCGGTCAGAACGAGGTCGACGAATTCGCTCACTCCGGCATCGCTCGCCGCTGGAGTATCGGTGCGGGGGATGATCATATCGGCCAAGGCCTTCAGGGTAGCGTCCTGATGTGGAGTTAGGGTACGGAGAGATCCGGCTTCGGCAAGCAAAGAGCGCACCCCGCGGGCAAAAACCAGCCACTTGCTGGGAGCAAGTTGCAGGGCAGTTCCGGTGGCGAGCAAGCGCAGGATTTCGCGACGCTGCATTTAGGGCGTCTCCACGATGGTGATGTTCCATGTTACCTAATTTGATCAGCCTACGGGCTGACGCTCCCCCGCTCGCTTCTGCTCGCGGGGCGGACGAGGCGTCCGCCCCTACATGGTCCCATAGTGTCCGGGAGTGGACAGCTAAATCCCCTGCCGAACATCCCCGGTTGGGTAATGATCGTGTCGTGAGGGAGAGCGCATTTTGTTTCAATCACTTGCCTGATTACGGGATTGGCCGACAAGTTGCCCTTCTCATGTTCGATGGATATCGCCCGGCCAGAGTTTAAGGAACGCAAACGACGCCGTCAGATCATTATGGTGGCAGTCATCGTCGTCGCTGTTGTCGCGGTCAGTGCTTTCGTGTACCGCCTGAAACCCGCCGCTCCGAGTGTGGAACGGGGTACTGTATGGACCGACACCGTTAAGCGCGGATCAATGCTGCGCCAGGTGCGCGGCATTGGCACGTTGGTTCCGTCACAAGAATCCGTGCTGCAGATTCCCGCAGAAACCGAAGCGACCGTAGTCCGCATTCGCGTATTGCCCGGCACCGTCGTCAAACCGGACACCATCATTCTGGACATGAGTAATTCCCAGGTGGAGCAAGCGGCGGTGGACGCGCACCTGCAGTGGAAAGCGGCCGAGGCTGAGTTTCAGAGCCAGCGCATGAAGCTGGAGAGCGACTTGATGAACCAAAAAGCCGGCGCGGCCACGGTTAAGGCCGATTACACGCAGGCGAAAATGCAGGCGGACACCGATAAGGCGCTGTACGAGCTTGGGGTCATCTCCGGTATGGCCTACAAAAATTCCAAGGGCAAGTCGGATGAACTGACGATACGAAACGAGTTGGAAGACCAGCGTCTGGCAAGCAACAAAAAGGCCCTTGACGCGCAAATGGCGGAGCAACAGGCAAAGGTCGACCAAATGCACGCGCTGGCGGAGTTAAAGCAACAGCAGCTCGATGCGTTGAAAGTGCGGGCGAAAATCGAGGGCGTTCTCGTGGAAATGCCGCTGCACGTAGGAGAGCACGTGGCTCCGGGAACGATGCTTGCCAAAGTCGTGCAGCCGAATCACTTGATGGCGGAACTGAAAGTCGCGGAAACGCAGGCGCGAGACGTCCAGATTGGGGAATCGGTGTCGGTGGACACACATAACGGTCTGATCGCCGGCAGTGTTATGCGGGTGGATCCGGCCGTGCAAAACGGAACGGTCACTGTCGACGTCAAACTAACAGGCGAGTTGCCGCGAGGCGCCAGCCCGAACCTAAGCGTGGACGGCACCATCGATCTGGAAAAGCTGGATAACGTTCTGTACGTGGGGCGTCCGGCGTTCGGACAGGAAAACAGCACGATCTCTCTTTTCAAACTCGATCCCAACGGGCACGATGCGGTGCGAGTGCCGGTGAAGGTCGGGAGGGCTTCGGTAAATTCGATCCAAATTCAGGATGGACTGCACGAAGGCGACACGGTGGTACTCTCCGACATGTCGCGCTGGGACAACACGGACCGGATTCGTCTGCAAGACTGAGCGGCAAAAAAAATCCTAAGAAAACGAGGCAAACGTTTCATGTCAGACAATGGCCAACCGCTTATCCAAATCACGGAATTGACCAAGGTCTTCTACACCGACGAGATCGAAACTCACGCGCTGTCGGGCGTGCACCTGATGGTCAACAAAGGTGAGTATGTCGCCATGTCAGGCCCGTCGGGCTGTGGCAAGTCGACGCTGCTGTCGATCATCGGCCTGCTCGACACTCCCACCGGCGGCCGCTACATGCTGAACAACAAGCCGGTGGAGAACCTGGATTTTGCGGAACGGGCTCGCATTCGCAACCAGGAGATTGGATTTATCTTCCAGAGTTTCAACCTGATTGGGGATCTCACCGTTTACGAAAACGTCGAACTGCCGTTGACGTACCGTCAGCGGATGCCTTCGGCAGAGCGCAAGCAGCGGGTCATGGAAGCGCTGGAGCGCGTCGGCATGGCGCATCGCGTCCGGCACTATCCTTCGCAACTCTCCGGAGGTCAGCAGCAGCGTGTAGCCGTGGCACGGGCGCTGGCAGGGAAACCGTCCATCCTGCTCGCCGATGAGCCTACTGGAAACCTGGACTCGCGAAATGGTGAGGCGGTCATGGAACTGCTGCAGAACCTGCACCGCGAGGGCGCAACCATCTGCATGGTGACCCACGATCCCCGTTTCGCGAAGCATGCTCAGCGCGAAGTTCACCTGTTTGACGGCAAGGTTGTCGCGGAAGAAGAACTGAAGAAGCTCATGGCGGATGTACACGCATGAGTGGTCTGCTCCAGGATGTGCGCTACGGTCTCCGAGTCTTGCGCAGACAACCGACCTTTACCGCAGTGGCTGTGCTGACTCTGGCGCTGGGCATTGGCATCAATGCTGCCATGTTCAGTGTGGTCAATGCGGTACTGCTGCGACCGCTCCCCTTTACCGATCCCGGAAGGCTGGTAGCAGTACATGAGGGCATTCCAAGTCTTGGGTTTTCCAAAATCGCCTTTGCCATACCGGATCTGATGCTCTACGAGCAGGGACAAAAGTCCTTTCAGGGAATGGCAGCGTACCGAAACGACAACCTCGAACTCTCGGGAATTGGGGAACCCACCCGAATTACGGCAGCTCGAGTAACCGCGAGCCTGTTTCCCCTTCTGGGGGTTCAACCAATTCTCGGGCGAAGCTTTCAAGCTGACGAAGATCGACCCGGAATGGCTGTTGTGATTCTGGGCTACGGTTTATGGCAGAGCAAGTACGGTGGATCGCGCGACGTAATTGGAACAACGATTACATTGGATCGCATTCCGTACACCGTCATCGGGATCATGCCACGGGATTTTCAGTTTCCTCTCGCCGGCGCCTCCAGCAATAACGAACCTGCGCAGTTGTGGGTGCCGAGGGCATTCAGTCAGGCCGATCTCTTGGGCTGGGCAAGATTCAATGATGATGTAGTGGCTCGCCTCAAGCCTGGAGTAACACTGGCTCAGGCTCGTGGTGAAGCCGAGGCGATGGCTGAAAGAATTCTTCAGGCGTACCCCGCGAACTTGTTGGAGCGGGTCACTCATACGAAGCTGGTTGCCACTATTGAGCCGTTGCAGGCCGAAGTCGCAGGATCGGTGCGCTCCTTATTGTTGCTGCTGCAAGGCGCGGTTGGCCTGGTGCTACTGATTGCGTGCACGAATGTCGCCTTGCTGCTGCTGTCGCGGGCTTCCGGACGAGCCCGAGAAATGGCGGTTCGCACCGCCCTGGGCGCGGGTCGTGTTCGTCTGCTGACCCAGTTACTCACAGAAAGCCTCCTTCTCGCGTCTCTAGGTGGAGCGCTGGGATTGCTCTTGGCAATCTGGTTCAAGGATTTTTTGCTCAAGCAGGTACCGGCGGCAATCACACTGCCCCGGGTTGAGATCGATGCTGGAGTTTTGATTTTTACCTCCTCGATCACATTCCTCGCAGCCGTATTTTTCGGGTTGGCGCCAGCCCTACACGCGACACGGACCGGCGTGCGGGAAGGAATGCAAGAAGGCGGGCGGAGCGGCACTGGAAGTAGAACTCGTCATCGGGTGCAGGGCGCATTCGTGGTCGCGGAATTTGGGCTGGCTTTGCTGCTGCTGGTCGGTGCCGGCCTGTTGCTGCGGACTTTCGAAAAACTCCTCGCCGCCAGTCCAGGCTTCCAGCCGGAAAAAGTCCTGGCCCTGACAGTGCCTCTTCCGCAGCATGCATACCCGAAGGCGAATGACGTGCGCAACTATTATCAGCGCGCTTTGCTCGAGTTTTCCCAACTCTCGGGGGTTGTGTCAGTCGGGGGAGCGAATGATCTTCCCCTTAGCGGCAACGAACTGGATGCGGTTGAAGTGGAAGGACAAAATAAATCGACCACGCCCGCCGTTCGCCAGACTTGGGTTTTGGGCGACTATCTGCGGACGATGGGGATTCCTTTGATCCGCGGGCGCTTGTTCACCCCGGAGGACCGTGAAGGAACGCAACCGGTGACCGTTGTCAGCGAGAATATGGCCAAAGCTCTATGGCCAAAGCAGGATCCAATTGGCAAACGCATCCTTCGCGGCGGAGCCGATGGCCAATGGCTCACCGTGGTCGGGGTTGTGGGCGATGTTCCCGATGGCCCGATGTCTTCCGTTCCTAGACCACATTCGTATTCGCCATATTTGCAGGAAAAGGATGCGGCCATTGCAGCCGTCGATACACTGCGTTCCCTTCAGCTAGCGGTGCGCTCCCGCGGAAATCCGGAGGCGGTGGCGGCAGGAGTTGTCGATCGTTTGCACCGGCTCGATCCTGCTCTCGCGATCTCGAGTGTGCGGACCATGCAGATGGAAGTGAAGCAATCGATCGCACCGCAGCGCTTCAATGCCATGCTGGTTGGAATCTATGCCAGCTTGGCGCTGATCTTGGCGCTGATCGGCATCTACGGAGTCCTCGCCTACATGGTCATGCAACAAACCCACGAGATGGGCATCCGCATGGCGCTGGGGGCTCAGCGACGCCAGATTGTTGCATTGGTAGTGATCGGCGGGATGCGTCTGGTGCTCGCCGGAGCGGCAATCGGACTTATCGGAGCATGGGCCGTGACACGGCTGATGCAAGGGTTGCTCTATGGCGTTACGCCCGGCGACCCGGTTACCTTTCTGGCTGTCACCGCACTTTTGTCCGGGGCGGCCTTGCTGGCTTGCTACATTCCCGCTCTGCGCGCTGCGCGAATTGATCCTATGGCGGCCCTGCGCTACGAGTAATGGAGAGATCATGGCCAGTCTATTTCAGGATGTCCGTTACGCGTGGCGGCAACTGTACAAGAAGCCCGGTTTCGCTGCCGCCGCGATTGTGACACTGGCGCTCGGAATTGGTGCGAGCACCGCGATGTTCACCGTGGTCGATGGGGTACTCCTGAAACCGCTGCAATATCCGGAACCAGAGCGTCTCCTCGCATTGCATGTGCAGACGGGCAAGTACGGAGACAAGTGGGGCTTCTCCTTCCCGGACTTTCTCGATTGCCGTCGCGACAGCCGAACCTTGGGACCTGTTGCGGCTTGGACATATTCGGGAGCAACCGTCAGCGCGCCCGGCGAGCCTGAATACGTGGAGGGACGCCAGGTCTCATCCGACCTGTTTTCCGTTCTGGGCGTTTCACTTCTTCGCGGCCGCGCGTTCTCCTCAACGGAAGATACCCCTGGTGCAGCGCCGGTCGCGATCATCAGCGCCAGACTGTGGCGAAGCCGCTTTGGCGGAGATCGCAGCGCAGTCGATAAGACGCTCACCTACGACGGAAAAGCGTATACGGTTATCGGAGTTGCTCCACCGGGCTTTCATTTGGATGGAGATGTTGACGTGCTCACGCCTCTAGGGCAAGCCACCGAGCCCAGAATGCGAAATCGCGGCGCGCATTTTCTGCACGTCGTCGCACGACTGAGGCCGTCGGCAAACTTCGCCAGCGCGCAGTCCGAATTGTCGTTGATCGGTCATCAGCTCGCAAAACAATATCCCGATTCCAACCAGGGCATCAACATCGCTCCCCATCCTCTTCAAGAGGAAATGGTCAGGAACGTTGGATCGACACTCTGGCTGCTGTTGGGTGCAGTAACTATGGTTCTGCTGATTGCGTGCGCAAATGTTGCGAGTCTGCTGCTGGCGCGAGCGGTGTCGCGCGAGCGCGAGCTTGCCATTCGCACCGCCCTGGGAGCAAATCGCGGCCGGCTGATCCGTCAATGCCTGGCGGAAAGCGTCGTGCTTGGAATTAGCGGCGGAGGCTTAGGGCTGCTGATCGCGAATTTTGGGAACAGGCCATTCGTGAAGTTCTGGCCTGACAGTCTGCCGCGCGCCAGCGAAGTACATGTCGATTGGCGCGTTCTGTTGTTCGCGCTCGGAGTGTCACTGGCGAGCAGTTTTCTTTTTGGCCTGGTTCCGGCCCTGCGCACGCCTCGCGCCACGCTGGAGCAAACGCTCCGTTCCGGCGCACGAACCATTGCCGGAAAATCGAAGCGCTTGCACAGTACTTTCGTGATCTCTGAAATCGCAATAGCGGTGGTGTTGCTGATCTGTGCCGGGCTTCTCGGCCGAACTCTGCTGCGGCTGGCAGCGCGCGATCCCGGGCTTGACGTTCACAACCTTATCACTGCGCGAGTGGCATTCTCGCCGGGTGTACTCAGCAATCCGGCCCAGACCCGAGCTGCCTGGCGTGAGTTCGCGGAGAATCTCGGGCACGTTCCAGGAGTCCGCGATGTAGCCCTCACCGATATCGTTCCCATGAGAGTAGGAGAAAATGTGGTGGGTTACTGGGCAACCCCGGTCGCGCCTGCGCCGAACCAGTCGCCCATTGCACTCGCCTCGGCCGTATCCCGCGACTATTTAAGGACGATGCGTATTCCACTGTTACGAGGCCGGTTCTTCAATGACGGCGATCGCCTCGATCACGCGTCCGTGGTCGTGATCGATGAGAACCTGGCACGCCACGCGTTTGTCAATGAGGATCCGGTCGGAAAACAGCTGTGGATTCCGGCCATGGGAAAGGCTCCGATAGAAGTTATCGGAGTAGTGGGGCATGTGCGCCATTGGGGTCTGGCGGACGACGATCAGTCGCAGGTTCAGGACCAATTTTATTATCCGTTGGCGGAGGTCCCAGATACCCTGACCCGCTTTTTTTCTTCGGTGATGTCGGTTGCGGTCCGCACCGATGTGAGCCCTTTGAGCATGGTGGGGGCCTTGCAGGGACAGGCGCGCGGCTCCAGCGGGGATCAGGCGCTCTATGAAATTCGCACGATGGACCAACTGGTCAGAGCATCGCTGGACTTGCAGAGATTCCTTCTGTGGCTTTTTGGAATTTTTTCTGCCCTTGCGTTGTTACTCGCGTGCCTCGGTATCTACGGTGTGATCGCCTATCTCACGAACGAGCGCGTGCGGGAGTTTGGGGTACGCATGGCACTCGGCGCAAGCACGGAAAACGTGATGCAGTTGGTCGTTCGCCAGGGCCTGATTCTGGCTATTGCTGGAGCCGGGATCGGGGCGGTGATGTCAGTCGCCGCGGGGCGCGTCCTGCGGCGGATGGTGGCTGGCGTGGGTGGTCCGGATCCCGTTGTTTTCCTGGCGATGCTCTCTGTTCTTTTTGCTGTGGCGCTGGTGGCCTGCTATCTGCCTGCCCGGCGTGCCGCGAAGGTCGATCCTATGGTGGCGCTGCGTTACGAGTGAGGATTTCTCATGACCGGTTTCCTCCAGGATGTCCGTTATTCATTTCGGCAGCTGCACCGGAGCCCAGGCTTTACGACGGTCGCGGTGATCACTCTGACGCTGGGGATTAGCGCGACGACGGCGATGTTCAGCCTTGTGGACCGCATGCTCTTTCACAGCCTGCCCTACGCGCACGAGAATGAACTGGTCTCCGTCGGCATCGTCGCTCCCATCATTGACGGAGAGTTTCTTTTCGCAGCGAACTATCTGGACTGGCGAGAGCACCAGAGGGCGTTCTCCGGTTTTACATCGTCGACCGGAGTGGGCGACTGCGATGTCACCGAGAATGACCCCGTGCGGACAACTTGCGCATCCGTGGCCTCAACGTTCCTGCCTACCTTCGGGATTCAGCCCGTACTTGGGCGAAACTTTACCCGCCAGGAAGATCAGCCCAATTCGCCGAAGGTTGCTTTGCTCAGCTATGGCCTATGGAAGGACCGCTTCGGTGGAGATGGCAGCGTGCTGAATCGAAGCATATCCCTGGATGGCATCCCGACACGCATCGTCGGAGTCCTGCCGCGCAATTTTGAATTTCCTACTCTGGCGCACGTGGGGCTGGTGGTGCCCGAGGCGCTCGATGAATCGCTGGTGCAGCGGCGCTTAATGGGACCGGTGGTGCGTGTTTTCGGGCGAGTGAAACCCGGGAGCACTCTGGAGCAAGCGCGAGCCGAACTTCAACCGTTATTTCGGGACTTCGTCGAGTCGGCGCCACCGCCATTCCGGAAGATTTTGCGCCTGGAGGTTCGCGGCATCCGAGATTTTCAGATCCACAATTCGCGCCGCGCTGCATGGTTGCTGCTCATCTCTTCTATCGCGGTGTTGCTCATTGCATGCGCAAACGCGGCAAACCTCGTATGGGCCCGCAGTGCGGCCAGACGACAAGAGCTGGCCGTTCGATCAGCGCTGGGAGCGAGACGCGGACGACTGTTCCGGCAGCGATTTACCGAGAGCCTAGTGTTGGCAGTCTTTGGTGGCGCCGCAGGCCTAGCCCTCGCTTACGCCATCGTTCATCTGTTCGCGAGAGTTACACCTGCCGGCATTCCACATCTCGCGGACGCAGCAGTGGACGGCAGAGTAGCAGTGGTGGCCGTCGCGGCATCGCTGATCTCTGGAGTGATCTTCGGAACTGTCCCTGCACTGGAGAAACCAAGCGCGCAGCTACTGGGAGTCGTCGCGAGGGCAGGCTTCCGGAAAGCCCGATTGCGCCAGGCTCTGCTCCTAGGGCAGGTTTGGATGGCTTTTGTGCTGCTGGCCGGTGCGTTGTTGTTCGTGCGCAGCGTCCTCAACCTGCAATCCGAACCACTCGGGATCAATGTGGACAACGTCGTCACCGCGGAATTCACTCTAGGACAACAAAAGTACTCGCAGGCAGCACAACGTCTCGCATTCTTTGAAGGAGTTGAGCGCAAGATCGAAGAACTTCCGGGAGTCAGTTCGGCCGCGTTGAGCGATTCACTTCCTCCAGCGCCACCGGCGCGCACCATGCCGTACATCGCCTTGCACGCCCAAGGAGAACCTGAACCCCCGCCCGATCAGGGAATCGGAGGCGTCATCGGGTGGCGAGCCGTGACGCCGGAGTATTTTTCCCTGCTTCGAATCCCCATCACTCGCGGCCGTACATTCAATGAGTCGGACCGCTCTCCCGCGGCGCATTCGATCATGCTGAACCAGGCCTTGGCGCAGCGCCTGTTCCCGAATCGCGACGCTCTGGGGAACACCGTGGAGTTCAGGACGGACAGAGATGTTCTAAGCACGCCGTTCACTGTGGTCGGCATCACGGCCAATACGCAGAACCAAGGACTGGGCGCGCAGGTGGCACCTGAGTACTACATGGTGCGCCGACATACGGACAAAGATGTTGTATTTAACTATCCCGATTCGCAGCGCGTGAGCATCCTTGTCCGCAGCGCGCTCGGGCCGCAAGCGTTGGCCCAGGAATTACGCGCTTCAGTCGCGTCGCTGGACCCGACGGTTCCTGTAGACGTGAACACATTAAAGCAAAGGGCAGCGCGACTGGCGGAGCGGCCTCGCTTCAGCGCAGCTCTGCTTTCCTTGTTCGCCATTGTGGGTGTTCTGTTGACGGCAATCGGAATCTACGGGGTAGTGGCTCTGCTGGTCAGCCAGCGCACGCAAGAAATTGGAATTCGCATGGCTTTGGGCGCAAGTCGCGGCAATGTCATTGTAGCCATTATGTGGCAGACCTCGATGTGGATTGCGGCGGTAACGGGCGCCGGGATTTTGACTTCCCTGATGATCTCGCGCTGGACTCGCTCTCTTCTGTTCGATATACGGCCGAACGATCCCGCAACCCTGGGTCTGGCAGCGATGTTGCTGCTTGGAATGGCAATGTTGGGCGCATGGATTCCGGCGCGGCGTGCGGCGAAGGTCGATCCCATGGTGGCTCTGCACTACGAATAAGGACTGACGATGCATACAGCCTTACAAGACGTTCGCTACGCCCTGCGGCAAATGCGCAGCAACCGCGGGTTTGCCATGGTCGCGGTGCTCACTCTGGCCCTTGGGATAGGGGCCAATACCGTGATATTCAGCGTGGTCAACGGCGTCCTGCTGAGCCCGCTGCCCTTTTTCACGCCGGATCAATTGGTAACGCTGCACGAGAACAAGCCCAATTTCGAAGGCGGCTCGATTTCTTATCCGAATTTCCGCGATTGGCAGAAGAACAATCACACATTCTCCTCGATTGCGATAGGGCGCGGATATGCTTTCAGCCTTACTGGAATTGGGGAAGCCGAGCAGGTCAAGGGCGAGTTTGTCTCCTCCGAATTCTTTTCACAATTAGGCGTGAACCCTGTTCTTGGGCGCACGTTTTCTGCTGGCGAGGATGAGGTCGGTGCGGGTGCAGTTGCCCTGATCAGCGCAGGACTATGGCAACGAAAGTTCAGCGCGGCACGAGACATACTTGGAAAGAGCATCACGCTGGACTCGAAGGCGTACACGATTGTCGGCGTGATCCCCGCGAACTTCCGTCTGACGGTTCCGGGATTTCGCGAGTCTGACGTATACGTACCCATTGGTCAGTGGAGCAATCCGCTGCTCCTGAAGCGAGGAGCGGGACTGGGCATCCACGGTATTGGCCGCCTGAAATCCGGAGTAACGCTCGAACAAGCTCGCGCGGACATGGAAGCTGTGAGCCGAAATCTGGCATCAGCTTTTCCGGACGTCGATCAGGGGATCAGCGCCAAGATCGTACCGCTCAAGCAGCAAATGGTCGGCTCGGTTCGGCCGATTCTTACTGTTCTGCTGGTGGCGGTCGGATTCGTGCTGCTGATTGCCTGCGCAAACGTTGGCAACCTGTTGCTGGCACGTTCTTCCGGACGCACACGAGAACTGGCGGTGCGGACAGCGCTAGGAGCAACCCGGGCGCGCGTTGTCCGTCAATTGCTAACCGAAAGTATCTTGCTGGCGCTGGCGGGCGGAACGGTCGGATTCGTGCTGGCGATTGGGGGGACACACGCGGCCCTGGGCATCTTGCCGGCAGCTTTGCCGCGCGCCGAGCATATCGGGCTTGATCTGCACGTGCTGCTCTTCACCGCCGGCGTTTCGGTACTGGGCGGATTTTTTTTCGGGCTAATCCCAGCATTGAAAATTTCTCGGCCGAATCTGAATGAGGCCCTGAAGGAAGGCCGCGGCTCAACCGGCCTGCGCCACCGTGCTCAGGCTGCATTCGTGATGGTGGAGATGGCACTGGCGGTCATGTTGCTGATCGGGGCGGGATTGTCGATACGCAGCCTGGTTCGGGTGTGGAGCGTGGATCCTGGATTCAATCCCCACAACGTCCTCACATTTGGAGTTTCTCTTCCGCCATCGATGATGAATGCGAAAGCAGAGACGATCCGGGCGGCTTTCCGCGAGTTCGACTCGCGAGTAGCCTCGCTGCCCGGCGTTCAGGCGGTTTCACAAACCTGGGGCGCGATCCCCTTTGATGGCGATGACGAGCAGCTCTTTCTGCTGGAGGGCCAACCAAAACCCGCAAACGAAAATGACATGAACTGGGCCATCGATTACATCGTCGAGCCCGGCTACTTACGGGCGTTGGGGATTCCGCTGCAGCGGGGACGATTCTTTAACGCGCGTGATAACGAAAGCTCGCCGCCGGTCGTCGTGATTGACGATGTATTCGCGAAGAAATACTTCCCTCAACAGGATCCGATTGGAAAACGCATCCAGATCAACAGGTTTCCGCAATTAGCGGAGATTGTCGGAATTGTCGGACACGTGAAGCAGTGGGGACTCGACAACGACGACACTCAGGCACTGCGATCGGCTCTCTATATACCGTGTAGCCAGATGCCAGAGGATTTCGTGGCCATGACGCCCTCGGGTTCGGCGGTCGTAGTTCGTGCGGACAATGCCGCCGCTGGGCTTTCCTCTGCCGTGCGAGCCATCAGCCGTGAAATTAGCAACGAGCAAGTGATCTTTGGCGAGCAGACGATGGATTCTTTGATCTCCCAGTCTCTCGCTCGCCGGCAGTTCTCGATGATCTTGTTGCTCGTATTTGCCGGGTTGGCGCTGCTGTTGGCCAGCGTTGGCGTTTACGGAGTGATCTCTTATGTCGTGGCACAACGCTCGGCTGAAATTGGTCTGCGCATCGCTCTCGGCGCAAGGCCGCTCGACGTCTTCCATTTGATTCTGGGCGGCGGTGGAAAGCTCGCCGCCATCGGCATATCTGCGGGAGTAGCCGGTGCATTAGCGCTCACTCGGCTGATGTCCAGTGTGCTCTATGGAATCAGCGCTACAGATCCCGCAACTTTCCTGATTGTTGCCGTGGTTTTCATGCTGGTCGCGCTGACCGCGTGTTATGTACCCGCGCGACGCGCCAGTAAGGTCGACCCGGCAACGGCATTGCGATACGAGTAAGAGATTGAGGAATTATGGAAACGGTATTTCAGGATGTTCGTTACGCACTGCGTCAAATGATTAAAAGTCCAGGATTCGCACTCATTGCTGTGCTCACGTTGGGGCTCGGCATTGGCGCGAATACGGCCATCTTCAGCGTAGTGAATGCAGTGCTGCTGCGGCCGCTTGGGTTCAGAGATCCAGCGCGACTGGTCAGAGTGTGGCATGTTCCACCGGCACAAAGTTTTCCAGGAATCGGCCGCTTTGCTGTTTCGGCCGCCAACTATGTCGACTGGGAAAGAGAAAACCATGTTTTCGAAGAGATGGCGATTTACAGCTACCGCGGATTCACACTGACCAACGTGGCCAAGCCACTGCAGGTGGACGCCTCCGCCGTGTCGCCCAAGTTCTTCGGGATTTTGGGCGTGCAGCCGTTTCTGGGCCGAACGCTTTTGCCGGACGAGGATGACCCAGGACGCTCGCATGTCGTGGTGCTCAGTTATCGATTCTGGCAGGAGCATCTCGGCTCCAACCGCGACATTGTGGGTCACGAGATCACGATCGACGGGCGTAATTACCTGGTTGCGGGCGTAATGCCGCCATCGTTTCGCTATCCCGACTACGCGCAAATGTGGACGCCGATGGCCTGGAGCGATGCGGAGCGCACCGTCCGGGGAGAACATCACTATGTCGTCATCGCGCGCTTGAAACCCGGCGTTGGCTTGAACGCGGCACAGGCGGAGATGAATACCATTTCGTCCCGGCTCGCGCAACTCTATCCCGCGGATGACAAGGGATGGGGTGCCGTGGTTGTCCCGCTTCATCAGGACCTGGTCAGCGATGTTCGTCCCGCCATGCTGGTTCTGCTCGGGGCGGTGGCGTGCGTGCTACTGATCGCCTGCGTAAACGTGGCGAACCTGATCCTGGCGAGAGCGTTCGGCCGCCAGAAAGAGATTGCGATCCGTACGGCACTGGGCGCCAGTTCGGGTCGCGTACTGCGGCAGGTTCTGACCGAGTCGGTCTTCCTGTCGTTTGTTGGGGGAGCCCTCGGCCTGGCACTCGCGCCGCTGGGAATTCGTTTGATCATGGCATTCCTGGCGGATAAGGTGCCGGCCTCGGTTCAGGTCGGCCTGGATGTGAATGTGCTCGCCTTCACCGCCGCGATTTCCTTCCTGACCGGCATCTTGTCTGGACTGTTACCCGGCCTGAGGCTCGCCAGAAAGAATGTCAGCCAGACCCTCAAAGAAGGCTTGGGGCGGACGGACACTGACACTGGTGCTCATGGAACGCGAAGTTTCCTGGTGGTGGCCGAGGTAGCGCTCTCCCTTGTGCTCTTGGTGGCGGCAGGACTGATGATCCGCAGCTTTCAACGGCTGCATACCGTCAACGCCGGATTCCAAGCGAGCGGCGTTCTGACCGCCAATATCGCGGTGTCAGGGAAGCAGTTCGAGACATCCGCTCAACAAGTGAGGTTTTTCGACCAAGTCCTAGCCCAGGTACGGGCATTGCCCGCGGTTCAATCCGCTGGGGTCGTCGACGATATTCCGCTGTCAGGCGGTTCGCATCAGCCTATTGCCATCGATGGGAGGCCTGTGGTCGCAATGTCGGAACAGCCCGAGGTAGACGTGCGGATGATCAGTCCGGGATACATGCAAGCGATGCGGATTCCCATCGTGCGGGGACGCGAGATCAACGAAAATGATGCGGCCGGGAGGCCCGGAGTAGTGCTCGTCAGTCAATCCATGGCGCAGCAGTTCTGGCCGGGCGAGGACCCGATTGGAAAGCGTCTGACGTTGAGCTTCTTTCCCGGCGAGTCGCGGGAAGTGGTCGGAATCGTCGGAGACGTGAAGCTTGACGGCCTGGATCAGACTCGGCCCGCAGTTGCACTCTACTGGCCGCTCGCGCAGGTATCGACATCCGCGAATGGAGCGTGGCATTCGTTTGGCATGATGCTGACCGTACGCACCGGCAACAATCCTGCCGGCATGGCCTCGGCAATTGAAAATGCCGTACACCGGGTGAATGCGGAAATCCCTGTGCGCGACATCCTGCCGATGCAGGACGTGGTTGCCGGTTCGCTCTCCCAACAGCGCTTCAGCACGTTGCTTCTGGGGACATTTGCGGGACTCGCCCTTCTGTTGGCAGCGGTTGGAATCTACAGCGTGCTGTCCTACAGCGTGAAACGGCGGGTCAACGAAATCGGCATTCGCATGGCGCTGGGAGCGCGCCTGGGCGATGTGCTGCGAATGATCGTTTACGAAGGAATGAAACTGGTGCTCCTGGGAGTTGTGATCGGCGCGGTGGTGGCCCTGACCTTGGGAAAAGTGATGTCGTCGCTGGTGTATGAGGTAAGGCCAAGCGACCCTCTCACCTTCGTCGCCGTAGCAGCATTGCTCGGAGCCGTAGCCTTTTTCGCTAGCGTAATTCCCGCATACCGGGCGGCAAGAATCGATCCCATGAAGGCGCTGCGCTACGAGTGAGGACATTTATGGAAACGCTGATCCAGGATATTCGCTACACCTTCCGCCAACTGCGCCAGAGTCCGGCATTCGCGGGGACTGCCATTCTCGTTCTAAGTCTCGGCATATGTGCGAGCGTGGCCATCTTTGCGTTTGTCGATGCCGCCCTGCTGAAGCCGTTGCCGTATCCCGAGTCCTCGCGCTTGGTTGATGTTACGGAAACAGCCGCGATGTTTCCCCGATCCAATCTTTCGTACCTCGATTATGTCGATTGGAAAAAGCTCAATCATTCGCTCAATTCGCTGGACATCTATAACCAGAGCGGGTATTTGCTGCGCACTGCTTCGGGGGCAGAGCCGGTTCCTGCCATGCGCGTGAGCGCGGGATTTTTCCGGACATTAGGGATCACACCTCTACTCGGCCGCGATTTCTTCGAAAAAGAGGACCAGCCGTCAGCCCCCAATACCACTATTTTGACTTACTCGACTTGGCAGAAGAGATACGGCGGAAGCAAGGAGGTGATTGGACAATCCGCATCACTCAGTGATGTGGCGTACACCATCATCGGCGTGTTGCCTCCGGATTTTCAGTTTGCCCCCGGTGGCGACGCGGAATTCTGGACACCGTATCGTGGTGACGATCAGTGTGGCAAGCGGCGCGGCTGCCACAATTTGTACGGAGTCGCGCGCTTGAAAGACGGCGTTTCGGTTGAGAGCGCTCGGGCCGAGATGAGAGGTATCGCTCGGCAACTTGAAGCTCAATATCCGGTCGACAATCGTGGCCAAGGGGCACATGTCGAACCTTTGGCGGAAGTGGTCGTTGCCGATGTTCGTCCGATTCTCCTCCTCTTGTTCACCGGTGCTGGGCTGCTGTTCGTGATCGCTTGCGCGAACGTCTGCAGCCTGCTGCTGGTCCGTTCGGAGAGCCGCAAACGCGAGATCGCCGTACGGGGTGCATTAGGAGCTTCGCGGCCCAGAATCGTCCGCCAATTTGTGACCGAAGGATTCGTCTTGGTATTTGCGAGCACGGCTCTCGGCCTTGCCGCCGCTGGTGGCGCCATGCGAATTCTCCTGCGCCTCATTTCGAAAGACATGCTCTCTGGCATGCCATATCTCAACGGCTTAGGCATCAACCTGCATGTCCTCTTGTTTGCAACTATGGTAGCGCTGCTGGCGGCAAACCTGCTTTCAGTTGCACCTCTTACGCGGATGTCTTTCTCAAAGGTTCGCGAAGGCCTGACCGAAGGCGGGCGCAGCTACGCGGGCACCTTGTGGCGGAAGTTTGGAGCCAACCTCGTGGTGGTGGAATTGGCGATTGCCGTGGTTCTTCTTTTCGGTGCGGGATTGCTCGGCAAGAGCTTCTACCGGCTCCTGCATGTGGACATTGGATTCCAACCTGACCACCTCGCAACCGTGACTTTAAACCTATCAGACGCGAAGTATTCCAAGGACGAACAGATCGTGCCGGTCGTGAGACAGATTCTGCAACGCACCGGCAGTTTACCTGGAGTTCAATCTGTGGGGCTCACCACCATGTTGCCGGTAGGTGCGAACGGAAACACCAACTGGATCAGAGTTGTCGGGCATCCTTACAACGGAGAACACAATGAAGTTAACGAGCGCAGCGTGAGCCCGCAATTCTTCAGCACGCTGCATGCGAAGCTTTTGCGCGGCCGTTACTTCACCGAAGCCGACGATGCCTCTAAACCTCCGGTGATCATCATCAACCAAAAGCTGGCCAGCATGTATCTGTCCGGCGAAGATCCAATCGGCAAAAAAATTGGGGACAACCAGCTGACCGCAAAGTCGATTGCGGAAATCGTGGGCATAGTGGAAGACGTCAAAGACGGGTCCCTGGATACCGCGACATGGCCTGCAATGTACTATCCCTTCAATCAGGGGACGGACACTTATTTCTCCCTGGTTGTGCGGACGTCGCAGTCCGAACAATCCGTCCTGCCCGCACTGGTTCGAGCCATCCGCGAAGTCGATCCAGGAATTGGCACTATGAACCCGACCACAATGACAGCGCGGATCAATGAATCGCCGAGCGCCTACCTGCACCGTTCATCGGCTTGGCTGGTCGGAGGTTTCGCTTTCCTCGCGCTGCTGTTGGGAGTGGTCGGTCTCTATGGAGTGATCTCGTACTCCGTCACGCAGAGGACTCGGGAAATAGGAGTTCGGATGGCACTCGGCGCGCAGCGCGACTCTGTCCTGCAACTGGTTTTGAAAGAGGCAGGTGGGCTGGCGGCAGCGGGAATCGTTGTCGGCCTGGTGTGCGCCGTGGGAGCATCCAGCATGATGGGTGCACTCTTGTTCGGAGTTCAGTCGTGGGATGCGGCAACGCTGGCCGCTGTTTCCGCCGTGCTCGCTGCCTCGTCGCTGCTGGCAAGCTATGTGCCGGCGCGCAGAGCAGCGAGCGTAGATCCAATGGAGGCGCTGCGGTACGAGTAGAAATGAGCAGTCAGCAGCCGGCAAACCGCGTTGGCTTACCGCCCACGGTTCATGCGGGATGAAAGCACTGCGGTTCTGGTGAGGAGCAATGGGAACTTTGGTCCAAGATATTCGCTACGCTTTCCGGCAATTGCGCAATAGTCCTGGTTTCGCCGCCGTGGCTATCATCACGCTTGCGCTGGGCATCGGAGCCAACACAGCGGTTTTCAGTGTGGTGGACGCTGTGATGCTGCGACCATTGCCGTACTGGCAACCCGAGCGCCTCGTCGAGGCGGAATCCATAAATTCGCATAATCCTCAGCCGAACGCTGCCTCTTATCCCGATTTCTTCGACTGGCGATCGATGAATCACTCGTTTGAACATCTGGTTTCCTACCACGATTCGACATTTGTGTTAACGGGGCTGGAACGGCCCATCCAGATCGATGCTGAGATCACTTCGTGGGATCTGCTGCCGGCACTGGGAGTACGTCCGGAGCTTGGACGTGGATTCACTCCCGATGAGGAAAAGCAGGGAACCAGGGTTGTTCTAATCAGTCACTCGTTGTGGGTGTCACAACTGGGCGCGGATAAGAACGTCGTAGGACGCAGCCTCGATTTCAGCGGCAGTCCCTTCACGGTCATCGGCGTCATGCCGCCCTCGTTCAGATTTCCGGTTACGCGTCCGAGCAATGCCGTATGGACCACACTGGCACTGGATGACGATCCGCTCGATGCGCACCCCAATGTTCGAAACCGAGGCTCCCATTTTCTGAATGTTTTCGGACGCCTGAGGTCTGGAATCACCGTCGCACAAGCAGATCAGGATTTGCGAACTATTGCCGGCAATTTATTGAAGCAATATCCCAATACTAATACGAGGCATGATTCTGCCCGGGTCGAATCGGAGATTGCAGCTTTGCTTGGCAGCACCCGAACCGCTCTGTTCGTGGTGCTGGGGGCGGTGGCTCTGGTTTTGCTGATTGCCTGCGGGAATATAGCCAACCTGCTCCTAGCTCGAGTCCGCGAGCGGCAACGCGAAATGGCTTTGCGCTCGGCGTTGGGCGCAGCGAAAGCAAGGATTGTGCGTCAGTTGCTGGCGGAAAGTCTGTTCCTGGGTATGTGCGGTGGAATCGCCGGCTGTGCGATCGCATTCGTGTGTACGCCAGCGCTGCTCTCCCTTATTGGGGACAGTATTCCGCGGGCGGCTGATGCCGGAGTGGATACGCGGGTGCTCCTCTTCGCAAGTGCATTGTCGATCTGCACCGGTATCGTATTTGGCGTCCTGCCTGCCATGACAGGAGCGCGGACGGATCTCGTTTCGACATTGAAAGAAGGCGGTCGAACGGAGGTATTTGGCCGGGACTGGCTGCGGTCGTCATTAATAGTGGGACAGGTCGCAGTGGGCCTGCTGTTGACCGCTGCGGCTGGATTGCTTATCACCAGTTTCAACCGGCTGATTCATGCCGATAAAGGCTTCGATCCCCACCATTTGACCACCATGTATTTCGAATTGCCGGATGCACAATACACAAAGATTCGTCCTCAGTTCTATCGATCGTATTTTGAAAAAATACGTTCGCTGCCCGGCGTGCAGTCCGCCGCGGGAGTGATGGTACTCCCCATGACGAACGACGGGATCACCGTCAGCTTTGAAAACCCAGAACATCCGGTACCGGAAGGCGACCAACCTGCCGCCCACTTGAACCTCATCACCCCTGAGTATTTCAATGCCATGCAGATCCCGGTTGTACAAGGACGGGATTTCAGTGATCGCGATGATCTGAATGCCCCGCCGGTAATGATGGTCAATGAGGCATTCGCAGAAAAGTTTTTCCCCGGCGAACAAGTTTTGGGAAAGAGGCTGAAACCGGGCGCTGGCAACGGTACACCACAGGGCCCGCCCTGGCGCGAAATCGTGGGCGTCGTGGGCAACATGAAACTGTATGCGACCGACCGCGAGATGGACCCGCAGATGTATCTGCCCTCGTCGCAACTGAATACCTGGTGCTGCCTGCATACCGTTGTGCGCACGTCGCTCGATCCGACAAGTTTGGGAGCCAGTGTGCAACGCATTGTCTCCGAGATGGATAAGGACATTCCGGTGACGAAGGTCCGGACCATGAACGAACTCATGACGCTGCAGCTTTCGCAGCCGCGCTTTGCCATGGTACTGGTCAGCACATTTGCCGGACTGGCGCTCGTGCTCACCATCGTGGGCCTTTACGGAGTGATGACGCATGCGGTCACGCGGAGGACACGCGAAATCGGGGTTCGCATGGCGCTCGGGGCGCAGCGCGTATCGGTACTCAGGATGATTCTGCGGGATGCCGCCATCCTGTTGCTTGGGGGCATCGCCATTGGGAGCATCTCGACAATAGCATCGGCGTCGATTCTGAAAAGCATGCTGTACGGAATAGGGCCTCGCGATCCCTTGGTGATGGCAATGGTTTGCACGGGCATCCCCGCTGTCGGATTGATCGCGGCATACATTCCGGCGCGCCGCGCAGCCGGGGTGGACCCAATGGTGGCCCTTCGATACGAGTGAGGAAACGAGATGAATCTGAGCCAGGACATCCGCTACGCAGTACGCCAGTTTCGCAGGAACCCAGGATTCACTCTGGTGGCCGTCCTGACATTGGCGCTGGGCAATGGCGCGAACACGTCGGTGTTCACTGTTTTGAATGGATTGCTGCTGAAGATGCTGCCGGTGAAAGACCCGCAGCAACTGGTTGTCGTTGGCGACCCGACGCAAGCCAGCAGCCGCTCCAATGGCACTCCCCGCACAGAGATCTTTTCTTACCCACTTTATCAGGAACTGCGGGATCGCAATGCGGTGTTCAGCGGGCTGTGTGCGGCCGCCACCGACCATCACATCGAGGTGGATCCCGGCGGTTCCCGGCTTCCCGAGCCGAAGATAGACGGCCGGATGGTGAGTGGGAATTACTTCAGCGTTTTAGGAATGCAGCCTGCTGCTGGACGCCTTCTCTCCGATGCTGACGATACGACCGAGAACGCCAATCCCGTGGTCGTCCTTGGGTATGACTACTGGCAGCGGACATTTGCTGGTTCTCTGTCAATTATGGGCCAGGATGTTCGGCTCAATGGGTCTTCGTTTACTGTCGTCGGGGTCGCTCCCCCAGGTTTCGACGGCGACGTGGTGGGAGAGCGGATGGCGGTGTACGTGCCTTTAAGCATGCAACCGGAGATCGTTCGCGGGCGTCACTGGCGCAAGAACGGGAACGTTTCCTGGCTTTCAGTGATCGGGCGATTGCGGCCGGGCACCTCGCTGGCTCAAGCGGAAGCAAATGTAAATGTGGTTTTTAAGCAGGCGCTGAAGAGCGATTACGGCGCTGCTTTATCGTCCGACGATCGTAAGGCCATCAACGATGCGCACATCAAAGTGGAACACGGCTCAGGCGGCGTGTCCGATGTGCGGGGTAACTACACCGTCCCATTGCTGCTCCTGATGGGGATTGTAAGCCTGGTGCTGCTGATCGCGTGCGTGAACGTCGCCAACCTGCTGCTGGCACGTGCTTCTTCCCGTACGCGCGAGATCACGATTCGGCTGGCCATCGGGGCAAATCGCCGGCGCCTTATGCAGCAACTGCTCACCGAAAGCTGTCTGCTGGGTCTGTTGGGCGGCGCACTCGGCGCTCTGCTGGCTATCGCAGGAGTCCGCATGCTGGTCGGCATGTTTGGGTCGGGAACAATTCTTCCGTTGTCCCCCGATTGGCGGGTGCTGACGTTCACCATCTGCCTTTCTCTGCTGACAGGAATAGTTTTCGGCATGATCCCAGCGCTGCAGACCTTGAAGGGACGATTGGCGGTGAGTATGAAAGACCCGGTTCACTCCACCGCTGATCCGAGCACAAAATTTCTATGGGGAAAAGGACTCATCGCCGGCCAGGTGGCGCTCTCGCTGCTGGTGCTGTTTGCGGCACTGCTCTTGGTCCGCAGCTTGCAAAAACTGATGACGCAGGATTTCGGCTATTCTCGCGATCACCTGCTGGTTGCGCGTCTCGACCCGGCGGCGGCCGGGTACGATCCGCCCCGGATGAAGTTGCTGGCGGAGCAACTGGCCGCCCGAATCTCCAGCACGCCCGGTGTGCGCGCGGCGACCTACTCCACCAACGGGCTCTTTTCCGGCAGCGAATCGGCGGACGCGATCATCGTGCCCGGGTTTACCGGAACGGACCGCGATCGTGTCGCGCTCGAAGACTACGTGGGCCCCGGCTACTTCGATGTGATCGGCATTCCCGTTCTCACGGGTCGTGGGATTGAGAAGCAGGACACACCAACGTCGACTCGTGTCGCTGTAGTTAATGAAGCCATGGTGAAGCACTTCTATGGGGGAAACAACCCGATCGGGCGCCAATTCATGATCGACGATGCGGCAGAACTGAGCAGGCCCATCACGATCATCGGAATCTCTCACAATGCGAAGGATCATGGAAGCGGGATCCGGGAAGACGTTCGTCCCCGTTTTTATCTCGCATTTCAACAAGTGAGGGATCCCGAGCAGATCATGCTGGAAGCACAAGCTGGCGGCGCTCCTTCCGCAGCCGTCAGTAACCTGCAGAGCCAGATCAGGGCTGCTGACCCGCACCTGCCGATCGGATTCATCCGAACACTGGATAAGTTGGTGACGGACAGCGCCGGCGAGCAAATTGCTCTGGCAAAACTTTCCGCGTTCTTTGGCGGCCTGGCATTGTTGCTGGCCTGCATTGGACTTTACGGGGTTATGTCGTACACGGTTGCCGGCCGTACCCGGGAAATTGGAGTGCGCATGGCACTCGGTGCGCAACGCCTCGACGTGCTACGCCTGGTGCTGCGCGAAGCCATGTTGCTGGTCGTTGTTGGTCTGGCAATCGGGATTCCCCTATCGCTCGCCAGCACGCGATTCCTGCACAGCTATCTATTCGGTCTCAAGGGCACCGATCCAGCCTCTTTGATTGCAGTCGTTGTGGTACTGGGAATCGTCGCCGCGAGCGCTGCATCGATACCAGCCCGGCGCGCCGCCAGCGTCGATCCTATGAGAGCTTTGCGCTACGAGTAAGGGAGGAACAAAGCGGTGAATGGGCTGATGCAGGACGTTCGTTTTGGTATACGGCAGTTGCGCAAGAGCTTCGGATTCACCTCCGTGGCCGCGTTCACGATTGCGCTAGGAATCGGAGCGAACACCGCGATCTTCAGCCTGGTGAGCGGGATTCTGCTGCGTCCGCTTCCTTATCCGCGGCCGGCGGAACTGGTGAGCGTGACCGGAACGTATCCGAAAGGCGCTTTCAACGCCATGCGCGAGCAGGTTCGCAGCATGGAGGTCGCTGCCTACGCCGAAGGCCACGAGTACAACCTGACGCATGTGGGCGATCCGGTTCGTTTGACTGGTACTCCGGTATCGTCGGAGTTCTTTTCGGTGCTCGGCGCACGCCCGGAATTGGGCCGTACGTTCGTATCCCGCGAAGACGCCCCAGGTAACGACCGCTACGTAATTCTGAGCCACAATCTTTGGGAGCAACGCTTCGCCGCGAATACCAACGTGGTCGGCCGTTCGATTGAACTCGAGGGGACAAGCCGACAGATCATTGGCGTGATGCCGGCGAACTTCCAGTTCCCCTCCCCTAAAACCGAAGTTTGGGTCCCACTTCATAACGATCCGAGCAATCAGGTGGAGTATTGGGCTGGCGACTTCATGCCCGTCCTCGGCAGGCTGCGACCGGGCACAACCCTGGCGCAAGCTACAGCAGAGGTTCGCCTCTTCCAATCCCGCGTTTTCGCATTGTTTCCGTGGACCATGCCAAAAGCTTGGAACGCCGATGTGAGCGTGGTTGAACTGCGCAGCGGCATGGTGGGAAATGTTCGGACAAGACTTCTGCTGCTCCTCGGCGCGGTCGGCCTCGTGCTCCTGATCGCCTGTGCAAACGTCGCGAACCTGATGCTTTCCCGCGCTGCCACGCGCGAAAAAGAAATGGGCATTCGCTCCGCGCTAGGAGCCGCGCCTCGCCGCATCGCGCGTCAACTCTTGACCGAGAGTGTCTTGCTCGCCCTGATCGGAGCACTGCTGGGATTTGCTCTCGCAGGCACCGGTTTATCTGCTCTCAAGGCTGCACTGCCCGCGAACACGCCGCGCTTACAGGATGTGCACCTGGATTGGCGCGTACTGATCTTCACTGGCGCTCTTGCAATTTTGACCGGTCTCGCTTTCGGATTAGCCCCGGCTCTGCAGTCTTCAAAAGCGGCTCTTTCCGAGGCCCTGAACTCTGCGGGCCGGGGCGCATCCGTAGCCTTATCGCGTGGGCTGCGGGGGTCTCTTGCGTCCGCGGAAGTGGCGCTCTCCGTCATGCTTGTCGTTGCGGCGGGGCTGCTGATCCGAAGCTTCTGGGCGCTTTCACACGTCGACCCGGGGTTCCGTGCGGATCGCGTCGTTACGGCACGAATCACTCCTAATCAATCCTTCTGCGCCGACGTAGAGCGCTGTGTCACGTTCTATCACAATGTTGTCGATCAAGTGCGTACCTCACCCGGAGTCAGCGCCGCCGCATTGGTGAACACGCTTCCACTGGGCGGCAGGGTGAGCAAGCGCTCGTTGGACATTGAGGGCTTTGTCGGAAGCAACGATGAAAGATCACCGTTGTTCTGGCTGGATGTAGTTACTCCCGACTACTTTCGCCTGATGGGCATTCCCTTGCTCTCGGGAAGAGGCTTCAGCAGCGCTGACGAAACTGGTAATGCGGCCGTCGCGATCATTGCGGCCTCATCGGCGCAGAGATTCTGGCCGGGACAGAACCCGTTAGGCAAGCACGTCCGATTCTCGCGAGAGAGCGAGTGGCGCACAGTGGTGGGCGTCATCAATGATGTGCGCGCCTACGACCTGCAGCACAACACACCGGAGTTCATGCGCGGAACCATTTACGTTCCCTATGGTCCCAAAGCGACCCTTGAAGGTGGACGGGTGCCGGCTGAGATGACGATGGTCGTTCAAACCGGTGCCGATGAGGGTCAGGTCAGCGCGATGCTGCACAGAACTGTCGCCGGTCTTAGCGCGGATGTGCCTGTGACTGAAGTCAAGACGATGCGCAGCGTTATTTCGGAAGCAGTGGCAACTCCGGCATCTACGACATTTCTGTTTAGCTCTTTTGCGGGAGTGGCTCTCATCCTTGGCATTGTCGGCATTTACGGCGTTCTCTCATTCCTGGTCTCAAAACGGCGGAAAGAGATCGGGCTGCGCATGGCCCTGGGGGCTCGCAGGAGCGACATTTTGTTGCTCGTCATGAAGGAAGGAGCCACTTTCGCAATCGTCGGAATCGCCCTTGGGGCCGCAGGGGCAACATTGCTGGCGAAATTGCTGGCGACGCAGCTCTACGGCGTCAGCCCGATGGACACGGTCACGTATGCCGGCGTTGCCGCTTTAGTCTCACTCGTGACCATGGGCGCGTGCTATGTACCTGCTAGGAGAGCCTTGCAAGTCGATCCCCTGATCGCATTGCGGAATGACTAGATTTAAGGAGAAATGATGATTGAGCTGAAAAACCTGGAACGCAGTTACAAAACACCGGCCGGCCAGACTTGGGTACTGCGCCGGGTCAATCTGGAGATTCGCGAAGGCGAATTCATCACCGTCATGGGACCGTCAGGAGCGGGGAAATCTTCGCTGCTGAACGTTCTGGCCCTGCTCGATGACGCCTGGGAAGGCGAGTACTGGTTCCGCGAGGAGGCCGTCCATCAAATGAAGCGAAAGCAGCGTGCCGAGTTAGCCAAACGCAACATCGGAATGGTGTTTCAGAGCTACCACTTATTGGACGACCTGACGGTGCAGGAAAACATCGATCTCCCACTCTCTTACAAGGACATTCCGAGGAAAGAAAGGCAGAGCCTGGTTGCCGACACACTGGACCGTTTTCAGATTGTCGCCAAAAAAGATTTGTATCCCAGTCAACTTTCCGGAGGACAACAGCAGCTCGTGGGCGTTGCGCGCGCTGTGATTCACAAGCCGGCGCTTCTGCTGGCCGACGAGCCCACGGGAAATCTTCACTCCGGCCAAGCCAAGGAGATCATGGAACTATTTCGCGAACTGAACCAGCAAGGGACCACCATTGTGCAGGTGACCCACTCGGATGCCAACGCCGCATATGGAAGCCGCACCATCCAACTGCGAGACGGCTGGATGGTCGGAGACACCGCCAATCCTTCGCTTTCGCAACCGGCGGAGGTCAGCGCATCGTGACCTTCCAAGCCAGAAGAATTTTACGATCGTGTATCGCCGGGTGCGCGTTGCTTGCGGCCGCGTGCTCAGCGCAAACCATGCCGCAGACCGATTCCGGGGAAAAAGCCTCCACCGGGCAGGGGGCCATGCGGCTGCAGTTTGAGATGCCGAAGTCGCGCAATCCATTGCACGCCTATGAGCCGGACACCGTTCCTGAACCGGCGCTGTCGAACTCTGCGCGGCTGGATCGTCTGGTTAAGGATGGAACGCTATATGTCTCGCTGAAAGATGCGATTGACCTTGCCCTCGAGGACAATCTCGACCTGGCCATTGCCCGGTACAATCTACCCATCGCCAACACCGATATTCTGCGAACCAAAGCCGGCGGATTCTTTCGTGGTGTGAACACGGGCGTGGTGCAAGGCACTCCTGGCGGCGGCGTTGGAGGCTTTGGGACGGGTGCCCCGGGCGCAGGTGCCGGCGGCACAACCGGCGGCGCGGGCGGTGCCGGTGCCGGTGCTTCGGGCCTGGTGCAATCCACGTTGGGCGCGGGAACCGCGGTGTCGTCTTTCGATCCGCTATTGAACTTGAATGGTGGCGTCGAGCATCAGACGACTCCCCTGGCCAACCGGCAGATATACGGCGTACCGCTGCTGCAATTGAATACAGGTCAGGTCGTGGCCAACTTTTCGCAATCGTTTCCAACCGGGACCAATGTCTCTTTCCAATTCATCAACTCGCGGCAGACGACCAATAGCCCGTTTTTCAATCTTTCTCCGACCCTGAATTCCACCTTCCGTTTTCAGATTCAACAAGAGCTGCTGGCGGGTTTTGGCTTTGGTCCGAACCTGCGCTACCTGCGCATAGCCCGCAACAATAAGAAGATCTCCGATATTGGTTTCAAAGACCAGGTCATCGCGACCGTCACTCAGATTGAGAACATTTATTGGGATCTGGTCAGCGCCTACGAACAGACGCAGGTCAATGATCAGTCTTACGCATTCGCGCAGCAGACGCTAGAGAACGCCCGAAAGCAGTTGCAGTTGCAGAGTATCCCCGAGATGGACGTGCTGCGCGCAGAAGCTGAAGTTTCAAAACGCGCACAGGAGCTGACGGTCGCGCGCACCAGCCTGCAACTGCAGCAGACGCTCATGAAGAATGCGATTACTAAAAGCCTCGATGATCCCACGCTGGAAGCTATGCCGGTGATTCCGACCGATCGCATCCAGACGGTTGCGATTGAGACGGTGGAACCGGTGCAGGATCTGATTAAGGCCGCTCAGCGCAATCGTCCGGAACTGGCGGAGACCGACATCGATCTGGTGAACCGCCAGATCAGCCGCCGGGCTGCCAGAAACGCGTTATTGCCTTCCCTCTCAGCGGTGGCTTTTTATAGCGGGTCCGGACTCGCGGGTCCTTTAAATCCCATCTATGACACCAGCCATCTCGGGCCCAATGTGTCCACCGTCCCCACGGATTTTAACGGAGCTCTGCTGAATGCCTTCAATAACACGGCGCCCGATTATTACGTTGGCCTGAACCTGAACATCCCGATCAGGAATCGGGTTGCCAAAGCGGATCAGTACCGATCCGAGTTGGAGTATCGGCAAGCCGAGTTACGCATGGAGCAACTCAAGAAGCAGGTGCGGATCGAGGTGCGCAATGCGCAGTTCGCGCTCGATCAGACCGGAGCGCGAGTCGAAGCCGCACGGAAAGCAAGAGATTTGGCGCAGCGGACATTCGATATCACGAAAAAGGAACAGGACTTGGGAGCGGGCTCGAGCTATCAAACCCTGTCAGCTCAGCGTGATCTGTCATTGGCGCAACTGGATCTGGTGAATGCGATGACGATTTATGCGAAGGCCAAAGTTGAACTGGATCGCGCCACGGGCACAACCTTGGAACATAATGGCATACTGATCCAGGACGCAATCGCCGGCGCAGTTTCGCAGCGCATCCCTTAATAAACATGCCGACCACAGCCAAGTCCGGAGAAGTTGACCTTACAGCGTTTAGGCGGGAGTCCTCGGCTCCCGCTCGCATTCTCGCCGCCGACGATCAGGAGCATATTCTCGAGGCGCTCGATTTTCTGTTGCGTCCGGAAGGATATCGCGTAGACAAGGTCCGCTCTCCAGAGAGAGTAGCCGAATCGGTCGCCAATAACTCGTATGACGCGGTGCTCATCGATCTTAACTATACGCGCGACACGACCTCCGGCCAGGAAGGGCTCGATCTCCTGTCGCAAATCGTTTCGCTTGATGCCACGGTCCCGGTGATCGTGATGACCGCCTGGGCCAATGTAGAACTGGCGGTCGAGGCGATGCGCCGGGGGGCGCGCGATTTCATTCAGAAACCATGGGAAAACGAGCGGCTCATCTCCATCATTCGGACGCAGGTGGAGCTGCATCGAGCTCTGCAGCGTGCTGCGCGCCTGGAGGCCGAGAATCGCCTGTTGCGAGCCGAAGGCAGGCCGGATTTCATCGCCAGCGCTCCCTCCATGCAAGCGGCCATGGACACGATTTCGCGCGTGGGCCCATCTGACGCGAACGTCCTGATCACGGGCGAGCATGGTACGGGCAAGGAAGTGGTGGCGCAGACTCTGCACGCGCTCTCGCCTCGCGCTTCTCGAGCCTTGGTGGCGGTAAACACGGGGGCGATTCCAGATGGCGTTTTCGAGAGCGAACTGTTTGGCCACGTAAAAGGCGCATTCACGGATGCTCGCACCGACAGGATCGGGCGTTTCGAACTGGCGGATGGCGGAACGATATTCCTGGACGAAATCGGCAATGTTCCTCTTCGCCAACAAGCCAAGCTGCTGCGAGTCTTAGAATCAGGTGAAATCGAACGTGTCGGCTCGTCGCGGCCGCGCAAAGTCAACGTCCGCGTTCTTTCGGCGACGAACACAGATCTCACGGCAGCTTGTGCCTCCGGACAGTTTCGCGAAGATCTGCTGTTTCGCTTGAATACGGTCGAAATCCACGTGCCTCCGTTGCGCGAGCGGCGGGAGGACATTCCTGTTTTGGCTGCTCATTTCCTGGGACGCTATGCTGCGCGATACCGCCGGCCGGTGCAGAGTTTTGATCCCGCAGCACTGCTTGTTCTGAAGCAATATTCCTGGCCGGGAAACGTGCGCGAACTCGAGCACACGATCGAACGCGCAGTACTGATGTGCCGGACGGGTGAAATCCAACCCGCCGATCTCTCTTTGAATTCGCCGCGCGCCCAATCGCAAAATATGGAAGAACTCAGCCTGGAAGCGGTGGAAGCCGTACTGGTGCGCAAAGCGCTGCAACGCTTTCAGGGCAACGTCAGCCAGGCGGCCGAAGCCCTGGGCCTGAGTCGCGGAGCGCTTTACCGGCGAATGGAGAAGTATGGCGTTTAGCTCCGGAGGCCAGACGTCGCGCCCGCGGAGAAAAGCACGGCTCCTCTACGAACATCGAATCAGTCTCTACTCCTTCCTGGTGGCACTGCCGGCGCTGCTCGCGACCGCGGTGCTGGTTTGGCTGTTGCCCTGGTCTCTTGAGGCGCGCTTGTCGCTCATCGGGGGTGAGCTGTTTGTCTGGTGGATTCTGGCTTTAGCGCTGCAGGAGCAGACGACCCGGCCTTTACAGACACTCTCCAACGTTATCTCCTCGCTTCGCGAGGAGGACTACTCTTTTCGTGCACGCAACGCGTCTCCTAACGATGTTCTCGGAGAATTGTCCCTGGAAGTCAATGCCCTGGCGGATATGCTCTCGGATCAGAAACTGCGGTCCGTGGAAGCGACGGCACTCTTGCAGCGCGTGGTCGACGAAATTGATGCTCCTCTATTTACCTTCGATCCGGCATCCGCGCTGCGGCTGGTAAATCCCGCCGGAGAACGGCTGCTGCGGCAGACGAAAACGCGTCTGCTGGGGAGGAGCGCTGACGAACTCGGCCTGCTGCAGTGCCTGGCGGCAGACAACGAAAGCCTGGTGGAACTCAGCGTGAATGGCTCGCAGGCGCGATGGTTGCTGCGCCGCAGCTCTTTCCGCCAGAGCGGCGTTCCCCACACTCTTGTGGTCCTTTCAGACGTAAGCCGCGCTCTGCGCGAAGAGGAGCGCCGTACCTGGCAGCGCTTGATCCGGGTTCTCGGGCACGAACTGAGCAATTCTCTGGCGCCCATCAAATCTATCGCGGGAAGCTTGAGTTCGCGGGTTTCGAACACAGCTATGGACGCCGAAGTGCGCAGCGATCTTCAGCGTGGGCTGGAGATCATTGAAGCCCGGTCCGCCTCGTTGCACCGTTTCCTGGAAGCGTACCGCCGTCTGGCCCAGATGCCTGCACCAGCACTTCGTGAAATCACGCTGGGCCCGCTGGTGGCGCGCGCCGCCGGACTTGAGACTCGACTCAAAGTCTGCGTGGAGCCCGGTCCCGATCTTGCCTTCCAGGCTGATCCCGATCAATTGGAGCAGATGCTTATCAATCTGATTCGGAATGCAGCGGATGCCGTTTTGGAGACCCGAACTGCGGAGGAGCAAACAGCCAAAGCAGCATCCCAGAAGAATGGCGTGGTTGTTCGCTGGTATGCAAACCGGGAGGAAGTCACGCTGGCAATCGAGGATGAGGGGCCGGGCCTTCTGAATCCGGCAAACGTATTCACTCCCTTTTACACGACAAAGCCCAGCGGAAGCGGCGTTGGACTCGTGCTGTCGCGCCAGATCGCGGAGGCCCATGGCGGAAGCATTGACATTGCCAACCGGCCCAGCGGTCGCGGTTGCGTGGTCAGAGTAATCTTGCCCAGATCGCCTGCACAATCCGGTGTTGCCGCCTCGTAGTGAATCGAGTAATCACGGAATCAAAACCGTTGGGGCGAGCGCCCAACAAATAGTGTCTCCGGCTAGCAAGAATAACGTTTTTCCTTGTAAACGTACCTGAGTTGCTGGAAACTATCCTCGCCTGAATATCAGGGCATCCGACCTACTACGCAAGCATACGAATCGAGGAGGTATCCCCCCGTGAATCCTGGCAGAAACGTCCGCTCCTTTACCGGAATCCTGATCGGAGCCGCGCTCTTGTTGGCGCTACCGCTGTTCGCGCAATCCGATAAAGTTCTCCCATCCAATACGCGGTTCTTCACTCCGCCCCCCGAGCAGGGAGCCATACAGCAGGCGTTCAGCCTCATCAAGTCGGGCCAGGTGAAGAATGCCCTGTTGATTGCGGCCATGGAAGTTGCACCGCGAGCGGTCTGGGTTACGGGCGGCACTCCGTCGCAAGTGCGCACCGCGGTGAAGAAAACGTTATCGCAAGCGCAAGTGCAACGAGCTGTACCGGTCTTCGTTCTCTACAACATCCCGAATCGCGACTGCGGAAGTTACTCCGCGGGCGGGGCGCAAGACACGCCTACTTATGAAGCCTGGATCGATGCGGTAGCGGGTGCTATTGGTGACCGGAAAGTTGTGATCGTGCTCGAGCCCGACGGGCTGGCGTTGTTGCCCAGCGATTGCGGGTACACCGCTCAGAATACTGCCGATCGTTTTACTCAGATCAACTACGCCGTTACCAAGCTCGAAGCCAATCCCGCGACTATCGTGTATCTCGATGCCGGTCACAGCGCCTGGCACTCCGTGGGTGACATGGCCGTGCGCCTGGTGCAGGGCGGAGTCCTACAGACTCAGGGCTTCTACTCCAATCCCTCGAACTACCGGGCCACTGACTACGAGACTAAGTTTGATACCTGGATTTCCAAATGCATTGCTTTCGCCAACGATCCGGAAGAAGGCGGCTGGCGCTTAGGCCATTATGACTGGTGTGCCAGCCAGTACTACTCCCCCTTCGGTTCCGTTGATCCAAACAATATCGCTACTTGGATCTACACCGATCAATGGTTTGACGCCAACCTGGGGACCGCTGTTGCGACGACTCACTTCCTGATCGACACCAGTCGTAACGGTCAAGGGCCGTTAAATGCCGGTTCGTATGCGGCGGCTCCGTTCAACCAGCCGCCAAGCGTGATTAACACTCTGAACTCTGGTAGCTGGTGCAACCCGCCTGCGCGCGGGCTGGGATTGCGGGCAACCGCGAATACTGGAGTTCCGCTCCTGGATGCCTATCTATGGATCAAAGTGCCGGGCGAGTCCGACGGAAGTTGCAATGCGCAGGGTGGGGTTCGCGCCTGGGACTACACTGCCTACAGTCAGCCCGGATGGCCGACGGACCCGACGAGCCAGGCGCTCTTCGATCCGCTGTGGGGCCTGGTTGATCCTGCGGCGGGTGCCTGGTTTCCCCAGCAGGCTTTAGATCTGGCCACGCGGGCAAATCCAGCCCTGTTGCCGTAAGTGCGAGGATGGAAATCGAAGATGATTTCTCTCGGTACAATGGTAGGCCCGAATGGATTCGAACCATCGACCTCTTCCGTGTCAAGGAAGCGCTCTAGACCAACTGAGCTACGGGCCTACATGAGGATGGCTGTTTCAATTCTAACGGGCGATCTAGATTAGGGCAATGCTTCCACTCTGGCTGCATTTCCAAATTGCTCCTTTGCCTTGGCGCGACGCAACAATTCCGGAGCTCTCAGGCGCTCACACATGCGCTCGAACTCCGGACGAGGGCCTTTCCACAGAAGGTCATCGACCGAATTGAATACCGGCACGTCGACCCGCAAAGTAGCGAGCTTACGGAAGAGGAGGGCATCTTCCCACGACAAAAACAGAGACTCGGCGAGCCGATTCGCACGGCGTATGGAGGCATCCCATCTGCGCCAATCCTTCGGAATGTCTTCGAGGTGCGGATACTTCGAAAAAACCAGAGCGGCGGCTTTGGGCCCCCACCCGGAGATACCGGGAAAGCCGTCGGCAGAATCGCCAACCACAGCTAGGTAATCTGGAATCGAGTGCGGATTGACTCCGAACTTTGCCAGGACACCTGCTTCGTCGCGCAACGTTTCGCGGCGGCGATCCAGTTGCACGACGCGAGTACCGACTACACACTGACCAAGGTCTTTGTCCGGCGTACAAATAATCACTTGAGCGACGTGCTCATCCAAGGCGGCCTTTGCGGCCGCGGACGCGAGCGCATCATCCGCCTCAAACTCGATCATGGGCCAAACTAGAACGCCCATCGCCTGCAGGGCTTCCTCGACAATCGGAAATTGCGAGAGTAGCTCGGGATCTACGCCCTCGCTGGTCTTGTATCCGAAGTAGAGGTCGTTGCGAAAGGACTCGACCACGTGGTCCGTGGCGACGCCGAGGTGTGTCGCTCCGGCTTCGATCATCGACAGCACGGATCCGAGAACACCGCGAACAGCACCGATTTCCTGCCCCTGAGCGTCCTTTGCGGACGGAACCGCGAAGAAGTAGCGGAACAACTCGTAGGTGCCGTCGATCAAATGAACGTTCATGGAAGTGAACTGCAAAAATAATACTCAACGCTGTCTCAGGTACGCCTGGTACGGGGAGCAGGTCAGGAAGCTGCAACTCCGGCCACCGGCAACCAGACTTGAAAGCAGGTATCGCCAGGTTTGGATCGAACCTGGATTGTCCCATGATGTTTCCTGATGATCCTTTTCACGGTGTCGAGTCCAAGTCCGGTTCCCTCGCCTACTCCCTTGGTGGTAAAGAATGGTTCGTAAATGTGCGGCATCACTTCAGGTGAAATACCGGGACCGTTGTCGGCGATCTCGACCACCGCACAGTTGTCGTCACGATAAGCGCGGACGTGCAACTCTCCCTGGCCGCCCATGGCATCGATGGCGTTGTCGATCAGGTTGGTCCAGACCTGGCTCAATTCACTGCCAAACGAATTCACGGATAAAGATGTGTCGCGGTAATCGCGCCTGACCGTCACACCGTGCTTCAGCTTGTGATTCAAGATGATAAGGGTATTTTCCAAGGTCTTCACGACATCGACGTTCTGGAGCGGCGCCTGGTCCATAAAGGTGTATTCCTTGATGGCACGCACGAGATCGGAGATTCTGGAGGCGCTGCTCTCAATTTCATTGAGTAAACCGGAAATCTCCAGCGAGGTAGAAATCCGCACCAGTGCGGCTCGTGCCGTATCAGCCTCAAGATTCAGGAATAGCTGCTCTAACGCTTCCGGCCGGAAATTTCTCCGGGCAAGGTCGGCAGCGAGCTGCCACATGTCGTTCTGGCCATGGCTGCGGAGCAGAGAATCAAGCTGATCTTCGAGATCACTGGCGGCGAGCGGATCGAGTGGTGAGCTGCTAGTTTGGGTAAGCGATGCCTCCAGTCTCTCAATCTCGGCTCTTTGCGCTGGGGTGAGATCAAACTTGCCAAGTTCGTGACTGGCGTCGCGCACACGCTTCAGCAAGTCGCGAAGCTGACTGCTGGCTCGTTTCGCCGCTGACGCGGGATTGTTTAACTCATGCGCCAGACCCGCCGACAACTTCCCTAAAGCCGCCAGCCGGTCGCGCTGTTGTTCGAAACGCGTGGTCTCGCGGATTCTGTCGGACATAAGGCCGACCAGACGAGTTGCTAGTTCCGGAGATTTCTGCACCAGTTCGGGAAAAAGCGACGCTGGAAAGCGCAGAAGGCGCGCTTCCGTCACGGCACGCCCGCCGAGCGTAAAGTTCTTCATCCGGGAAAACGGAAGAATTCCCGTCACTGAACCGGCCGGGATGGGCAGGATCACGGTGTCGCCGGCCAGTTCTCCGCGTCCTTGCACTTCACCTTCAAGGACAACAAACATGGCGTCCGCGGGAGCGCCCTGATGGGCATAGGTCTCTCCCGGTTTGATCTGCAATGCCTGCGAACGGCTCAGGAACCAGTCCAGCTGATCTTCCGGGAGGCCTTCGAAAACAGGCACCCTCCTCAGTAACTGCAGGGTTTCGGACATTTATACCTTGCTCAAGTATTGATGGATGAACTGCACCGCTACAGAGCCCTCGCCGACGCCCGACGCAACTCGCTTTACAGAGCCGTGCCTCACGTCGCCCACTGCAAATACTCCCGGCACACTTGTCTCGAGCAAGAAAGGATCGCGCTCGAGGGTCCATCCTTTCGGCCGTTGCCCGGCCTGGATGAGGTCGGGCCCGGTAAGGATAAATCCGCGGTCATCGCGCTGAATCGGATCGCCCACCCAATCCGTTCGCGGCAGAGCGCCAATGAAGATAAACATTGAACTGGCGGGCACGCGCTCCACCTTGTTCGTGTCCGAACAGAGCACAGAAACTTCTTCCAGATGGGTATCTCCATGAACTTCGGTGACTCTGGCGTGTGTCCAAAGCTGAATGTTAGCGGTCTCCTGGATTTGGTCGATCAGGTATTGCGACATGCTGCTGGAAAGCGACTCGCCGCGAACCAAAATCACCACCCGTTCTGCATACTTTGAGAAATTCAGGGCTGCCTGGCCGGCGGAATTGGCCCCTCCGACCACATAAACTGTTTCACCTTTGCAGGAAAGAGCCTCGGTGGTTCCGCCGCCATAGTAAACCCCCGCCCCTTGCAACCGGTCAATCCCCGGAGCGTCTAACCGTCGCCACTGAACTCCAGTCGCGATCATCAGAGCGTGACAAGATATTTCGTTGCCATCCGCCACCTTAAGGATGCGATAGGAGTTCTCGGTACGCAGGCCGACTGCCGATTGTGGCGCAAGAATCTCCACTCCAAAACGTTTGGCCTGTACGACGGCTCGTCGAGCCAGGTCTCCGCCGCTGAGGCCGCTCGGAAATCCAAGATAATTCTCGATGCGCGAACTCATGCCGGCCTGGCCGCCCGGTGCCTCGCGCTCGACGATCACAGTGTGCAACCCTTCGGAGGCACCGTATACGGCAGCCGCCAATCCGGCCGGACCACCTCCGACGATGGCGAGATCGTAGAAACTGGTTTCTGCGCGAGTGCGCAATCCGATTTTCTGAGCCAAGTCTGCGGGAGCGCTGTTCAGCATCCTGGCGCCATCCGGGAAAAGGACCACCGGCAACTCATTCTTGTCCGTGCCCAGTGCATCCAGCAGTGTTTTAGTTTCAGGATCATTTGCAGCTCCCTCGACGTCTATCCACTGGTAAGGCACATGGCTGCGCGCCAGAAAGTCCCTTAATTCATAGCATCGTGGCGACCAGCGAGTCCCCAGCACACGAATACCCTGAAAGGCTGGTCGATACGACGCGTTCCAGTCCTCCAGCAGATCATCAAGCTGTGGATAGAGGTGTTCGCCCGGCGGATCCCACGGCTTCATGAAGAAGTAATCGATGTTCGCCTGATTGATGGCACTGATCGCGGCGTTGGTGTCGGCGTAGGCGGTCAGCAAGGCTCGTTTGGCGTCGGGATAGATCTCGCGCGCGGCCTGCAGAAAGCCGACCCCATCCATACGGGGCATGCGCTGATCTGCCAGCAACAGCGCGACTCCGTCATTTCGCACTTTCAGCCCCTTCAGCAGATCGAGCGCACCTTGCGGTGACTCACTGCTGATCACGCGATAATCCGCGCCGTAATGAGAGCGCAGGTCGCGTTCAATCGCGCGCAGAACATCTGCGTCATCGTCCACTGTAAGCAATACCGGTTTTGCCATAATGCTCTCGAAGCGAATACCTGAAACGGTTAGATACGGACACTTGCATTTGGTCGCACAGGCTAAATCTCTTGCCTTGTGAGCTCCGCGTCGAAGCCGGAGCTATAGTTCCCCGGCTTGCATTTGGTCCACATAGCACCAGACCCAGGACTCGCCGGGCTCAATGGAACGAATCAGCGGATGTTTCGCCGAATGAAAATGCTTGGTCGCATGCTTGTTCTTGGAGGAATCGCAGCAGCCGACGTGCCCGCAGGAAAGACACAAACGAAGATGGACCCAGGAATCTCCCATCTTTACGCATTCTTCGCAAGCATGTGTGCTGGTATTTCTAATCTTGATTTGATCCAGGTGCTGGCATTGATTTCGCATATCTTTCTCCGAACTGCCCTGTTTACCGTCAAGTGACCTCAGTCATATAACGAAAGGCCACAATCACTGCCAAACTTCGAGATTCATGCCCACAATGAAGCTCGGAGGCATTCATTTGTGTGGCGGCTTGATTATCTTTCCTGCATTCTGACTATTTCGTCGACCATCTTGCTTGGACGCCGTTGTTGGGAAGGCTGGGCTCTATGTGCAATTAACAGTGTGATCATCTGCGTGATCGGATTGCGAACCGCGCAGACCGGATTCATCCCAGCGAATCTTTTTTGCCTGGTGGTGAGTGCAATGAACTTGTACTCCTGGAGGCGTGCCCGTACTTAAGAGGACCGTCTACTCGGCCACCAGCAGGTTTTCCGCAAACAGCCACTGCTCATCGACCCACTGCATGTCGCAGCGAAAACCACAGCGCAGCGCGGTGTCCACAATTTCTTCTGCGGAGTATTTGTGACTGCTCTCTGTCCAAATGGTTTCGCCAGCCTGAAACTCCGCAGTCACTTCCGCGGCGGGGATTCTCACAGTCTGGGGTCGCTTTGATCTCAAATGCATCTCTACGCTTCGTTCGGAGGGATTGATTCTGGCGACGTGCTCGAACTGGCTCAAATCGAAATTCGCTCCTAGATCTCGATTGACGCGCCCCAGCAAGTTGAGGTTGAATGCCGCCGTCACGCCTAGTTCGTCATCATACGCCGCGAGTAATTGAGCACTGGATTTTTCAAGATCCGTGCCCAACAGCAGACAGTCTCCGGGTTGCAGCAGGCAGCGAACTTCGGAAAGGAAGTCCAGCCCCGCCGGCCGATCGAAGTTGCCGATGGTGCTTCCCAGGAAAAGAACCAACAGCCGTTGCCCCTGCTTCCGATAGGCGGCTACCTCCAGCAAGCCGTCAAGGTATTCCCGCTCGAATCCGAGAATGCTGATGGAATCGATATCGCGCAGTTCCTTCTCGCACATCACCAGCGCCGACTGGGAAATCTCAATAGGGTAGTACGAAATTCGCTGCCGGCGCGCGAATGCCTCAAGTAGCCAACGCGTTTTGCGGCCGCTGCCGCTACCCAGTTCCGCCACCGCCACAGGACCACCCACGCGATCTACGATGTCACTGGCGTGGCGCCGTAGCAGCCGCTCATCCGCTCTGGTCAGGCCATACTCGGGCAGGTGGCAGATCACTTCGAACAAAGCCGAGCCCACATCATCATAGAGGTATTTCGAGGGAAGTTCCTTCTGCCCGGGGCGAGTCAGTCCAGCGCGAACATCGGCGGCGAACTCGTAAGAAGCATTCGCGGGAATGGAACGGACCAGCATTAGCATATTCACTCCTCGAATCAGGAATTCACGCAGCGAAATCCCGCGTACACATACTGATAATGGGGTTGAAACCAGTTGCGGAAGCTGGATCGCAGCATGCAAGCGGCAGTGCGGGCCGATCCGCCCTTCATCACGAAGTGTTTGCCATCAAAAAAGTCGGCCGAGTAACCGCGGTAAAAAGGAAATGGCTCGAACCGGGGGAAGGGACGAAAGATAGTGGCCGTCCACTCCCACCCGTTGCCGAGAAGGCCATGCACTCCGAAAGCGCTCTGGCCCAACGGATGCGCATTCACTGGAGTGGGGTCCCAATGGGCGAAGTCGCAATTTCCCAAGCTCGAATCGGGAGCGTAACGGCCCCAGGGATAGCTTCTCTCCGTCTTGTCCGGACTTGCATACGCCGCGCGATGCCACTGCTCCTCAGTAGGAAGGCTCTTGCCGGCCCACTTCGCGTAGGCGTTCGCTTCCGCGTGACTAACGTAAACCGGCCAATTCGGGCGAAGTGGAATTTCGTCAAACATGGTCCGGTAGAACCATGTGTCGTTCCGCTTTGTCCAAAAGACCGGTTGAGTAATCCCGGACTCCGCTTTCCACGTCCAGTCGTCATCGTTCCAGTGACTCCGGTTTTCGTATCCTCCAGCATTCACGAAATCGAGATACTGTGCGTTTGTAACCATGTATTTGTCGATCTCAAAGGAAGGCACGTCGACGGTGTAGCGTTCGAATTCGTTGTCCCACCCGAATTCCTCTGAATTGCGATTCAAGCCCAGGGTAGCGGTTCCGGGAGGAATGGAAACCATCTGGAATTCCGGCGCAGGGGCAAGCAAGGGAGTAGAAGATTCCTGTCGGATTTTGCGATCAAGCGGCAACTGGTGAAACATGTACGCCAAAGTTTCCAGGTGCATCAACCGATGCTCGATGGCGACATTCAGCAGAGTTGCCAGAGAAAACTCGTCACGCCCCAAACCTTCGCCAGACGGCGCGGCTGTCGAGAGTCGCTCGTCCAGCGCCGCCCTGATCTGGCGTACGTACTCGCGCACGATTTCGAGGGAAGGCCAGTCTGACGGTTCATCGGTGGGCAGCCCGCCTCCTACTGGATCTATGCCGAAGGCAAACAGCCGATCCAACTCCCGGTGGGGTGTCTTTATCCCAAGCGCACGCTCATGCAGGAGATTCCAGTCGAAGGCCTCGAGATGGCCGACATAAAAAATGATGCGATGCCGCTCGGGAATGGGACGGTCGTAGATTGCATCCGTCTTTACGAGGGCGAACAGCGCGTCGCTCCTGCGGCGCGCCTCGAGCATCCTCTGCCGTAGATGCTGCCCGACAGCAACATCCTTCTCAATGGTCGGCATGGTACCTCCTCAAATGGCGATTGAGAATATGGAGAGCAGATTCGCTATCTTGCGGAACCGTAGTGTCCCAGCACGGGTAAATTCCAGCAGCCGTGGATGCGGCCTACGGCGTCAATCTCCGCCGCGTAGAATCATCCCTATGCGCATTCCCCTGTTTCACGTTAATGCATTCACCGAGCGCGCATTCCGAGGCAATCCGGCGGCCGTGTGTTTTTTAGACTTTTGGTTAGATGACGTCCTGTTGCGCAAAGTCGCTACAGAAAATAATCTTCCGGCCACCGCATTTCTTGTACCTTCCGCCACGGGGTACGCATTGCGCTGGTTTTCGCCGGCTTGCGAGCTGAAACTCTGCGGGCACGCCACTCTGGCCGCCGCCTTTGTTTTGTTTCACTTCGTTAGCCCCGAACTCGGAGAAGTCCTCTTTTCGACCGCTCGCGGCGATTTGAGGGTCCAAAACCGGGGTGACCAGGTCACGATGGATTTCCCTGCCCTAACTGCAAAAGATTGCGCACTCACGCCCGAGTTGTTGTCCGCTGTTACACCAAGCCTGCGAGCAGCGGAAATCCTGGAAACCTTAGCCGGAAACCAGACCTGTGTCCTGCTGCTGGCATCGCAGGCTCAAGTTGAGAATTTCCAACCGGATATTGCCCGTCTTGAAGCACTGCATCCGGAAGTTGTCGTGATAACTGCTCCGGGAGAGGGAGTGGACTTCGTTTCGCGCTACTTCGCGCCCGGATACGGCCTGCCCGAGGATTGGGTCACCGGCTCATCGCACTGCCTTCTCACTCCCATTTGGGCAGAACGGCTGGGGAAATCAAGGCTGCAAGCTCGGCAACTTTCCGCGCGTGGAGGGGAATTGAGCTGCGAGTTGAGGGGCGATCGGGTGATGTTGCAAGGGAAGGCTATAGCTACTCTGAAAGGCTCATTGATGTTGTAGTTCAGGAACATTCTCACCGGGAGAGGTTCTTTTTGCGCAGAAACTCCCGTACGACTTCCTGCGGCTCGCGATGCTGACCGTCGACGGCATAGTTCATCTGTTGCATCTCGGAATCGGAGATCGTGTTGGCCAGTGCACCGAGAACCGGAAGGAGTTCCGGATGCGCTTTGAGCAGTTGGGCGCCAATAACAGGCACAGCCTCGTACGGCGGAAAGTAGTGCCGATCATCCGCGAGGACGAATAAATCCAGAGCCGGAATCAATCCATCCGTCGCATTACCACCGGCAAAATCAATCTGGCGATCCTTCAACGCCCGTGCGAGCAGCCCAAGATCCATGATTCGCGGCCTCTCAGCAAAATGCAGCCCATAGGTCGCGACTAAACCCTGATAACCATCCGGGCGCTCCATGAATTCGTATCCAAATCCGGCGTGCCAATGCGGGGTGTACGCCGCAGCTTCGGAAAGCGTCTTCAAACCTAAGCGGCGCGCATCCTCGCCTCGGATTTCCATGGCGAAGGTGTCATTGAAGCCGAACTCAGGGCCGAGTGTCAGTCCGAAGCGGCGTTCGTACTCACGCTTCACGCGCTGGTAGACATCTTTACGGTCTGCGCTCGCGCTTTCCTTCAAGACCGCCGTCAGTGCAGTCCCGGTGTATTCGGGATATATATCGATGCGTCCAGACAGGATTGCCTGCTGGCAAATGTAGGTCCCTGCCAGATAAAAGCGACGTTCCACCTTCAGATTACTGTGCTGTTCGATCTGCTGGGCGATCAATTCGCCCAGGATAAAAGACTCGGTGAAATTCTTCGATCCGACGACAACGCGGTCGGAGCGCGAGGGGGCGCAGGATACTGCTAGAAGGAGCAGTAACAATGGACCAGCGATGGCTCCAGGCCGTATCATCTTGCTCGCAGACGCCTCTCCAGCCATCCCACACCTACGTCCGCGATTAGCGCGAGGATCGCTGCCGGGATGGCGCCGGCAAGAATCACCCTGTTATCAACCATGGCCAGTCCGCGGAAAATAAATTCGCCCAGGCCGCCCGCGCCAATTGCGGCTGCAATCGTGGCCAGACCTACCGCGACCACGACCGCGATGCGAACTCCCGACAAAATGACGCTCACCGCCAGCGGTAATTCAACTTGGAAGAGAAGTTGCGATTCGGTGAGGCCCATGCCGCGCCCCGCCTCCAGGACTGCGGAATCGACCCCGGCGATCCCCGTGTAAGTATTGCGAATAATCGGCAACAGCGCGTAGAGCGTGAGGGCGAGAATGGCCAGTCTCTCGGATCTGTCTCCGAGCCATGGCGCAGGAAGCAAAAAACCAAACAAGGCGAGGCTCGGGATCGTCTGGATGACGTTAGCGGCCGCGAGCACCGGCTTGTTCAGGCGCCGGCGATGGGCGATCAGGATTCCAAGCGGTATTCCCATCAGCATGGCGAATACTGTGGATACGCCGACCAGCCAAAGATGTTCGAGCGTGAGTTCGAGCACCTGACTGCGGTTGTGGAGCATGAAACGAAGAACGTTCACGATGCGCCTCGATTCGTCGCCGACTTCAGCCCATCTCCAAACGCGCGGACATAAGCTGCTACCCAAGGATCACTGGACTTTACAAATTCGTGCGGAGTCAAAACCGCCACCAGTTTTCCTGCTTCCATCAGCGCGATACGAGATGCCAGTCGCAAAGCTTCCCGTAGATCGTGAGTGACAAAGACCACGGTTTTATGAAGCCTCTGCTGAAGAAGCAGGAATTCCCGTTGCAGATCGTCGCGGGTGAGCGGGTCCAGCGCGGCAAAGGGTTCGTCCATGACGAGAATCTCAGGATCAGCGGCCAGTGCTCGCGCCACTCCTACGCGTTGCCGCTGGCCACCCGACAACTGCTGCGGATAACGCGTCGCGATTTCGGGTGAGAGTCCCAACAGCTGCATGAGTTCCTGCGTTCTGGTGTGAATCCGCTCCTTGGGCCAGCCTTCAATGCTTGGAACAAGCCCGATGTTTCGCTCGACCGTAAAATGCGGAAACAGCCCAGCGTCCTGTATGACGTAACCGATTCGCCGCCGTAGCCGGGTGACGTTCACCTCCGTGTTTGGCCTCCCGTTCACACAAATTTCACCGGTCGTAGGCGAGACCAGACGATTAATCAGTTTCAGGGTTGTCGTCTTTCCCGAGCCGCTGCGGCCCAGCAACACCAGGGTCTCTCCCTTGAAGACCTGGAGGCTGAAACTGCTGAGCACCTCGGTCTGGCCGACACGAAACGAGACATCTCGGAACTCTATGACTGGCGTCGCCGCAGGCTCTGGCATATTCCGCCCAGCATACCGGAGTTCATGGCGCAGTCCCAACCAACCTGACTTCCCGGCGGCAGGAATTTGCAATGAACGCTGCTCCCGGCGACAATCAGTTATGGATACCGCCCCTGCACGTAATCACACTCCGCCCAGCGAAGTATTCGTGCCCGGAGCCATGGTGATCGCGACCTTGTCCAATCCGCGCGAAAAGTTTTGGGGAATGATCCTGGCGCTCGCCGCCGAAGGACTAAGCTTGAGCGGAGCTGAATTAGCCTCGTTCGAGGATCTAGCGGTAATGGTGAGAGACGGCGAGCCGTTCACCCCTGCCGTAGTGTTCTTCCCCATGCACCGCATCGAGCGTGTAGAACTTGATCTGCCGGACGGCAATTTGTCCTCGCTATCCCAACGATTTCTCACCAAGACAGGGCGGGAGCCTTCCGAGGTACTTACACCGCAAAATCAGGTGGAGCAGAGCCCGGCCAGATCAAACGCGCCGCAGGAGCGCGCGTGAAGCTTTCGCAAATCTTTACCGCCCCCAACCAGCTCACCTTGCTGCGGATGATCTTTGTCCCGTTCATCGTGATTCACCTGGTGGACGGGCACTATGGCTGGGCTCTCACAATATTCATCATTGCTGGTTTCAGCGATGGTCTGGATGGACTGCTGGCGCGCACACTTCACCAGCAGACGCTGTTGGGCCAATATCTGGACCCGATTGCAGACAAACTACTGTTGAGCACCGTGTTCCTGGTGCTCTCCATTCTTCACAAAATCGCGTGGAAATATACGATCATGGTGTTCAGCCGTGATATTTCAATTCTGGCAGCGAGTGCGGTTTTGTTCGCCATTGCCGGACTGCGGGATTTTCGCCCCAGCATTTTCGGCAAGGCGAATACGCTCTGCCAGATCACAGCGGTATTTTTTGTGATGTTGCTGGAGATCCACCCGCAACGCTGGGTGCGAATTACGCGCATAACTTTCCTGCACGCGACTGCCTGGTTTACCGTGATTTCGGCCCTGCACTATGTGATTCTGGTCCAGAGGCGACTGCGGGAGCACGCGCTCCCCGCCGCCGGCCATTCCTCGCCCTGAGATGATTTGACCGTGCTTTTCTCCGACCCCTAGAATCTTAAGTTCGTTTGTCAGTTTCGCGCTGCCCCATGCCGCTTCACCTCTACAACACGATGTCCAATGAGGTAGAGGAATTCCGTCCCCTGCGAGACAACGAAGTACGGATGTATGCATGCGGACCCACGGTTTACGACTACGGTCACATTGGCAACTTCCGGACTTTCGTCGCGGTAGATCTCCTGCGGAGGTTCTTGCGGCAGAGCGGATTCAAAGTACATCACGTCATGAATATCACCGACGTCGACGACAAGATCATCCGCAATTCGGCGCGCGATGGTGTGACCGTCCAGCAGTACACGGCGAAATTCGAAAAAGCCTTTCTGGAAGATGCGGCGATGATCGGGATCGAGCAGCCGAAACTGGCGCGCGCAACCGAGCACATCACCGCCATGGCTGATTTTGTGGCCAAGTTGCTTGACAAAGGTATTGCGTATCGAACCGATGATGGCTCGTACTATTTCCGGATCGCCAAATTTCCCGAATACGGCAAACTCTCGAAAAAGGATTTCTCGGGCATGCTCGATGGTGCCCGCGTCGACGTGGATGAATACGACAAGGACAGCGCCCGCGATTTCGCGGTGTGGAAAGGTCCTCGCGCAGGCGAAGCTTCCTGGGATACCGAGATAGGCCCCGGGCGCCCCGGCTGGCATCTGGAATGCTCGGTCATGTCGATGGAGGAACTGGGGGAGAGCTTCGATCTGCATGCAGGCGGCGAGGACTTGGTTTTCCCGCACCACGAGAATGAGATTGCCCAATCAGAATCCTTGACGGGCAAGCCTTTCGCACGTTTTTGGTTTCATGCACGCTTTCTGCTGGTCGAAGGCGAGAAGATGTCGAAGAGCGCGGGGAATTTCTTTACTCTTCGCGATCTCGTGCTCAAAGGTCACAAGCCTTCGTCGTTGCGATATTTGCTCGCCTCCGTACCCTATCGAAACCAGCTCAATTTCACATTCGATGGATTGAAACAGGCGGCGGTTTCCGTGGAACGCCTGCGCAATTTTCGCTTGCGCCTGAGCGCACGCAGCATCGAGGCGGGATGCAATCCGCAGATGCAGACCCTGGCTTCCGAAACCATCGCAAAGATGCGGGCTGCATTGGAAGATGACCTCAACACTGCTCAAGCGCAGGCGGCTATTTTCGAAATGGTGCGCCAGGCCAATACCGCGCTCGACAGCGGAGCACTAAAAACAGATGATGCGGCGGCCTTGCTTGACGCGCTGAAGAAGTTCGATGAAATCTTCGCCGTACTCGAGGACGACGACGTACCGAAGATGAAAAAAGTTCTTCAGTGGGCTCAGGCGGAAGGCCGGGAACACGACATCACGGATGCCCTCCGTGAGGCATTGCAATCAGGCCAACTCTCGGACTCCGACATTGAATCCAAGATCAATGAGATGAAAGCTGCTCGCACTTCCCGCGATTTTAAGAAGTCGGATGCAATCCGCGCCGAACTCACGCAAGCTGGCGTTTTGATAGAGATTACGAAAGATGGCATTCGGTGGCGGAGAAAGTAGTTCTCAGCGCCTCGGCTTAGCAATGGGCGTGCCCGGCTTCGCCGGGCTGGATAACCTGAGACTCTACGTGTTCTGATGGGGGAAGCTGGAGTGTTGCCGTGAAATCGTTTGAGGATTACCTGCACGACGCTGAAATCGCTCACGGCCACCTTTGTGCGGGGCAGATACTCGGGGTGCGTCTGGCGTTAGTCGGCTTGAAGAAGCTAGGCATCGAGGAACCCGAGGGAAAAGACCGCAAGCGCCTGGTGACTTTTGTCGAAATCGACCGCTGTGCTACGGACGCGGTTGCGGTCGTTACCGGCTGTCGCCTGGGAAAACGCGCGTTGAAGTTTCGCGACTGGGGCAAGATGGCAGCAACCTTTGTGGACGTTAGCACCGGAAAAGCAATCCGCGTCGCCGCCAAGGAATCTTCCAAAGCCCTCGCCCGCCAGATGCATCCGGAAATCGAAAATAAGAATCGGCAACAGATGGCCGCCTATCGTGAGATGTCCGATTACGATCTGTTCACCACCGAGTGGGTGAAAGTCCATCTACCTCCTGAAGAGTTCCCCGGATACAAGGGCGAGCGGATCGTGTGCGAGGTCTGTGGCGAAGGGATTAATTTCCGAAGGGAAGTACGGCGCGAGGACAGAGTTCTCTGTCGCAGTTGTGCTGGGGAGAACTACTATACTTCTGCAAGCTGAGACCTGCCCGTCGCCTGCTCATAGGCGTGAGCAATCCTCAAGATTGTCGCTTCATCGAAGTGCTTGCCCAATATCTGTAGTCCGATCGGCAGTTTCTCCCGCGTTTGTCCGCAGGGAATCGAAATTCCCGGGATTCCGGCCAGATCTGCAGTTACCGTGTAGATGTCGGCAAGATACATCGACAGGGGATCGTTCGATTTCTCACCCAGCCGGAATGCCGCCGTGGGACAGGTGGGCGTCACGATGGCATCTACCCTCTGAAAAGCTTCATCGAAATCACGCGTAAGCAGGGTGCGAACCTTCTGCGCCTTTAAGTAATAGGCGTCATAGTAACCCGCGCTCAGGGCATACGTACCTAGCATGATGCGCCGCTTCACCTCGGCGCCGAATCCCTCATCCCGGCTGCACCGGTACATTTCAGACAGCGTCTTCACCCCGCGCGCACGGAGGCTATAGCGCACCCCGTCATAGCGCGCGAGATTCGACGAAGCCTCCGCGGTGGCGATCAGGTAGTAGGCAGGAATCGCATAAGAAGTATGGGGCAGCGACACCGGGACGACCTCGCAACCCAGGCTCTTCAGTTTCTCAATCGCGCTTTCGACTGCCTGGCGCACCTCGTCATCCAGGCCGTCGCCAAAATATTCTTTCGCGACCCCGAGTTTCAGACCACGCATGGGCTGGTCCAGTTCGGAAACGTAATCGGGAACCGGCACCTCAGCCGAGGTCGAATCCATGGGATCGCGACCAGCAATGGCGCCCAGGACAATCGCTGCATCCTTCACCGTCCTGGTAAGAGGTCCAATGTGGTCGAGCGAAGAGGCGAATGCGATCAGACCATAGCGCGAAACCCGGCCGTAGGTGGGCATCAGTCCTACGACGCCGCAGAACGAAGCGGGCTGCCGGATCGAGCCCCCGGTATCGGATCCGAGCGCAGCCACAGCCATGCCTGCGGCCACCGCTGCTGCAGAGCCCCCCGACGATCCTCCCGGGACACGGCTGAGATCCCGCGGATTGCGCACTGGGTGAAAGCCAGAGTTCTCGTTTGAGGAGCCCATGGCAAACTCATCGCAATTCATCTTCCCGAGGATCACCGCGCCGGCAGTTTCCAACTTCGCCACGGCGGTGCAGTCATACGGAGGAACGTACTTGTCGAGAATCTTCGAGCCCGCAGTGGTGCGCACGCCTCGCGTACTCAATACATCTTTAATGCCGACGGGCACGCCCCCGAGCGGCGGCAGCGCCTTCCCTTCAGCTGCCATTCGGTCCATGCGCTCCGCCTGCTGCAGGGCCCGCTCTCGCGACAGCGTCAAAAAAGCGCCGATCTGCCCATCCTCTTTTTGGATGCGAGCGTAATGCACCTCAGCCATGGCGACCGCCGTCGTCTTGCGTTCTTGCACCGCGGTGCGGGCGGCATCGATTGTCAGTGAACTCAGTTCCATGCCGGTGTTATCGCTCGATCACTTTAGGAACGCGGAAGAAGTCCTCATCCGCATCCGGAGCGTTCGCCAGCGCTTCATCATGCGGCAGGGACTTGCGTAGGCCCTCGAGCACATCTTCGCGGCTGGCATAGGCAAACCGGTCGCTCCCTTGCTTTGACTGATCCACTCCGTAGCGATCTGAAACCTGCGCCATTGGCGGAACGTGCGATGTATCGAGTTCGTTCAGCCGATCGACATACTCCAGAATGGAGTTCAGGTCTCGCAACATTGCTTTGCGCTCCTCCTCACTCAATTCCAGATTGGCGAGTTCGGCGACGTAGGAAACGTCTTTGTCAGTGACTTTCATGGGCGTGTAAAGGGTTTGCAGGACTATGACGGCGTATTCTCTGCCCGGAATATTACAAATTCAATCCGGCGGACGGCTTGGAGCGTGTATTTATTGATGGCCGCAAGATAGCGTGGGGCGAGTCCCTGCAATTCCGATTTCCATCCTGCATCGGGGACGGCCACCCGGAGCACGCCATCCACGAAAGTCAGCGCGTGCGTTCTCTCCGCCACTGCCGAACCGCAGACCACCGGCCAAGCCATTAAGGGTGCCTCCATCGGAGGAGCCTGCCTCAGCGACTGCGCCACGATTCTCTCCAAGTCCGATCCAGCCTGTTCCAAGTACACTCCTGTCCGGCCAATGAGCGGCGTCGAGACGAAACTTGATTTTAACATTGCGAACGGGAAGGCCTGGCGGAAGACTCAGGAGGAAATTCGCGGCGCACAAACTCCAAAGCCGCATCGCGCGAGAGCAGCCGACCCTCAAGCTGCGCATCTTCGACCGCGCTTAAGATTTCCTTGAACCTGGGCCCCGGCACGTGTCCGGCGGCAATCAGGTCGTTACCGGTGACCAGTGGCGCCGGGCGCATTGTTTCCGGTGGAATCTCGGCGAGCTTCTGCCGAATGAATTCATAAGTTGTGAGGTTGCGATGGCTCGCCAGACAGTCCGCGCGATGGAGCGCCATGTGTTCATCGAAATCCCGCAGGCGCATGAACCTTTTGAGTGTCGAGTCCTTCATCTTCATGGCGTCTGCAAAGCGCATGTGATTCTCCACTAGCGCCAGAATCCGTTCCGTGTCGTCGTTCGAAAAACGCAGTCGGCGGCAGATGCCTTGCGCGATCTTCACCCCCACATCCACATGCCCATCAAAGCGGATTCGATCGGGGGCAATCCGAAAGGTCGCGGGCTTTCCCACATCGTGCAGCAACGCGCCCCAGGCCAACGTTGGCGTACAGGACTTAGGCAGGTTGTCGAGCAGCAAAAGCGTGTGCACAAACACGTCGCCTTCGGGATGAAACTCCGGCGGTTGCTCCACCCCGTGCATGGCCGAAATCTCGGGCAGCACATATTGTAGAAGGTCGCTCTCATCCAACATCAGAAATGCTTTGCTCGCATGGCCTTCAGTCAGCATGCGAGTCAACTCATCGCGCACGCGTTCCCGCGACACGACTGCGATCTGATCGGCCAAGTGTTGCATAGCCGCAAATGTCGACGGCTCGACTCTGTACTCAAAGCGCGCTGCAAATCGTACGCCTCGCAGCATGCGCAGCTTGTCTTCTGTAAAGCGGTGCTGCGCCTCCCCGATCGTCCGGATAATTCCGGCCTTCAAATCCTCTCGCCCGCCAACGTAATCGAGAACCTCGCCGCTCACTGGATCTAGCAACATTCCGTTGATCGTAAAGTCGCGGCGAGCAACGTCCTCGCGCGGATCTTTGCTGAAACGCACTTCATCAGGGTGGCGGCCGTCGCTGTACCCGATATCACTGCGGAACGTAGCCACCTCGACGCAGCCGGATTTAGACCTTCCTTCGAGTTCGCACTCGGAAGCACCGCTGGTATCAGGCGCCGGAACGAGCACGACTCCAAACTGCGCGCCCACTGCATACGTGTCCGGAAAAAGGGCCGTTACTTCCTGCGGCTTGGCATTCGTGGCCACGTCGTAGTCCTTGGGCTCTCGTCCGAGCAGAAGATCGCGCACGCACCCTCCTACCAAGTAGGCGTCAAAGCCATGCTGACGCAGCATCTTCGCAATCGAGGTGGCGAACTCTTTCATCATGAGGAACCGGTCTCATCATAGCGCTGCCCCTTGGTCGCGAGCATCCGTGCCTTGTTGTAGCAAGGACTCTTCACCAGCCACTCTGGCTGCCTACATTGCGACGGCGGGCTAATATAGAAGAATGGCTGACGCTTACCTCCTCGGCATTGAAAGCTCGTGCGACGAGACCGCGGCGGCTGTGGTGCGTTCGGGTGAGCAGTTGATCTCCAACGTGGTCGCATCCCAGATCTCGACCCATCAACCCTACGGAGGGGTTGTACCCGAACTGGCTTCGCGCGAACATTTGCGGGCAATTGTGCCAGTGGTTCGCCAGGCGCTCGCCGATGCCAACCATACCTACGATTCTGTCGATGCCATCGCTGTAACTCAGGGTCCCGGTCTCGCCGGAGCTTTGCTGGTGGGGATCAGTTACGCAAAAGCTCTGTCCTTTGCGCTGGAGAAGCCGCTGATCGCGGTGAACCACTTGGAAGGCCACATCCATGCCGTCCTGCTCGAGGAGCGGCAAAAGGGAAATCATGACGTGCAATTTCCTGTGCTGGCCCTGGTGGTTTCCGGCGGACACACGCATCTGTATCTGGCTGCTCAGCGCGGCAGTTCCTGGACTTACCAGAACATCGGACACACGCGCGATGACGCCGCTGGCGAGGCCTTCGATAAAGTCGCCAAGCTTCTCGGTTTGGGATATCCGGGTGGCCCGGTGATCGACAGGCTTGCGGCGCACGGCGATCCGAAGGCAGTGAAGTTTCCGCCCGCTCAGATCAAACATCGCGACCGCCGAGACCGGCGCGATGGCAAGCAGATCGCGCCCGGCGATGACCGGCCCCGCTTTGATTTTTCCTACAGTGGGATCAAGACCGGGATCTTGCGCTACGTCGAAACCCACCAGATGCGCAACTCGGTGGAACAACGCCGCCGAGCCTTAGCTGAAATTGCCAAACCAACCTTCGAGGACATCCGAGTCCTCTGCAACAAGCCGACGCTCGACTTGGTGGCCTCATTTCAGCGCGCACTGATCGAAGATCTTGTGGGGAAGACGCTGGCGGCCGCCGAGGCCTACAACGTCGCCACTCTCTTCGTTACCGGAGGTGTCGCGGCAAACCATGAACTGCGACAAACCTTCGAGCGGGAAAGCACCAGGCAAGGCGTGCCTGTGTATTTCCCGTCGCGTCCCCTATCCACCGACAATGCAGCCATGATCGCCGCCGCGGCGTACCCTAAGTTCCTCGCCCGGGACTTCGCAGCCATGGATTTTTCGGCCGAAGCAGCCCTGCTCCTAAGTTAATGCTATGCGCTGGAAGTCCGGGACCATTCAGACATCGGCATCCTTGGTTGACTCTTCGATGTTCATGTCTTTGAACTCGCTGGAGTCGAAGATTTCGCCGCACACCTTGCACTCGACGTATTCCGACTCTTCATCGCGGCTCACGATCTGCACGCGCGGGTGCTTACAGGGCTGTTTCATAGCTACGTTCTCAGGAGGGGCCATCGGTTTGGAGATCATAATCCGGAAGGGTCCCCAAGCTAAGGGGCAGGTTTTCGCGGAATTTCCGGTATTTTAGACCCGGTTTGCGCCTTGTCAAGCCCTGTCCCGCTACTCTGTCGAAAATTCTTAACAATTGAGGAAGCCTAACCGCTCCTTACCAGTTTCAAGAAAATCCGCCTATTCTTGTCGCCTACTTGTAAGCCATTCTCTTCGCTGGGCTTACCATTAAATGCCCAGTTTACCCGTTCGCTGTCACCGCTTGCCGAGGGGCACCTCGGTAACGTAGAATAAACTCCGACAGAAAAGGTCGGATTTATATCCGACTTCAATTGTCGGATTTGTAGAGGGTGCTCCTTTGCTGAAGTTGACCAAGAAAGCCGACTATGCGCTGATGGCGATGAAGCATCTCGCGGAGCGAACAAGCCAGGTCTCGCTCAGCGCGAAGGACGTAGCTGACGCGTACGGCATTCCGCCAGAGGCTCTGGCCAAGATTCTGCAAAAACTTGTAAAGGCGGGACTTCTACACTCGCAACACGGTACGAACGGCGGCTATATGCTGGCGCGTCCCGCACACACGATTTCGGCCTTTGAGGTAATTCAAGCGATTGACGGACCTTTGTTCATCACTTCCTGCATCACAGTGCGCGGCGAATGTGGCCAGAGTGATCGCTGCAACATCCGCGAGCCGCTGCGGAAAGTCAACGAGAGCATCGAGGCGGTGCTCAAGCGGATCAAAATTTCGCATATGCGCGAAGAACCCGATCAGGTGGAAGTAAGAGCACCGAAGGGCGCCGATTTAATAACCATCGGCTGACCCCGGAATAAAAGAATTTAGGACGACACGACTTTCATCAAACAGCAGGAGAGGCAATCAATGAGCACGGATGTGAAAATCCCCCAAGCAGCCCCCGAGACCCACAGTCCCAGCGCGAAGGGCATCAAGCTTCCCATCTACATGGATAATCATGCCACCACGCCCATGGACCCGCGGGTGCTGGAAGAGATCTTGCCCTACTTCATGGAGAAGTTCGGTAACTCGGCCAGCCGCAATCACTCGTTTGGGTGGGCGGCGGAAGAAGGTGTGGAAACGGCGCGCGAGCGCATCGCCAAGCTAATCGGCGCAACCACCAAAGAAGTCATTTTCACCTCCGGCGCGACCGAGAGCGACAATCTGGCGATCAAGGGCGTTGCCGAGATGTACCGCGAGAAAGGCAACCACATCATCACCGCGGTCACCGAGCACAAGGCGGTGCTGGACACCTGTAAGCGCCTGGAGAAGTACGGCTACCGAGTGACCTACCTGCCCGTTCAGAAAGATGGCCTGATCGATCTGGACGATCTGAAGCGCGCCATGGATGACAAGACCATCCTGGTCACCATCATGTATGCCAACAATGAAATCGGAGTGCTGCAACCGGTGGCGGAAATCGGTAAGCTCTGCCACGAGAAAGGCGTGATTTTCCACACGGACGCGACCCAGGCGGTGGGCAAGGTCCCGGTGGACGTGATCAAGCAGAACATAGATCTCGCCTCCATTTCAGGCCACAAGATGTACGGTCCGAAGGGAGTGGGGGCCTTGTACGTTCGCCGCAAGAATCCGCGCGTGCAGATTTCGGCGATTATCGACGGCGGTGGCCACGAGCGTGGGATGCGTTCCGGCACTCTCAACGTCCCCGGTATTGTCGGTCTTGGCAAGGCCTGCGCTATCGCACTCGAAGAGATGCCCAAGGAGTCCTGCCATCTCGCCGGTCTGCGTAACCGACTGAAGGATCGGATTATGGGCAAGCTGGACGAGGCTTACATCAACGGCTCCATGGAACACCGCCTGCCGGGCAACCTGAACATCAGCTTTGCCTATGTGGAAGGCGAATCGTTGCTGATGGGCATCAACGATATCGCAGTTTCGAGCGGTTCGGCTTGTACCTCTGCGACGCTGGAGCCATCTTATGTTCTGAAAGCTTTGGGCACTGGCGATGACCTGGCGCACAGTTCGATCCGTTTCGGCATCGGCCGTTTCAACACCGAAGCCGAGGTTGACTACGTGGCCGATCGCGTTGTTGAAACGGTGGAACGGCTGCGCGAACTTTCTCCGCTGTACGAAATGGCGAAGGAAGGTATCAACCTGAAGGATGTGAAGTGGGCTGGAGAGTAAGGAGATTTGGGAAGGGCACGGCCCAGCCGTGTCGTAGGAAGCATCAGAACACGATGCGTGATTCTCTGAGGAAGACTCGAAGTTCAGGAGAAATGGATAATGTCATATAGCGACAAAGTTATCGATCACTATAACAATCCCCGCAACGTCGGCTCGCTCGACAAGAGCAGCGCTGACGTAGGCACCGGCCTGGTCGGCGCGCCCGAATGCGGCGACGTGATGAAGCTGCAGATCAAGGTCAATCGCGAAACCAACGTCATTGAAGAAGCCAAGTTCAAAACGTTCGGCTGCGGCTCGGCCATCGCGTCCTCCTCGCTCGCGACCGAGTGGGTGAAGGGCAAGACGGTAGACGAAGCTCTCTCCATCAAGAACATGGATATTGTGAAAGAGCTCTCTCTGCCGCCGGTGAAGATTCACTGTTCGGTGCTGGCGGAAGATGCCATCCGCGCCGCCATTGGCGACTGGAAGAAGAAGCAAGAAGTTGCGAAGCCGGTCGCGGCAGAAGCGAAGTAGAAGCAGTGCGCAGTGAGTAATGAGCGGTGACCAGTGGACGATCTCAGGTTGCTCATCGTTCAAAGCTCATTGTCGAGTGATATGACAACGGCCACAGAAAACACGACGCAGGCTCCCGCGAAGGGCATTCAGGTGACGGAAAAGGCCATCGCGAAGATCCGCACCGCGATGGCGAAGGAAGGCATCTCGCCCGAGCAGGGTGGCTTGCGTCTGGGAGTACAGGGCGGCGGATGCTCCGGCTTAAGCTACAACATCCGCTTCGACTCGCAGCCGCGAGAGCGCGACCGGATTTTCCAGTTCGCTGATGTCAGGGTGTTCGTCGACCCGAAGTCCTTCATTTATCTGCACGGCATGACCCTGGACTATCAGGAAACTCTGATGCAGCAGGGATTCGTCTTTGTAAATCCACAGGCCACGAAGTCGTGCGGCTGCGGGACTTCGTTCTCCGCCTGAGCCTGT
>DASVAE010000086.1:0-11351 GCA_036376495.1 Candidatus Sulfotelmatobacter sp. | reverse complement strand
GGTCATCGAAACCGAGCCCGGGCTGAAGAGCGCGACGGCCTCCAGCGTCACCAAGCCGGCCAAGACGGAAACCGGGTTAGTGGTGCAGGTGCCGCCCTTCATCAACGAAGGCGAGAAGATCAAGGTGGACACCTCCGACGGCGCATACCTGTCGCGAGCGTAAGTAATTGTTGATTGCTGATTTGTGATTGTTGATTGAAAAGGGCAACCACTGCGAGTTTTTCAATCAAGAATCAGCAATCAACAATTTTCTTTTATGACTGAGAAAGCGATCGAGGCCCGCCGATTCATCGTCCGCGGGCGCGTGCAGGGAGTCGGGTTCCGCTGGTTTGTGGAGCGGGAGGCGCACATGCTCGGGATCGCGGGCTGGGTGCGCAACAATCATGATGGCAGCGTCGAAGTGCTGGCCCAGGGAACTCGCGATCAGCTGAGCGGTTTGCACGGCCGCTTGCGGGAGGGGCCGCGCGCAGCGCGCGTGGATGCGGTTGAAGTTTCCCCCGCCACTCCGGCGCAAGGCCTGAGTTCCTTCCGCATCGAAGGGGCCTGGTAGGACGAATTTCTGACGTTGCAACTCTGAAATTTCATTTTCAAAGGAGCGTGGCAGATGGCGAAAGCCTCGGCCCTCGATGCCGATCATCTGAAGAAGCTCATTCGGGAGATTCCCGATTTTCCCAAGAAGGGGATTCTCTTTTATGACATCACGACAATCCTCAAAGATAAAACCGGATTCGCCACGCTCATCGACAAACTTTCTGAGCATTACATCTCGCAGGATATCGATCTGGTGCTGGGGATGGAGGCGCGCGGTTTTATTTTTGCCCCTGCACTGGCGTACCGCTTGAATGCGGGATTCGTTCCGGTACGCAAGCCGGGAAAGCTTCCCGCGGAATGCGAACGTTACGATTACGCGCTGGAGTACGGGAGCAACACGCTCGAGATTCATAAGGACGCCATTCAGAAAGGCCAGCGCGTGCTCATTGTTGATGATCTCCTGGCGACGGGTGGGACTGCCGAGGCCACGGCAAAATTGGCGGAAAAGTTGGGAGCCAAAATCGCCGGATTAGGATTCGTGGTTGAGTTGGACTTCCTGAAAGGCCGCGATAAGCTTAAGGGTTACGACGTGATGTCACTGCTCCGCTACGACAAGTAAGTCGCAAGAAAAAATGGGGCCGGAAGCGTTTGGTTCAAACCGGCGTCGAGGGCTCAACTCGGATTGGTCGCATGCTTCGTCGGAGCGTTGGTGCAGAGAGTCGCGAGCACTCGATCAATTCGTTCTTCGTCATCTTGATGCGCCCTACTCCAACGTCCTAAACACTACGAGCAGTCAAGACAAACCAGACGACAAACGGACTTGAGTGTAACCGCCTGCTTACAACAGTCTAGAATTGATCTGATCATGAGGGCATCGGAGATATTGGCGACGCTATTATGTGCCGGTTCTTTTGCCGTTGCATACCCGCGCCCTCCCGTCGGTACGGAAGACATTCCCGCATTGATGGCCGAATCGGCACTGGTATGCAAAGGAGAGGTTGTCGATGCTCCTGCCCCGACCTATACCAACTCGCCCGACTTAATGACTCAGATGACGGCGGTGGCGGAAGTTCGCCCTGACCGTTGTTTTAAGGGGGCGCCGCCCGGATCGTCGATTCCCGTGCTTTTTAACGGGTTTGTGGCGGCTGGCGGAGGACCTTCCTTCGTATTGAGTAAAGGCGAGTACCTTCTCTTTTTTCTCAAGCCCCAAGACGATAAGTACGCGGTCTCTAACAAATGGTTCGGAGCGCTGCCAATCTCGCGCCAATCTGATTTCCCAGGCCACAGCGCCGACAGTATGTACCTTCTTGAGCTTGATCTCAAAGCGGGGTTGCGGGACTCCGATCCCGAGCGCGTACTCGATAGTATTCGAATGCTCGGCAACACGAGGCATCTCCACTCAACCCTGGAGTTGCGGAAGCTCCTGAGTAGCTCGGACTTGTTACTTAAGACCTATGTTTGGCAGGCCCTAATGCGATTAAACGACTACTCCGTTCTGCCAGAGGTAGACAAGTTCTTCAAAACGCAGCCTGAGGCTCCGAGAGATTTGGTCCTGCCACGCGATCGGCTATTTGCCATGCAGTTCGAACTGCAGAGTGAAATTATGGCCATTCGTGACCCAAGCACATTGCCCTATTTGGAAAGTTTCGCTTCCACTGGCTACGATTACCGACTCCGCGATTGCGCCCTTCAAGCGCTGAGAGCGATAGACTCCCTGCATAGCGCGCCACTTTTTTGAAAGAACTAGACGATCTGAATGCCGATAATGCATTTTCAGCAATGCAGGGCCTTTTGAGCTTGGCTGGTGGTGGTGCGATTGAATGGGTGCCCACATGGAAGCAGTTCGATGAGGCTCCGCAGTTCTACGCAGTAAGGTGCCGGGAGTGGTGGCATGCCGTGGGCAGACACAAAGCAGCTGCCCGCGCCGCCAACTGTAGCAAGCCTCAACCTTGAACTGCGCCTCCACGGTAACGGTTGCTAAATCGCCATCTCTAACAATGTCGGTCCGTGTCAAGCACGTCTGCGCACACCACTGCATGCACTCAGAGGAGAGCGCCATTTCGCTCTAGTAGTTGGTTTGCGCTTTTCCAACCTGGGCTCGCTGTTGAATCGTTGGGGTCAGGACTCAGTCCGACCCAGCCATCTCTTCGATCACAAACTGCGATCATGATTACTTCTTCGAACTCCCCCCGCAAGAGGGGAGCGGGATACCCAATCATTACGTCGGTGATTTACTGCACACCATGGCGATTTCCGGGCTCTCCCGCGTGCGAACCGAGCTTCTGCAACTGGCTATAGTCCAATCCCTGGCGCCACATCCAGTACAGATGCACCGCCAGCTTTCGGGCCATCGCGACCTTCGCGATCTTTCGTCCTGGCCGCAGGGCGAGGTGGAAGAATGTGCTGCGCCATTCTGGATGGCTGCGTACCGTGACCTGTGCTGCTTCCACCAGCAGAAACCGGAGCAGCACATTGCCCTGCTTGCTGATGTGTCCCAATCGACGTCGATCGCCGCTGGACTCTTCCGTCGGAACTAGTCCCGCATAGCTGGCGATCTGCTTGCCGCAGTGAAAACGTTCTGAAGTTCCAATCACTAACTCGTAGGCCAATGCCGTCAGCGGTCCGACTCCGGGATGCGTCATCAGCCGCCGCGTCACCGGCCGCTGCTCCACTACCGCTTCCAGCGCACGCGTCAGTTCCTGGATCTTGGGCGTGAGCTGATCGAGTACGTCCACTAGATCCTGGCGGCGTCGGCTGGCCCAGGGCGCAGCACCAATGACTCGAGTTCACTGCGACCTGCTGGTCGCCACAGCGCCTTCTTGCGTCGCAGACCTTCGTTGAGCGCCACCACATGCAACTGATTCATCACCCGCCTGCGCATCTGCACCAAACGATGGCGATGCCACAGCAGTTGCCGCAGGTCCCGATTCGCTGCGTCCGGCACCCAGATCCGCGGAAAGCGGTCTTCCATCATCAATCGCAGCAGCAACTGCGCATCTTGACGATCCGTCTTCTGCTTGCGCACCCGCTTCGTGCGGATCTCCGCTGCATCCCCAATCCACAGCTCAAACTGCAGGTCGCGTAGCAAACGCTCAAACCAGCGGGCGTGCCCGCTGGCCTCCATGCCCACGCGCACTGCCAAAGTCCGGTGCTGCAGATCGCGGTAAAACTGCCCGGCTTCGTCCTGATGAGTCAACCTTCGTTCGGCTAACTCACCTGTCCGTGTCCAAAAACGCAATTTGCTGGAAGCCCGGATGATAGTCACAACCTATAATCAACATGTTCGGCTCCTTTCCTCCGAGCCCTTTGGTTGGTTTGCGCCTCCAAATTTTACTCGGGCCTGGGAGCCGACATTGTTATGGAATCATTACGCTCATCATGGCCTTTATCGTTTAGAGATAGTACATCTGAACAGACAAATGTTCAGGCCGTTCGGGAAATCTCTGCCATGACTAAATGAGAATCTTTAGGCAGATAGCTTTTGCGGCGGAACCAGTCTTCCATGGCGTCTTTCAATTCGTCCGCAGGGACGGCGGTTCCAACTTCCATGCATCCGTCGGCTACGGGCAAGGTGTCGTCAAACACCGTGGCATTGGTGAAGTTACGCATGGAGAAGGAGTCGAGCCATTTCAGAGGGCAGGGGAGGCGTTTTCCGTCTGCTTCGTACTCGACGCGGATTTTGCGGGCGAACATAGAGGATTGTTGATTGATGATTGTTGATTGCTGATTAAGAATCAACCCCAAACGTGTTCAATCAGCAATCAGAAATCATCAATCAACAATTCATTTCTGACCTTTCGGGCCGGCTGCCTTCACTTCAGGAGGAGCGTCGAAGTTCTCGAAGTTTTTAGCGAAACGGTTACGCAGCTCTTCGGCGGCTTTGTCGTAGGCAATCTTGTCGGGCCAGGCATTGCGCGGATTCAACACTTCGGCTGGAACTCCGGGACAGTATCTTGGGATGGTAAATCCGAATGTGGGTTCAATCTCGAAATCCTGCCGGATGAGCTTGCCTTCTACTGCATTGTCGACCATGGCGCGGGTGTAGGGGATGCTCATTCTGCGCCCCACTCCGTAGGGCCCGCCCTGCCATCCAGTATTGACGAGCCAGCATTGCGCGTTGTGCTCGCGCAGACGGCGGCCCAGCATTTCGGCATAGACCTTGGGGGCGAGCGGAAGAAATGGGGATCCGAAGCAAGTGGAGAAAGTTGCTGAAGGTTCTTTGACTCCAGCTTCGGTTCCGGCGACTTTGGCGGTGTATCCGGACAAAAAGTGATACATGGCCTGCTCGGGGGAAAGTTTGGAAATCGGGGGCAGAACGCCGAAGGCGTCGGCGGTGAGGAAGACTACGTTTTTAGGATGTCCGCCGATGCCGGGAATGACGGCGTTGTCGATGAAGTCGACGGGATAAGCGGCGCGCGTGTTCTCGGTTTTGCTGTCGTCGTTGTAGTCGGGAATGCGGGTGTGCGGGTCGAGAGTTACGTTCTCGAGCACGCAGCCGAAGCGCAGGGCATTCCAGATCTGGGGCTCGTTCTGGCGGGAAAGCTTGATGCACTTGGCGTAGCATCCGCCTTCGAAGTTGAAGACGCCGTCAGCGCTCCATCCATGCTCGTCATCGCCGATGAGATCGCGAGAGGGATCGGCGGATAATGTGGTCTTGCCCGTCCCCGAGAGTCCAAAGAACAAGGCGCTCACGCCGTTATGTCCGACGTTGGCGGAGCAGTGCATGGGGAACACGTTCCGCGGCGGGAGAAGATAGTTCATCACGCTGAAGATGCACTTCTTCATCTCGCCCGCATAGGAGGTTCCGCCAATGAGGACAGTGCGCCGCATAAAATTCAGGAGAATGAAGACTTCCGAGTTGACGCCGTCGCGCTTGGGATCGGCTTTGAATTCGGGGGCGGAGATCACAGTGAATTCAGGGCGGTGATTGCGCAATTCTTCCTGAGTGGGACGAATGAACAATTGACGGACGAAGAGGTTGTGCCAGGCGTATTCGTTGACGATGCGGACGGGAAGGCGATAGGCGGGATCGGCGCCGCAGAAAAGGTCCTGTACGTACAAGTCGCGGCCCCGCAGATGTTCCATGACGCGGGCGTAAAGAGCATCAAACTTCTCAGGTTCCAGCGGCGAATTGACCGGGCCCCAATGCACGGTGCGCTCGGTCATCTCATCGCGGATGATGAACTTGTCTTTTGGGGAACGTCCGGTGCGGTTGGTGTAGCCGACGATCGCGCCATTGGCAGCCAAAGTGGCTTCGTGGCGGCGGATGGAATGCTCGACCAGAGGTCCGGGACAGAGATTGAAATGCGTCCGGCCATCGCTCAGCAACTCGGCAACGTCGCTGATGTGCAGGGTGGTAGCCATTCACGGTCTCCTGGTGCGCAAGGCCTCACGCAAAACGCTCTATTCTGCCTTAAACATGCGACCCTTGCCAAGGAACGGGATCACAGTTCTTCTATCTGGTTTAGAGGAACGATATTGTGAATTCGTTGTCGGGGAGTTTGCGCTTCGTAGAGACGTTATCTGCGTCTTTTCGATATGGATTCCGTGAGGCGGAATTCGTGAGTGCAATTTGTATTCCGCCGGCCGCGGGCGAAACTAGCCGGAGGTCTTGTATTCGCAGGCGGTGCGGCAAGGCTCGCAATACATCAGGCCGTCTTCGCAGATCCGGATGTCGAGCACGGACTGGCAAAGAACACAGAACTTTTCGCACTGGCAGGAATTTTCCGGCTGTTCGCATTGTGCGCACTTAAATTTTGCGTGGGTTGTGGTGGTGCTCATGCTGCTAATCTATCCCGCCCGGAAAGCGAAGGAAAAATGACGTTGGTAACGCGCAGGCAAGGCAAAAGCGGGGGCGCTAAGGCACCGTAATTTCGCTGTGCCCTATAATTTTCAGCAATGACTTTCGAACATCTTCTGGAGGGCGCGGAGTTCCTCAGCATTCGCGGGAACCCGGACGTGAGCAGTGTGGAATACGACTCGCGGCGGGTGAAGCCTGGGTGCGCCTTTGTGGCCATGGGGGGAGAGAGTTCGAACGGGAATCGCTTTATCGATCAGGCCGTGCAGGCAGGGGCGGTGGCGATCATTAGCGATTCTCCGCAAGAGAATCCGCGCGAGGGAGTGGCGTGGGCGTTGGTGCCGCACGGACGGCGCGCGCTCGCACGGGTCAGCCAGAATTTCTACAAGCATCCTGCCGAGAGACTCGCCATCGTGGGCATCACGGGAACGAATGGAAAGAGTACAACGGCGTTCCTGATCGAAGCCATCTTGAGCGCTGCGGGGCGGAAGAGCGCGCTGATTGGAACGATCGAATACCACGTTGCGGGCAGGACCTATCCGGCGCCGCACACCACGCCGGAGGCGCTGGAACTGGCGCGACTGTTTCACGAAGCGGTGGCGCAGGGCGCAAGCGATGCAGTGATGGAGGTTTCGTCGCATGCGCTGGCGCAGCAGCGGGTGTTCGGTATTCCGTTCGATGTGGCGGTGTTCACGAATCTGACGCGAGACCACCTCGATTATCACAAGAGCATGGATGAATATTTCGCGGCCAAGCGAGCTTTGTTTGAGGGAGTGGGAACCGATCCTCCGCGGGCCGCGGTAAGCAATCTCGATGACGAGTACGGAGCGAAACTGGCGGAGTTCAGCCGGAAACGGAGCGCGATGCTGCTGACGTATGGCTGGACTCGCGGGGATTTCCGAACTGAGAAAGTTGACGTTGCGCCGCGCGGCACGCGGTTCGATCTGGTCATGCCGGAAGGGAAGATTGCCATTTTTTCCCCCTTGATTGGAAGAGTGAACGTGTACAACATACTGTCGGCGGCCACGGCATGCTATGCGCGAGGGTGCAAAGCGCAGGCGATCGCCAGCGGCGTCGCAGCGCTGACACATGTTCCGGGGCGTTTTCAGCGCGTTGATTGCGGGCAGCCGTTTACGGTGGTGGTGGACTATGCGCATACCGACGATGCGCTGCGCAATTTGACTTCGCTGGCGCGGGAGTTTGTGAGCCGTGACAAGAGCGAGGGCCGAGTGATCACCGTGTTCGGCTGCGGGGGAGATCGCGATCGGGCCAAGCGGCCGCTGATGGGCGAGGCTGCCGGGCGAGGCAGCGATTTCGTGGTGCTGACTTCGGATAATCCGCGCAGCGAGGATCCTCGCGCCATCATCAACGACGCCATGGTCGGCCTGCAGAAGAGCGGGGTGAAGTACACGATCGAGGTGGACCGGCGGAAGGCCATGGCGCTCGCCATCAATGAAGCGCGGCCAGGAGACATCGTTCTGCTCGCGGGCAAAGGACACGAGAAGGTGCAGGTAACGCGCGAAGGATCGCATGCATTCGACGATGTGGAAGTGGCGCGCGAAATTCTGAAGGCCAGCGGCTTCGAGTGCGAATCCGGTTCGGCCGCAGGACGCAGCGCATGAAGCTGAAAATCTCGAAGATTGCGGAATTCATTTCCGCTCCTCCCACCGCTTCCGAGCAAGTCGCTTGCGGATATTCCATTGATTCCCGAAGCATAGAAGCCGGTGACCTGTTTTTTGCCGTAAAAGGCGAGCGCCTGGATGGGCACGACTATGTGAATTCCGCACTGCAAAAGGGCGCGCTGGCGGCGGTGGTCCGCAAGGATGAAATCCACCGCTATTCCAGCCAGGAGCGTTTGCTCCCGGTCGAGGATACGCTGATCGCGTTGCAGAGCCTGGCGGCGGCAGTGCGGCGACTTTGGGGAAAGCCGCTGATCGGCATCACCGGTTCCGCCGGAAAAACGACCACCAAGGAAGCGGTTGCGCACGTGCTGGCCTCGCGCTTCAAGATCCTGAAATCTGAAGGCAATTTCAACAATCATTTTGGCCTGCCGCTGATGCTTCTGAAACTGGAACCGGAGCACGATCTGGCGGTGATCGAGATGGGCATGTCGCATGCGGGAGAAATTCGCGCGCTGGCGAAAATTGCGCAGCCCGAAATCGGCGTGGTGACCAATGTCGCCCCGGTGCACCTGGAATTTTTCGATTCATTGGCGGGAATCGCGCGGGCGAAATATGAGTTGATCGAATCCCTCCCCGCCACGGGGACGGCCGTTCTCAACGCCGACGATGAGTACGTTTCGCAGTTCGGTCGCGACTATAAAGGAAAAGTCATTACTTACGGGACCAAGCCCACGGCTGAAGTGCGGGCGGAGAACGTGGTGTCTCAGGGCGCGGAAGGATCCGAGTTCGACGTAGTCAGCCCTTGTGGAAGGCATCATGCCCGGCTGCCGCTGGTGGGGGAGCACAACATTTTGAATGCGTTGGCGGCGGTTGCGGTGGCGTGTTCGCGAGGCATGAGTTTCCCGGACGCGATCGGAGCGCTCGCGACTCTCAAGCCTGCCGACAAGCGAGGCCAGGTTCTCCAGTTGGGTAACATCACGGTGATCAACGATTGCTACAATTCGAATCCGAAGGCGCTGAATGCGATGGTCGATGCGTTAGCGGCCATGAAGGCGAAGCGCCGCATTGTTATTGCCGGCGAGATGCTGGAATTGGGCCCATTGGGTGAGCAGATGCATCGGGAGGCCGGGCAGCATCTGGCGGAGAAGAAGATTGACCTGCTGATCGGCGTCCGGGGAATGGCCAAGGCCATGACGGAAGGGGCCATCCATGCGGGCGGCAAAGCCGAATTCATGGGTACGCCGGAAGAGGCAGGCGAGTGGCTGGCGCGCGAAACGCACGATGGGGATGTGGTGCTGCTGAAGGCTTCGCGCGGCGTGAAGCTGGAAAAGGCACTGGAAGTCTGGAACGCGAAACGCGAGAGCAACTCGTAATTCCCAAGTTCCATGTTGTTTCTAGCTAAAAGCTAAGTGCTAAGCGCTAAGAGCTGAACGCGGAGGCTGATTGCTCTATTGGCTGTTATTCCTCAAGCTGCAACATTACGTCGCGCCCTTCCGTATCTTTCGGTACGTCACGTTTCGCACCGCGTTTGCGAGCCTGACAGCGCTGTTCACAGCTCTGATTGTGGGGCCGCTGGTGATTGGGCGCCTGCGTGATTTCCAGATCGGGCAGTACATCCGCGAAGAAGGTCCCAAAGCTCACCAGAAAAAAGCCGGCACTCCTACCATGGGGGGATTGCTGATCGTCATCGCCATCATTGTTCCTACTCTTCTCTGGGCCGATCTCAGCAACCGCTTCGTGTGGATCGCGGTCTTTTCTACCTGTGCGTTTGCCGCGATCGGTTTTACAGACGACTACACCAAGGTGACGCACCGGCGCAATCTGGGCCTGACGGCACGCGCCAAGCTGGGCTTGCAGATCGCAACCAGCATCGTGGTAGCGTCGCTGCTCATCGCCATGCAGACCTACGGCATGTACTCCACCAAGCTCATCGTGCCGTTCCTGAAGCAATTTCATCCCGACCTGGTGATTGGGACGCTGGAGCATCATCCGCAGCTTTGGCCGGTGGCGTTTTTGCCGTTTATGGCATTCGTGGCGGTGGTGATTGTGGGTTCCAGCAACGCCGTGAATCTTACGGACGGGCTTGACGGGCTGGCGATTGGATGCACGGTGATCGCGGCTGGGGCGCTGACCGTGCTCACGTACGTGAGCGGACACGCGACCTTCGCAACCTATCTGGAACTGCAGCGCATGCCGCAAGTCGCGGAGTTGAGCGTATTCTGCGGCGCCATGGTGGGATCGTCGATCGGATTTCTGTGGTACAACGCGCATCCGGCGGAAGTTTTTATGGGAGACGTGGGATCGCTGGCCCTGGGCGGCGCGATCGGGACCATTGCGGTCATCATCAAGCAGGAGTTGTTGCTGCCGTTCATCGGGGGAGTGTTCGTGATTGAGGCGATCTCGGTCATCCTGCAGGTGGGATCGTACAAATTGAGGAAGAAGCGCATATTCAAGATGGCGCCGCTGCATCATCATTTCGAACTGCTGGGCTGGTCGGAATCGAAAATCATCGTGCGCTTCTGGATTGCCTCGCTGGTGTTCGCGCTGTTCGCGCTGACGACGCTGAAACTGAGATAAGCTTAAGAACAATTGTTGATTATTGATTATTGATTGTTGATTGTTGATTAAGACCCGAGGGGTTCAATCAACAATCAAAAATCAACAATCAAAAATGCTTTCCCAATGGATCTTAACGGCAAACGCGTGCTGGTGGTCGGGCTAGGCAAGTCCGGCGTAGCGTCGGCTCTTTTCCTGAAGAAGCAAGGGGCGCGCGTCACGGTCTCTGACACCAAGAGCGGCGACGAGTTGCGCAATGAAATTCCTGTGCTGCTCGACAACGGAATCACTGTCGAAACCGGGGGACACGGCGACCGCACTTTCCAGGGACAGGATCTGATTGTGGTCAGCCCGGGCGTTCCGGTGGATGCTCCGCCGCTGGTGCAGGCGCGATCACTTGGGGAAAGGGTGATTGGCGAGATCGAACTCGCGGCGCAATTTCTGCCCGGGCCGATTGTGGCCATTACGGGGTCGAATGGAAAGACGACGACGACCACGTTGACGGGTGAAATAATGACCGCCTCGGGATTTCCGGCGCTGGTGGGAGGCAACATCGGGACTCCAGCTATTTCGCTGGCCGATCGCGCCAAGCCGGGGACGGCGATCGTGCTGGAAATTTCGAGCTTTCAACTGGAAACGATTCAAAGTTTCCGGCCGAAAGTGGCGGTGGTGCTGAATGTTACTCCGGACCATCTGGATCGGCATCGCACCTTCGAGATTTATGCCGCCGCGAAAACGCGCATCTTCGAGAACCAGCAGTCGGAAGACTGCGCCGTACTGAACGCGGACGATCCGACCTGTGTGGCCATGAGCAAGAAGACGCGGGCGCAGGTCTACTGGTTCAG
>DASVAE010000085.1:0-23607 GCA_036376495.1 Candidatus Sulfotelmatobacter sp. | reverse complement strand
GTTCTGCCGATTTTCCTGATGCGCATCTCTGCCCGCTGGGGCTGATTCACGAGCACGGGTCCGGCTTCGCTGTAAGCACATCACCGGAGCAAGCTACGATTCGGACGGTCAAGTCACCTACGACCTGAACAACTCGTTCTCCTGGGACGGCTACCACAAGATGAGTGGCGGGAGCTTCGCTCGGAAGCTGCGGGGGAGCAGGAGTGTTCTGCTATACCTATGATGCCTTTGGTCGAATGGTAGAGAAGAACAACGCCGGCACCTTTACCGAGTACCTCTACAGTCCGATGGGGCTCACGGCGATTATGAGCGGGCAGACGGCGAACGCCTTCCGCGCTCCAATCCCTGGAGGAGCCCGGTTCACGAATAATGGGAGCGGCAGCATTGTCTCGCACATGGACTGGCAAGGCTCGGCTCGCTTGTCAGCAACCCTGGGCCACAGCGTTTCTAGAGACACGTCTTACTCTCCTTACGGGGAGGACTACGGCGGTTCAGGCACCGGGGTAGTGCAGAACTTTGCAGGCATGCTCTCGGACAACGACTCGAACGTTCTGTTCGATACCCCAAACCGGCAGTTTGACGTTTCTTCAGGTTCGCGCTGGCTCTCTCCAGATCCTGCAAGAGCTTCTTGGAACGCTTACGCTTACCCGACAAACCCAAACAGTTTCATCGATCCTCTCGGCTTGTGCGACGACCCGCCTTGCAAGGGGCGGGAACCAGGTGGACCTTGGCAAGACGTTGCCGGAACTGGCAGACGGTCGATACTGCATCCGAGCTACCAGTGGATTACACTTTTGATCACATCGAAGGAAGTGCCGACTGGTCACTGGACACCTTTTGGTGTTTCACCGAGTGGTGCTGTGGACATTGGCAACCTCGGAGGATATCAAGATACCTTTGAAGTTCAAGATACTCAAACCGTATATAGCTACACATTTTCTTCTGGAACGACAACAGGCGATGAGGCCGCAAACAACGGACCAGGAATTAGCGGATTCGCAGGCTTCAACATGCAGAAGGCCTTTGCAGCTAACTACTCCAGTTGTACGGGCGCCTTCCATCAGACGCCCTTCGGGAAGGCCGTTCAGCTTGGGAGCTTAGTTGCTCTGACTCCTCTCAATACCGACTATGGTGCGAATTGGTTTGAAACTCTCTCAATGGGTTCTTTAAAGGCGGCCTTCATAGGCGGCATGAAGGCCGGTAGTCCTATGGTCGGAGAAGCTGTCGAAGGTGCGATTGGTGTGGTCGCTACCCCAGTCCTGCTGATAGCTACCGGTATCGACGCAGGCGCGAGCACGCTTTGTGCTGGCAATGCGCTTTCGGCATCAATTCCAGTTCCTCATTGAAGTGGAGGCCCCATGAGAAAGCAGGTAGCTTTGAAGGTAGTCAGAGTTGCCGCGGGTATTGCCGCTGTGTTTTTTTTGTTTGCACCTCTCGCAACATGGACTCAGGTTCTTCTGTTTATCGCTTCGATTGCGGTCTTTGTGATTTGTACTGTTGTGGCAAGAACTTTAGATGACACCAATGACGACAAGAATGATGGGTACTGGCCAAAGAAGCCGAACGATCTTTTGTAGCCACAAACAACGGGTTCACCATCGGCATCCGTGCGCCAGGCCAAACCTACAGCCAATGCCTTGCCGCAAATACCGGAAACTACAGCATCGCGGGTGCCTTTAACATCCAGAATGAAGCAGGAAAGTTCTTGGGTGGGAACGATGTGGGCAGTCTCCTCTTCGGGGATGCTAGCGAAGGACAGGCTGGACTCCTACTCGCGGAAGGAGGAAGTCGTTCTGTAGCTGCTGGCGTCGGCACGGCCGGAACTTTCGCAAGAAGAACCGTCTCAATCTTCGATCTCAATCTCTCTGGGACAACTGGACCCGCGCCGACGATTCTTGGCAAGACTGGAGCTGAAGAACTCGCCGGATGGCTCTCTGGACTTGCGGAGCTGAAACTTGCAATCGACTTTGGTCTCACGGGCGCGGAGGCAATCGGCTGTGCGTTTCATAGATAGCAAATTTGCCCAGCAACTCGGCTATGCGTCGGACGGCAAAGGAACAGGCGAAAAGTGGGCTACGTTTGGGACTTGGGATAGGTCTGTTTCTAATCGCTGGAATGTTGCTAGGCAACGGAATGCAGAGAGTCGTCTGGTCAGCATCTCCACGGCACTATGTAGTCTGGCCCGACCCGATAGGCTGGCTGGAACTTGTCTCAGGTGCGGCGATCTTGCTATCCACGGTTGGAGCATGGTGGCATTTACTTGCAGGAGCCATGGTGCTGGGGGCCGTCAAGTCTGTAATCGTTCTACTTACAGGGCGCGACGTGTTCGCTCCCCATACTCCCTTTCCTCGCGTAGAGGCGTTGGAACTGTTGGTCTTTGCTGTGGCCTCGGTCGCGTTGATGGTTAGGTTTCGGAAGAACCCGTTGACGGTCATCGATCGCGTGGCTCTAACGGTGTATCTTTTCTCGGTCATGTGGCACGGTGACCAAGTGGAATTTTCAGCCGCTACTCCTGGTTTGGCGCTAGGACTGTTTGCGCTGCTAGTTGCCTGGCTCGTGCATTGGCGGAAAACAGACAAGGAAGAATCACCCTAAGTGAGCCGTGCCCGCATCGCCGGAACCGTCTTGGTGATTCTGCTGGGAGCGAGTCTGTTGATTCGGGTCACGGAGCACCGAAAATCGCCACCGGAGAAATCCTGCCCGAGCACCTGTTGAAATCCGTACTCTTGAAGGTCAACCCATCACCGAGACAGTGGATCTGAGGAACGGAAACCTGCATGTGGAAATCCGATCCGGGCCACTCGCCAGAAAGCGGCAGCGCCGCGATCCGGGCCACTGAGCAGAGTTGCTTCCGTTGACGTTCCTGGGCGGGTAGGGCGTGCGATGCGGGAGCGGGTGGGGGTCAGGCAGGTGCTCAAGAGCGCGCACGCATTGCCTTGGGATACGCGTTGGATAGAGCCGCTGCTCACTGAGCTAGCTTCTATACACACTGCTCCCAGGGGTCTGGAATCTCACCTTTTTTCCTCTCTCTCTCTTCCACCCATGTTGCCATGAATTCTAAGACTTTGGACTGGGACTAGGCCACAACTCGGGCTGTGTACATCTCGACATCACATACACATATACCCGTCAAACCGCGGAGCCTCAACGCCGCTAGCGGTTCGTGATAGATTCTGGCTGACTGCCTTATATGCCGTTTTCTGAATTCCATGGCAATGGCGAGACCGTGCACCGGTTGCGCGAGATGCTCGCGCGCGATCATTTCCCGCACGCGGTGGTCCTCGCAGGGAGTCACGGCTGCGGAAAGTACACTCTGGCCTTAATGCTGGCGCGGGCGATGAACTGCCTGAATCCTCCGCCCAGCGATGGACTCCCCGACTTTTGCGGTAGCTGCGCGAACTGCACCCGCATCGAGCAGGCTTGCGATCTCCAAACTCGCTTTACCGAGGCGGTCGAGGCGCGCGAGAACCTGCGCGAGACCGACAAGAAAGAAACCCGCATTTTCGTACAGACGCATCCTGACGTGCTGGTGATTCCACCCGATCCGCCGCAGATGATGGTGAAGGTGGACCAGGTGCGGCGCGTCATTGAGACCATCTATTACCGTCCCGGGGAGGGCAGGGAACGGGTTTATATCTTCACTGATTCGGCGTTCATGAAAGAGGCGGCGAACTCGCTGCTCAAAGTGCTGGAAGAGCCTCCGGAATTCGCCACCATCTTTTTGCTGACCGAAAATGCGGGGGAGTTGCTGCCCACCATCCGTTCGCGCTCCATGGTGTTTACCTTGTGCGCGCTCGCGACGGACCAGATTGAGAAGGATCTGGCGAAGCACCGACCGGAGTGGAAACCGGCGCAAGTGGCGCTGGTGGCTCGACTGAGCGAGGGAGCGGTGGGTCGCGCGCGCAGCTTCGATCTCGAAGCCTATACTGCCGCCCGCGACCACGCGCTGGCGATTTTGAAATCGGCTCTGCAGGGCGGCGATCATACCGAACTGTTCAAGATTACCGAGTCTTACCGTCCGGGCGCTGAAGGGCGGGAGAAAATCGAGGCCCTTATTCGCACGCTCTATTCGCTATTGCGCGATCTGGTATTCATCGACTCGGGTGCTCCGGAGCTGATCCGGAATACGGACATTGGCTCGGAATTAAAGCGACTAGCCGAGTCGGCAAATTTCGAGTGGATAACGGCAGCCTCCGACCGATTGGCAGAGGTGGAACGCGGAATGCGCCGCAACCTGCTGCGTTCTTTGTCTCTAGACGCCTTCGCCGCGGCGCTGGAAAAGTAGCGGCATTACGAGGGACAGCGGCTTCGGTTGTCACCGGCGGGATTCAGCCGCGCGAGAAATGCTAACCGAGGTCCATCGTATTAAGGCTGCCGGAAGTAACTATCGCCAGTAGCTGGCTGCAAGTAATATCTCCTCGTTCATCGGAGTTGTTATGCGCCTGCTGCGCCTTCAAGATGTCGAGATTCGCCGCCGTGACCGGGTATTCCGTCATTCGCGTCTGCGTGCCTTGATCGCCTGGCTTGCTGGATTTGCAGGCAGCACGAAGTGCTTCTTCGAGGCATACGCGCACAAATGGGTGGCTGGCTACATCTTCGGCGCCCTTTTAGTGCTTTTCCTGGTCCTGACGCTGCGCTTTGTAACGGCGCGCTTCCACCCCTCGAATTGGCTCGTTAGGATGAACGAGACAGGAATTTACGTGCAGTATCGTTCTTATCTGAACTACGAGTTATCCCCGGATGATCCTTCGGTCGTATTGCTGTCGCTTGGTGAGATCGCATCAGCGCGCCTGATCAAAGAGCGGATCGAAACCCCCGATCCGGCAAGCCGTGGCACACAGACCCAATTCTTACGTCACGTCGAACTTCAGTTATCCGGCGATACCGCTCCTCTCTCCGACGCACTACAAGCTGAGCGCGGTGAATCGGCGCCAATGCACAAGCACTGGTATGGCACCAGTTCGACTCTTTATCGGGACTATCCCGTCACACTCACCGCGCCCACGTTGCTTCGGATTCATTGGGACGTGGTGCCTCGCGCTGGCAAGTTCCTGGATCTTTTGCGTCCCTATACGATCATTGCTGAGACAGTTTCGGTGAAGCACGACTTCACGCAGATGAAATCGCTGAGTCGCGAAGACCAACAGAAGCAACTGGGCGAACTCGCCGCCCGCGGCCAGAACATCACCGCCGTGTACGCTGCCCGCAAACTCTACGGCGGCAGCCTGGGCGAAGCTAAGCAGATGGTTGATGCTCTGGCCAAGAACAAGGTGCCGGACTAGCGTTCCTAGTCGCTAATAATCTGGTCTAGGTAGTCATGCATTCATCGAGGTAACCGTATGCTGGTTACTTCGGACATCCGCTACTTAATCGGTCGAATTGCCTGATCCGCTTGCCTTTCAATTACTTCCCGCGCATTACTCCGCTGGTTCTACACCCTTCGGAGAGATTGTCGCGCCTTTCACCCCCGCCTATAATCGTCCTACTCTGGCTGTTCAATTCTCCGTCAGGTTCCGGGTAGAACTCGGGAGGGCTTGGTATGTCCAGAGCCTTCCAGCAAAGGTCGAAGTATTTGGAGAGACGCCCGGATATGCGAAAGCGCCTGCAACTCGCACTGATGCTGACGGTCGGAACGACAATCGCGACCTCCTTGCCACTTCCCAACACCTGGGCCGCTGAGGCAGACAGCTCCGGCCATGGGATCACCGCCACCGAAGAGCATGGCCGCAAGATCTATGTAGACGAGGATGCCCCAGCGAAGCCGCGGGTCACACCGGCTCCGCAGTCCAGGCGCTCTGCACTGGTCTTCTGGAGCAGCAAAGAGAGCCGCTGGAAACCGGTGCCTTCGGCAGGTGCCGCCTCAATGCTGGCTGCCCGTTCGGCCGCGAAAGAAGTCACTCAGTATTTTGGTCACGACTCGGCTTCGTCGGCCAACGCGAAGATCATCGCGGCCAATGCTCGTGGTCATCAGGCCTCTCCGGACGAGATCGATAACGCGGTGGTGATGGCTGCCGCCCGCCACAATGTGGATGCGAATCTGGTGCGGGCAGTCATCAAAGTGGAGTCAAACTTCAACGCCAACGCGGTCTCGAATAAGGGAGCGATGGGACTGATGCAGCTCATGCCCAAGACGGCACGCAGCTTGAACGTAAAAAATCCCTTTGATCCTCAGCAGAACGTCGATGCCGGGGTACGGCACTTGAAGTATTTGCTGCAAAACTATGGCGGCGACGTGAATCTGACGCTTGCGGCCTACAACGCCGGAGAAGGCGCCGTGGCTCGAAGTGCAGGCATACCGCATTTTGCCGAAACCCAGAATTACGTCCGCAAGATCACCAACCTGTACAACGGGAGATTTGATCTGACCCCATCGGGCGGATCACGGGAACCCGTGCGGGTGCAACGAGATGCGCGCGGGGTGTTGTACATCAGCAACACGGATTAGAATCTAGGCATCTGTTTAAGAGTCTCTCAGGTATCACGGCAGTTCAACTGCAACGACGGATCAGGACAGTAACGGACCGGCGACTTTGAACAAAACACTAAGCCAGCGTGGCTTGCGCTGTGGGGCGTTGCTTCTGTTGATGGCTGTCCCCTTGGTGCCGGCGCACGCCCGCACGCGGCACGGGCATTCTGAAGCTTGGGCCCGCGACCACTATGCCGCGGCCGACCGTATGCGCGAGGCGCTGAATGGACGTCCTCCCGGAGAGCGCAGCCGCCGCGACTATCAGCGCGTTATCAACGCTTATCGCAACATCTACTATGGAGCGCCCACTTCCGCAAAAGCGGATCCCAGCGCGGTAGCCGTAGCCGAGACGCTGGTGGAAATGGGCCGCCGCTTTGATGACAACTCCATCCTCAAGAAGGCCATCGCCCAGTACAAATTCCTCCGCCGCGAATATCCCGGCAGTAAGTACCGCTGCGACGCGCTGTTCACTATAGGTGAAATCTACAAGGATGATCTGAACGATCCCGAGCAGGCTCGTGCCGTATTCCAGGATTTTCTGAAACGTTATCCGCGCAACCGCCTCGCGGAAGATGCCGAGGAGGCGGTTGCCGAAATCGATCGCCAGGCTAAAGGCGCAAAAAAGGCCGATCCGAAAAAACAGCCGGCTGACGAAGAATCTGCGGCCCGGGATGAAACTGATCCGGGTGTGAAACGTTCGGAAGACAACTCGCGGGGTGACGCGAGTTCAGTGCCTGAGGTCTCAAGCCATGCGTCCGAATCGCACGCGCAACGCGTTGCGCGCGTGACTGCGATTCGCCACTGGTCTACCCCGGACTATACGAGGGTAGCGATTGATGTTGAAACCAACATCCAGTTCGGATCGCAACGCATCTCCCATCCGGACCGAATCTTTTTTGACCTACGCGACACGAAACTGGCCTCCACTTTGGTGGGCAAGAGTTTCGATGTGGACGATGGTTTTCTCAGGAAGATTCGGGTGGCTCAGTTCAAGCCGGGGCGCACGCGGGTCGTACTCGAAGTCGATGACTTGTCCGACTATGATGCTTTTCTGCTGCCGGATCCGTACCGGCTGATCATTGACATTCATGGGAAAAAGAGTCAGAGCGCCCGGCGGAAGCATTCCCGAGCCGCGGAAATGAAAGAGGCTGCCGCCATGACGGCGGACATCGAGGCGCCCCCCCGAGCGGGTTCATCGAAGCCTGATACCGACGGCGCCGACTCGGCGATCGCCGGGGCGAATTCCGACCCGAGCAAATTAGCGGACAGAACGGCTGATGACCTCAAGCAAGACTTGCGCGTAGCCGCCGGGAAGGCACCCGTCACCACCCAGGATGTGAATGACGAAGCCACAATCCACCCGAAAGATGTTGCCGGCAAGAGCGGACTGCCCGATCTGCCGCGCAAGATCAACACCAAGGCCGAGACCCCAGCGCCGACCAAAGTGATCGTAGACAATGATGACGAGGACGACACGACCGCGGCGGCGGAGAAGCACAGTGCACCTGTGGCCCGCAGCAAGTCCTCGCGGGTAACTTCGAATCGCAAGACCAGAGATTTCGATGCCCGCGAAGCCAAACCCACCGCTGGCGGTGACCGCTCCCTGATCCGCGCGTTAGGTCTGAAGATCGGCAAAATCGTGATCGATCCCGGCCACGGAGGTCACGACACGGGAACCATCGGCCCGAACGGGCTGCGAGAGAAGGACCTCGTTCTGGAAGTGGGACGTCGCCTGGGTAAGCTACTGGAAGCGCGACTGGGCGCCGAGGTGGTTTACACCCGCAAGGATGACACTTTCATTCCCTTGGAAACCCGTACCGCGATCGCTAACCAGCAGCGCGCAGATCTATTCATCTCGATTCACGCCAACTCCAGTCATGATCCGAACGCGCGTGGGGTTGAAACCTATTATCTGAACTTTACATCCTCGCCGGAGGCACTGGAAGTCGCGGCTCGTGAGAATGCGGTTTCGCAAAAATCGATCTACGAACTGCAGGATCTGGTGAAGAAGATTGCGCTCAAAGAGAAGATTGAAGAGTCGCGCGAATTTGCAGCGGACGTACAGTCTTCGCTGCACAGCGGACTGGCTACCAAGAGTTCCTCGATCCGCAATCGCGGAGTAAAGAAAGCGCCATTCATTGTCCTGATAGGCGCGAATATGCCCTCGATCCTGGCGGAAATCTCCTTTGTCTCAAACCCCTCTGACGAACACCGCCTGGAGACCAGCGAGTACCGGCAACGCATCGCGGAGTCCCTCTACCGCGGAATCGCCAAGTACGCCGATGGCCTCAGCGGTGTCAAGATGGCCAGCAAGATCGAAAAACCCACTGGCAATAACTGATCCAAACGATTCGTTGAAATGAAGTGGACTCTGCGCGGATTCCAGATTGAGAGCTAGGGCACCCGGGCGCGCAGCAATTTTGATGGAAAGCGCTCGCTACGACTGGTACAGACGACCGCCCGGTACTTGCATCTTTGCAACATCTACCGACATTGAAATCCTCCGATCGCCGCCGAAAAAAGTGCCCACTTCAACGTGCAAGCAGCGATGTTGAAGTGGGCAGTTGCAACTTCGGCGCTAGAAGGTATAGCGCAGGCTGAACTGCATGGTCCTCGGGACCGCAAATGTCTCGAGGCTGGTGAATGCTCCCACGTTGCTGCTTGTCAGGTCGTTCACCGGGAGACCGCGGTTGACGTTGTTCAGGACATTGAAGTTCTGCCAGGCGAACGCCAGTGCCTGGCGTTCCGTAATCTGGAAGGTCTTGCCCAATGACCAGTCGGCTTCAAAGAATCCCGGGCCGCGCAGGGAATTGCGCCCGGCGTTTCCCTCCCGGAAGGCATATGTTGGATCGCTGAGCACGGTTGCGATTGGAACATAGGCACCAGGGTTGAAACCTGCTGCCTGTGGGATATCGGCATTTGGATTCCCGGTCTCGAACGCTTTCAACGGGAAGTTGGAATTGAGCGAAGTCGTGGTGCCATAGATGGGTGTGAATGGGCGCCCGCTGTACGCGGTGGTCATGCCAGTGAACTGCCATCCACCCAGGATGAGGCGTTCGGGCCCGTTCATATTGGTGAAGAATTTGCGCCCGGGCCCCACGGGAACCTGGAGTACATGGCCCAGGGAGAACGCGTGGGTGCGGTCCCATCCCGATGGCCCGTAGTCGGCGCGGAGATCGTAAGGGTTGAACTCGCGCGAATTGTCGCCGTAATTGTTATTGCGCGAATACGTGTATTGGCCAGTCAAAGAATACCAGGCCGACATGCGCTTCTCCGCCGAGATCTGCAGGCTGTTGTAGTTCGAACTGAGATCGTTAGCGAAGGCGGTGATGTCCTGGGTATAGCCAAAGCTCGAGAAATACGGGCGGTTATTATTGGACAATCCCGGGCCGGGAATGGGCGCATTGGCATTATAAAAGTCATACAGATGCCGTGCCTGGTTCCCCACGTACGCTACTTGCAGGCTGAAGTTCTTACCTAACTCATGCTGAACCGCCACGTTGTACATCTCTACGTAGGCGTTCTTGCGGTTCAGAGGAATGCCGGTTGCGCTCACATCCGCGGGAAGCGGAAGCAAGCCATTGGCGGGAACGGCTGGTGGAGTGGGCAACGGCGGTCCCTGTGACAAGGTAAACGGTAAAGCGGTGCCAGTCGAGGCCGTGAGTGACTGCGCGTAATCGACCGGATAATTGTGGCTGATCTGGATGCTGAAGAAGTTGGGGAAGTAACTACGGCCGTATCCAGCCCGCACAACGGTTTTCGGTGTCAGTTGGTAGGCGATGCCGATTCGGGGAGCGAAGTTATCCGTGCGGGTATTGATGTTGGTATAGCGGTCCACGCCGCCCAAACCTGCCACCATCAGCATTCCCGTTTGCAGATTGAAGTTGGCGCCATCGCCGCGGTGCGCGTAGGGAGCGGTATACAGTTCCCATCGTAAGCCGAGCGAGAGAGTCAGCTTGGGAGTGACCCGCCAGCGGTCTTGCACGAACGCGAATACATCCTGTTCATATTCCTTGGGAATGCCCAGGAACTGGAAACGCTGGAAAGTGCTGGGGATGCCGAGCAGGAAAGATTCGAATGCGTCACTGGTAGTCCCATACGGAGTCGCGACGCCCGAGTTAAATCCGAATACACCGCGTTGGCTGAAATCGCTGCTGGACCGATAGTTCACGACCCAGCGGTAATCGCCGCCAAACTTGATCTCGTGCTTGCCGAGTTCTTTTGTAAGAACGGGCGAGAGTTGATGCAGTTGCTCCAGTTCATGAAGCGGTGCGTTGGTATTGATCGTAGTGCCGAACTGAAAACTGCTGGAGGGGAAGCCAGCAACCGTGGTACCGCTTAGCGCGCTGCCGTTGAAGATGAAATTCGAGAGGCCGCTGGTATTGCCAGTTCCCATATTAATGCCGGGAATGCCAACCGTGGTGGCGGTGTTGGTTCCATAATCGACCGGCAGGTTATCAATCTGGTAGCGGAAATAGCTGTACCGCAGGTTGAGCAGCCATGAAGGGCCAAAGACGTGGTTCCAATTTACCGCTCCGTTATGATTTTGTCCGTGAGAGTTGCCGGGCCCGTAAAGGTTGGAGAAGCCGGGTCCGCCGAGAAGCCCGAAGATCGCCGGCGAGTTAATGGTGTCGCGGAACAGGTCGTAGCGAACGAACAAGCGATTGTTGGGATTCAGGTTCCAGTCGACACGGGCATCGTACTGGTCCGAGTTGAATTTCACACTGCCGGTGCCAAGGTAAGTGTTGCTGCCAATATTGGGCAGCGGGATGCCTGCGAGGAGTTTCGAGGCTACTGGGCTGATGGCGCCGGGCGGGAGAACCGGGCCACCTAGTGGGGTCAGATCGCCGGTACGCTCGGCGGCGGTCGGTACAAATTCCTGGAACCCGCCGCCGAGGCGCTCTCGTTGTCCCTGGTAGGTTCCGAAGAAAAATAACTTGTCACGGATGACACGCCCGCCGACCGAACCTCCAAACTGATTGAAGCGCAAGGGCTGCTGGCGAATGCTTTCGGTGTAGGGATCCCGCGCATTGAAGAAGTTATTGCGCAGGACCTCAAACAAGTCGCCGTGGAAATCATTGCTTCCGGACTTCGTGGTGTAGGAGACGAAAGAGCCCCCAGAGCGTCCGAACTCGGCGTCGTAGTTGCTGGTCGTCACCTTCATCTGGTCCAGGGAGTCGGGCGGGGGATTCACTACCTGAATGCCGAGCACGGCGTCCATATCGTCAGCGCCATCGATCTGACGGTTGGTGAACCCGAACAGCAAGCCATTGGTGTTGTTGGCCTGCCCGCCCTGGGGGTTCTCTGTGCCGGCAATGTCATACGTGTTGCGTACGGTGCCGGGTGCGAGCAGTTCCAACTGCGTGACATTCTGGCCGATGGTAGGGATGTCGGTCAGCTCCCGGGAAGTCACCGTGGTGCTGATTTCGGCGCGATCCGTGACCAGAACCGGGGCCTGATCGGCAACGACTTGGACCGTTTGCGATGCTCCGCCCAGCTGCATCTGGACATTGATTCGCGTCTCCCGATCAACATCCACCACGATGTTGTTCTGTTGGGTGGGTTGGAATCCGGTCGCAGAAACGATGATGTTATACGTGCCGTTCGCGAGCTGGGTGCGCGTGAACAAGCCCTCTGCATTCGTGTTAGCGGTAACTGAAGAATTATGTTGAGTGTCGGTAATCTTTACCGTGGCGTTCGGAATCACAGCGCCGGTCGGATCGGTTACTTGACCGGTCAGCGTGCCAGAGGTGGCCTGCGACCAGGCAATTGGGGCAGCAAGCGAAAGTAAAGCGGCGGTAACAACAAGGGCGGCACACCTCCACGGGCTGACCCGTGGGGTCATTGAAGAACTATCTACAGCGCGCGTCATGACTACCTCTCGGGGGTCTACAACAGGGGAGACCGTATTTTTGTGAGTACAAGCTTAGATGTCAGTTAACGTAGTTAGGGCTGCCCCCTTAACACCAAGGACCTAACTTTTTGATTACGGGAAGCATCATGGGCGGGGTTCTCGGGTGCAGCGCCTATCGATGGATCCAAGGTCTTTGTCGGCCCATCACGCCTTTGAGAGTTCCGTCGCTTCCGCTAAGATATATAGTTCTGTGGAATTCGATCCCATGCCTTTAACAAAACAGCAAGCGCTGGAAATGTTTGAGTCCGACGACCTGATTGGGATCGGCATGGAAGCCGATGCGGTGCGCCGCAAGCTGCATCCCGAGGGTGTCGTCACCTACATCATTGACCGCAACATCAATTACACCAACTTCTGCACGGAGTATTGCACCTTCTGCGCGTTTTACCGGCCGCTAAAAGGGCCGGCAGCCAAGGAGGGGTACATTCTCGATTTCGACACCATCTACGAGAAGATCGGCGAGACGGTGGAACTCGGCGGCACTGGCGTGCTGATGCAGGGCGGTCTGCATCCGGACCTGAAGATTGACTGGCACGAAAAGATGCTGCGCGGCATCAAGGAACGGTTCCCCAAGATTCATCTGCATTGCTACTCGGCCTCGGAGATCATCGCGATCGCTGAGTACAGCGCACTAAGCATTCGTGACACCATTTTGCGATTGCGCGATGCGGGGCTGGATTCGATCCCGGGTGGCGGCGCGGAAATCTTGGATGACGAAGTGCGGTACAAGATCGCGCGGCTGAAGTGCTTGACCGAAGACTGGATCAACGTGCATCGCACGGCACATGAGATCGGAATGCGCACCACCGCGACCATGATGTTCGGCGTAGGAGAGAAGTATGAGCATCGCATCAATCATTTTCAAAAACTTTATGAGCTGCAGGAAGAAACGGGTGGCTTTACCGCCTTCATCCCCTGGAGTTTTCAGCCGGCAAACACGGCGCTCGGCGGACGGCATTGGGATGAGGCGACCGCGGTGGAGTATTTGAAAGTGCTGGCGATCTCACGGATTTATCTTTCCAACTTTCTTAACGTGCAATCCAGCTGGGTGACGCAGGGACTGAAAGTCTGCCAGATGGGGTTGCGGTTTGGCGGGAATGACGTTGGTTCGGTGATGTTGGAAGAAAATGTCGTGCGTGCCGCCGGCGTGACGAATTGCACGACGGAAGAAGAGTTGCGGCGCATCATTCGCGATGCGGGCTTCCGTCCGGCTCAGAGGGACACCTTGTACCGCCAGTATTTTCTGAATTAAGCATTTCAGCGAACCGGAAGTGAAGCCGCCGCCCGATCTCACGGCGTAACGCGGTCCGTGCCCGCTCTATGGCGCCTCGTTTCCGGCCAGCCAGGGTAGAAGCGCGCGGGCAGCCTCAATTATGATGTTTTTGTTATGGCATTTCCGATCAAAACGTGCGCGTTCTGCGGGGAAGAATTCGAACTGAAGCCCGGAAAACCTGGGTTTGCGAATCGCTGTCCGGAGTGCAGCGAAGAAGAGGCTACCAATCCCAGTGGCAACGCCGGCGACGGATGGAAGGGCGACAAAGGAGCCAATGCTGCTCGCCGGGAAGCGATGCGCAATCTGCTCTATCGCAAGGACAGTTGAATAGAACAGGGTTCTCGCCAAACCCGAGGCTTCTGGGGCCGGGCGGCCAAAGGGCCATCACTACGTGGTTCTTACCGTTTTCAGGCTGCGGCGCATCCTGCACACCGCATTGCCGATTAGCACGATCAATAGGCAGGCGCCTCCCGCCAAGCCCCATGTCTCATTTACATTCCAGCCCAGACCCGAAAGCAAGACCAGTATTTGTGAATACGAGAGAAGCGTGACGATGACGATCATGACGTACAGATAAGAGGGCTGCGACGAGTTCATCTGGAAGCGAGTGCCCGAGATGCGGGGCAGTGCAATAAACATGAGCAAGATGCCGATCATCAGCCCGGGAGTGTAGAGGAACAGAGACCATTTGGGGCCGAAAGCGCTGCTCTCAGGGTGCAGCGGGACCACGCTGGGTAATTGTGGGTAAAGCAGGAGCGTCGGCAGGGCACTGAGGAGAATTAGCGCGGCTGCCGTCACATAGTAGCGCCGGAGAATTGGGATTGCACTTACCTTAGTTGGCTCACCAATCTGCGTTGCAACTTCCGGCGGATGCTCTGTGAATTTAAACATTGCGCACAAATACTGAACCCCAAGGACACTACCGTCCACCAATGACAACGCTCAGCCTGCTTTCTGGGGACATTCGGATTATGTCTGCTGGATTTCCGCCTGTCAACGGAACCACAGGACATGGGCGCCTCAGTCTCGATAAAATTGATTAGCGCCAGTAGACTCTTCTTGTATGCCGCTTGCAGACTCTCGCGACTTTCTCCGATGAACCTGGTCTCCCGATTCCTTTGTATGGCTGTGCTAGGTAGTTGTGCCCTCTCGCAGCAGTCCGGGGTCGTGCCAGTGTCCCAGAAAGCCGCAATCGAGGGGATCGTTACCAAGGATCCCAGCGGGGAACCGGTGAAGAAGGTTCTGGTCGAATTGATTGCTGAGAATCAAAAACAAGGTGGCGACTATACCGGGACGACTGGGCCGGACGGTGCCTTTCGCATCGAGAACATCCTGCCCGGGCGTTACCGCTTGTTTGCGGAGCGCACAGGGTTTCTGGACATCGATAAGCATCACGGCAGGTCGGAAGGGCGAGTCTTCACACTCCGACCGGGCGAGGACGTTAAGGGTCTGCAAATCCGCTTGCAGGCGGCGGCAGTCCTACGTGGACGAGTCACCGACGAAGACGGGGACCCACTGGCCGGGGCTGAGGTCAGCGCACTGCGTCAGACTTTCGTGACCGGACACAAACACTGGGAGCAGGTCGGATCCGAGCGCACAAATGATCTGGGCGAGTATCGGATCGCGAATCTGCCGCCTGGAACCGTGTTCATTTCAGTGAATCCTCCGCCCGACTTCAAAAGCCTGATCGAATCCGCTGGGGCGCGAGGAGACGGGAAGAGTGCGGGTGCGGGAGATAACGGCCAAGCGACAGCATATCAGACGACCTATTATCCCGGGACACCGGACCGGAGCCAGGCCATGCCCATTCAGTTGCATGCCGGCGATGAGTTTCCCGCCAACTTCTCTTTGACGCCTGGTCCCAGCTTGAGCATTCGCGGACAGGTGGTCAATCTTCCGCCACGAACCTCAGCCACGATCATGCTGCAATCGCGCGATTTCCGGCTGGTAACGAGCGGGACCGAGATGCACAAGGACGGTAGCTTCGTTATTCGCGATGTTTCTCCGGGCAGCTACCTGCTCTTGGCTAGCGTCGAGGGATCGTCCGTGCCCATGATAGCGCGGCAAACTCTGGAAGTGGGTTCGAGCAATGTCGATGGGTTGCGCCTTTCACCCCAGCCAGGAGCGACCGTGCGGGGACGCTTGCGAGTGGAGAGTTCGGGAAAAGGTTTTGATCCGGACCAGGTTTATCTGGTACTGCAGCCGGTAGATGGACAAGATGACGAGGCCGCAATTCCGGGCGCCAGTTTCTCAAATCTGGCGCATGTGACAGCCGGTGGAGAGTTCGTATGGACTGATGTGCCTCCGGGAAACTACTACGTGCAGATTCTGGGGAATGGCAGCGGCGCCAATGAAGGTTGGTTTTTGAAAACAGTTCTCTCGGGGACGCGCGATGTAGGTGAATCGGGAATCGCGGTGAATGGCGGGACGGTTTTTCTCGACCTGGTGGCGAGCGCGAACGGCGCTGTCGTGGAGGGGGTCGCGGGCGACTCCAAAGGCCAGCCGGTGGCGAACGCGGTGGTCGTTGCGGTCCCGGAGTCGCGGATGCGCGGGCACATGGATCAATATCGCCAGACTGTAAGCGACCAGAATGGCCACTTCAGCTTGCGGGGAATCCGCGGCGGGACTTACACGCTTTTTGCCTGGGAAAGTGTGGATGGGCAAGCCTACTACAATCCGGAATTTCTCAAGAGCTGCGAGGGCCAGGGACAGGCCTTGCAGCTGAGTGAAACCGATCGCAAGACGGTGCAGTTAACGGTGATTCCTGCCGGCGATGAGGAGTAAAGAATCAGACGCCGATTTTGCGCTAGCATCTGCCTTTTTTCCTCGCGCCAGAGTTACAGCGTGTACCGGATGGACTAGGGCCCATCTCACAGGTAGTGTTGAAACTATCCGTAATGAAGGCCGCTCACGATCGGTGCAGGGAAGAACTGGAATTTTCTTTTCTCTCGCCCGGAGAGCAAGCAAATACCCCCAGCACTCTGCTGATTGCGGCTCATCCGGATGACGAAACGATTGGCGCCGGTGCCTTGCTGCGCCGCAGGCCCAACATCAAAATTATTCATGTGACTGACGGCTCACCGCTGAATGGCGGTGATGCCCTTGCCGCTGGGTTTACAACCCGAGAAGAATATGCGGAGGCGCGCCGGAAAGAGACCGTTCAGGCTCTCGCCCAGGCCGGCATTGGTGAGGACGCGATCACAAATCTGCAATTGACGGATCAGCAGCTTTCATTCCAGTTGAAGGAAGTAACAGAGAGAGTACTGGCAGTAGTGCGGCAGTTCCAGGCCGCGGTAGTGCTGACGCATGCCTATGAGGGTGGTCATCCCGATCATGATTCGGTTGCGTTTGCTTGCCAGATGGCGCGCCGAGCCGCTTCTTTTTGCTTATGCGAGTTCGCGGGATATCACGCAGGATGTGCCGGAATGGAGACTTATACTTTTCTGCCCCGTGCGCCGCAAACGCAATACACCTATCGGCTGAACGCAGGTGAGCGGGAACTTAAAATCCGCATGATCAAAAGCTTCAGGACTCAGGAAAGAACTTTGCAACCCTTTGTTCAGCCGGAAGTGGAGACATTTCGAATGGCTCCGCAATATGATTTCACGCGTCCACCCCATGAGGGCAAGCTTTGGTATGAGAATTTCAACTGGGGAACTGATGGTGCAACCTGGCGGAAAATGGCATCGCAAACTTTGAGCGAAATTCTTCATCCATGACAGAGTGAGTTTCACGGTGCTGAGTGTAGCGTTCTGGCTTGCGGAGGTTGGCCCGGAATCGGTTGGCGGCGCGGAGCAAATTCTTCTCCAAATTGATAAAGGCCTGGTACGCCGCGGGTACAACTCGCTCGTGATCGCTCGGCCGGAATCAAAAATTTCCGGAACGCTGATTCCGACCATGGCGGTGGACGGGCGCGTGTCCGATGAAGGCTGGCGCCTGGCGCACGACTCGATCCGAAAGGCAATTGCAGAAGCCTTGCGTCGGTATCCAGTGGACGTCTTGCACCTGCACGGAGTGGATTTCGCCGACTATCTTCCCGCGAAGGATGTGCCGGTACTAGTGACCCTGCACCTCCCGCTGCACTGGTATAAGCCGAACGCGCTCACGGTCACCAGGCCCAACACGTTTTTCCATTGTGTTTCCCGTTCCCAGGCTGAGACGTTTCCAAAGTCCTTGCCGATGCTGCCGGCACTCGAGAATGGTGTCTCCTCCGCTTTGTTCCGCCAGCGAGGCATCCGCAGGGGCGAGTTCGCGGCGGCATTGGGCCGAATCTGTCCGGAGAAGGGATTCCACCTCGCATTGCAATCGTGTAGGCGGGCGCACACGCCCATGCTGCTCGCTGGCAAGGTATATCCGTTTCGTGAACATCAGACCTACTTTGCGGAAGAAATTGTGCCGGAACTCGACGCCCAGCGAAGATACATCGGTCCAGTGGCAATGCGGGGAAAGTGTCGTCTGCTCTCCGCCGCGAGTTGTCTCATGGTGCCTAGCCTTGCCCCAGAAACCAGTTCGCTGGTTGCCCGGGAAGCGCTGGCCTGCGGCACGCCGGTGGTGGCTTTCGCGAACGGGGCTCTGCCGGAAGTTGTGCAGGACGGGGAAACGGGATTCCTCGTGCGAGATGCTGATGATCTCCCAGATGCGATACGGGCGTGCCAGTCTCTCGATTCTGAAAAGTGCCGAACGGTGGCGATGCACCGGTTCTCGCCGGATCGCATGGTCGAAAACTATATCGCTACTTATCGCGGGATTTTGGAGGGGGCATGCCGGTTGTCGCAGGCGGCCTGACCTTGCAGAGAGTGACCGCACCTCCGGACCGGACCAACGGGTCCGCGGGTGCGCGGGCCCCGTCCATCGACTGCGAATTGGTTAGCTGCTCGCTGCGGCTGGAGGAACTGGAAGAGGATTGGCGGGAATTATGGTCGTGGCTTCCCGATGCCACGCCGTTTCAATCTCCCGATTGGCTTCTGCCGTGGTGGAAGCATTATGGCGAAGGGCAGTTGTTTTCGTTTGCGTTCTGGCAGGGGGCGCGGTTGGTGGGATTGGCGCCGCTTCAGATCTTCCGGTCTGCGGCGGATCCGACGCGGCGGCTCTTTCTCCTGGGCACCGGGAATTCCGATTATCTCGACGTGCTTTTCCATCCTGCATGGCGCGGAACTTGCTGCAATGCGCTCGTGGCGGAGATAGGCAAGCGAAGCGACGGCTGGGATGTGTGCAGCTTCCAGCGGCTTCGTCGCGGGTCGCCTTTGTTGGATGACAGCGTCGAGCATGATGCATGGCGCGTCGAAGAAGGTGAGCAGGTACCGTGCGTGGCCATTGATCTTCGCGATCTGGGGCACGGGTCCGTCATGCTGAGGAGATCGCAAAGTTATGCGCGCAAGCTGCAGGGAGTTCATCCGTACTCTTTCGAGGAGGCGAGGCCTGCAACTCTGGATGACTTCTCGGATGCGCTGGAGCGTTTGCACCAGCAGCGCTGGCGGGAGGAGGGCTGTCGCGGGGCGCTGAGCACAGCACGGGATCGAAGCTTTCATCGCCTGGTGGCGCGACGATTTCTGAATGCGGGAATGCTGATGTTCCACGGCATCCGCATGGCGCGAAGATTAGTCGCAGTGATTTACGGCTTTCGCGTTCGTGATCGAGTCTATTCGTATCTGAGCGGCTTCGACCTGGAATACGCGGGAAAGAGTGTGGGAGCGATCACAATCGGACATGCGGTGCAGCGGGCAATCGAGAGTGGGCACCAGGCGTTCGATTTTCTGCAAGGCAGGGAAGAATACAAGTACACGTGGGGAGCGCGGGACCAGGCCTGTTTCGTGAGAGGGATCGTGAAGCAATAGTCTCCTTTCGATAGTCGCCTGCAACTCAAGCCAACTGTCTTGTTGAGTGCGCAGTGATTTCAGGCTATCGATGCCGCAGGCGCAGGCTGTCCCAGCTGCCGTCGCCAGACCAGCCGCCGTCCACGGACAAGGTATGGCCGTTGACGTAGCCGCTCAGGCGGTCATCCGCGAGAAATGCGATCGCTTGGGCGACGTCGTCCGGAGAGGCGAAGCGAGCCATGGGAACTCGGCTGGTGATGTCGTCGTCACTGTATCCGCCGCCAGCCTGATCGGCGGCGTCCATTTCTGTTTTGACCCATCCCGGGCAGACGGCGTTGACGCGTACGCCTCGGCCTCCCCACTCCGACGCGAGGGTACGTGTCAGGCCAATCAGGCCGTGCTTGGAAGCGTTGTAGGCACTACGATCGGCGATGCCGAGCAACCCGGCGACGGACGCGACATTCACGATGCTGCCGCGTTTCTGTGAAAGCATCATCGTGCCGAACGCTTTCGCCAGGAGGAAAGGGGCGACCAGGTTGACTTCCAAAACGCGGCGGAAGTCGGCTGCCGAAACCTGCTCCGCGGGCGAGATGAAACTGATGCCTGCGTTGTTGACGAGCACGTCGGCACGTCCCCAACGATCTGTGACGCTCGCTGCAAATTGAGAGACGTCCTGCTCGTTGGAAATGTCGCCGGCGAGTTGCAGGACCTCTGTTCCGGAGTTCTGAGCCGCATGGGCGGTGGCATCCATGGGCTTCAGATCGACTAATGCGAGCGAGTAGCCCTGCTTGGCGAACAACTCTGCCGTGCGACGTCCGATGCCTTGCGCCGCACCGGTAATCACGGCCACTCTTTGAGAATTGTGCATGAGCAGAACTCGGATTCCTCGTTCCGCGATACTAGCATCCGGACTGAGTACCGGTCGTGCTTTCGATTACATTTCTTTACGCTGTCGCCTAGCTAAACGGCTTAATTGGAAAGGGTTAGCCTGCATCCGCAAGCTTCCACTGAACATCCAATCAGTAGTGGAAGAGGCAAAAGGAAGGAGAAGTTATGAAGCTGGCAAGATGGAAAATGGCGGCCACGAGCTGTTTCCTGGCTGCGCTTTTGTCTCTGCCCGCGTGGGGAGCAGAGACGGACAGCAGGCAGCATATGGCAATTCCAGGCACGTTGAATTATGTGGAAGGCCAGGCATCGATTGGGAATCAGACGCTGACTTCCAATGAGGTGGGAACGGCGAATTTGCAGGATGGGCAAGTGCTCGAGACCGGAAACGGAAAGGCGGAGATTCTGCTCACGCCCGGCGTGTATCTCAGGGTTGGTAGCAACAGCGCCGTGAAGATGGTTTCGAATAATCTGACGGATACGCAGGTGGCGCTGCGGCAAGGCGAAGCGATGCTGGAAGTGGATGAGATTTACAAAGAGAACAACATCCATATCTCCCAGTCCGGAGCCGACACAACGGTTCTGAAAACTGGCTTGTATGACTTCGATGCGACCGACCAGCAGGTTCGAGTGTTCGATGGCAAGGCGTCGGTCAACGCAGACGATCGTAAGGTGACCGTAAAAAAGAACCACGAGATTGCTCTGAACAGCGCAAAACTGAAATCGCAGGGCTTCGACAAGAAAGAAGTCACACAGAACGATGACCTGTATCGCTGGAGCAGCTTGCGTTCGGAATACTTAGCCGAGGCGAACGTGGATGCGGCTCAGAGATATTACGGCAATGGCGGTTTCGCCCCGGGATGGTGGGGCGCCGGCTGGTATTGGGATCCCTGGTTTAATGGGTTCACGTTCATTCCAGCAGGTGGATTCTTCTACAACCCGTTCGGCTGGGGCTTTTATTCGCCGGTGATGGTCTGGCGCGCGCCTTATTACGGCGGATTCGCCGGTTACCGCCACTTCAATGGAAACCGGCCGGTTGCCATCGGACGCGGGTTCCACAATCATACTGTGACGCGTCACGGCGGCGCCATTAATGCATTCCCTGGGGCACGCGCCGGCGGCTTTGGCGTAGGCCACGGAACTGGCGGTGGATTCCATGGCGGCGGTGGGTTTCACGGCGGTGTAGCGCACCGGTAAGCGGATCTAGCTCAGAAGGGCGCGCTAAGAGGCGCGCCTTTTTATTGCTTCAGATCTCAGATCGGATCACGTACGCGCAACGGACCTCGCTCTTCTACTGCCCGACTGGCGCGGCATGCGGAAGCTGTCGAGCTTGCGCTCGAGTGGAGATCCCGAGCGGCTGTCCCGGCCTGATCTACTTCACTACCGGGGAGTTGGCGTCTGCCGGCTTGCTGTCGTCGCCGCGAATCTTTCCGTCCTCGTCGGCGTAGAAGGACCGGTGCTGGGAGTCCATGTTTTTCGGGGTCATAGTCAGGATGTAGCTGTCCTTCTTGCCTTTGAAACCCGCAGTGTAGTCTCCGCGGTCGGGATTGACCATGCGCTTCGTGAATGAACCGGAGTGAACCAGCTCCGCGAGCGTGGTGGCGTAATGTCCGTATTGCTTGTTGAACCGTTTCTGGGCGCGGATGACCACGCGCATGTAGGCGAGGGCCCCGGCTTCGGAGTCAGAGTGCGCAGGGTCTCCTTTGAATTTCGGAGTGTAGGTGGAGTCCGGACTCTGGCCGGTTGCTGGCGCCGTGGATTCTTGAGCGAAGAGTGGAAGCGCGGCGAGCAGGGTGAAAACAAGTAGGCAACAGAAAAGCTTCGATTTCATGCGAGGGGATTCTCCGAATCGTTTTCCGAATCTTTCGATCTGCGGTGCAGAAACTGTCGAGCGGCGCTCGACCGGACAGCCGATGGCGGATGCCCCGACACAAATCAGGGGTTTTGGCTCATGAGTTGCCGCTGAAAACGGGGCTGACGACCGCACAACTCATGTTACTCCCGTAATTTCCCTTCGGTCACCTTCTCTTTGCAACGCGCCGAATTATTACTATGCTGGTTGCAAAGAATCTGGCCCTACAAGGGAAAACTATGAAAGCAGCAGCAGTCGCGAGAAAACCAGTTATTCGAATCGCCGTAGTCGAAAGCGATCCTTTACGCTTTGTCGGGTTCCGCGCATTGTTCGATTCCGAACCTGAGTTCGAGCTCATCTCGGCTGCACTGCCTGAGATCAGTACATTGCAGGGCATCGATCTCATTCTGCTAGGCAACCGTTCGGGACAAAACCTGTTCGATGTGATGGCCAGCCTGAAGGCCACGCGTCCGGATCTGCGGATTATCGTCACCGGGTCGGGCATTGACGAAGAGACCATTCTCAAAGCGATTGCTTCCGGGGCCAAGGGATATGTGGACGAAGCGGCCACGCCGGCGGAATTCGCACAGGCCATCCGCATTGTCAATCAGGGTTCCGTGTGGGCGCCGCGTCGCGTGCTGTCGATGTTTATCGAGCGGGTGTCTTCGGCTCCTGGGCGCATCTTCCCCGCCGGGCGCGTGACTTTTACCGATCGCGAGAAAGAAGTTTTGGAGATGCTTGTAGCCGGGCGCTCCAACAAAGAAATCGGATCGCAGCTCGGCATTGAGGAGCGCACCGTAAAGGCCCACGTAGCGAAGTTGATGCGTAAGGTGGGGGTGCAGAACCGGATTGCGTTATCGGTGCATGCCATCACGCATTCGCTGGTCGCAGCAAAGTAGCCTTGAGCCGTGAGCGATGAGCCGTGAGTCGTGAGCCAACCAGCTCCTGCTCATGGCTCATCGCTTTTTGCTCATCGCTCATTGCTTATAGCTCATTACCCTGCGTAACTTTCGGGAACTTACCTTCGTAATCTTGTTCGAAATCAGCACTCACCGCATACTCGGTCCACCTACCACAGAACCTGGGAGACGGGGTTGAGAGTGGCGATTTAGGGTCACTGCTTTCAGCCCCGCATTTTTTGGCCCCGCCTTAGTTCCGGAGTGATGTCGCGTTTGATCCTGCCCGACGATTTAACTTTCTGAATTCATTTACAATCCAGATACAAGATCCCAGAAATCAGTTGTGGTGAGGAGCCATGAATAAGCTTTTGCTGCTGACCCTGGTTGTGTGGCTGTGCTCGTTTATGTATGCGGCGGACGAGCCGGCAAAAGAATCGAAAGCTAGCGATCGAGTGCAGGCGGCTGCGGATGTCCTGAATGAAATTCAGTCAGCGCCCGATTCCGG